>JBCFBK010000004.1:0-73099 GCA_038562555.1 Prolixibacteraceae bacterium | reverse complement strand
TAAGATCGATCAGCACATGCTCCGTTTCACTTTTGGTGAAACCTCCGCAAAGAATATGCGGAACTACGGGTATTCCGTATTTATGCTGAATAGCGGCCGCTATGGCCACTGTTCCCGGGCGTTTGCGCACCACCTGCCTGCGAATTGTCCCGTCTGACATCTCCTTGTAAATCATCTCATCCCGATGGGTGGTGATGTTGATATACCGGGGTTTATAATCGATCAGATTTTCAATGGTCCGGTAGATATTACCGGCATCACTTCCCTTCAGCGGCGGGAGCAATTCAAACGAAAAAATGGTCTTATCACTTTTTTTGATAAAATCAATTACCTTCATGTTCTGTTGTTATTATCAAGACTTTGGATTTCCCGGTACAAACATACGCACCAATCCCTTCCCGACAAAAGGCATAAGCTCTTTTTTTAACTGCTGGCCATAACAAAATTGCTCCCGCTAAATACCCTTATAATTCAGGTTCACCGGCAGGAACTGTTCGACCAGTTCAACCGAAACGCCTTTTCTCCGCGCATAATCTTCCACCTGATCCTTTCCGATCTTCTCCAGACTGAAATACCGCGACTCAGGATGGGCGAAGTATTGTCCGCACACGGCGGCTGTCGGGTACATCGCGAAATGCTCCGACAGGTTAATGCCGACTTTTTCAGCGCCCAATATGTTGAACAGGTTCCTTTTCTCATGGTGTTCGGGACAGGCCGGATACCCCATGGCCGGACGTATACCCTGGTATTTCACTTTGATGATATCTTCCATACTCAGGTTTTCGTCGGGGACGTAAGCCCAATACTCTTTCCGGACCTTCTCATGGAGCAATTCAGCGAATGCCTCGGCCAGCCGGTCGGCAAGCGCTTCCAGCATAATGGCGTTGTAATCGTCGTGATCGGCCTTGTATTCAGCCATCCATTTTTCAATGCCAACCCCGGCTGTGACAGCAAAAGCACCGCAATAATCGGTTTTATTCACTTCACGGGGCGCCACAAAGTCGGCCAGGCAAAAATTCGGGGAACCGGCCTGTTTTTTTTCCTGCTGCCTGAGATGATAGAAACGCCCCAGCTCTTTTGTCCGCGCTTCATCATCAAACAACACAACGTCATCGCCCTCGGAATGGGCGGGCCAGATGCCGAAAATACCGTTCGCCTGAAGCATCTTCCGCTCAATGATGCGGTCGAGCATCTGCTGGGCATCGGCATAGACTTTCCGCGCCTGCTCTCCCTGTCGTTCATCGCTCAGGATGTCGGGGAACCGTCCTTTCAGTTCCCACACAAAAAAGAAGAAATTCCAGTCGATATACTTCCGCAATTCTGCGATTGGATAATCGATCAACTCATGAATTCCGGTTACTTTTGGCCGGGAAACCTCATCTTTGCTCCAGTCAATCTTAAACCGGTTGGCACGGGCATCTTCAAGGGTCAGATACTCTTTGCTCTTTTTCTGTCCGTGAAAAGTCCTGATCTGTTGGTACTCATCATTGACCGAGCGGATATAGTCTTCATTCCCCGACAACAGACTCGAAACCACATTGACAGTACGGCTGGCATCTTTCACGTAAACCACCGGTTTGGAATAATTGGGAGCGATCTTTACGGCAGTATGTATTTTAGAGGTCGTGGCGCCTCCGATCAGGAGGGGAATCGTAAATCCCCTGCGTTCCATTTCGGCGGCCACTGTCGCCATAATCTCGAGCGAGGGGGTGATAAGCCCGCTCACACCGATGATATCCACCTGTTCGCTGACAGCGGTATCCAGGATCTTTTCGGTAGGCACCATCACGCCCAGGTCAATCACGTCATAGTTATTGCATCCCAGCACAACGCCGACGATATTTTTCCCGATATCGTGCACATCTCCTTTTACAGTGGCCATCAGCACCTTTGGCCGTCTGGTCTGCTGCTGTTTGTATTTTTCCTTGTCTTTCTCGATGTAGGGCAGCAAAAAGGCCACCGCTTTCTTCATTACCCGGGCCGATTTGATCACCTGCGGAAGGAACATTTTTCCCGATCCGAACAGATCGCCGACGACGTTCATGCCATCCATCAGCGGACCTTCAATAATATTCAGGGTAGGCTGATAAAGCGGTAACGCTTCTGCCAGGTCTTCTTCAATATGGTCGGCGATTCCCTTCACCAGAGCATGCTCCAGCCTTTTAACCAGCGGCAGTTCACGCCACTCGTCCTTATGCACGGCTTTCCCTTCACCTTCTTTCATCGTCTGCGCAAATTCAAGCAGCCGTTCGGTGGCGTCGGGCCGGCGATTCAGCACGAGATCTTCGACCCGCTCCAGCAAATCTTTTGGAATTTCATCGTAAATCTGCAGCATGCCGGGATTAACAATGCCCATATCGAGGCCTGCCCGGATCGCATGAAACAGGAATACCGAATGAATGGCTTCGCGTACCGGATCATTGCCTCTGAATGAAAAGGATACATTGCTCACGCCCCCGCTCGTGCGGGCTTTTGGTAAATTGGCCTTGATCCAGCGAACCGCGTTAATAAAGTCGACCGCGTAATTATTGTGTTCTTCCATCCCGGTGCCAATGGTCAGGATGTTCGGGTCAAAAATGATGTCTTCGGGCGGGAAACCAATCTTTTCCGTTAACAGCCTGTAAGCGCGTTCGCAGATTTGGATCCTCCGTTCGAAGCTGTCGGCCTGCCCTTTTTCGTCAAAGGCCATTACAACGACCGCCGCGCCATATCGTTTTACCTTACGCGCCTGCTCCAGGAATTGCTCCTCGCCTTCTTTCATGCTGATTGAATTGACAATAGCCTTCCCCTGCAGGCACTTAAGCCCCGCTTCAATCACCTCCCATTTGGACGAATCGACCATGATGGGCAGACGGGCAATATCGGGCTCAGCCATGATGAGGTTCAGAAAAGTAACCATCTCCTTTTTGGCATCGAGCATCGCATCATCAATATTGACGTCAATCACCTGCGCCCCGTTTTCAACCTGTTCGCGGGCAACAGCAAGCGCTTCCTCATATTTTTCATCGCGGATCAGGCGGGCGAATTTCCGCGAACCAGATACATTGCAGCGTTCGCCAATGTTCATAAAATTGACCTCGGGCGTCAGGGTCACCGGCTCCAGACCACTGAAACGTGTTAACCCGTCATTTTCAGCCTTCACATGCGGGCTGGCAGCAGCGGCTATGCCGGCAAACTTCCGGATATGATCGGGCGTCGTACCGCAGCATCCACCTATAATATTGACAAAATTATTATCCAGGAAATCTTTTACCTGCACGGCCATTTCTTCGGGTGTTTCATCATATTCACCAAACTGGTTCGGCAGTCCGGCATTCGGGTATGCACTGATGTAAAACGGCGCTTTCTGAGCCATTTCTTTCAGGTACGGCCGCATGTCTTTCGCTCCCAGGGAGCAGTTCAGCCCGATGCTGAGCAGATCGATGTGGCGCACTGAATTCACAAAGGCCTCAACGGTCTGACCGGAAAGGGTCCGTCCGCTGGCATCGGTAATGGTTCCCGACACCATCACAGGCAGCCGGAGGTTTCGCCCTTCGAGCACTTCTTCAATGGCATAAAGCGCTGCTTTTGCATTCAGCGTATCAAAAATGGTTTCCACCAGCAGCATGTCAACACCTCCGTCGAGCAACCCTTCGATCTGCTCGCGGTAAGCCTCCTTAACCGAATCAAAATCAGTGGCCCGGTAACCCGGATCGTTCACATCGGGCGACAGGGAAAGGGTTTTGTTGGTGGGCCCGATCGCCCCGGCCACAAACCTTGGTTTGTCGGGCGTTTTTTTCGTGAATTCGTCTGCCACTTCCCGGGCAATTTTCGCCGATGCCAGGTTGATGCCGTAAACCCATTGCTCGGTATGATAATCCGCCTGGGAGATCCGGTTTGCATTAAACGTGTTAGTTTCAATAATATCGGAACCGGCTTCCAGAAAAGCCGCATGAATTCCGCGAATGATGTCAGGCCGTGTAACTGAAAGGAGATCATTATTCCCGAACAACTCATTCTTAAGGGCTGTGAATTCTTCATTCCGGAAGTCCTCTTCAGTCAACTCATGTTCCTGGATCATGGTCCCCATGGCTCCATCAAGTACCAGGACCCTTTTTTTCAACTCTTCGCGTATATCTCGTTTGATTTCCATTGCTTCGTGCATTTTAATGAACAGATTAAGTCAAATCATCCGCTGTTACGGACGGTTGTGTAAATTCCTAAAACTAAAAGAAATAAGTTATTGTTTGAATCAGTAACACTGATTCCCGGGAAATGTTCCTGCGCATCAGCGCATGCAACTGTTGGAGAAATGCATCCGGCTAAGATGGAACAGAAGAATGGAATGTGCTGCTTCGTGCGTCATTGTTATGCGGATAAACAAATGTTTTATGCAAAGCTAATGTCAAATCAGTTAAAAATCAAATTTCTGACGTCCGGGCGAGCTAAAATTTAATATTTACCCTGTTTTACCAGGCGTTAAGCAAAACTCCTGCCCCACTTTCGAATGAGGCAGGAGTCCGGAGTAACAGAAAAATTTGCTATTTATCCTGCCTTGCCAGCGATTTATAAACAACACCGGCAGCCAAAGCCCCAAGTACAGGAACGAGAATGAACAACCAGAGCTGCGACAAGGCCCAGTCACCAACGAATACTGCCTGACTGATACTCCGGGCCGGGTTAACCGAGGTATTGGTAACCGGAATACTGATCAAATGGATCAGCGTCAGGGCAAGTCCGATGGCGATCCCTGCAAATCCTTTCGGAGCCTTTGTATCGGTTGCACCGAGAATAATGATCAGAAACATGAAAGTCATGACAAATTCGCTGACAACAGCAGCAACAAGGCTGTACTGGCCAGGCGAATGCTCCCCATAGCCGTTTGCAGCAAAACCACCAATGTCAGAGCCATTCCCTGTCGCAATGACATACAAGACAGCAGCCGCGGCAATCCCGCCGAGAACCTGCGAAATAATGTAGGGCAGGATGTCTTTGCCGCTTACCCGTCCTCCGGCCCAAAGTCCGATCGTCACCGCCGGATTCAAATGGGCGCCGGAGATGTGTCCTAAAGAATAAACAATCGTCAGAACGGTTAGACCAAATGCCAGCGAAACGCCGACAAGACCGATCCCGACTTCAGGAAATCCGGCAGCCAGAACGGCGCTTCCGCAGCCACCCAGTACCAGCCAGAACGTGCCAATGAATTCTGCTACATTTTTCTTCATGTATTTATAAGTTAGTTGGAAAACGAAACGTGCCGGAAGTTCATGTTTTTGAATGAAGCTTCTTTACCTGCGGCCGTTTTCATTGACCCAACGGTTTCCCCTACTCGTATGGCTTTTCGGTACCGCCCCGTTTTTTTTGGTGGGTTCCGGATTCCACCCTGTTATGTTTATGGTGTCATTCTAACGAAACCTCGACGACAAACTGAGGTTTTTTCATTTCCTCCGGCAGGTTACGCAGGTCTGCTGTTTTGAACTGCACCGCTCCTTCCGGCAGACCTTTACCGGCCAGGTATGTTTGCAACAGGCTCCGCCGTTTTTCCAAAAGCTGACCAAACTCCTGCTGCACATTTTCGCTTCCCGCTTTCTGAAGGCAACTCAGCCGGTAACGCTCATTATTCAGACCGGCTTCATCTACTGTTATTCCCAGGAAGGAAAGAAAACCAGGATCATTGTCAGCCACGGTCAGCCTGTTGTACAGTGTCTGGTCGGTACCGGCAATGCCTGCACCTGAGGCATAGCGGATTTTGGCATTCCGCACAGCGATCAGGGCTTTTTCTTCATCCGGATTGGTTGCCTGCACCAGGGAGAAAGAAAGATCCGGTTTCCTGCTGATAATCTCTGTGATTTTGTCGAGCCTGGCAATCTGGTCGTGAGTCAGGCTGTCCTGCAAATAATTGAACGGGATTTCCCTGACGCTTGCCGGATCAACCCCCAGTTTGTGCCCGATAAAGTTCAGCGGCTGAGTGGCTGTCTTCAACAGGAACTCCTCAAAGGTTTTCCAGATAATCCTGCGCAGCTTAAACTGAGGACTTGAAGGGTTTCCGCTAACCGGCAGTTCAAAGCCAATATGATCTTTGCGGTCTTTCAATACGTACAGGGCCAGACCAA
Organism: Prolixibacteraceae bacterium; assembly: GCA_038562555.1. Classification (GTDB taxonomy): domain Bacteria; phylum Bacteroidota; class Bacteroidia; order Bacteroidales; family Prolixibacteraceae; genus JBCFBK01. The sequence goes on along the minus strand of JBCFBK010000004.1, from coordinate 67,007 downwards.
CGGGCACCTGATAAACGGGCTTTTCTTTAACTTTTTTGCCTATTTCCAGCCCATCGATGCTGATATGATTATCGTTGCTCAGGGTGGAGGGGGTCATGGCCAGTTTAACATCGTAATTAAACACCCCTCTCCTGACCGGCCGCGCCAGGTAATATTCGGCATAGGGTGAAAAACTGACCATATCCAGCCCCTGAACAGAGCACTCCAAAAGAATATTCATCGGATTGAGCAGATCCACCGCCGCCTTCCCCTTCAATACGCCCGACTGGTTGAGTGCCATTTCGAATTCCATAGGAATTTGAGTAGCCTGATCATGAAGGCCTGTCATGCTGAAATCAAGATTGGTAACATCGAATCGAAATGGCCGTCTGAGGGTTAAATCGGCAAACGACAGACTCCCTCCCTTCAGGTCCAGATTCCGGATCGAATAATGAACCTCGGTGCTGTCAGTATCAAGCGTATCAGCCAGATAAGGAGCCAGGATCTGCTCGAGATTAGTGCCCTCCGGAGTCAGCACTGCCGACAGCCTGGGCTCTTCCACCTTAAGCTCTGCAAAACAAAAATTCCAGCCGCCGATGTCGAGCGAATCAATTTTCGCCCATGCATCCTTTACCGACATAACTGATTCCCTCCGGGCATCTTCTATACGAAAATCCTTTATGCCGGCTTCCCCGAAGACTTTCACGTTCATCGGGTTCTCCATTTCTCCTGAAATCACGACGTCCGAACTCAAATAGCCTGTTATTGAACCTGCATCCAAATAAGGTTTGAAATAGCCTGAAAAGGCCCGATGTCGATCTGTTCCGTACTCAGACTGACAGAATACCTGCCTCGCTTCTGATCAAGGTTTCCGCTTATCTGTACCTTTCCGTTTTCACCCAGAATGAAACCGGCGCCCAATTCGGAACTGCTGTTATCCCAGGCAATTTCAGGTATTGTCAGGCTCAGGCTTTTCAGTTCGGAAACACTGGCCACGGTCTTGTCCTCATACCGCAGATATCCGTCACTGATGCTGAAATTCCGCACAACATATTTCACGGGATCCGTATTTTCCTCCTCAATCGCAACAGTATCGGAAGAAGTCATCAAATCACTGAAGTTAAACGCCTGTCCGGTATACATCAAAGAAACTTCAGGCTTAACGAGTGAGATCCCGGCGAAAGCATACTCATTCCGCAAAAGCCTCCATGGCTCAAAATCAACATGCAGTTCGTCCAGATGGATAAAAACATCTTTTTGATTCTGCTCGTACAGATCAAAATTCCGGGCGGCAACACTGAACCGGAAATAATTAATTGTAAGTTTTTCAAGTCCAATCCTGCGTCCGACCAGTTCCTCACTGTTTTTTACAAGATAATTTTTTACCATTCCCGGTAAGACTGTCAGTACTGACGCCGTTAAAACAAGGATAATTAGTGAAATGACGTGCCATTTCTTCAGTCGTGGCTGGATTTTTTCTTTCATGATTGCACCGTGTTATCTGGTTAATATTCCAGCTAAGTCTAAATGCTGACGAATTAGCCGAACCTATTAACAAAGTCAAGTTACAAAAAATTAGATCTATTTTCAAGGCTTTCCGGAAAGCTGCAAACGCAAAAATTAAATGAGCCGGATGTGTTTCGGGCTGTCTTTGCAAAGCACAGGCTCATTTCTTTTTGTATATCAATATTTTATCGATGCGGTTACCGTCCATGTCAACAATTTCAATGGTATAATCCTGATAATTAATTTTGTCTCCGGTCCTGGGAATATCATTGATTTGCTCAAAAACAAAACCGGCAACCGTGGAGTAGTCTATTTTATCAAAATCGATTGTAAAATTCTCGATGATTTCCGTCAGCGTTTCGACCGATGCTTCGCCGTTCACAAGAACGGACTGGTCATCCCGCTTGAAAACGTCCGGTTCGTAGTTCTCGCCTTCTTCGGGAATCTGCCCGACAATGTTTTCGATGATATCGTGCAGGGTAATGATCCCTTCCAGGCCCCCGTACTCATTAACGACTACTGCAATGTGGATCTTCCTTTGCCGTAACTGGTTCAACACCCGCTTGGCGTCTGCATTTTCCGGAACGACAACAGGTTGGACCAGTAAATTCCCGATGTGCGGTTCTTTTGCCAGCGCTTTTGATTTATAGTAATCTTTCAGATAGAGTATCCCTTTAAAGTTATCAAGGTTTTCTTCACTGCAAATTACCTTGCTGTGCTGGACCTTCCTGATATCCAGCCTAAGTTCTTCCTCCGGCTTTGAGATGTCAAGCCATTCCACATCAGTACGGTGTGTCATGATGTGTTTGGCCTTCTTGTCTGAAAAATAAAATACTTTTTCGTGCATAATATTCTGCTCCCGTTCAATCACACCTTCGTAGGAAGCATGCCTGATAATCTGACGAAGTTCTGCTTCTGTCATGTGTTCCGCGTGCTTTTTTACGCCGATGATCCGGGTAACCAGGTAGGTTGAAACCGCCAGCAGTTTTACAAAGGGATAAAATGCAGCACTGAAATACCCGATGAAAGGAGCGACGGTCACAGCAATCTGTTCCGGATTGCTTAATGCCACCGTTTTCGGTACCAATTCGCCGATAACAATTGAAATATAGGTGATCACAATAACCGTTAAAGTAAGGGCGATCTCGTGGGCATAGACGCTGGTGAGCTCAAATTGCTCAAAAAACGGCGTGACGTCGTCGGCAATGTTCATCCCTCCATATACGCCGGTGATAATCCCGATCAGGGTAATTCCGACCTGGACAGCCGACAGGAAGTTTCCTGAATTGGACAGCAGACGCAGGGCTGTTCCGGCGCCTTTGCTTCCTTTTAGATGTAATTGTTCAAGCCTGGTTCTTTTGCTCGAAACCAAGGCAATTTCTGATAAAGAAAAAAAACCGTTCAATAAAATCAAAAACCCCAGGATGATTATTTCCATGTCCACTTTATTTGTTGTGCTGTCAGTGTCCTCTGACCCTAATAATACAGTACTGCAGTACACAATCCCTCCCGCTTTCTGATTGATTCACTCCGCAGCGGGAAGGACCTGACAGAGCGGTCGGTTTTTAATTAATTCCTGACCATATCTCTCAGCTTAAGGATCGTGTTCCAGTTCCGGGCAGTTGTTACTACACCAAGTTTTCTCCCGATATAGTCGGCTGTAAATTTTGTGTTTCCAAATCCGTTATGATAATATACAAACAGCACATCATCACTCAGGTAGTAATTTTCGTTCACTTTCCCTTCATCTTTGAAAATCTGCAGTTGACCGGGTTCCACCCTCTCCGACAACATCACGACCGCCCTTTTGGCACAATCACTTTCCGCTTCCGCATTGAAAGGATTTCTTTCTGTCAGATCGATCAGTTCATCTGCCGTTTTTATGATCATTTTCACATCGACACCAAAACTGACTCTGATGATATGAGCGACCTGTTCAGCGATCTTTTCTTTGTCACTCACCGATTGTAAAATGACGTTACCACTGTTTATATAAGTTTTTACGTGTTCAAACTGATGCTCCGTCAGTGCTTTTTTCAGAACATCCATTTTGACACGGTTATGTCCGCCGACATTAACACCTTTTAAAAATACGATATACGTCTTCATCTCTTCTCAAAAGACCAAAAATACACAAAAATATGGTCATTTTCTGTGTCATTCGGCCGGGTTACCGTTAAAGAACATCTCAGCTTTACAACTGTTTGTTTGTAAACAGCTTATTAAAAACGACGTAATTATGGACTACAGAATTGAAAAAGACACACTCGGAGAAGTGAAGGTTCCCGCCGCCAAATACTGGGGAGCACAGACCCAGCGCTCGGTGGTGAACTTCCGGATCGGCGCTCCGGCTTCCATGCCCCTCGAAATTATTCACGCCTTCGGATACCTGAAAAAGGCCGCTGCTATCACTAATTGCAAGCTGGGTGTCCTTTCCGAAGAAAAGAAAGCGCTCATCTGCCAGGTGTGTGACGAGATTACGGAAGGAAAACTTGACGATCAGTTTCCGCTTGTTGTCTGGCAAACCGGTTCCGGCACGCAATCGAACATGAACGTGAATGAAGTGATTTCGAACCGGGTGCATGTTCTGGCCGGGAACAAGCTGGGTGAGGGCATCCCCCTTATTCATCCGAACGATGATGTCAACAAATCGCAGTCATCGAACGATACTTTTCCCACGGCCATGCACATCGCGGCCTATTCCGTGCTGGTCAACAACACCATACTGGCCGTTATACAGCTTCGTAATACGCTATCGGAGAAGTCGAAACAAATGATGGACATTGTCAAAATTGGCCGTACCCACTGGATGGATGCCACGCCGCTGACACTGGGGCAGGAGTTCTCAGGCTACGTCGCACAGCTTGACCACGGGCTGGCAGCCCTGCATAAGACGCTACCTCATCTGGCCGAACTTGCCCTGGGGGGAACAGCCGTTGGCACCGGACTGAATACTCCAAAAGGCTATGCGGAGGAAGTAGCCGCAACTATTGCTGAGTTAACCCAATTGCCGTTTGTTACGGCAGAAAATAAATTTGAGTCGCTCGCAGCGCACGACGCCCTGGTAGAAACGCACGGCGCGCTGAAGCTTCTGGCTGTGAGCCTGATGAAAATCGCCAACGACATCCGGCTGATGTCTTCCGGACCACGTTGTGGTATTGGCGAAATCATCATTCCCGATAACGAACCCGGCTCTTCGATCATGCCCGGGAAAGTGAATCCTACCCAGGCAGAAGCGTTGACAATGGTATGTGTCCAGGTGATGGGAAATGATACAACCATCAGCATTGCCGGGGCAAGCGGCCAATTCGAGCTGAACGTTTTCAAACCGGTGATGATCAATGCTTTTCTGCAGTCGGCAACCTTGCTTGGCGATGCCTGCAGATCATTCAATGAAAATTGTGCCGTCGGAATTGAGCCTAACCGGGCCCGCATCACGCAACATTTGAACAATTCGCTGATGCTGGTAACTGCACTTAACCCGCATATTGGTTATGAAAAGGCGGCCAAAATTGCCAAAAAAGCCCATGCAGAAAATATAACCCTGAAAGAAGCTGCAGTCGCGCTCGGATTACTGACCGCCGGGCAGTTTGATGAATGGGTCGTACCGGAGAAGATGATCTGACGGGTTTTATCGCTGGTTGTTCCACGGGAAACAAGGGGTAGCACCCGGCCTTTCGGGAATAATTTTTACATTTGCAGAAATTTCATCTTTCAATGGAGAATCAGCTTCAGATTTACAACACACTGAGTCGCAAAAAAGAGGTTTTCACGCCCCTGCATCCCGGAAAAGCAGGCATGTACGTTTGTGGTCCCACCGTTTACGGGAAACCCCATCTGGGCCATGCCCGTTCGGCCATCACCTTTGATCTGCTTTTCAGATACCTGAAGCACCTGGATTACAAAGTCCGCTATGTCCGTAATATTACCGATGTAGGACACCTGGTTAACGACGCCGACGAAGGTGAAGACAAAATCGAGCAAAGGGCGCGCCTGGATGAGCTTGAACCCATGGAAGTGGTTCAGCTTTATATCAATCATTACGAGAAAGCCATGGATAAGCTGAATGTGCTTTCTCCCAGCATTGAGCCGCGCGCTACCGGCCATATTCTCGAGCAAATTGAGGCGGTCGAAAAAATAATAGCATCCGGTTTCGCTTATGAAAGCAACGGATCGGTTTATTTTGACGTTGAAAAATATGCACGTAATCATCCGTACGGACGGCTCTCGGGGCGAAAAACGGAAGATATGCTTTCCAGTACCCGGGAGCTGGAAGGACAACAGGAAAAACACTCGCCACTTGATTTTGCCATCTGGAAAAAAGCGTCGCCCGGGCATATTATGCGCTGGCCCTCGCGCTGGAGCGAAGGTTTTCCCGGCTGGCATCTCGAATGTACGGCGATGAGCTCCAAATACCTGGGTGAGACATTCGATATTCACGGGGGTGGCATGGACCTAACCTTTCCTCATCACGAAGCCGAAATGGCCCAGTCAAGAGCTGCTTTTGGGCACGATTCCGTGAGGTATTGGATGCACAACAACATGATTACGCTGAACGGACAAAAGATGGGCAAATCGCTCGGAAACGCCATTTCTCTCGACGAATTCTTTACCGGCGGTCATCCCCTGCTTGAAAAAGCCTATTCGCCGATGACGATCCGCTACTTCATGCTCACCGCCCATTACAGGAGCACGCTCGATTTTTCAAACGAAGCGCTCCAAGCTGCCGAAAAAGGACTCGCCCGGCTGCTTAAAGCGTCAGATACCCTGGATCTGATACGGGCCTCAGAAAAATCGACCGTCGATACGGCGCGGTTACGCGAGTGTTGCTATACCGCGATGAACGATGACCTGAATACACCGGTTGCTCTGGCCCATCTTTTCGACGGGGTTAAAATGATCAATGCGATAGCCGACGGAAAAGAAACCGTTTCAGCCGGCGACCTGGCCGATTTGAAGAACCTGTTCACAGTCTTCATATTTCACCTCTTTGGCCTGCAAAAACACGAAGAAGAGGCGTCATCGTGTTCTGCAGCATTTGAAGGGGCAGTCGACCTGCTCCTCCGGCTACGGATGAACGCCAAAGCTGCTAAAGACTGGGGAACGGCCGATATGATCAGGAACGAACTGTTGAAGCTTGGCTTTGAGATAAAAGACACGAAAGACGGATTCTCCTGGGAACTCCGGGATTAAGTCTGCCTGTTTTGTTATGTTTGTACAACACAAAAAAATTAAAATGGCTGTAACCCGATTTGGCGTATCGCTCGAAGAAGACCTGCTGAAAGCACTGGATGAATATGTACAAAATAATTCATTTTCAAACCGTTCCCAGGCTATCCGGTTTTTGATTGAAAAAAACCTGGTGGAACAAAAGTGGAAATGTGACAACATCGTTGCAGGAGCCATCACGCTGGTATATGCGAGGGCAAAAAAGGACATTCATTCACGTTTGCAGGATATTCAGTCAGATTATCGTGAAGTAATCCTCTCTTCTCAAATCTTTTACATCGGCGACCACTGCATGGAAATTGTTGCGGTCAAAGGCCCCTCTTTCCGGCTGACCACATTGGCCGATAACCTCATTGCCATTAAAGGAATTCAGCACGGCAAACTGATCATGAGCAAAGTTGACTAATCCGCGTTTGCTTTCATGAAGACGAAGCTGCGAACCTCGTGCTTATTTAAAACAGAATAATTATTTTTACCGGCAACAATCTTAATGATGATGCAGATGAAGAACCTGGTGCTGATGTTTGCGATTTTGCTGGCGGGAACCATGCTGAATGCCCAACCAGCCGCCTTCTACAATCCCGGGGCAGATGCTAAGGCCGAAATCAAACAGGCAATAGAAAAGGCAAAATCTGAAAAAAAACACGTTTTCCTTCAGATTGGGGGTAACTGGTGTCCCTGGTGTGTGAAATTTCATCGCTTTATTAATGATGATCAGGAAATTAATAATTTCGTCCGTGATCATTTTGTGGTGGTTAAAATCAACCACAGCAAAGAAAACCGGAACCTGACCGTGCTGAGTGAACTGGATTACCCGCAGCGTTTTGGTTTCCCCGTGTTTGTCATTCTCGACGGTGAGGGAAATCGGATACACACGCAGAATTCAGCCTACCTCGAAGAGAGTGACGGATACAGCAAGGAAAAAGTGTTGCGTTTCTTTAATCAGTGGACACCGGCTGCAGTTGATCCGGCCAGCTACACCAAATAATACAAGGTTCCCGTCACAGTTTAATCCTTTTGCTGACTGTAAATTCGATATAATTTGTCCCGTTCAGCGTTTTCATTGAATTCATGCGCATTACCGCATTATGCTGGTACCGGACATATGAAAACCCCAGGTAAAACTCAGGAAAATGGTGGCCTCCGGACAGGCGGATCATCCCGCTTCGGCCAAATTTGACCTGCCTGTACACCCCTTCGTCGCCCAGTTCCCATATGTTTTTTTGCAGGCCCAGGCTTACCCGCCATGAACCGGTAGCAATCCAGTTCCTGAGCGGCACCCAGGAGTAGGCGTATTCAACATTCCCATTAATGCTGTACGTTTTAAAGGCGTCCAGTTCTCTCCAGCCTGTGAAATAATTGGTGGCTATTTCACGGGGAACCAATGCAGAGTCGGCACTGACCTTCAGCAGGTAAACCCCCCCGCCCAAAATGACAGAACCGGCACTTTTTTTCTGCAGGTCATTTTGCTTGAACGCCGCTTTATAGGAAAACCGCCTGTAGTTCAGCACGTAGTTGAGATTAACGCCGATGTTCTTCGTTCTGATATCACGCCGCTGGTAGTACTGTTCCGGTTCAAGCTGTCGTTCAAAATCATCGTTTTCAAGTTTCAGATAATAACCCCGGGTCTTCATGGCCATGATATCGACAGTAAATTTGCGGGCATAGAGATAGCTTTGCAGGCCGAAGGTCGAGGTTTTACCGAACCGTTCATCGTCGTTTGAAAGCTTGCCTATTTTACTGCCCACGTTCAACCCGAACCACTTGTAATTAATCCCCGCACCGAGATCAAAATAATCATTGGGCCGGTACTTTAATTCCAGGTCTTCGAAAGTATCCAGAAAACGGACAAAATTATTCCTGTTAGCTGAATATATTCTGACAATTAGATCATTATAATATGTTTTTACATAATTGGTATCCAGATCGAATGCCACCCGTTCCTTCTTCTGCGACCAACACTGCCCGGCTATCCACATGCACATAACAGACAAAAACAGCTTCTTCATTTACAATTCCATTTCAAGCAAGACCGGACAATGATCCGAATGAACAACGTCGGGCAAAATAGCGGCTCCTCTGATCCTGGGTTTCAATGACGGAGTCACCATGTGATAATCGATTCTCCATCCTTTATTCCTGGCACGCGAACCGGCCCTGTAACTCCACCAGGAATAACAGCCGGGGTCCACGACGACTTCCCGGAAACTATCCACATAACCCGCTTCGGTAAACCGCCGGAACCATTCCCGCTCTTCTGGCAGGAAACCGGAGGTCTTCTGCTGCCTTTCAGGATTATGAATGTCAATCCATAAACGGCAGATGTTATAATCACCCGAAATTATAAGATTCGGATGATCTTTTATCAGGTTATTTAAATAAACCTGAAAATCGGCCAAAAAATCCATTTTATAGGCCTGTCTTAACCCTCCTGCCGTACCTGATGGAAAATAAACGCTGATCACGGAAAAGCCTTCAAAACCGGCCCTGATGACCCGGCCTTCCCGGTCATATTTCGGATTTCCCATCCCATACTCCACTTCAAGCGGCATTTCCCGGCATGCAATAGCAACACCACTATATCCTGGTTTCATGGCGGGAAAGGAATAATACCCGTATCCCAGCTTTTCAAAAACAGCTTCGTCCATTTGCCCCGACTGTGCCTTTATTTCCTGTAAACAGAGAATATCCGGATTTTCTTGTTCAAGCCAGGCAAAAAAATCCTTTCTGATAGCAGAACGGATGCCATTCACATTGTAGGATAGAATACGTTTCACAAATTTTTGTAATTTTGAGATAAATAATTTAGCGAAAGTAGAATAATCTTTTTAACACCAAAATAGCCATTGAGTAAAGGTATCGTCATAAAATCGACCGGGAGCTGGTATACAGTTAAAACCGACTCGGGGGATATCGTGGAATGCAAATTAAAGGGGAATTTTCGCATCAGGGATTTAAAAAGCACAAATCCTGTTGCTGTAGGCGATCAGGTGGACCTCATTCTGCAGGATCCGGAAGGAGAAGACACGGCCAAGCCCGTGGGACTGATTACCGATATTACAGACCGCAAAAATTATATCATTCGCCGGTCGTCCAATTTATCGAAACAATATCAGATCATTGCCGCGAATATCGATCAGGCTTTTTTGGTGGTAACAATCAACTATCCGGTCACCACCACGACCTTCATTGACCGGTTCCTGGCATCGGCCGAAGCCTACCGGATCCCCTGCACGCTCGTCTTTAATAAGACTGACCGCTATAATCCGGCGCAGAAAAGTCAGATGCTAAAGCTGATCGAAACCTACCAGGCCATTGGTTACCGTTGTCTGGAAACTTCGGCGAAGCACCATCAGGGCATCGGTGAGGTGCGGGAATCTATGAAAGGAAAAACAAGTGTATTTTCCGGCCACTCCGGAGTTGGGAAGTCAACGCTGATTAATAAGGTGGAGCCTTCGTTAAACTTGAAGACCCGGGAAATTTCAGATTATCATGAAACCGGAAAACACACGACTACTTTTTCAGAAATGTTTGAATTGAGTTTCGGCGGTTTTATTATTGACACACCCGGAATAAAAGGTTTCGGATTACTGGAAATGGAAAAAGAAGAAATTGGCCATTACTTCCCTGAAATTTTCAGTCGCCTTGGAAAATGCCAGTTTTACAATTGCACCCATACCCATGAACCCGGATGCCAGGTTAAAAAAGCCGTTACGGAAAAAGAAATTGCGCAAAGCCGTTATGCTTCCTACCTGGGCTTGCTTGAAAATGACGAAAGATACCGGAACTGATCCGGATGGTAAAAAATCCGGAACTTCTTTTTAAGCATAAAATGATGGCCTTTTTTTCTGTAAGTCAACGCTTTATATTAAGATAATCGAAGAGTTTTGCGGCTTTAGAATCGCCTATTTGGGACGCCACTGTATCGTAGGGCTGATTTTTCAAATTCTCAATGCTTTTAAATTCCTTTAAAAGATACCGGATGGTCTTCTCTCCTATTCCCGGTACATCTTCAAGCTGAGACTTGATAAAATTCAGCGAACGTTTTTTCCGGTGAAAGGTAATGCCGAAACGGTGGGCTTCATCGCGGGCTTGCTGTATAATTTTCAGGGTCTCCGAATTTTTATCCAGATAAAGCGGGACTGAGTCGCCCGGGAAAAAAATTTCTTCCAGTTTCTTTGCAATTCCAATGATAGCGATCCTGCCGCGCAGGTTCAGTTTCTCCAGCGCAGCCAGGGCCATGCCCAATTGTCCTTTTCCTCCGTCAATAATGATTAGCTGAGGTAGCTGACGGCCTTCTTCCAGTTGTCTTTTATACCGGCGGTATACGATTTCCTCCATTGAGGCAAAATCGTTTGGCCCTTCAACTGTTTTTACATTAAAGTGCCTGTATTCACTTTTTGCCGGCTTTGCATTTTTAAAGACCACGCAGGCCGCTACCGGATTGGTGCCCTGTAAATTCGAATTGTCGAAACACTCTATCTGAACCGGAAGTTCCTTCAACTGGAGATCCTTTTGCATCGTTTCCAAAATGCGCGAGGTATTTTGCCTTGGTTTTAGCAACACCTGCTGTTTCTCCTTCTCCAGCCTGTAGTATACCGCGTTCCGGTGCGACAAGTCCATCAGTTTCTTCTTCTCTCCCCTGACCGGTACCTTAAAGCTTACCTGCTCCAACGTAATTCCCGGATCGAACGGCACCAGCAGTTCCCGGGCATTTGAATAGATTTTTTGGCGTATATCGACGACTGCATACGCGAGTAATTCTTCAGGGCTTTCTTCCAGGACCTTTTTTATTTCGGTTGTATAAGTCTGAACGATCGCCCCGTTAATTACCTTCAGATAATTGACGAAGGCTGATTTCGCCACTACATCAATGCTGAATACGTCCACATCGGTAATCGTAGAGCTGACAACGGTCGATTTGTTCCGGAACTTTTCAAGTGTTTCTACCTTATCCTTAATCTGGCCGGCTTCTTCAAAACGGTATTCATCTGCATGTTTTTTCATCAATTCACGCAAATATTTAATTACCCCGGTGATATTACCTTTTAAAATATCCCTGATCTGATCAATTGCCTGATTGTATTCCTCCTCCGCCTGAAGTCCCTCACAGGGCCCTTTGCAATTTCCAATGTGATATTCCAGACACACCTTAAACCGCGCACGTTCTACATTTTCCTTTGAAAGATTGTAGCTGCAATTGCGCAGTTTATAAAGCCTTTTAAAAAGTTCGAGTAACGTTCTGACAGCAAAAACAGAGGTATAAGGACCAAAATAAGCGGAGCCGTCACGGACGATATTCCGCGTCTGAAAAACCCTCGGAAAACGCTCGTTTTTAATGACAATCCAGGGATATGTTTTGTCGTCTTTCAGTCTGATATTGTAACGCGGCTGGTACTTCTTGATCAGGTTGTTTTCGAGCAGCAGGGCATCCTGCTCCGTCTCCACAATCATATGTTTGATCTCGTAAATATTCCTGACCAGTATGCTTGTTTTCCTGCTGTCGTGATTTTTTGAAAAGTAGGAAGAAACCCTTTTTTTCAGATTTTTGGCCTTCCCGACGTAAATGATCTTTCCGGCCTGATCAAAATACTGATAGATACCCGGCTGTTCAGGTAGCACTGAAACCTGACTTTTCAGGAATTCACTTCGCCGGTTGTCGCTTAAGTTTAACAAGTCTGATAATGTGTTTTAATATTCAATCAACGAATGAATACCATAGGAAGAAAGCTGTTCCTTTTTTTCATTCCTGATAAAAGTAAGATCACAAATAAACGAGAAGTATACCTGCTTCACCTGCATTTGAAGGACCAGCTTCAACGCCGCGAGCGCGGTTCCTCCCGTTGCCAGCAGATCGTCATGGATCAGTACCACATCTTCACTGGTTAAAGCATCCGCATGCATTTCGAGCGTGTCTGTGCCATACTCCAGATCGTAGTTTTCCTGGATGGTGGTACACGGTAGTTTACCAAATTTGCGGGCCGGAACAAAGCCTGCGTTCAAACAATACGCCAATGCTCCTCCCACGATAAAACCCCGGGACTCAAGCGAAACCACCTTGGTAATATTTTTATGACGAAAATTTACTGAAATCTGCTCGACTACTTCGCGGAAAGCCTCCGGATCTTTAAGCAAGGTGGTTATGTCTTTAAAACTGATTCCGGCATGCGGATAATCCGGGATCTCCCGAACTTTATTTTTCAAATTCATTTTATTTCTTATTGTTGGCAATTTGTCTCTAAAGGCATTCCTTTGTTTCTAATTTTTCGGATCTGAGGGTTCCACGTGGAACATCATCTGCCGAGCATAATCAGAAGCACATTGATGTCAGACGGATTAACGCCTGAAATACGGCTCGCCTGCCCGATTGTTTTTGGCTTAATCCGGGCCAGCTTCTGTCTGGCCTCAGTTGAAAGCGACAGAATACTTTCGTAGTCGAAGCGGTCCTCAATGCTGATGTTCTCCATTCTTCTGAACTTGTCGGCATTCAATCGCTCGCGTCCAATGTAGCCCGAATACTTTATCAGGATTTCCGCCGATTCCAATATTTCATCAAATCTTTCTCCTGGCACCCGCTCAAGGAATCGCCGGAAAGGGGTCACCGGTTCAATCAACTCAAAGATTGAAATCTGCGGTCTGGAAATAATCTCGACCAGTTTCACCGCTTGCTTCAGCGGAGAAGTGCCTTTCTTCTCCAGCAAAGCATCGATATATTGCGGCTTTATTGAAAAATCGGAAACAAATCCTATAATTTCATCCCTTAACCTGCGTTTTTCATCCAGCAAATCCATCCGTTCCGCTGACGCAAGACCCAATTCGTATCCCTTAGGTGTCAGCCGTGCATCCGCGTCATCCTGCCTCAGCAGAATCCGGTACTCGGCTCTCGACGTAAACATCCGGTACGGTTCATCAACACCTTTGGTAACCAGATCGTCGATCAGTACTCCAATATAAGCTTCATCACGCGTTAAAACAAATTCAGTGAGCCCACGCGACTTAAGATGCGCGTTAATGCCCGCCATCAAACCCTGGGCGGCCGCCTCTTCATAACCGGTCGTTCCGTTGATCTGGCCCGCAAAAAAGAGATTTTCGATCAGCTTTGTCTCCAGTGAATGATGTAATTGTGTCGGGTCAAAATAGTCATATTCGATTGCGTAGCCAGGCCTGAAAATCCTGGCATTTTCCAGTCCCGGAATCAGATGCAGGGCCTTATACTGAACATCCCAGGGCAGCGACGACGAAAACCCGTTCAGGTAATATTCTATGGTAGTTTCTCCCTCAGGCTCCAAAAACAACTGGTGCTGGCTTTTTTCCGCGAAGGTGACCAGTTTTGACTCGATGCTTGGACAATACCTAGGCCCCAGGCTTTGAATAGTCCCGTTATACATGGGAGAATCGTCAAATCCCTCCTCCAGGATGCGGTGTACATCCGGGTTGGTGTAGGTGATCCAGCAACTGCGTTGTTTCAGGCCCGATTTACAGGCGGGCAGAAATGAAAACTTATAATGTCCGTCGTCACCCTTCTGCTCAGCAAGTTTAGAAAAATCAATGGTCCTTCCGTCTATTCTGACCGGAGTGCCCGTCTTCAGCCGCCCCGTAGCGAAGCCCGCCCCGGCAAGTTGATCACTTATAAAATAAGAAGCCGACTCGCCAATACGACCTCCTTCCATCTGCGAACGCCCGATGTGCATCAGCCCATTCAAAAACGTGCCGTTTGTCAGAACAACTGTTCTTGCGCTGAACTCGACACCGATTTTGGTTTTAACGCCAGTCACCTTTCCGCCGTCCACGCGCAACTGAATCACCGCGTCCTGCCAAAGATCGAGTTGTTCAATGCTTTCCAGTTCACGCCGCCATGCTTCCGAAAACCGCATGCGGTCACTTTGTGCCCGCGGACTCCACATAGCCGGTCCTTTCGAACGGTTCAGCATACGAAACTGAATTGAGGTCATATCGGTAACAATCCCGGTATACCCACCCAATGCGTCAATTTCACGGACAATCTGCCCTTTGGCAATTCCTCCAATAGCCGGATTGCACGACATTTGCGCAAACTTACCCATGTCCATGGTAATCAGTAATGTCTTCGATCCCAGCCTGGCTGCCGAGGCTGCAGCTTCGCAACCCGCATGTCCTCCTCCCACAACAATCACATCATAATAGGGTAGCATATCTATCTTTTTACATTTGCAAAATTAACAGAAAAGGCCGAAAGAGAAAACTCCGGTTCGCAAAGCAGCAGAAAGTGAAGCGAACAACGAAAATATAAATTTACTTTTTTCTGCCCGTTTAGGGAAAACAGAAAAAACAAACCTATCCGATCGCGTCCTCATATTAAATAAATAACAGGTCAAAACCGCTCGTCTTCGGTCAGCTTCGAAAGATAATGGTCTTCTTTCTCTGTCATAAGCCGCTTTTCCTCCGCTTCCTTATCCTGATACCCCAGCAGGTGAAGGATGCCGTGGATCATAATTCTGTTTAACTCATCGGCGAATGAAACCTTAAAGATAACCGCATTTTCCTTAATCCGGTCAGTACTGATAAAAATATCACCTGATACGATATCGCCCTCTACATAATCAAAAGTTATGATGTCTGTATAATAATCGTGCTCCAGGTACTGCTGATTAACCTGCAATAAATATTCGTCACTGCAAAAAATAAAATTGATTTCGCCGGTCCTCTTGCTTTCCTCCCGAACCGCCAAATTGATCCAGGTACGCAGATTCCTCTTAGCCAGACGAAGAACTGTGACGTCTTCGTAATAAAAATTGATGCTCACTGTTTAATTTAAACGTTAATTGTATGACTGAACCGTTATTTTTAAAAACGAGCTGGTCGACCAGGTTACGAATAATAAAAAGTCCTCTTCCCCCTTCTTTCCTCAGATTCTCAGATAAAGTCGGATCGGGCAGATTGATATAATCAAATCCCTTCCCTTCGTCGCGTACTTCAACGATTAAAAACTCATCTTTGCATTCGGCAAAAATAGTGACGTTTTTTTTTAAATCCTGATTATTGCCGTGATAAATAGCATTGCTTACCGATTCACAAATGCAAAGGTTAATGTAACCGGAGATGAACTCGGAAACATGAGCTCCCTCCAGCAACTCCTGGATGAAAATTTCAACATCTTTCAGATAACTGAAATCAGAAGGTATCGTAATCCGGTTTCTCAAGTTAGCGATTTTGTCTGTTAAAAAATCTCCATGCGTTGTTTTACACCTGGCAGGTATCTCCGCCCCCGCTGCCACATTCCTTCGTTTATACTCAAAACGATCAGCACAGGTTACGCTTAATTCTTATTTGATCAATGTAATTTTCACGCATCATTTTCACCGTCATGAACCCCCTATTCAGGGAAAGATCTGCACGCGGATCCGATTTTTAGAACCTAACGCCCTCAATTTTGTTAAATATTTGAGTAAATTTCTATCATAATGAACGTTACATGGTGCCAACAACTAAACTTAAGTAAGGAAGAAAATTTGTCTTCAAACGTTTCAGGCAAAAAAAGGAAACCAACACCTCAAATGGATATCAACACGATGTTTATAACATCACCAAACAACCTGGCATCAAAGGAAAAAGCAAAACAGCGAATGTTAGCTGCTTTCTGTTTATATGTTGATATCATTAGCACAAAAAAATTAAATTTTATTTCATTTTTATTTTAAAAATATTAAATGAATATTGCAGAATACAAAAAACGGATTACCCAAAGAAAAAAATGACCAGAAATAAACATTCGCTTAGGCAGTAAAAGCTAAAAAGAAATCAAAAACATTCCCTTCCAACAGTTGTTAATAACAAAATTGAAACCGATGAGCATCAATAACAAGAGTTGTTTATTAAAGGTGAATAAGTCAAAAAAAAAATTCATTTCCCAATAAAGCAAGGTACACGCGAAAAAGTTTTGAGTCAAACTAACAGCGTATTATAATCATCAGTTTTTTATTAAAAATAAATGTTTAATATAAGATGATGTTTAATAGTGCAAAGAATTTTCATTTTAGGAAAATGAAATTAATTTTATCATGCTTAAGAAATCATTAATGAAAGAAAAACTTTCCATATTACTGGTTGAAGATAATTTACTGAATCAAAGGGTCGTCACGTTCAGTCTCCGCAAATTTGAGCATCAGGTTACGATTGCCAATAATGGCAAAGAGGCCTTAGATCTGTTCAAAAGAGACAGGTTTGATGTCATCCTCATGGATATTATGATGCCGGTTATGGATGGTCTGGATGCTACGGTTCACATACGGGAATATGAGCAGGCGAATAACATAGAAAAGCCAACTCCGATTATAGCGCTTACAGCGAATACGATGGATAATGACCGGGAAAAATGTCTTTCCTATGGCATGAATGAATTCATGGCGAAACCTTTCGATATGGACCGCCTCACTCAAATTTTTAAAGAACTTCATATTAGTGATTAATGTTGCCGGTAAATACGGTTTTGCAGCTATTTCAAATGATTCTACTATATTTGTTGCTTTAAGCAAAAACAGGATGCTATGGCTGATGAACTTGATCTTCATAACCGGTCTTTTTCCGACCGGGATAATGAATTTGACCGGCAGTTACGGCCCCTGAACTTTGATGATTTTAAGGGTCAGGAACAAATCGTGTCAAATTTGAAAGTATTTGTGCAGGCTGCGAAAATGCGCGGTGAAGCACTGGATCATGTTCTCCTTTTTGGCCCTCCCGGACTTGGTAAAACAACGCTTTCAAGCATCATCTCAAATGAACTGGGAGTCAGTATGAAACTGACTTCAGGTCCTGTTTTGGATAAGCCGGGTGATCTGGCGGGCCTGTTGACCAATCTGGAAAAGCATGATGTGCTCTTTATTGACGAAATACACCGCTTAAGTCCGATTGTGGAGGAATATCTGTATTCGGCCATGGAAGACTATAAAATCGATATTATGATCGATAAAGGGCCCAGCGCCCGTTCCATTCAGCTTGAATTGAACCCGTTCACGCTGGTTGGTGCCACTACCCGATCCGGTTTGCTCACCAGTCCGCTGCGCGCCCGTTTCGGCATCAAAGCACACTTCGAATATTACGATTTGGCTGTATTAACGGGCATTGTGAAACGCTCAGCCGATATTCTGGACGTACGGATCGATGAGCGTTCGGCCGTGGAGATCGCATCGCGCAGCCGGGGCACACCGCGTATTGCAAATGCTTTACTTCGCCGTGTGCGCGATTTTGCCCAGGTAAAGGGTACCGGAAAAATAGATCTTGAGATTACGCAGTATTCGCTTGAAGCACTCAATATTGATACGCACGGGCTCGATGAAATGGACAACAAGATACTGAGAACCATTATCGACAAATTTAAAGGCGGACCTGTTGGAATTACCACAATTGCCACGGCTGTGGGTGAAGACGGAGGAACTATTGAGGAAGTTTATGAACCTTTCTTAATTAAGGAGGGATTTTTAAAACGGACTCCCCGGGGGCGCGAAGCAACAGAGCTGGCCTGGTCGCATCTGGGAAGGATCAGGTATAGCGATAATCCTAGTCTTTTTTAATCAGGCCTACTTCGAATAAAAAAGGCCACAGTTTTCCGGTCACATAGAATTTTCCGTTTTCCTTGTTGATGGCAATCCCGTTCAGTACATCGACCGGCTTTTTTGGATCATAGGTGACCGGCAGCAGCCCCTCCAGGTTTATTTTTGAAATAACTTTGCCTGTTTCAGGATCTATTTTAACTACCAGGTTTGTGGTGAAAATATTAGCATAAACATAACCATCGTAATATTCCAGTTCATTCAGATACTGGACAGGTCCCTGATTATCATAAACCGGAACCCTTCTTATAACCTCCATGTCAGCCGGATTGATAAAGTGCATGACCTCCGTACCGTCTGTTTTAATCAGAAATTTTTGGTCGTTGGTTAACCCCCATCCCTGTGGTGTTTTATATGTAAAACTGTCAATACGCGCAAATGTATTCAGATCATAAACAAAGCCGATCTGCGATTTATACGTGAGCTGATAGATTTTATCATTCAAAATACTGATGCCTTCACCGAAATATTTGTCTTCAAGTTTTACTGATTTTAAAATTTTTCCGGTTGTCAGGTCCTTTTTAAAAATTCCTGATTTTCCATTTTCTCCGGTACTTTCGTACAGGACGTCCTGATGGATTTCAAGTCCCTGCGTAAAATGCTCCGTATTATGCGGATAAGAGTTGATAATTTTGTAACCAAACATTTCCGGCTCAATGTCCGATAAAATCTCGAGTGACTGAAAACTTACCCCTTCTACCCCATCGGATTTGGTAGCTACCACTTTGATCTGATGCTTACCCAGCGTTTTAAAGTTTTTTATAAGATAATCAAATTCTGTGTTATCAGAGGTTTCTATCAATTCATTATCCAGGTACAAGGCTGATTTCTCCAGTTCGCCATCTTTTATTTTGACAGCGACACGAACGCTGACTGAATCTCCCGAAACAAGATTCTTTTTGTTTGGCGTAACTACTATTTTAACAACGGGTTTCCGTGATCTCTCTGAGGAATTGGTACATGAAAACGCGCTTAAAAAGATAAGCGAAATAACAAGTATACTGAAAATTTTGAGTTTCATCATACGTTGGTTTTATAGCAGGAATCAGGATTCCAAAAGGAACCTGTTAATCTGCATTTTGCGGTAAAAATAATCAATCTTCAAAGAAACATGATTTAAATAGCCGGATTTTTCAAAGCTCCGTGTATCTGAATAGTTATCTTTGGGTAAAAATTTACTGTCCTTGAATTCATTAAAAAAATTAGTGGGTGATACCGCCATCTACGGGGTAAGCAGCATCGTCGGGCGCTTTTTGAACTGGTGGCTCGTGCCTTATTACTCCCATATTTTTTTAACGGCTGAATATGGTATTATTACCCATTTATATGCCTACATGGCCTTTTTACTGGTCTTGCTGACTTTTGGCATGGAGACCGGATATTTTCGCTTTGCAGCCGGGCACAAAGACAAAGACGTGGTTTATTCCAGTTCACTGATCTCACTTTTCTTCACTTCGGCCAGCTTTTTACTGGTCATTTATACTTTTACAGACGTTTTTGCCCGCTGGCTCGATTATACTGAGCATCCGGAGTACATCCGCTGGATAGGATGGATCATGGCTTTTGATGCGTTTACTTCGATACCTTTTGCAAAACTGCGGATCGAATCCAGGCCAATAAGGTTTGCGGCCTTGAAACTCATCAACATTTTTGCCAACATTTTTTTCAATATTTTCTTCCTCACTTTATGCCCGTTGTTGCTAAAAAATAACCCGGATCACCTGATCAGATTGATTTACGACGAGAGTATCGGCGTTGGTTATGTATTTATTTCCAATCTTATCGCGTCGGCTATTACCTTTGTGCTTTTAATTCCGGATTTAAAAGTTAAAATGCGGTTCGACGGAAAGCTGCTAAAGGAGATGGCGATATACTCTTTTCCTATTCTGGTTGTTGGCATTGCCGGTATGGTTAATCAAAATATCGATAAAATACTGCTGCCGCTGCTGCTTTCGCCCGAACAACAACCCATGGAACAACTGGGGATTTACGGGGCCAATTATAAACTGGCGGTTTTAATGAACATGTTTATACAGGCATTCCGTTATGCGTTTGAGCCGTTTTTCTTTTCCCAGGTTAAATCAGAAAATAATAAAAAGGGTTATGCGCTCATTCTGAAGTATTTTGTTATTTTTGGATTGATTATTTTTTTGGGAATCAGCCTTTTCCTTGATTTATTTAAGTCGCTTGAGATCATCGATAAAAGTTATTATTCCGGTCTGAAAGTTGTGCCGATGATCTTAATGGCCAACCTCTTTCTTGGCGTTTATTATACCTTGTCTCTTTGGTATAAGCTCACTGATAAAACACGATACGGTGCTTATTTCGCGCTTATCGGCTCTGCAATCAGCCTGGCAATCAATATTATTTTTATTCCCGTGTATGGATATATGGCATCGGCGTTCGCCGTGCTGGTGTGCTTTGTTGTGATGACTGTTTTGTCGTACATCGCCGGACAAAAGCATTATCCGGTAGATTACCCGGTTAAAAGAATATCATTTTATTTTCTGCTTTCGCTGATACTTTATGCACTTTCGCTGATTGTCAGGTTCGACTACCCCTCTTTGAATACGGTTTTTCATGCTTTGTTGCTGCTGTTATTCTTATTGACCTGTTATCTTTTGGAAAATAAGGAATTTAGAAAGTTTCTTCGCTAAGAATTCTTAATTTAATACATTTAAGTATTATTTTTGCTTTTGATTAGGAAGGAAGTACGTTTTTCCGAAGTAATCCACATGATAAAACTATGAGTGTCGCCAGTAAGAAATTTATAAAGGATGCTGATCTGATCGCTTTTAATAAAAAGCACCGGGCAACGATAAAATTTAACATTTCCAAATATGACGCCGCCGTTGAGCGAGGCAAAAAACTATACTCAAATCTGGAGCTTGCGAGGGAAAGGGGGTCATTTGTCAAGGAAAAAGTGATCAACAACCTGCATGATTACCTGCTTCAGTTTGAAGAGAAGATCACGGCCAATGGAGCTGAAGTGATTTGGGCTGAAACAGGCGACGATGCTGTCCGGGCGGTTAAGCGTATTGTTCAGGAGAATGACGTCCGGCTGCTTGTGAAGAGCAAATCAATGACGACCGAGGAAATCGATTTGAATGAACATCTTGAACATCTGGGCGTAGAATCGCTGGAGACGGATCTTGGTGAATATATCGTGCAGATCGCAGGAGAAAAGCCGTATCACATTGTGACTCCTGCCATGCATAAGTCGAAAGAAGACATCTCGGAATTATTCCATGAAAAATTTAAAACGCCCGAAAATAGTTCGCCGGAGTTTATTACAGCCTATGTGCGGAAACTGTTGCGGGAAAAATTCGTGAGGGCCGACATTGGTGTAACCGGTTCTAATTTTTTAATTGCGGATGTCGGGGGGATTGCACTTACCGAAAACGAAGGAAATGCGGTGATGACGTTTTCATTTCCGAAAATTCATATTGCTATTGCCGGTATTGAAAAGGTAATTCCTTCGCTGAAGGATCTGGGACTGTTATGGCCACTGCTTGCGGTGCATGGTACCGGTCAGAACATTTCGGTGTATAATTCGGTAGTTACAGGTCCGAGGAAAGAAGGCGAAACCGACGGACCCGAAAAAATGTATGTGATTCTGATGGACAACAGGCGAAGCGAGTTGTACAGACAGGATGATCAGTATCTGGCACTGAAATGTATCCGTTGCGGCGCATGCCTGAATGCCTGTCCCATCTATAAAAATGTGGGCGGATATACCTACGACTCGACCTACAGCGGACCTATAGGTTCTGTAATTACACCATTTTTTAAGGGGTTGGACGAATATAACCACTTGAGTTCCGCCTGTTCTGTTTGTGGAAAATGCACGGAAGTATGCCCTGTTAAAATACCCCTTCATAACATGCTGCTCTATAACCGCCGGGATGCTGTGAAGCAAGGATACGGGAAGCTGACGTGGAATATAGGAATGAAAGCGTTCGAATATGCTTTTATGAACAGGAAACGTTTGGATGCGTTGAGTGGAAGCAGCAAGAATAAACTCGCCCTGTTGGGTAAGAATGCTATGGGAAACCAGAAGGAGCTTCCTGAATTCGCTGAAAAGTCTTTTAGTCAGCAGTGGAAATTAAAAAAATAACGTCATGTTGTCGAACACGTGTAAATATGCTATCAGAGCATTGATTTATCTTGGAAATCACAGTAAAAACGGAGAAAAAATCGGTATAAAAAAAATAGCAGGCGATTTGGGAATCCCTACCCCGTTCCTGGGTAAGATTTTGCAGAGTCTCGCGAAATATAAAATACTGTCGTCTACCAAGGGGCCTAACGGTGGTTTCGGGCTTGGAAAGCGGGCTGAAGACATCAGCCTCTATGAAATTGTCAAAACCATCGACGGCGAGGATTTCTTTTTGAACTGCCTGATTAATTTGGAGCCGTGTTCATCAAATATGGAAAAAGGTAAACCTTGTGCCGTTCACAAACGTTTTCATGATGTGCGTTCGAGCTTAATGGAGTTTTATTCGCAAACAACAATTGCTTCCATTACTTCAGATATGGAAGGTCATGCAGGTCTGATCAAAATCTAAACGGGAAGATAAAGAACGAAGCCGGATCAGGAAGGCGGGGAAATGGAATTTACATGCTTTTTGGCCTGTAGAGTTCCACTTTTATGCGGTTTAGATCTGACTGTTACCATTTGAAAGTCTTTTTTATGGCAGGAATTTACATTCATATCCCGTTTTGCAGGACGAAGTGCCACTATTGTGACTTTTACAAATCGACGGATTTTGGAGCAAAGTATGATTTTCTTATGGCACTGGGAAAAGAAATAAGCTCGCGCAAAGGGGAGTTAGGCTATGAATTGGTTGAGAGCGTCTATTTCGGAGGAGGTACGCCTTCTGTCCTGCAAGCCGGCGAAATTCATGACCTTATTGAACTGATACGTTCAGCATTCATCCTTCGTGAAGATGCAGAAATTACGCTTGAAGCGAATCCTGACGATCTGACTGAGGGCTTCTTACATGATCTTTCGAAGACCGGCATTAACCGGTTAAGTATCGGTATTCAGTCGTTCAATGACCGGGACCTGAAAGCGATGAACCGACGCCACAATGCAGAGCAGGCAGTAAACTGTGTGAAGAATGCGATACAAGCCGGCTTCCTGAACATAAGCATCGACCTGATTTACGGATTGCCCGGCCAGAGCCTGAGCGATTGGGAAATGAACCTGAAGCAGGCAGTAAGTCTTGAGACCGACCATATCTCAGCTTATCACCTCACCTACCATAAAGGGACTGTTTTTTACACGTATCTGAAGGCCGGGAAGATTGCTGAAATTCCGGATGAACTTAGTTTCGACCAGTTTAAATTGCTCAAACACCGGCTGGAAGAAAGCGGCTATGAGCATTATGAAATTTCAAATTTTGCCAGGAACGGCAAGTATTCCCGGCATAACCGGTCATACTGGGAGCGTAAAAATTATTTGGGATTTGGTCCTTCCGCGCATTCATACGATCGGCTTACACGTCGCTGGAATGTTTCGGGGCTCAGGAAGTATCTGCTGGCGCTGGAGAATAACGGAACGTACTGGAATAACGAAATACTCAGTCCACAGGACCAGTACAACGACTATATGATCACCTCGCTGAGGACCAAATGGGGAATCAGCGATACCTGTTTAACCGACGATTTTGCGGAAAGGTTTGGACAATATTTCAGACAAGAAGCCGAACCGTTCATTGCTGCAGGGCAAATGCACTTAAGCGGAGGTTCGTATACGCTGTCGGACGAAGGATTATTTATTTCGGATAAGATCATGGAAAAGTTGTTATATGTTGAGGAGTGATAAATATTGTTAATGGATTGATATTCCGAAAAGAGGTGCATATATTTCCCTATCTTTGCATTTCTCAAAAAACAAGCTATGCAAGTTAAAATTGTAAACCGTTCAAATAATCCGCTTCCCGCATACAGTACGGCACTTTCAGCAGGGATGGACCTTCGCGCAAACCTGGATCAGCCTGTTGTCCTGAAACCTTTGGAACGGATTTTGGTGCCTACCGGTTTGTATATTGAGTTGCCGGTTGGTTATGAAGCACAGATTCGTCCCCGAAGCGGGCTGGCGATTAAAAAGGGAATCACGGTTTTAAATTCTCCCGGGACAATCGATGCGGATTACCGTGGAGAAATTCAGGTTATTTTGATCAACCTGTCGCAGGAGGATTTTAAAATTGAACATGGAGAACGCATCTGTCAGATGATCATTGCCCGGCATGAAACAGTGGGTTGGCAACCAGTTGAGGTTTTGGAGGAAACCGGGCGTGGAGCGGGTGGATTCGGACACACCGGAAAACATTAAAATAAAAGAATGAACACAAAAAGAGATATCTGTTTTTTATTAATACTGCTTGCAGCCACGGCATGCTCAAGCGTCCGGCAGGAGGTGCGCCGTGCTGTTCCCGCAGCAGAGCAGGCGTCTCAGGCGCCGGAGCCTGAAGTACCGGAACAAACCATGCTGTCTGAGAATGAGCAGAATGAATTTGAATACCTGTTTATAGAAGGGCTGAAGCAAAAAAAGCTTGGAAAACTGAACGAAGCCGCCGCAGTCTTTTCACGCTGTCTTGAAATTGACCCCAATTCGGCTGTTGCCATGTATGAAATGGCTAATATTCATTACGCCAATAAAGACCTCACCAGTGCTTCCCTGCTTTTGGAAAAAGCCATCAGTATCAATAATCAAAATAAATGGTACAAATTGCTGCTGGCCCAGGTCTACCAGCAGCGGAAGCAATTTACCGAAGCAGCGGCGCTGTTTGATGATCTCCGCCGGATGGAGCCTGATAATGATGAATTTTTATATATGAGGGCCAGTTCGCTGGGAATGGCCGGAAAATTTCAGGAAGCTCTCGATGCCTATAATGAACTGGAGAAAAAAGTGGGCATGAATGATCAGATTATCGTCGCGAAGCAACAGGTTTACCTGTCCTGGAAGAAGCCGGAAAAAGCTTTTGAGGAAATCAACCGCTTAATTGCATCGAACCCGGATGAGCCACAGTATTATGGCTTGCTTGCCGAATTATATCAGACACAGGGCGACAAGGAAAATGCCCTTAAAAGTTACCATAAAATTCTTGAACTGGATCCGGACAATGGTTTTGTTCATTTTTCCCTGGCCGGTTTTTACCAGGAGGCGGGAGATTTCGGCAAAGCTTTTGAGCATATTAAAAAAGCTTTTCTGAATGATGAGATCGATGTGGAGACAAAAGTCCAGTATTACCTCATGCAGACACAAGACGCCGAAAATTCGGACTGGACCAACGCGCAGATCACTGAACTGCTGGACATCCTGTTCGCGAAATACCCAGAGAACAATCTGATGTACACAATTTATGCCGACCATATGATCAGGCAAAATAAACTGGAAAAAGCCCGTGAATACCTGAGAAAATATCTGGAAACGGATCCGGGAAGTTTCGACATCTGGCAACGGCTGCTTTTCATCAGTAATGATCTTCAGGATTTTAAAACGTTATACGCCGACAGTAAACAAGCGCTGGAGTTATTCCCTGATCAGCCTGTCGTTTTTGCCCTCAATGCTGTATCAGCCCTTCAGCTTGAAAAGTATGATGAGGCGCTTCTGGTGCTTGAAAAAGGAGAACCTTTGCTCATGGGAAATCAAAACATGAAAATTCAGTTTGAAATATACAAGGCAGAGGCAAATTACAAGTTAAACCGCGTTGAGCAGGCTTTTAAAGCTTTTGATGAGGTTATTAAACTGGATCCGGAAAATTTTATGGCCCTGAACAATTACGCCTATTACCTGTCTGTCCGCGGACAGGACCTGGAAAAGGCACAGCGTCTGAGCAGCAAGGCCGTTCAAGCGAATCCCGATAATCCGACCTACCTTGATACCCATGCCTGGGTCCTTTTTAAACAGAAGAACTACCAGCAGGCACGTACCTACATGGAAACGGCGCTGGAACACGGCGGAAACGAAAACCCGGTACTGGTTGAGCATTACGGCGACATTCTTTATATGATGGGCGATAAGGCCAAGGCTCTGGAGAACTGGAAGAAGGCGAAAAATCTGGGAGAAGGCTCGGATATGCTCGAACGGAAAATAAAAGAATCACGCTACATTGAAAGTACAGAGCCTTGAAAACCAGACACCCCAGATATCATCTGTACATTGCAGGCGTGTTTTTGCTGGCCTTATTCTCGTGCAAAACATCGGAAATCCTTACAGAAACAAAGCTAAAGCCGATCAGCACCAACAGATTGGTAAGACAGGTGGAGGAAAACGCATTTGACTACAGAAGTTTCGATATCAGGCGTATTTCCTGCATGTACGAAACCCCCGATGAAAAGACCTCATTCCGGGCAAACCTGGAATCGGTAAAAGATAAGCACATCATGGTGTCACTCAGCAAGCTTAACCTGCCGGTAGCCCGGTTACTGCTTACGCCCGACAGTGTCAGGATGGTTAATTACTTCGAGAAAACCTATCTGATCAGGGATTATAGTTATCTGAAGGATTTTTTTAATGCTGACATTGATTTTGAACTGGTTCAGTCGATTCTGGCCAATCATGTTTTTTCATACCGCAACGGACAGGGCGATCAGGACTTTCGGGAGTTTGTCACCTATGCCGACTCCGGAATGTACGTGATGCAGTCGCTGAAGAACAGAAAGCTGGAGAAAATTGAACGTAAAAGTAAAGAGGAAAGGGCTGAACGCTATCTGAAAAAATTTGAAGAAGAAGACCTTATTATTCAGTCCCTCTATATTGATCCGGTTAACTTTAAGATAAAAAAGATCGTTCTGGACGACCGGGGGGAAGAAAAGACCCTGACGGTCAGATTTTCTGATTTTCAGCCTGTCGGTAATAAGCTGTATCCTGGTGATATCCAGATTTACTTTAGGGGGCCGGACGATTTTCTGAATATCCGGATCAAACTCAGTAAATTTTCCACACAAACAGATCAGCCGGAATTGAATTTTAAAATCCCTGAACGCTACAAGCGGCTGAATTAGCTGGAATACCGAAATTGCAGGCGACAGGGTGGAGGATTGTCAGAATTGTTTAATTTAGCACAAACGAACCGCTAACAGCGACCAGCTATAAGCTTTTAAAAAAATGAAGCGCTTTTTCCTCAGCATCTTACCTGTATTCTTTGTAATGGCCTGTCTGGGACAGTCTATGTCGGAACTGCGTAAACAAAAGGAAAATGCGGCAGAGGCCATCCGGCTCACTTCCACGCTCCTGGAAGAAGCCAGAAAAAATGAGAAAACTTCTCTGAATAAGCTGAACCTGATTGGCCGGCAGATTGAAAACCGGAATCTGCTTATCCGGAATATCAACGCCGAATACGAACTGCTTGACACCTATGTATCCGAAAACACCGCGATTGTTAAAATGCTTCAGCGTGATTTGGCTGAACTAAAAAAAGAATATGCATCCATGGTCAGGTTTGCCCAAAAAAGCAAAAACAGTAACGATGTGCTGGTTTTTTTGTTTTCGGCCGAGAATCTGAATCAGGCGTACCGGCGGCTTCTTTATCTTCGCCAGTACACGAAATACCGTAAAACACAGGTTGAAGCGATCAGCGCATTATCCGGATTAATAGATAATAAAGCTGCTGAACTGGAAAAACAGAAGCAGCAAAAGTTGCTGCTGATCAGAAGCAAACAACAGGAAAATAGAACACTGGAAAGGGAAAAGTCGGAGCAAAGTCAGTCGGTTGCCGTACTCAGGCAAAAGCAGCAAGACCTGAGAAAGAAGCTGAAAGAGCAGGAAAGAGTTCAAAACGAATTGAACCGTGCAATCGAAAAGCTGCTTCAGGAGGAGGTCAGCAAAAGGGGTGGTAAAGAAGAGTTCAGAATGACTCCTGAGCAAAAGCTGCTGGCAGCCGATTTTGCGAAAAACAAAGGAAGGATTCCCTGGCCTGTGGAACGCGGAATTATCACGGAACGTTTCGGTGTGCACCCTCATCCGTTATTGAAGCAGATTACTATCAAAAACAACGGTATCGACATATCCACCCGGAGCGGCTCCAAAGCGCGCGCGGTGTTTGCGGGGGAGGTAAGCCGGGTCTTTGCGATATCCGGCGGCAACATGGCCGTAATAATTCGTCACGGGACGTTTTTAACGGTTTATTCGAACCTGAAGGAGGTGTATGTCAAGGCGGGACAGAAAGTGTCGTTAAAGCAGGAAATCGGATCAATTTTCACAGACGGCAGCGACGGAAACAAAACGGTACTCAAATTTCAGGTGTGGAAAGAAAATCAAAAGCTGGATCCGCAGGACTGGATCAGCAGATGAAGATGTCAGATTAACAGACTATCAGATTATTAGATTGACAGATCGCTGGATCGCCAGAGCATTTGAATATCTTCACAGGTTCGCAACTTTCGTCAGCGCCGGAATATTCAAAAGCTTTATCTTTCGTCCCTGAAGTTCGATCAGTTTGTCCTGCTTAAATTCGGAGAGCAGCCTGATTACACTCTCGGTAGCAGTACCGATCATATTGGCCAATTCCTCCCGGGTCAGTGAGATCTGAAGGGTGCTGGCCTGGTCAAGGTCAAAGCTGTCTTTCAATAAAAGCAGAATTTCAGCAAGTCTTTCGCGAACAGTCTTCTGGGCGATGTCGGTGATGAAATCGTTGGCTTCGCGCAACTCCTTGCAAACGATCTGAAGCATGTGATGCGAAAATTCCCAGTTATTCTGGATTAAATAGATCAGCGTCTGATAGGGAATATGGCAAAGAACAGCTTCCTCAATAACTTTGGAGGTCGTACAGGCCAGTTCCTGGCTTAACAGCGACCGGTAGGCAATGATCTCACCCCGCTTGGCAAAGCGGATAATCTGTTCCTTTCCGTCCATTCCGGTTTTGAATATCTTGACAATGCCCCGGGTGACACAATAAAAACCTGTGAGACGGCTTCCTTCCCGGTAAATGATACTTCCCTTTTTATAAAGGGAACAGCTTTTATCGTAGTTAAGCTGGGCAAATTCCTGTTCACTAAGCTTTTTGAACAACTGAAAACCAGACAGATTGCATTCCTCATCAGTTGGCCTTTTTATTGCGCTTCTCATTTACCCTTTATTTTATTAATTTTAATGTTTCCGTTACAGAGTTCTTAAAGATACAATGAACATTTAGTCTTCTAAAACTATTTATATAGCTATTTAAATTTTTAATAACAAAGATACATACATGAAACATATCATTGACGTTGCCTGGTTACAAAATCTGGCTTTTGAGACTGAAATGGACGGACATCAGCTGGTGATGGATGCCGCCGCAGAAAACGGAGGTGACGATCTCGGCCCCCGGCCCAAGAAGTTAATGCTTGCTGCTTTGGCCGGATGTACCGGCATTGATGTGATCTCCATCCTGAAGAAGATGAAAATCGTGCCGGAGTCGTTTCGTGTTCTTGTGGAAGGCGATCTGGCTGAAGATCATCCAAAGAAATATGAAAAGATCAAGGTCGTTTATGTGTTCAAGGGGAAAAACCTGCCTGTTGATAAGCTGGAGAAGGCCATTTCGCTCTCAGAAGAGAAGTATTGCAGCGTAAGTGCGGTTTACCGGAAGGCGATTGAAATGAGCCACGAGATCAGGATCGAGGATTAAGGAAAGGTTTCGGAGAATCATGTGTTTTACAGAAGAAGGCGATTATTTTCCTGTATAGCGGAATGGCGGGAACAGCGGCGCCTGGTCTGATGGCAGGTTACGGCCAGATCTCTGCGGTGCCGGCCGGCATTGGATCGAGTCGGACAAGTCTGATTTCGAAATCGGTACGTTGCTGTCCTTTTACTTCAAAAATCCCCTTGAAATTTTCACTGCCGGTTTTTTTCACCGCTTTTTCCAGCGGCCTGATCGACTCGCTGCCGGTCAGATATTTGACGAGAGCTATGTTGCCAATATCATTGTCGCACAAAAGGAAAATCACATGCCTTCCGTCGTTGGTGACAAAATGGATCAGACCGGCATATTCATAATGCAGGTAATCGTCGTCGCGGTTATCAAATCTGAAAATGGAATCATTTGTCCGGTATTCAAGCAGACTGTTTTCAATATGGTAATGAAGGCCCATTTTTTCGACTGCGGGAGCCAGTATCCGGAGGGTTTTAAAAGAGCCGATGAAAATCATATGATGCCCCCTGAATTCATCCATACGTATGCGCGACGAATAATCCATCCTGATAGCAGTCCCTCCACCCAGAATGTTCATGATATGAAAAAGCCCGATAGGGGCCTGATTATTGATATAGGTTAATTTTGATTTTTCCATTTCGTCTGCCTTGGACGGATTTTCGGCCAGAAATTGCTCATAATCAACGTCGGAATTGATTTGGTTGTCGCGTACGGTAGCTATCTTTCCCGTTGCGATGATGCTTTTAAAAAAGTAATGATCGCCCAGCACCAGGAAGACGGGATAGTCGCTGGTCAGAAAAGGCTTCCAAAAATCAATTTTCGTTTTTCGCGTAGTCCTGCCGACAGAAACAATAACGGCAACAGTCAGTATGAGGGAGCTCAGTATCAGTAGTAACGGCGCTTTTGAATACAACTGCTTTTTTGCCGACTTCAGCCGTGAGTATTTAAACAGCACGTGATAGTCGCCTTTTGGGAGTTCGAATCTGAGTTCTTCATCTTTTCCTTCGTACTGGTAGTATTCCTGAAGTTTTTTGCGCAGATTCAGCATGTAAACCCGCACGTTGGTTTCTTTTTCCTGGCCGATCTTTCTTCCGAACACTTCTGCTGCAATCTGGTATTCCTTCGGACTGCCGTCCTGGAGTGAAGCCATGACGAGGTATTTGAGCAGCTCACGGTTCACCGGCGATTTGCTGAAGGTAGCGCTTTCCAGCAGTCGGTCGAGAAAGGGGCTTATATGTTTGAATTTTAGACTCACTAATTGATAATCAGCTATGTAAAAACAAAATTTTACGGTGTGTTTACGTGTTAAGCGACATATTTTCTATCAAAAATAACAAGAAGAGTCTATATTCGGTAGAGAAATCAAATTATTTTAAATAAACGATTATGGGAAAAACATTTCAGGTAAGCCGTCGTCAGTTTTTGGCCACCGCCGGGGCCGTTACAGCAGGAGCCATGCTGGTTAATCCGGTTGCTGCCGTGGCTCAGTCAGTAAAGGGCAAGATGAAACTGGCGATGGTGGGTACCGGTGTCCGCGGTACCAGCTTCTGGGGGCGTAATATTGTCGGGAACTATGCAAAGGAAACCGAGTTTGTCGGTTTATGCGACATCAATCCGGGACGGCTGGAATATGCCTTGGAATATATGGGTGTAAAGTGTCCCGTTTTTGTTGATTTTGAGGAAATGATTACGACAACGAAACCTGATGTGGTGATTGTGACAACCGTTGACGCAACCCATCATGAATTCATTATCAAAGCTCTTGAAATGGGCTGCAATGTGATTACCGAAAAGCCGATGACCACCGATGAGGATAAATGCCGGGCTATTCTGGAAGCCGAGAGGAGAACCGGGCGCAGCGTGATTGTCGGATTCAATTACCGCTGGGGGATCCTGTTTTCGAAACTGAAGGAATTGCTGGCCAGTCAGAATGTAGGCCGGCTTACTTCGGTCGATTTTCACTGGTATCTGAATACCCACCACGGTGCGGATTATTTCCGCCGCTGGCATGGGGAACGCGACAAAGGCGGGACCTTGCTTGTTCATAAAGCTACCCATCATTTCGACCTGTTAAACTGGTGGATCGATTCCGATCCGGTTGAGGTTACGGCTTTTGGGGCGCTTGAACACTACGGAAAAAACAATCCGTACAGGGGCGCAAACTGCAGGTCGTGTGCCTACAAGGAAAAATGTAAATTTTACTGGGACATTACCGGGGATGAACGGAGCGTCAGGCTCTACACAGATAATGAGAAATATGACGGGTATATCCGGGATAACTGCTTATGGCGGAACAGGATCGACATTTATGACAAAATGGCTGTCCAGATCAGATATGCCAACAATGTTCAGGTGAGTTACTCCCTGACCACTTATTCGCCTTATGAAGGCTGGAGGATTGCTTTTAATGGTATGGACGGACGTATCGATTCGTGGGAAGGTATTCCGTGGAGGGCAAAAGAGATGGTAGACCAGGCCAGGCTGCATGAACAGGAAATGAATCAGCAGGGGAAAAAGGATATCGGGCAGTATGATGAAATTGTCATTGCGAAGAACTGGCAGGATTACGAGATGGTAAAAGTGCCGCGGGTACGCTCCGGACATGGTGGCGGAGACACGCGTTTACAGGATAAGATCTTCAAAGATCCTACCATGGCCGATCCCTATCGTCATGCGGCCGGTACCCGCGACGGAGCTATGTCGGTACTGATCGGTATTGCTGCACGAAAGAGCATTGAAGAAAACCGGATGATAAAAATTTCTGAGTTGACCGATCTTCCGCTTCTGGCCGTTAGACCCTAACCGGAGTGAACTTACAGGTTTTATGAATAATGATAAGGCGATCTGCAGGCTGCAGGTCGCTTTTACTGTTTATATAGGGGCCTCGGGGCATTTTTTTATTTGATTATTCCTGTTAACTTTGATTGACTCTACGGACTTATTTAACGGAAATGTATGCGTGTTCCCGGCGTTTTTGATGAAAGATTCCTCGTCCTTCAGCTTCAGCACGATGATCGTAAAGTCTTCGAAGTGATTTTTAAATTTTATTATTCAGGGCTGGTGCTTTACGCTGACAGGATCATTCACAATACTGAAATGTCGGAAGACGTTGTTCAGTCGGTTTTTATGAGGCTCTGGGAAGACCGGAAAAACCTGGCTGTACATTCACTCAAATCCTATTTGGGCGCGGCCGTAAAAAACAGAAGCATTGATCTGGTTCGCAATCAAAAAGTCCGGAACAAATACCGCGATTACGTACAGGAGAACGATCAGGAACAGGATGACGATTTTTATACCTTTCACGAATTGAGCCAGGTGATCAATCAGGCCGTTGAAAAACTTCCGCCACGATGCCGTGAAATCTTTCTTATGAGCCGTTTTCAACATCTGCGGACAAACGATATTGCGCTGAAACTAAACATTACAAAGCGAACCGTTGAAACCCAGATCAGCCACGCATTAAGGATCTTACGGGTTGAACTGAAAGACTATCTTTACCTTTTTCTGATACTGTCAGAATTATTTTCTGAATAATTTTCAAGGCGAGATACGTGTTTTGCGTACATAAACCGTCCTTTAATTGTTTATGCACGCAAAATGAAGGACCATAATAAACAACAAGAAACGCTCCTCGTCCGTTATCTGATCGGAGAATTGGACAGGAAGGAAGAACCGGTTTTCGCTCAGTGGCTTGAAGAATCGGAAGATCACCGGGGGCTTCTGCACGACAGCGAGAAGGCCTGGAAAGCGTTGGCGGAACTTGAGAAAATGAAGGCCATTGATGAAAGGCGGGCTTTCGGCAAGGTTTCCCGAAAGCTTTTCGAAAAGAAGAGCTATGGCTTTATCCAACTTTTGCAACGGGTGGCTGCCGTCCTGTTTATCCCGTTACTGATTGCTTTTACCATTTATTTTGTTGTTCAGGAAAGGAAAACCGAGAGATACTCATCGGTATACCAGGAAGCAGTATGTCCTGCCGGTATGCGTTCAAGCCTTGTTTTGCCCGATGGTACCCGGGTTTGGC
Source organism: Prolixibacteraceae bacterium (assembly GCA_038562555.1). GTDB lineage: Bacteria > Bacteroidota > Bacteroidia > Bacteroidales > Prolixibacteraceae > JBCFBK01. Next base: position 33,051 of record JBCFBK010000004.1, on the reverse strand, counting down.
TAAATTCAGGGAGCAGTATCAGGTATCCGCTTCACCCGGGAAAAGAGCGTTCTGTGGATGTGACGGGTGAAGTTTTTCTCGATATTAAGAAGGATCCCGAACACCCATTTATTTTAAATGCCGGGGCAATTGAAATTGAGGTGACCGGCACTTCCTTTAACTGCCTCGCATATCCCGGGGATGACGAGATTAACACGGTTCTGGTTGAGGGATCCGTAAAGATCAGAGACCGCGATAAAAATGAGCCAATCCGGATGGAACCCGGTGAAATGGTGAGTTTTTCCAAAGCTTCCGGGAAAATGGTGCGTACGAAAACAGATCCTGAAAAACACATCGCCTGGAAGTCGGGGAAACTGGTTTTTCGCGACGATCCGATGGATGTGGTTATTGAAAAGCTGGAGCGGTGGTATAACATCGATATCCGGATCGTCGATCGGGAAATTTTGGATTATGCCTACACGGCTACTTTTGAAAATGAAACTCTGGAACAGGTGCTTCGGTTCCTCGAACTGTCGGCGCCGATCAGTTATTTCATTGACAGGCCCGAAAGCCAGCCTGACGGCACCCGTGGCAGGCAAATCGTTAAGCTTTATAATAAGAATAAGTAATTAAAAAAGAAACGGCTATGAAATAAAACAAATGAGAAAAGGAATGTTCGCACCATTCCTTTTCAAAAAGATCAACAGATATATTGATCCTGATAATTAATGTAAATCAACCAAAATTATGGAAAAAAAACTGTTTTTGAACAGAGTTTGGGAATTTTATATTCCCTTATCAAAAGTTTTACTCATGATGAGATTGACAAGTTTACTGATTCTGCTGTCCGTTCTTCAGATTTTCGCCGGAAATACCTATTCCCAAAACACCAGGCTCAGCATTTCGCTTAATGACGTGAAGGTAAAAGACGTACTGAATGAAATCGAGAGCAATTCCGAGTTTTATTTTTTGTACAACAACAAGCTGATCGATGTTGACCGAAAGGTCTCAATCAATGTGAAAGATCAGCCGGTAGAGCAGGTGCTGGATCTTCTGTTTAAAGAGGAGAATGTGGGCTATACCGTCGTCCACCGCCAAATCATCATTCAGCCTAAGAATACTGGGGTAGCGCCGCTTGGTTTTCAACAGTCAAGGGCAATCCGCGGTAAAGTAACAGGCGACGATGGTGAGCCTGTGCCCGGAGCAACAGTTGTTATTAAAGGAACAGGACAGGGTATCATCACCGATCAGGAAGGTAATTATTCGTTGGCTAATGTAGCGGCCGATGCCGTACTGGTATTTTCTTTTGTCGGTATGAAAACACGGGAAGTTCCTGTGGCGGGCCAGACTACAGTCAATGTTGTGATGCAGTCTGAAATGATCGGCCTGGAAGAGGTTGTTGCGATTGGTTACGGCGTTCAGAAAAAGGAAACCGTAACGGGGTCGGTTGCAACCGTGAAAGGCGATGAGCTGATCAAATCGCCGGCGATGAACCTGTCCAACGCCATTGCGGGGCGGATGTCGGGAGTTGTGACCATGCAAACTTCGGGCGAACCCGGCTACGATGGTTCCACCATCCGCATCCGCGGATCCAATACCCTTGGGAATAATGATCCGCTCGTGGTTATCGACGGGGTCGCCGCCCGCACAGGAGGACTCGAACGCCTTGACCCCGCCGATATCGAAAGTATGTCGATCCTGAAGGATGCATCGGCCGCCATTTATGGTGCGCGCGCGGCAAACGGGGTCATCCTGATCACGACAAAACGCGGAAAACTCGGTAAGCCGACTATTAGTTATTCCTTTAACAAAGGATGGGCGCAGCCGACAATCTATCCCAAAATGGCGAATGCCGTGCAGTTTGCCACGATGATTAATGAACTGGAATATAATGCAGTCATGAAAAATCCGGCTACCAACCCGGACTACAACATCGATGAGCATTATACGCCGCGATACAGCGAAGAGGATATCCAGAAATTCGGGGACGGATCCGACCCGTGGGGTCATCCCAATACCGACTGGTACGATGCTGTTTTTAAGGACTGGTCGCCCCAGTCGCACCACTCGCTGCAACTTCAGGGCGGAGCCGATAATATGCGCTATTTTACCACCTTCGGTTACAAGGATGAGGATGCCTATTATAAGAATTCGGCAACCGGTTATAAACAGTATAACCTGCGGGTCAACCTTGATGCGACGATAAATAAATACGTTTCAACCAAGATTGATATTGCCGGCCGTCAGGAAAACAGAAATTTTCCCATGCGGGGTGCCGGCGACATTTTTCGTTTCGTGGCCCGAGGCCGGCCTACCGATCCGGCGTACTGGCCCAACGGCTTACCCGGCCCGGACCAGGAATACGGTGATAATCCGGTGGTGACGACGACCGATGCTACAGGCTACAACCGTGACCGCCGCTACTATTTCCAGACGAATGCCAAGGTCGAGATCACCCAACCCTGGATCAAGGGATTGAAATTCTCAGGGTCGGTTGCCTGGGATAAATACATCAAACATACCAAGGCCTTCATTAAGCCCTGGTTTCTGTATACCTGGGATGGAAAGACCTACGAGGATGACGGAACAACCCCAAAACTTGAAAAAGGCCTTCGCGGTCCCAATATCGATCAGCCTCAGCTGACCATGGGGTCGGAGGATCAGAGTAACCTGCTCTGGAGCGGCGTGCTGAGTTATGAAACCAAAATCGGAAAACATAACCTGAATATTCTGGCGGGTTCGGAGCGGGAGACCTCCGAAAATGAATTTTTTGATGCCATGCGCAAGTATTATCTGTCAGACCTCATCCAAACCCTGAGTGCAGGGGGAGACAAGGAAAAGACAAACAGCGGTACAGCCTGGGAACGGGCCCGCCTGAATTATTTTGGCAGGGTGAGTTATAACTATGAGGAGACCTATCTGGCCGAATTTGTGTGGCGTTATGACGGTTCGTATATGTTCCCGAAAAATAAACGGTTCGGATTCTTCCCCGGTGTCCTTCTGGGCTACAGGGTCTCCAATGAAGATTTTTGGAAGGAGAACATCCGGTTTATGGATTACCTGAAAATACGCGGATCCTGGGGCCAGCTCGGGAATGACCAGATCTGGTTTGAGGATGAACTGCAGGAATATCAGTTCCTTTCCACCTATTATTACGAATGGGGATACGTGGTCGATAACGAAGATGTAAAAGGCCTGCGTATTGGCCGGTTCCCGAACCCGAATATTACCTGGGAGGTGGCCAATAACTACAATGTAGGACTTGAAGGCCGTTTGTTCAACAAGCTGTCGTTTGAGCTGGAAGGATTTTCAAACAAGCGGTCAAATATCCTTTGGCGGCGCAACGCTTCGGTTCCGCAAACAACGGGGCTTACCCTTCCGGCCGAGAATATTGGAAAGGTTAATAACAAAGGTTTCGATTTCAAACTGGACTGGACCGATAATATCGGCGACGACCTGATGTACCATATTTCCGTGAACGGCGGCTATTCCAAAAACAAGATTGTTTTCTGGGATGAGGCTCCCGGTGCACCCGACTGGCAGCGTTCGACCGGACATCCGATGGAAACCGGCCTTTATTACATCTACGATGGCGTATTTAAGGACTGGGCCGAGATCAATGATCCGGACCGTCCGGTTTATGACATCACCAATGATGACGGCTTAAAACCCGGCGATATGAAATTTAAGGACCTGGATGGCGATGAGCACATTACGGCCGATGACCAGAAGCGGTTTGATAAGAACCGTCAGCCAACCTTTAATGGCGGTGTCAATCTCTTTGTCCAGTATAAGGACTTCGACCTGACCATCCTGTTTCAGGGAGCGACGGGTTCATGGGGAAGACTTTTTACCGAATCAGGGACGATTGGAAATTACCTGGAGAATTTTGCAGAAAACCACTGGACTGCGGACAATCCCAGCAGCGAACATCCACGCGCCTTTGATCGCGGAGGTGATTACTGGGGTGGGGGCAATGCCGGAAATAATACCTACTGGATGCAAAAAACAGACTATATCCGCTTAAAGAATTTTGAACTCGGTTATACCCTTTCCAAAGAATTACTGGGCAAAACGGGTATTTCAAATCTGAGGGTATATGCCAACGGGCTCAATCTGTTTACCATTACCCCGGCCGAAAATGTTGATCCGGAAAGTACATCCGACAGCGGGCAGTATTATCCGCAACCCCGGGTGATTAATCTTGGTTTCACGTTAACCTTTTAATTTTAACGACGATGAGAGAACTTGTAAAAAATACCATATTGGCCGCAGCCCTTTTTGTTGCGCTTCTGCTACCTTCCTGTGACACAGATTTCCTGGATACCGACCCGCTGACCGAGATCACCGCCGACGCGATCTGGCAGGATGCCGGATTGGCGCAGGCCTACATGTTTGATATTTATTTCACTTTTCAGGATGCCGGTTTTGCAGAAACCATGCAGTCTTCGGTGACCGATGAGTCCTTGTTCATCCATAACTACGGACAAAAGATGTCGAATGAAGCAGCTTATAACGAGACCGACCTGGGATGGTTCAGAGAAAGTGAACGGAGCGGGCACCAATGGGGAAGGCTATACCGAAATATCAGGGGTTGCAATGATTTTATCCTGCACGTGGATGAGGCAACCTTTGATGAAGAAATCAAAAGCCAGTTAAAAGGGGAGGCCTACTTCCTGCGGGCTTATTTTATGCATCGTCTGACGCGGGGTTACGGGGGCGTTCCCATTGTAACAGACCTCTATACGATGGATCAGACCGATTACACGGCTCCGCGGAATACTTACACGGAATGTATCGATCAGATTGTAAACGATCTTGATCAGGCTGCTACCTTGCTTCAGGGATTTAATTTCGACAATACGCAAAAGGGCAGGGCGACCTATGCAGCATGTCTTGCACTGAAAGCACGGGTACTCACTGATGCGGCGAGCGATTTGCACGATCAGGCTGCAGCTTCGGCCAAATCGACCGTGCTGGGCGGCTATGCCCAAAAAGATTTGTTGTTCTATACCAAGGGAAGCCGGCAGGAACGGTGGAGTGCGGCCAAACAGGCTGCGCAGGCGCTGATCACGGAAGGCTATGGGCACAGCCTCGCTGAATTTACGGGTGCAACTGTCGAAGAGCGGGCTGCTGAATTTCAGGAGTTCTTCCTGGATGAAAATGTAGAAACGATTTTTGCGCGGTATTTTATCGACACCAAAGACGAAAGCGGCAACTGGCCCGCGAGGTTCAACGGCCCCTGCGGATATCACCTTTGGGGCGGGAACGTGCCGATCCAGGAACTGGTCGACGACTATTCCATGGCTGACGGAACCGTATTCAACTGGAGCAATCCGCTGCATACGGCGTTTATTTATAAAAACAGGGAGCCCCGCTTTTATGCCTCAATCATGTACGACGGCATGCAATGGCGTCAAAGACCTTCCGACTACGCTGTATATGACCCTTATGGCCAGATCCAGACCGGGAAATATCAGACCGATCCGGCACAGACAAACATTGACACCTACTGGCAGGGTATGGATACGCGGACCGGGAGAGGAGAGACCTGGAATGGAACTTTTTCAGGCTATTACCTAAAAAAGTTCATCGATCCCAATATCGATGGCCAAACCGAAAAGGCCGAAGTTCCCTGGGTATTTATCCGGTATACAGAAGTGGTTTTTGACTACATAGAAGCCTGTATCGAGCTCAATGAGCTGGGCGAAGCCACTGTCTGGCTGAATAAAATCCGCGAACGGGCGATGATGCCGCCTCTGACCGCCGTCAGCCAGGAGCAACTCAGGGAAGCTTACCGTCATGAACGCAGGGTGGAGATGGCCTTTGAGGAACAGCGGTACTGGGATGTCCGTCGCTGGATGATTGCCCCCCAGGTTCCGGGTATTATCGGCATGCATGGCGTAAACATTGTGGCTACCCTGAAACCAGGTGCCCCAAAACAGGCCATCTATAAATACGATGAAACGATCTACAATTACCGGTACACCCGTTCCGACCTTTCGTCGAGGGAAGCCCGTCAGTGGAAAGACAAAGGGTATTTCCTGCCCATTCACCGGGACGAAATTAACCGGAATGATCAACTGGTACAAAACCCCGGTTATTGACATGATCTAAATTCAGCTAAAACAGCTAAACCATATATGTCTGCTTTGGCTGAATAATTTCAGTCCTTTCCGGTGCCGGGCGTCAGCCGGATGAGATCGCTGGAAATCATCCTTGAACTGGAGGCAAAGAGCTGAACGAAAGAGAAAAAATTGTCTGCGCCGAAAAGAAGAATGCGATCCTTTCGGGTGTCAGGACCTTTCTTATAGAGCTTAGGGCCGGACAGATCGCTGTGGTCCTGGGGTCGGCCAGCAGGAATGCGCCCCTGATCCTGAAGCGACTGAGAATCATCGATCTGTTTTGATGCTTTGATTGACGGGAACAAAGGAACCAATGCAAAACCCGATCCGGAGGTGTTCTTAAAAGGAGCCCGCGAGGCGCAGGCTGATCCGTCACAATGCGTGGTGTTTGAGGATGCGCTGGCTGGAATCGAAGCAGCCCGGAACGCGGGCATGTTCTGCGTAGGGGTGGGCGACCCGGATATTTTGTCGGTGGCCGACCTGGTCATCCCCGGGTTCGAAGCGTTCACGCCTGCTGGTCTGATCCGGTCCTTCAACAGGAAGAAACAGGGAAAACGAGATAACTAATTTGACAATTTTCCAAATGAAGAATGATATCATACACAATGCCTGAAAGGTGATTGAGGAAGGCTTCGTTCCGGAGAATAACCGGATTTCGGAAAGCCTTTTGAGTATCGGGAACTGATCCACGGGCCAGCGTGCAAATTTTGAAGAACACTCTTCAGGGTGGTTTCGTCCGAACGCTTTCAGGAAATAATGACTCCGTTTCAATCAGGGAGGGATATTCTTTCTTCGGCTCAAATCAATAATTTGAAGCAAGTTCATGTCCCGGCGCGCTCGGCGATGATCATTGAATTGAAATAGCGGAAACAAAACAGAGAGGCACTTTTCGTTTAACGACAAACCGGATGAGATTCAGGCACGGGCCTGAAAAAAATATTTTTTCCGGATTGTTATGAACTTTTTTTCACAACCTGTTGTTTTAGATACAGAGTTCGGTGTTCAGCAGGAAATGACAGCGTGGTTTGATAAGGAGAAGTTGGGACAGTTGGAGAGTGTGAACATCGAACTTGATTCTCAACGGTTAAGGTTTTTTCAAGCAAATAGATTTAGGTTTAAGTTTAGTTTAGGTTTAGTTGGTTTATTAGGCAAAAGGTTCGCTGAGGCGAACCTTTTTTACATTATAAAGGACTGCCTTTGCGTGCAAGGGCAGTCCGGATATATTGGGTAAGCGGCCGATCCGTAAAAACGGTACTGCTGCTTACTGAAGCGCACCGGCCCGCGGCCGGCACGACTGTCTTAAATTCTAATGGCTCACAGTTCAGAGCTCATCGCTATTTTATTTCAGATCCGTTTTTTACGAGACCAACTGGTGAAACAAACTTCAGGGAACCGTCGGCATCTTCGGCCATCAGGATCATTCCTTTCGATTCAATGCCTTTCAGAACGCGTGGCTCCAGGTTAACCAGCACGGCGACCTGCTTGCCAATGATTTCTTCCGGTTTAAAGTATTCGGCAATTCCCGAAACAATTGTGCGTTTGTCAAAGCCCGTATCGATTTTCAGCTTCAGCAGTTTTTTTGTTTTTGGAACGGCTTCTGCTTCCAGGATGGTGGAGGTGCGGATATCCAGCTTCATAAAGTCGTCGTAGCTACAATTGTCTTTGGCTGCTTTTGCCTTTACTTCTGCAGCTTCGTTAGCCAGTTTCGTATCGTGGAGTTTTTTAATTTGGGCATCAATCGCTTCATCTTCAATTTTTTCAAATAAAAGCTGAGGGGTATTGATCTGATGTCCCGCGGGCAATAAGGCTGTTTGCCCGATCGCCGCCCAGTCGGATTTTTCCAGGTTGATGAAGCCTCTCAGTTTTTCCATGCTGAACGGCAGGAAAGGTTCCAGCATAATGGTGAGATTGGCCGTGATCTGCAAGCAGACATTCATTACGGTCTTTACGCGTTCAGGATCTGTCTTAATCACTTTCCAGGGTTCCTCGTCGGCCAGGTATTTGTTTCCCAGGCGGGCCAGGTCCATGGCCAGTTTCAGGGCTTCACGGAAGCGGTAACTGTCGAGGCTCTTTTCAACATCATGCTTTATGGCGGTGATATCGTTCAGTGTTTGCCGATCAACCTCATTCAAAATCCCGGCTACAGGAACTTCTCCTTCATAATATTTTTGGGTCAGCACCAATGCCCGGTTCACAAAATTGCCCAGGATGGCTACCAGCTCGTTGTTATTGCGGGCCTGAAAATCTTTCCAGGTAAAATCGTTATCCTTGGTTTCGGGAGCATTGGCGGTCAGTGTATATTTCAGCACATCTTCCTTGCCCGGGAATTCCTGCAGATATTCATGTAACCAGACCGCCCAGTTTCGCGAAGTGGAGATTTTATCCCCCTCCAGGTTCAGGAACTCATTGGCCGGAACATTATCGGGAAGGATATAACTGCCTTCAGCTTTTAGCATGGCAGGGAAGATAATGCAATGGAAAACAATATTATCTTTTCCGATGAAATGGACCATCTTGCAATCGGGATCCTTCCAATATTTTTCCCAATCGGGAGTGAGTTCTTTTGTAGCGGAGATATAGCCGATGGGGGCATCAAACCAGACGTACAGCACTTTGCCTTCGGTCCCTTCAATGGGCACGGGTACTCCCCAGTCCAGGTCACGGGTCACAGCCCGGGCCTGCAGGCCGCTGTCAAGCCAGCTTTTACACTGCCCGTAAACATTGGTCTTCCATTCCTTGTGATTCTCGAGGATCCAGGTTTTCAGCCAGGGCTCATACTGGTCGAGCGGCAGGTACCAGTGTTTGGTCGGTTTCAGTACCGGCGTATTCCCGCTGATCATTGATTTGGGTTCGATCAGTTCGGTCGGGCTGAGCGATGAACCGCAGCGTTCGCACTGATCGCCGTATGCTTTTTCAAATCCGCACTTCGGACAGGTACCAACAATATAGCGGTCGGCCAGAAACTGGTTGTTTTCTTCATCGTAATATTGTTCGCTGGTCTTTTCGATGAATTTGCCGTCATCATAAAGTTTTCTGAAAAACTCAGAGGCTGTTTCGTGATGGATCTTTGCGCTGGTCCGGGAATAAACATCAAATGAAATGCCGAAGCGCAGAAAGGAATCCTTAATCATGTTATGGTATTTGTCAACCACATCCTGAGGTGAAACACCTTCATTTTTTGCCTTCAGGGTGATGGGAACGCCATGTTCATCCGATCCGCCAATAAAAAGCACATCTTCATTCTTCAAACGAAGGTAACGTGCATAGATGTCGGCCGGAACATAAACACCGGCCAGGTGGCCAATATGTACGGGTCCGTTGGCATACGGAAGGGCAGAGGTGATCAAGGTTCTTTTATACTGGGTCATTTTGCTGTTTTTTATTATCCTGGTAACCAATTCGCTTTAGGGGGAACAAAGATAATCGATTTTTTTAAGGATTGTCGCGATGCTGCTTTTGAAAAAGATGCAGGGTTTATGCCCGAAGGTACCGAAAAAATGTGCCTGTTGTTTTCTGTTTGCGCAAGTCATGGCGGTTTCCTACTTTTGCAATGTTTCGGTGGCTGATTATTCAACAGATAATGCCTTAATATGGGAATCCGGTGAAAAGCCGGAGCAGTCCCCGCTGCTGTAAGCCCGCAAATTTCTTCGGAACTTGCGCCACTGTCAGGCTCTGGCCTGATGGGAAGGCCCGGAGATGGGTGAGCCAGAAGACCTGCCGCAACAAATGTTTTAACCTGATCTTCGGGGAAAAAGGTCGTTGGAAAGTGAAATCCCTTCCAATCTGTTTTTCTCTGGGGCAAAATGCCAAAATAATGATTAGAAAGTGTGTGATCGCGGCTTTATTACTGGTGGTGATGTTTTGCCAGTCGTGGGGGCAATACCCAAAACGGATTATTTCGCTGGCCCCCTCCCTGACCAAAAGCCTGTACTGGCTGGAAGCAGGTGATCTGATGGCCGGCTGCACCAGTTTTTGTATCCTCCGGAATCCCGACGATGCCGAAGTGGTCGCGACGGCGGTGCAGGTGAATATTGAAAAAGCAGTGATGCTCAAGCCCGATCTGGTCATTGCTTCTTCCTTAACTAACCCGGAAACCATCCGGACTTTTGAAAAGCTGGGTATTCCGGTTCTAAAATTTCCCTATCCCCGTTCCTTCGACGATATCTGCCAACATGTTCAGATCCTGGGCGAAAAAATCGGGAGGGAGGAGCTGGCAGACCGGTTAATTGCCGATACGCGGAAAAGGCTGGATGCTGTCCGTGCTAAGGTCCCCGTCAGGAAAGAAAAACCGCGGGTTTTTTTTCAGATAGGCGCGAACCCCTTGTTCACAGCGGTTCCGAATACGTTTATGGAGGATTTTATAAAATTTTCAGGCTGTGTGAATATTGCTTCTGATCTGAAAATCGGAAGCATCACCCGTGAAACGGTGCTGGTGCGCGACCCCGATGTGATCATGGTGATGCTCATGGGGTCGGTGAGCAGGGAGGAAAAGGACAAATGGGAAGTCTACAAAAACCTGACAGCGGTGAAGAACAACAAGGTTTTTGTGGTGGACGACGAAAAAACGTGCAGCCCGACACCGGAGTTGTTTGTTGAAGCACTCGACGAGATCATCGGGTTGATCTATGGGAATTAGGGAGAACGGAAACGGGAGAATGGACACCGGAATGTAGAAATAGCATTGGTGCTGTTTTCCGGTCTTCGTTTAATACTTTAACAGTTTAACAATTTTGATACTTTCATCCGGTAAATATTTTAAATGGCTTGTGGTTGTGCTGGCGCTGACCGCTCTGCTTATTTTGTCGATGTTGATCTCGCTGACCTCCGGGGAAATGAAGATTGGCTTGTGGAAAGCGTTGAAGCTGATATTTTTCCAGGCTGACGAGCAATCGCTGGAATATATGCTGGTAAGTCAGGTTCGCATGCCGCGGATTATCCTCGGGGTGGCAGTAGGGGGAGCACTCAGTCTTGCGGGAGTCATTCTTCAGGGAATTTACCGGAATCCTCTCGTAGAGCCTTTTACCCTGGGCATTTCAGGCGGGGCTTCACTGGGAGTGGCGCTGACGATCGTGCTGAGCCTTCATCTGACCATTGGAGGTATTATGCTCCCCATATCAGGATTTGTCGGTGCATTTTTAATGGTCTTTTTGGTTTATGTGATTGGTTCGGGGCGCGGAAAAGTCAATGTGCATAACATGTTGCTGATCGGGGTCATGGTTAGTTTTGTGGCTTCATCGGCCATGATGTTCCTGATGTCTGTCAGCAGTTCCGAAAACCTGCACGGCATTATCTTCTGGACGATGGGCTCACTTGATGAACCCAATACCAGCCTGGTTTGGCTTACTTTTATCATAACCCTTGTTGTGCTGTTTCTTTCGTATTTCTTTGTTCAGCCGCTAAACGCGTTGCGTCTGGGTGAGGAAAGGGCGTATCATTTGGGCATCAATACCAATGTTGCGGTGAGGGTATTGTTTATCCTGGCGTCGGTGTTGGCAGGGGTGAGCGTTTCGGTAGCGGGGGTCATCGGTTTTGTGGGTTTGATCATCCCTCATTTGCTGCGCTTGTTCCTGGGAACCGATTACCGGATCCTGTTGGTCAGTTCATTTTTGCTTGGCGGTTCGTTTATCGTGTTGTCGGATGTAGTGGCGCGGACCATTATCTCCCCCAACGAATTGCCTATTGGCGTGATCACAGGAATAATTGGAGGCATTGTGTTTATATTTATGATGAGCGGGAAGAAACAATAGGAGAACGGAAACCGGAGAAGGGAGACTGGAAACTCACTACTCGCTACTCACTATTTTCTGGGTCTTGTGTCTTGATACTTGTGTCTGATTTATGGAGCATTTTTTCAACATACAGAACTTTTCATGCGGATACCCGTCCTTTCGCTTATCCGGCGTCAGCTTTTCGGTTGAGAAGGGAACTTTTGCCGGAATTATCGGACCCAATGGTTCCGGTAAAACCACGTTATTTCGTGGCATTACCGGTATCCTTCCGGCTTTTAACGGAGATATAAAACTGGAGGGAAAATTACTGAAGTCATTATCCCTTCAGGAAAGAGCCCGGCAGATTGCCATTGTCACCCAAACGTCGGATGCTGACCGGATCACCGTGGAAGATTATGTCCTCATGGGACGAATGCCTTATTATAAACGCTTTCAGTTCTTCGAGTCACACAAAGACGTCGAAATTGCTCAGCGATATATGAAATTAACTGATATATTTCAGTATCGGGATAAACTGATGACTGAATTAAGCGGGGGAGAACAGCAACGGGCGGCCATTGCCCGGGCGCTGACCCAGGAACCTGAACTGTTGTTGCTCGATGAACCCACCTCTCATCTGGATATTACGCACCAGGTGAAAATACTGAACCTGTTGCAGCAATTGAACGCAGAAATGGGACTGACCGTGCTGATGGTCATTCACGACTTAAACCTCGCCTCCGAATATTGTGATCAACTGATCCTTTTTAATCAGGGTGAGATTTTTACCCAGGGAAACCCTGTTGACGTCATCACCTGGGAAACCATTGAGCAAGTTTACCAGACGCCCGTCATTACAAGGATTAATCCTTATTCCGGTAAACCGGTGATCTTTTTGGTAAGTGAAAAAATGATGAAAAGTCGTGAGTAGCGAGTCGTGAGTCCCGGTTTTTTCTTCGCGTCTTTGTGTCTTTGTGTTTGAAAATATTCCTACATTTGTCACGGAATTTGGTTCTCCGGATATTTTTTATCCGGAGTGAAAAGGGAATCCGGTTTGAATCCGGAGCTGTACCCGCAGCTGTAAGCCTTTATAAAAATTTTCCGAAACCCTCGCCACTGTCAGGTCAGTCTGATGGGAAGGCATCGGAAAACAAGGTGAGCCAGAAGACCTGCCAAATCAACAAGTTTATCATAGCTTTCGGGATAAAAGCAATGAGATGAACAACATCATCCCATTTATCCGGTTGTCCTGATCTGTTCCTTTTGGAATTGGTTCCGGACTGAAATGAAAGTTTATGGTCAACATTTTTTTAATGTTTAACCATAAAAAGTGTATCATGTTTTTTAAAAGAACAACAGCCTTTGGTTTAGGCATGTTATGCGGCCTGACAGCTTTGGCGCAGGTTGCCGACTCGACCCGGAATTTGGAGGTCGAGGAAGTAACGGTAATGGCTTCCCGCATGGGAAACCAGTTAAAAGATCTTCCTCAGAAGGTCGAGATTATTTCAGGAAATCTGGTGAGTTCCCTGCCTTCTGAAAATCTTTCGGAGTTATTGAAACGGGCTACTAATCTGGATATCGTCCAGTATCCGGGACTTTCAGCCACAGTGGGAATGCGGGGCTTTTCACCCAGTGCATTTTCGCGCAGCTACACGCTCATTCTGATTAATGGCAAACCTTCCGGGACCAATAACCTGTCTGGTTTGAGCATGGACAATGTTGACCGGATTGAAATTGTCAAAGGGCCTTATTCCGTTCTCTATGGATCGGACGCCATGGCCGGAGTGATTAATGTGATCACCAAACAGGGAACGGAACGGCCGGAAGCAGCAATTTCGTATAGTTCAGGCAGTTTCGGGCATCGGCAAATTGCCGGTAATTTCTCCGGCGCTGTAAACAGCCGGCTTTCATTCCGGTTGGGCTTCTCCCATCTGGAGCAACAAAAGGACTATCGCATCGGCAAGCACAACCTGCTGCATATGACCAATACCGAAAAGCTGATCCTTGATAAGGCTTCGTATGGTGATAAAATGGAAAACTCGGCGTATGAATTGAATCATCTCAATGGTTTTGCCGCATACCGGATCGATTCTGTGTGGCGGGTTAGTGCAGAGGGAACTTACACCTATGCGTATGATGTTGAAGTTCCCGGAACCTATTGGGGAAATTACGGGCAGACCAAAAAAGATATTGACCGCCTTCACTTGTCTGTGAGTCTTGAACGGAACAATGAAAACAACCACTTCCGGTTTAATCCTTTTTTTTCGAATGAACTGGATCCCAATTATTCGGACAATACCGATGAAGGTTATCTTAACTTTAAAAGCGACCGTAAGCAATACGGGTTTCAGCTTCAGGATGTGCAGTCGGTGGGCGATCTGGATGTACTGATTGGAATGGATTATAAAATGGACGACTACGAATCGGACCGATGGGAGTCGAAAGGAACCCCCACCAGTCCCTATAAGCCGGACAATGAAAATGTGAATACGGCTTTTTTTGCACAACTATCCTTGTCGTGCGGTATCCTGAATGCGAATATGGGGATCCGTTATGATCATTTTCATTACCTGATCGATAAGAATGATGAACTTGAAGCCCCTGAGGCAGATGAAAAGTATGGTACATTCAATCCGTCAGCCGGTATGCAGGTGGAATTTCTGAAGAATCTGAAGGCCCATACTTCATTCGGAACGGCTTTTTATGTTCCCGATGCCTATCAGGTGGCCGGAAAGTATTCCGTATATGAATATTTCCCCGAATGGGATTATACGTGGAGCCAGTCGTTTGTGGGCAATCCGGAGCTGGAACCGGAAAAGTCGCGTACAATTGATGGTGGCCTGAAATATGGTTCTCCTGAGAACGGGCTACGGATCGACTTCACTTACTTTTACACGGTTCACGACAACAAAATTGTGGAGAAAAAATTGGATACGGGTGAATTTACTTATGTGAACGCCAATGAATCGAACATGGAAGGCCTGGAACTCACCTCGTCGTATAACGTCGGCGCGCTGTTTGAAAATGCTTTTAAGCTGGAGCTTTACTCGAACTGGACCTGGCTGTTGAAAAATCAGTTTGAGGAGGGAACGGGCTCAGGGAAAATTACGCGTGAAACATTTTATACCCGTAAATGGAACGGTAACTTTGGGATGATATATGGGCCAAAGTCTTTCCTGTCGATGCAACTGAACGGAAGGTTTATCGGATCAAGACTTGAGCTGGATGGCCTGACAACGCTGCGTCCTGAGCTGACGCCGGCGGATTATTATGCCAAAGGGGGCTTTACCGCTGAAGACGGCGTGCTGAAGCATCCCGATTACCTGCTGTTTGATTATTCGATTAAGTACAGCTACAATAAACACGTCGATTTCGGGTTCACGGTTTCCAACCTTCTGGATGAAAATTACTCGGAAAAAGATGGCTACAATATGCCGGGGAGAAGCATTATCGCAAAAGTGGCCTACAAATTTTAATGTAAATGGCAACGATCACATTCATCACCGGCGGGGCTCGTTCGGGCAAAAGCCGCTTCGCTCAGGAACTGGCTGAACAACGTTCAGACCATCCTGTTTACCTGGCCACTGCCAGGGTTTGGGACGAAGAGTTTGCGGCGAGAATTAAGCGCCATCAGGCGGACCGTGATCAGCGCTGGCAAACGGTGGAAGAAGAGAAATGGCTGTCCGGGCATGATTTCAGCGGGAAGACAGTTCTCCTCGATTGTATCACGCTTTGGCTGACCAACTTCTTTTATGACCATGAAACGCAGGTGGAGAAAACGCTGGAGGAAGCAAAGAAGGAGTGGAAGGCATTTGTTGCCGGTGATATGGATCTGATCGTGGTGAGCAATGAGCTGGGCATGGGCGTTCATCCCGAAAATGAAATCGCCCGCAAATTTGCAGATCTGCAAGGGTGGATGAACCAGTTCATTGCCCGGGAAGCCGATGAGGTTTACCTGATGGTTTCGGGCATTGCGGTGAAGCTCAAGTAAGCGGAGACCGGAACAGGGAGAACGAAGGCCGGAAAAGGGAGAATGGAACAGGGGGCCGGAAGAGGCAGCTATTGTTGAGGGTTTCCAATTGGAAAGATTACCGGAAGAGCCTGCGAAGGGCAGGGATGAAATAATCATAAGCTGCCATTCGCAGCATAAAATGAATCTTATCATGACTTTAAAAGAACAACTTCAACGGAAAATTGACCTGAAAACGAAGCCCACGGGTGCCCTGGGCCAACTGGAAGACCTTGCCCTGAAACTGGGGCTTATTCAAAGTACCTTATCGCCTGAACTGAAGAAACCAACCATTCTGGTTTTTGCAGCCGATCATGGGATCACCGATGAAGGCGTGAGCCTCTATCCTAAAGCAGTGACCTGGCAAATGGCTATGAATTTTTGTTCAGGCGGTGCGGCTGTGAGTGTATTTTGCAGGCAAAACGGCATCGCCATCAACGTGATCGATGCCGGGGTGGATTACGATTTTCCGGAGGAGTTGCCCATCATCAATGCGAAGATCGCGAAGGGTACGGCCAACATGATGAAAGAGCCGGCAATGACCCTGGATCAATGCCGCCGGGCCATGGAGACCGGCGCCGGATATGTGGCGATTGAAGCCGAAGCAGGCTGCAACACCATTGGCTTTGGAGAAATGGGCATCGGTAATACTTCGCCCTCGTCTTTACTGATGCATCGGTTCATGAATCTGCCCATTGAGCTTTGCACCGGCAAGGGAACGGGGATGACCGGTGAGAAACTCGATCATAAAACGGCTGTTCTGAAAGCTGTTTCTGAAAAATACGATCCCAAAACTCCGGAAGAGACTCTGGCAACCTTCGGCGGATTCGAAATTGCGATGATGGTTGGTGGTATGCTCGAAGCCAAACGCCGCGGAATGGTGATTTTAATAGATGGATTTATAGCAACTGCAGCGATACTGACAGCAGTCCGCTTTGATGGCTCGGTGAAAGATAACTGTATTTTCTGCCATACATCTGAAGAGCGGGGACATCAATTAATTTTGGACTGCCTGGAAGCAAAACCGGTACTGAACCTTGGCATGCGCCTGGGTGAAGGTTCCGGTGCTGCAGTGGCTTTCCCGGTAATTAAAGCCGCTGCCACTTTTCTGAATGAGATGGCAAGCTTTGAAGAAGCGGGAGTAAGTGATAAGGAATAGGGGTGGGGCTTTGCCCCGGACCCCTATTCCTTTTTTGTCTTGACACAAAAAAGGAAGCAAAAAAAGTCAAGGCTTAGTCTTCTCGCCGACCTATTACGGATTCAAGGACTAAAATAAAAGCAAACTCGCTTCGCTCAAACAGGCTTTTATTTTTCCTGCGGAACATCCTTTTCATCCAAATGGGTACCCCGGCTGCGAAAACATAGGCCGAAAAACCTCGTAGCTGGCTTTCGGGTTGGAAATAGAATTACTTTTATTGTTTTGTTTGTGGTTCAAATGAGTTTCAATGAAAAAACAAATCAATTGGCTGCTAACGGCGGTGATGTTCTACACCCGCATACCGGTTCCGCGTTCGCTGGAGTTTTCCAATGATAACCTGAACAGGGCAACGCGTTATTTTACCCTGATCGGATGGCTCGTGGGCGGGATCGGTGCTGCTTTTTTTTATGGTCTCAGCTTTGTCCTGCCAACAGAACTGGCCATATTCCTGAGCATGATGGCGACAATCTTTTTAACAGGCGCTTTTCACGAGGATGGTTTTGCGGATTTCTGCGATGGGTTCGGCGGCGGGTATACCCGCGAAAAGATCTTCAGCATCATGAAAGACAGCCGCATCGGTACCTATGGCACTGCCGGGCTTATCGGTATGCTCGGCACAAAGTTTCTGGCCCTTCAGGCTTTGCCTACGCTTATGCTTCCGCTTATTCTCATTGGCGGTCATGCCTTTAGTCGTTTGATGCCGGTTATGATTATTTTTACCAGCCGGTACTCGCGCGAAGATGAACTAAGCAAAAGCAAGCCAATCGGGAAAAAGGGAAAAAATTCAGACCTTATTATAGCTTCGGTCTTTGGCTTGCTTCCGGCAGCAGTGTTATCCTGGCGTCTCATCTCGGTGGTTGTTCCGCTGGCCCTGTTTGTCACCTGGATGTTTAAGAAATACATCGAATCCAGGATTGGGGGTTATACAGGCGATTGCCTGGGAGCACTGCAGCAAATCATAGAAGTATTGTTTTATCTTTGCCTTTTTTTGCTGCCAATACTATGATCGAGCTTACCTGTATTCGTCATACCCGGGTGGATGTGTCATCCGGTACCTGTTATGGACAGACTGATGTTCCTTTGGCTGGCACCTATGCGGAAGAAAAAGAAACCATTGCCAAACAACTTCAGGTGCTCAAGTTTGATAAAGTCTTTTCCAGTCCGCTGAGCCGTTGCCGGAAACTCGCAACCGATCTTTTTCCTCATCATGAAATTCATTTCGACGAACGGTTAAAAGAGCTTCATTTTGGCCAGTGGGAAAACAAAGGATGGAATGAGATCTTCTTTTCCGATGCCGGAAAACACTGGATGGATCACTATCTGGAAGAAGGTTGTCCGGGAGGAGAATCCTATCCCGAATTCCGGAAACGGGTCGCTTTGTTTTTGGAAGAACTTTATGTGAAATTCACCGGGCACATAGTGCTGGTTACGCATTCCGGCGTGATCAGGCTGGTCAAATCAATTCTGCACAACCAGACCGTGGAAGAGATTTTTGAGACTTTTAATCCTGCTTTTGGCGGGGTGTATTCCTTCGATTTAAACCTGAAAGATGAAAAGGCTTAAACCCATCATGTTTGTGGGTACCGGCTCTGACGTGGGGAAGTCGGTGATCAATGCTGCGTTTTGCCGGATCTTTTTGCAGGACGGTTATTCTCCCGCGCCGTTTAAAGCTCAGAACATGTCGCTGAATTCGTATGCCAGCGCCGAAGGGCTTGAACTGGGACGCGCCCAGGCTGTTCAGGCCGAAGCATGCGGCATCCCCTGCCTCAGTGCCATGAACCCCATTTTACTGAAACCAACCAGTGCCGTAAAAGCGCAGGTCATCCTCCACGGTAAACCCATTGGTGACCAGTCGGCACGGGAATATTTCATGCAAACCGACCGGGAGTTTTTGTTCCGGGAAGCCATGAAAGCCTGGGAATCGCTTAACGAAAAGTACAACCCGATCGTGATGGAAGGAGCGGGGAGCATTTCGGAAGTAAATCTGTGGGACAAGGATATCACCAATATGCGGGTGGCTCTGGGGACACAATCTCCCGTGATTCTGGTGGCCGATATTGATCGCGGAGGAGTTTTTGGAAGCGTTTACGGAACCATACAATTACTGCCTGATGCAGAACGGAAGCTGATAAAAGGTATCCTGATCAATAAGTTCAGGGGCGACATCAGCTTGTTCGCTGACGGCCGGAAAATGCTCGAAGAACTGACCGGTATCCCGGTGATTGGCGTGGTGCCTTATTTTACGGATATCCAGATCGATCAGGAGGATAGTGTCGTGATCGATTATAAACACGGAAGCAGCAGGAACCATGAAATCAATATTGCCGTTGTGTTGCTCCGGCACATGTCCAATTTTACCGATTTTAATTACCTGGAGCGGATACAAGGGATAAATTTGTATTATACCGCAAATCCGGAAGAAGTGGTCCAGGCAGATATCGTCCTGATACCAGGCTCAAAAAATACGATCGGCGATCTGCTGGATCTCAGAAAAAGAGGGTTGGCAAAGGCAATCCTCCAGGCCCATGAAGCAGGAAAAGCCGTGTACGGCATTTGCGGCGGCTACCAGATGCTGGGGCGGGAAATCCGCGATCCTGACCGGGTGGAGGGAGAAGTGGAAATCATACCCGGGTTGGGATTGCTGCCTGTAATTACGACCCTGACCAAAGAAAAGCAGACTATACAAACCCGGTTTCAATTCCGGAACAGGCAAGAAGATTGTGCAGGCTATGAAATCCATATGGGGGAAACCCGGCTTGCCGGAGCGGAACCGCTGTGCACGACCGACACGGGCATTCCGGACGGCTGTTTTGTTTCACCCCGGTTATGGGGAACTTATATGCACGGAATTCTGGATAATCCGGTTGTCGTTGAAGAGATCCTGAAAGCAGGCGAATTCAGAGCCAATCCGGCGCGGTTTGATTATTCATCCTTTAAAGAAGAGCAATATAACAAACTGGCCGCTCATGTACGCGGGAATGTGGATATGGACTACCTTTACTCGGTCATGACGAGCTATTAGCCTTTAGCTGATAGCAGAACAAAACCGCTAGTAAGCTGAAGTAAACTGCCGCAAAAAGCGCACGTCCCCCTCAAAGAAGTGCCTGATATCGGTGATACCATATTTGAGCATGGCTATACGTTCAATACCCATTCCGAAGGCAAAACCGGTGTATTTTTTTGAGTCAATGCCACACAGCTCCAGTACATTCGGATCGACCATGCCGCATCCCAGAATTTCAAGCCACCCGGTATGTTTGCACACGTTACATCCTTTTCCTCCGCATATGCTGCAACTCACGTCCATTTCGGCCGAAGGTTCGGTGAACGGGAAGTATGAAGGGCGCAACCGGATTTGCGTATTCTCACCGAAAAGCTCGCGGGAGAAATACAACAAGGTCTGTTTTAAATCGGCAAACGAAACATTTTCGTCCACGTACAGTCCTTCAACCTGGTGGAAGATACAGTGCGCACGGGCCGAAACCGCTTCATTCCTGAAAACACGGCCCGGGAAGATCGAACGGATCGGAGGCTGGGTCTTTTCCATCACCCTGACCTGAACACTGGAAGTATGCGTCCGCAGCAATACATCCGGATTCCGCTGAATGAAGAAGGTGTCCTGCATGTCGCGCGCCGGGTGTTCTTCCGGGAAATTCAGCGCTGAGAAAACATGCCAGTCGTCTTCTATTTCAGGACCTTCGGCCACAGTAAATCCAAGATGTCCGAAAATATCGATAATTTCATTTTTTACAAGCGAGAGAGGATGGCGGGTGCCAGCCTGCATCGGTTCGGCCGGCATGGTCAGATCGGTTTCCGATGCCCCCTGATCAGCTTGTTCAAATTGCTCTTTGAGGTCGTTAATCTTATTCAGGGCAAATTCTTTCAATTCGTTGATCGCCTGACCAATCGCTTTCTTTTGATCGGCAGGAACATTTTTGAAGTCATCAAACAACTGATTCAACAAACCTTTTTTACTGGTATATTTAATCCTCAGCGCTTCAACTTCTTCCTTAGCTGAAACCCTCACCGACTGAAGTTCTTCCTTTAATCGATTAATATTTTGTAACATCTCCATATGCTCTTGAAAAGAACCACAAAGATAATTATTCACCGCTAAATCGTGTCAGGTCAGATAAAAAACTTCCGCTTTGCCCAAAGGGGTCTTTATCTGATTAACGTGATTTTTTTTACGCGGATATCGTCCAACGGACGGAAGTCACTGTCAGCATCTACCTGACTGATCCTGTCGGCTACCGAAAGTCCTTCTGTAACTTCGCCAAAAATGGTGTAGCTTCCGTCCAGGTGAGGTGCTCCGCCAACAGTTTTATAGGCGCTGCGTTGTTCGGGCGTAAAACGGTGACTGTTTTCCTTTTCAATTTCATTGAGTTCGGCATCATTGTAGATACGTCCGGTCACAATGTAGTACTGGGAGCCGTCCGAGCGGCGTTTGCTGTTCCCGCGATCGGGTTTCCGCGGCGATCCGATCATACCGCGGCGATGAAAATAGGTTGGAACGACATGCGCCGGCAGGGTATAGCCGGGACCTTTCCAACCGACTACATCATCTTTGTCTGCGTAACGGGTATCGGCCGCCCCGCTTTGAATACCGAACCCTTTGATAACCCGGTGAATCAGCAAACTGTCGTAATAATGCTCTCTGACCAGGGCCAGAAAATTGTCTCGGTAATCGGGTGTTTGGTGGAACAACCTGATTTTTATGTTGCCCATATCGGTTTCAATGACAAGTCCCTTGATATTGCTGTTCGCTTCGCTTACCGCCCGGTCGGTTGAGGCTCTCAGGTTCTGCAGAGGTTCGGGCAAAGACTGTTTTCTCTGCAGCAACCCGGCAATATGGGCAGCCGGAATGGCCATATTCTGATTCTCGTAGTCAACAATTTCGGTATAGCCCAGGCCAATGCATTTGTCAGGCGCTACGAAGACCGGCGTTCCGTACGATTGTGAACGAAACAAATTGGACAACAGGTACCGTTTGCTTCCGTTCACGGTTCCCAGGCTGTTGACTTTCCCGCTGTGAAGGGGGAGGGTCTCGCTTTGTGGCTTTGTCAGATACAGGCTTTTGGTGCCTGCTGGTACCGGATCGGGAAAGAGCCGGACACCTTTCCGGCTGACACCTTCCACCTTTAGCAGCACCAGTCCGTTAATACGGTCAACGGCCACGAAGCCCGAAACGTCATAGGGCTTTGTTTCATCCCATGGAGTCACCCTGACGCCGGTTGCATTGATCACCGGCTCCAGCCGGCAAACCAGGATGTTGCTGTCAACGAAAAAAGCGGTCTCACTTTCCAGAAAACGGCCGTTGTCAAAGCTTTCTATACGGACGATAGAAGGGATCAGTCCGGTGTAAGCGGCGGTTTCGGTTGCCGGCTGTTGGGCGTCCTGCTCCGTTCTTTCTTTGGCATCCCCATGTTTTTCCCCTGAACCGCATGCCATGAGCAGGATCAGGCTGCAAAATAAAAAGAATGTTATACCATACTTCATAACTCTGGTTTTTCAATTGAACTGACGGGAATCGGCGGACAGAATTTCTTTTACTCGGGAGGAATTCCGGGCATCCGGTTTTTACCGAACGATTTCGACAGTGATTTTCACATCGGTCAGCGGCCTGTTATTCCCATCAGTTTTTAATGAGGCGATTTTGTCGATGACGTCCAGACCTGCAATACACCGGCCAAAAACCGTGTACTTTCCATCCAGCTCAGGATAACCGCCGACGCTTGTGTACGCTTTGCGCTTTTCATCCGAAAATTCGAGTACCTCCGGATGCACCTCGAACCGGACCTCAATATCGTGTTTCACCTGCCCTGCCAGTTTCCTGAATTCCGATACCTTGTTTTCGGATTTAAGCTTTTTGAGTTTTTCACGGATTTCCGGCGTGTAAACCTCTGATGTAATTTTATTTTTGATCGGACGGTTAACGGCCAATTCCAGTGTATCGAGCTCTCCCGGACTAAACACCTGGCCTTTGACTACGTAAAACTGCGAAATGTCCGACTGTTTAAAGGGGTTAATCTCATCGGGCTGACGGGGAGCACATAAAGCACCCTTTTGGTGGAAATGATGAGCGAGAATTTCATCATCAACGGTCTTATCGGGGTCGCCATAGCCGATCTGCTTCCCGGGAGCTGCATTGCGTGAAGAGGCAGAGCCTCCCTGGATCAGAAAATCCCGGATAACCCGGTAGAACAAAGTTCCATCGTAATAGCCTGTTTGTGCCAATTCAATAAAGGCATCGCGATGTTTTGGTGTATCGTCAAATAACTCGAACTTCATGGTACCCATGCTGGTCCTTATCTCCGCAATACGGGTCTGCGAAAGCACTGTCGGTGTAATCAGCAAACAACATAGAATAGAAAAAAGCGTTCTTAGTTGCGTCATCTGTAATTTCGTTTCAGGCAAATATAACGATTCTGAAAAAATGAATTCAAAAAAGGTTCAGCCGATCAGACCTGTCCGATTTTATAAAAACGTATTTTTGAGAAAGATTAGCATATCAGGATGAAGTCATTGACCGTAAATAATCAGATCAGGCTTGAACAAATCAAATATAATCATGCCTTTCAGATCTTTCAGGCGATTGATCAAAACCGTGGGTTCTTGTCCGCATGGCTTCCGTTTGTGGATCAAACCCGTACCCAGGAGGATACGGAGTCATTTATACGCTCCGTTCTTGCCGAACCAGCCGATGTGCGGGAAGATGTTTTTGTGATCTGGTACCAGGATCATTTTGCCGGCCTGATTGGTTTTAAAGACACAGACCTGCCGAACATGAAAACCGAGATCGGTTACTGGCTGACTGAAAGGATGACCGGTAAAGGAATTATGAAATGCACGGTTGAGGCTTTGGTGTCCTACACCTTTATGAACATGAATATGAATCGTATCCAGATTAAGGTTGCTGTTGGGAATGACAAAAGTGCAGCCATTCCGAAGAAGCTGGGTTTTTATTTTGAAGGGGTGGAACGTGCCGGAGAAAAACATAAATACCGCTTTCTTGACCTGGAAATTTATAGCTTGTTAAAATCGGAGTGGACGGGCGTCTGACTCCTGAAATTAGCCTCTGCTGTTTATCTCACCAAAAGCGGGATAAGGCGTTTTCAAAACATTTAACATTGGAATCGTTTAATATTTTGTTCGATTTTTTAATTTTGGCCCGAATTATGCTCTGTGTTTTTTGAAAACAAGGTGAGACAAATTAAAAAAGATGGAAAACAAAACAATCAGAAGGTCCCTTTACCGGGTCCTAAGAAAAACAGGAGTTCCCAGAGATAACATCGAACTGGAGGCTTCTTTTCAGAATGATCTGAAATTTGATCAGGTAGACTGGGCTATTTTTCTTTATTATATGGAGGATACATTCAATATTGCAATTGATGAAGAAGATGTGTCACGACTGAGCCACGTGAGAGATTCGCTGGAATTGGTTGAAAATATTGCCTGAAAAGGTGGTTAAACAGGTAAAAAGAGAGGATATTTCAACCGGAATGTCCTCTCTTTTTTTATCCTTCATGTGTTAAAACAGCTACTTCATAAAGAAAACAGCGTGCTTCACACAATGCCGGGTTAAAAATTTGATCAAGTGGTACAAATTGAATTATCTTTGAAAAGCTTGTACAATACATTCTCAAGTAATTTTTTCTCCTTATCATTCCACACTCTTAAGCGCACAAGTATCCAAGCCGGTAGATTCCTCTCCGGCTTTTTTTATTCTTGCTGTCGGTAATAGTCGTTTGCGTATGGGGTTATTTAATTGTGATCCGGTGGCCTTCAAATTCGATCAGGTCGCCCTTTCTGAGTTTTGCCCGTTTTCGGTACTCCGTCTGTCCGTTCACCTTGACCAGGCCTTCTTCGACCGTTAATTTCGCCTGCCCTCCCGATTCGGCAAGCCGGAGCAGCTTTAACAATTTGATTAGTTCAATGTAGCCGGTTGTTATTTCGAATTGAATCATCTTGTCCTTCACATTTTTTCCAGTTGTTCCTTTTGTTTTCGGGAAAGCTTTTCCACTACCATGTCGTACGAATGATCGATCCATTCCCTGAGGATACGGTCAGGAACCGAGCCGTCTGCATAAATTGTATTCCAGTGTTTCTTGTTCATATGATATCCCGGTCGTACTCCCGGATACCTTTCCCGAAGATCAATCGCTTTCAAAGGATCGCATTTGAGGTTGATCCATAGTTGTGAATCAAGGTCTGTAAGCAGGAACATCTTTCCCATAACCTTGTATACGAGCGAAGTTTCATCGAAAGGAAATTCCTCGGTCACCCCTTTTTTCGCGAGGCAATAGCTTCTGATATCTTCAATGTTCATATTCTGTGTTTAAAGATAAATAATTTATTTGGCCGTAGGGTAGAAGGCATCCTTAATATGTTCGATGGTAAATTTTCCGCCGGCGAAAATGACAGAGACGATGTCAAAGCGGGTATCCCGGTCAATCTTGTACCGGTGGATGTAACGTTCCGCAGCATTGATCAGGCGGTGGATTTTCTTGTTGTTGACAGCTTCTGAAGGATGCCCGTAAGTTTCGCCGCGCCGGGTTTTTACTTCAACGATCACCAGTTCGTTTCCGTCGCGGGCAACAATATCAATTTCGTAATGGCTGGCATGCCAGTTCGTATCGAGTATCTGATAGCCGATCTCTTGCAGGTACTGCAGCGCAAGCTGTTCTCCTTTAATCCCCGTGTCGGTGTGGAGGGCCATTAGAAAAATAAATTATTCAATTAAATTAAAGGAATGCCTCCAATGCTCAAAATTTATTTTGTAAAATCTTCTAAAAATGACGAACTTTATTATGAACATTCGGGCATCTCATTTGTCTTTATGATTTTATCAAACATTTGTTCTGATAAAAATTTTCGTCATGATGATCAAAAATGTGATAATCAGCTTCATTTTTCTCCCTGGTTTTTTGGCTGCACAGGAAAATACGTTGTTGATTCAGCAGGCAGTAGACTCGGCAATCGTGAATAATCCGGAATTGAACCAGGCTCGGGCGACTCTGGCGCAAAAAGAAGCAGAATGGCGCACGATGACCGGAATTGAAGCGCCTGAAATAAGTTATTTTGAAGAAGGGATCAACTCGAAGGCCGGCAAACCCTTCGAGGAAAGGCGCTGGACCGTTTCGCAGTCGGTCGATTTCCCGCTTACAACCGTTTACAGGCTCAAAGCGGTTAATGAAGAGGAAAAGGCACTGAGGTATCGGATCGAGGCAGCCGAAAACGAAATCAGATCGCAGGTAAAATCGCGGTACATTGAAGTGCTTTACGCCCTGCATCTAAAGGAACTGGGCATCCGGCAAAAGAAGCTGGCAGATGATCTTTACAACGCCGTGTTTACAAAATTTGAAACGGGAATGGCAAACGGAATGGATCTGGCCAATGCTGAGCTTCAGGTGGCCGACGCTGAGAATATGCTGGATGAAGCTGAACGACTGCTGCATTTGGCACGATACAGCCTTTTCTACCTGATGGGACTGGAGATTCCGCAAATCAGTTATGCGATTCAGTTCAGCGATTCGTTAAAGAGTGTCGATGTGGAAATCGGCCAGATCCAGGCCCTGGCAGTTTTGCAGGAGCAACCGGGCTATATCGCAGCCATGCACGAATACCAGGCTTCCCAAAATAAGCTGAAGGAAGCGAAAAGCAACATTTTGCCCGATATTCGTTTTAACCTGTATAAGCAGAACTACGGGGGCGGTTTCGACTACAACGGGTTTGAAATCGGATTGAGCCTGCCGGTCTGGTTGCCTTTTGAACAAAAAGGACGGATCAGGATGGCGCAGGCCCGGCAGCGGGAGATCGAATGGCAGCAGAAAGCGATCGAGTTGGATATGAAACAGCAGATTGAACATGCCTGGCACAACTATGAAACCAGCAAACGAACGGTCGACCGGTACAACAGCACCATTAGCGGAAAGTCAATGAAACTGCAGCAGCTCAGTCTGAAAGCCTATCGCCTGGGCGAGATCGACCTGCTAAATCTGATCAACGCGCAACAAGTTTTTCTGGCCAACCAGAAACGTTATCTGGTTTCCCTGCGAGACTATTATTTACAGTTGGCACAACTGGAAAAATTTCTGAAGCAAGAGTTAGTTTATTAAAAAAAACCACCATGACCGGAGTATACCGCAATTCCCCTTTAACGATCCTTATCTTCATATCTTTTGTATGGTTTTCCTGTTCAGGAGGTTCCGCAACAAAAGAACAGACGGACGAAGTGCAGCAAACACCGCCTTCCGTATCGGGCGAAAAAGGCGAACTGCTGCTTGTGACGCTTTCTGATAAGGAACTGGAAGAATTAAAGATAGAAACCGCCCGGGTAAACAGTGACATTCAGAATTACAGTCTGCGGGTGCCGGGAGTTGTTTTTCCGGCACAGAATCACGTCAGTATTATCAGTACGCCCATTGACGGGCAGGTGAGGGGGATTATGGTTCGCGACGGACAACTGGTTCGGCAGGGGCAGGAGCTGTTCAGGATCGAAAGCCTTGTATTTGGAAATCTCGTAGCGGAGTACTTGCAGGCGATAGCTGAAGAAAAATTTCAGACAAGCCGGCTGGAACGTACCAGGCAATTGGTGGAGGAAACCATCAGTTCGGGATCGGAACTCGATCGGGCAACGTCTGATTACCAGCGCGCAACGGCCTCATCGAATGCGGCTTACGCGAGGCTGAAAGCGATCGGTGTGCCTGACCATGAGATCGACTTATTTAAGAATGGCGGGAAAATAGACCCCAGTCTTAAAATCCATGCACCGATCGGCGGAAGTTTCGATCAGCGGCAAGTGGAACTGGGACAGTCGGTGAACGCCTTGCAGGAACTGGGACGGCTAATCGACCTGAAACGTGTGCTTGTTAAAGGATATTTAAATCCTGAGGATGCCGGATTTATCAGCCCAGGTGATAGTGTTAAGCTTTTTCGGCGGGAGGACGGAACAGGCGCATTGACTGCCATTATTGCTTCTGTCAATCCCGGACTGGACGAGGATAACCGCTCCGTTGTTGTGAATGTTGAGGTAGCTGCCAGAAACAATTGGCCAAAGCCGGGGGAAAATATCCGTATGGAAATCTATACCAGCTCAGCCGGCAAGGTATTTGCCGTTCCGCTCAAAGCGCTGACGTACGACGGAAATAATCCGGTTGTATTCATCAAAAAAGACGCGCACACGTACGAGAAACGCTACATCGAGATCGGCGAAATCAGGGATCAGCATGTTATTGTCCGAAACGGGATCAGGGAAAATGAAGAACTTGCTGTTTCCCAGGTCTTCAGTCTGAAAGCGCTTTCGCGTTACGAACAGATCGCCGAAGAATAACCTGTAAAAAAAATGTCATGCTAAATCAGATTATCGTATTTTCGGTCAGGCAGAAGTTTGTTGCGCTTTCACTGGTTATTCTGATGGCTGCTGCCGGACTGTATTCGCTGATGCAGATACCGATCAATTCACTCCCCGACGTCACACCTGTCCAGGTGCTGGTCATTACCAAAGCAGGACGTTATTCACCGTATGATGTGGAAAAGCTCGTAAGTTATCCGATCGAGACCG
This sequence comes from Prolixibacteraceae bacterium, assembly GCA_038562555.1. Lineage (GTDB taxonomy): Bacteria > Bacteroidota > Bacteroidia > Bacteroidales > Prolixibacteraceae > JBCFBK01. The sequence goes on along the minus strand of JBCFBK010000004.1, from coordinate 4,469 downwards.
CCATGAATGGTTTGCCCGACGTGAAAGATGTGAGGTCCACGTCACAATTCGGACTGTCGGCTGTTACGGTGGAGTTTGAGGAGAACACAGACATCTACTTTGCCCGTCAGATGGTGAGCCAGCGCCTTCAGTCGATTACCGACGAGTTGCCGGGCGATGTTTCGGCGCCTAAGCTTGGGCCGATATCGACAGCGCTTGGTGAAATCTACCAGTACGAGGTGAAAGGCGAAAATTATTCTCTCACTGAATTGCGTGAAATTCAGGATTGGCTTATCGCTCCCCAGTTAAAGATCGTTAAGGGCGTTACTGAAATCAACTCCTTTGGCGGTCATGTGAAACAGTATGATGTGATTATTCAGCCCGGGAAGATGCGCACGTACGGTGTAGGTATTCAGGACATCAATGACGCCATTGCCCGGAATAACTCGGTGTCGGGCGGGAATTACCTGGAACACAACCGCGAGCAATACATTGTCAGGGGCTTCGGACAGATCACGAAAAAAGAGGATATCCTGAATATCGTGGTGACGAAACTGGACAACAAACCTGTATTTATCCGCGATCTGGCCGAGGTGGAAATGGGAACCCAGATCAGGCAGGGAGGAGTTACCCGCGACGGACGGGGAGAGGTGGTGACCGGCATTGTCATGATGCTTCGCGGCGGTAACGGACGTGAAGTGATTGCCGATATCGAAGCGAAAATAGAGTCGGTCAATAAAAACCTCCCCGATGGTGTAAGTATCGAAAAGTTTTATGACCAGTCGGACCTGATTGAGCGGACTACCGGGACCCTGACCACTAACCTGATTGAAGGCGGTTTTCTGGTGATCGTGGTTTTACTGCTGATGCTCGGAGAGATATCGGGTGCCCTGATTGTGGCCATGGTGATCCCGTTCTCAATGCTCTTTGCCTTTATCGGCATGCGGCAGTTTGGACTGGCGGCCAACCTGATGAGCCTGGGTGCTATCGACTTTGGGATGGTAGTAGACGGATCGGTGGTGATGGTGGAGAACATCATTCACCGGCTTCAGGAGAATAAGCGGAAGGAAGAAACGTCGGATTCCGTGATCATAGAGGCTGCCCGGCAGGTGGTACGGCCAATTTTTTTCGGGGTGCTGATCATTCTGATGGTTTACGTGCCAATCATGACCTTTAGTGGTACGGAGGGAATTTTATACCGGCCAATGGCTATTACCGTGGCCGCTGCCGTGCTGGGATCGCTGCTCCTGGCCCTTGTTTTTATCCCGGCCGTATCCGCTGTTGTTTTCAGAAAGGGGGTGAAACCGCGGAAAAATTGGCTCATCGACTGGTTGCGACCCGTTTACAGAAATTTTCTTGAACGGTATATCCAGCGTCGTATCGTCGTGGTAAGCATTGCGCTCGCAGTCTTTGCGGCCTCCCTGCTTGTTCTTTTCCGGATGGGAAGTGAATTTTTGCCCGAACTGGAGGAGGGCTCGATTCTGGTAGAACAGGTCCGGATGCCTTCAGTGACCCTCGAAGAATCGATCGAAAATGCCAACTGGCTGGGTGCGCAACTCATTAAAAACATTCCGGAGATTAAAACGGTTGTTCCTAAAACAGGGCGTTCCGACCTGGCCAACGACTGGATGGGGGTTCACCAGACCGATGTCTGGGTGGTGCTGGAAAATCCTGATGAATGGCGGAAAGGCATTACCAAAGACGATCTGATTGCTCAAATTGAGCCTTATCTGAAAACGGAACCGGGGCTGGCCTATAACTTTACCCAGCCCATTGCCATGCGGGTGGATGAACTGACCAGCGGGGTAAAATCGGACCTGGCCGTTAAGATTTACGGAGAGGATCTGGATGAACTGAACCGTATCGGCGAGTCCATTTCAGAAGTGGTCAGAGGCATTGAAGGGACGGATAACTACTTCGTGGAGCAGCCGATCGGACAACCCTACCTGACTATTGAAATTGATCGCGACGCAGTGGCATCGTTCGGGCTGAATGTGGATGATGTCCAGCAGGTGATTGAGGCTGGTATTGGCGGACAAATAGCAGGACAGGTTTATGAAGGCCAGCGTCGGTTTGACATCCTTGTTCGCTATCCGGAAGAGATCCGGAAGGAATTGCAGCAAATTCAGCAGATACCGGTCCACCTGGCAAACGGGCAATCCATTCCGCTTAGCCGGCTCGGCCGCATTGAAGCGCAGGAGGGCCCCCGTGAAATCCAGCGTGAGAATGGCTGGCGAAGGCTGATCGTCGGCATCAATATCCGCAACATAGACATTGGTACTTATGTGGCTGCTTTACAGGCTTCTATCGATAAAAAGGCAAACGTTCCGCCCGGCTATTTCCTGGAATATGGCGGTGCGTTTGAAAACCAGCGCCGGGCCATGAACCATCTATTGCTGGTAGTACCCTTGTCGTTGTTTATCATTATCGGTTTGCTGTATCTCAATTTCGGTCAAATGCGGTATGCTATGATCATTTTAATGAACCTGCCGTTTGCTTTGTCGGGGGGGATTTTTCTGCTTTGGATGCGCGGCATGTATCTTTCCGTATCGGCCAGCATTGGCTTTGTAGCCTTGTTTGGTGTGGCCGTTTTGAATGGGATCGTGCTGCTTGATCATATCAATGAACTTCGTAATGAAGAAAAAGGTCCGTTGAAAAACCTGGTCATAGCGGGTGCGGCCGACCGGTTGCGCCCCGTGCTGATGACGGCGCTGGTGGCCAGTTTGGGCTTCATCCCCATGGCATTTAACTCGGGACCTGGTTCTGAAGTGCAGCGGCCGTTGGCTACGGTGGTGATCGGAGGTCTGGTGACATCGACCCTGCTTACCCTGCTGGTTTTGCCAACGATCTATCTGTGGGTTGAAAAACGCCGTGTGAAGGTGAAACTGCCTGAAAAATAATCGTCAATCCGGCAATATGGTCTAAGGCGGGGCAGGGTCACTGCGATCAGGGAACCATTGAAAAGGAAGCCTGTTTTTCATCCACTTCAAGGCGGTACGTGGCCCCCAGCACGACCGGCAGATTCACATCCAAATGACCGGCCGGGAAGCCAAAGCAAATGGGATAGTTATATTCGCCGGCAACCTGCATCACGATTTCCTCAACGTTTTGTCCGAAGGGTGATTCATTGTCCCTGACCTCTGTAAATCCGCCAACGAGGAGGCCTTTGAGCTTACTGAGCTTTCCGGAAAATTTCAGACTGTGCATCATCCGGTCGAGGTGATACAGGTATTCTGAAATGTCTTCGATAAACAGGATATGACCATCCGTGTCCTGTTCCATCGGCGTCCCAATGAGGCTGTACACGATCGACAGGTTTCCGCCGGTCAGCATGCCGGTGGCGCTTCCGTGCCGGTTGAATTGCTGCGGGGAAAGGGTATTTGACGGCACATCCCCTTTCAGCACCTTCATCAGTGCACTGAAACTTTGGCTGGGCTGGTCGTCGTTCAGGTAAAAAGCGGGCATGGCACCATGGATGCTGCAAAATCCTTCTTTTTGAAGACGGGCATGCAGTAGGGTTATATCGGAGAACCCGACCAACCATTTCGGATGATCGCGGAAGAAGGAGAAATTAATGTCGCCGGCAATCCTGACCGAACCGTAACCTCCCCGTGAGCAGATCACAGCCTTACATTGCGGGTCATCAAAAGCAAGCTGAATGTCGGAGAGCCGTTCCTGGTCTGCACCTGCAAACTGAAAATGCCTGCTAAAGACATGATCACCCAAAACAACCTCAAACCCTTCGTTTCGGAGTAGTTCTACGGCAGGCAGAACTTTTTCTTCTTTCACCCACCCGGCCGGTGAGACAATCCGGATTCTGTCTCCGGCCTTTAAGAAATCAGGTTTAAACATGTTCGAGCTGTTGATCGTGTCATTTAGTTTTGGTTGAAGCTGCAGATAAAAAAGAAAGCCCCTCAGCAAGGGGCTCTGTTTATTTTTTTATGTAGATCCACGCTCCTGAGCCAGACACCTTCGATGTATAATCGCTGTGGCCTTTTTGTGCTTCCGGGAAAGTGGCAAAACTTTCTACGGCAATGTAATGTAATCCCTGAATAATTCCCAGATCGCACGCGGGATAACCTTCTTCTTTTAGTGAGGTAAAGAAATTGACCGCATTTTCTTCGTTTTTAAAGCTGCCGCCGATGACAAAATACTTATGATCAGCCACCGGTTTTTCCGCTGCTTCGGCCGCTATGACTTCCTGTTTTGCCATGAGGTCAGCCTGTATAACCGGTTCATTGAGGGTAATCATTTCGGTGAGGTTTCCCAGGCTCGATCCCTGCAAATTTTCTTTGTTATTTTTCAGCGGAGTTACTGCTAATGCAAAAAGCAGGGGTGCCATGATCAGCACCTTCTTCAGGGTTCTCTTTTGAAAAATAACCTGTGCGGCTTCCTTTCCGGTTTGCGGAACTGCTTCTCCGGCCGATTGTTTCCGCCCATAAAGTGTCTCGTAATTAAAGGAGCTTAATCCGTATGCGTCAGGATTAAGC
>JBCFBK010000074.1:0-21056 GCA_038562555.1 Prolixibacteraceae bacterium | reverse complement strand
ATACTCCCGGCTATATCCGCTTCCCCGATTTTCACATAAAGATATCGCAGGCCAAGTTTTTCAAGTTCAGCTTTCACTACCATCTGGCAGCGGATACAAACCATATTTTTGATGTACAATTTCAAACATTTACCAATGGTTACGAGTAAAGTTACACAAAAAATTCCAAAAAGGATCAGGATTTCGCTTCCGGCGCCACCTCTTCCCTGGCAACGGGGTTACTGCCCCCGGTCGGTCATCCTACTCCCATAGTCAACGACAATGCTGTTAATCAGCACCTGACCCCCTTCATACGAAATTTTACCGTCGGAGGGCGTCACAACAATGACCAGGGGTTGTTTGGCTTTAACCGGAAAGCTGATCTTTCCGGAAACCCCTTTCTGGATGAAAGTATGGGAAAGCACCTCGTACAGATCTGCCTGTTCATCGCCAACTTCCAGCTCAACCGATCTGGATTCTTCAAAAGGATTATAATATAAAAAGGATGGAAAGGCATCATCGCGGTAAAAATCGCAGGCCAGCAAATCGAGTTGAAGGATACCTTTCACATTCGTCGTATCAATGATGCTCCCGAAAATCCCGGCATGTGCGCTCCCGTAAACGCTGAACTGGCTGGCGGGCGGGTTTTCGCCTTTGACCCAGTTCGGGCCGTCACCCTGTGCAACAGGCGCCTGCAGATGCTGGTATTCTTCATATCCCGACTTTTTCGTTAATCCTTCATAACCGATCACGCCTTTTGTGACATCTTTCAGTTCCGGGATCGTCTGGTGTTCATCCGGAATTTCGTAAGGGTAGAACAAACGGGCAGCATTCGCGGCGTTCAACATCCATTTCCCAACCACCTGCGCCCAGCTTCCGTCGTAACGTACCAACGGGACAAGCGCCCATGCCGCATCAAAGGTGTTCATCAAAAATACATAGCCTCCGTGATCGGTCGTGCTTCCAACCAGACCCGACACATCAAAACCATTCCAGTTATCAGCGAGGACGCCCCAGCCTTCCCTGCATTCGGCGTCGCCAGTAAAGGTCCACTCCATGATCCTGCGAAAATCATAATTTGTACCTTCTTCTGCATTGAGACGGGCAGCCACATATGCTCCAAAGGGCATCAGGATCTCGTAAAACGTGTTATGCGGCTGATTGAGTAAAGCTTCAACCGCCGATTTAGCTCCGGCCAGATACCGCGGATCGCCAAACCGTTTGTAGGCAGCATAGAGCACATATGCATGTCCGGCTGCAGCGTCGGGCTGATGACAAATCCAGTTTTCCTGAGGCGACAATTCCGCATAATTAAAAAAGGTATGGTCGTAGTTCCCGTTCAGCACCGAATCGGCCTGAAAGAATTTTTCGGCAACAGCCCGGAGTATCGGTTCACTGTTTACCTCATCGGGATAGAAATTGCAAACGGCATAATAAAGCATATTTGGGTAAACATCGTACCACCAGTCCCTGCCGTAACCCCCACCCAATAAGGCAACTTCAGGACAGGTATTATTCATGATGATGTTCCACCTGGTATCGGCATTAAAATAATTCCGGAGCATGTTCACATAATTGACGCCCTGCTGGTCCGATTTGTCGATACCGACCAATGAGGCTCCCAGTACCGCGCCTATGGTCGACAAAGATTCGTGAAACATCCCCCCGTTTTTATCGGGCCCCTGCCTGACATCGCCAATGGCCGTGTACAACCCAAAGGTTTCCTGGTCAAAGTTCTTTCGCGAGTGATCCGTCCAGATCAGGGGCCAGTAATCGCCGGTCTGATTCCGGTCAAAAACAAGCTGATCAAACTGCCGGGCTTTTTCTTCCCAATCCAGCATCCTGTAAGGCTGAGGGAAATCGGGCATTTGTCCGATCCGGGCAAGGCTCTGTTGTTCCAGCCCGGGCACCTGCCGCACTTTGCCCGTTTGAGAACAGGAATTGATCAGAAACAGGGTGATGGCAATTAACAAACAAGATCTCATGACTGTAATTTTTTCGCGGTTGATAAAATATTCTTAGCTACAAAAATGGAAATTAACTGAAGGACGGCTATAATCAAAAGCGCGTATTTTAGGGCAAAGTCTTCCGTGATCAGGTATGTCATGCTGATGAACAGTCCGCATCCAAATAGCCGCCCAATATAGAGTCCAAATTCATGATTTAAAAAATACGAAAATTCATTGCGCTTTTCAATAGCTGCAACCAAATCGATCACCTTCAGTTGGATCGGGAAATAAGCCACATCCAACAGGGGTCGGGCGATGATCAGGCAAAGCATAAAAAGGATCACACCCAGTGACGAATATAAACCGGCGTTGATAAAAGCGCCCAGGGCAAAAAGCAGCAGTCCGGCAGAGAAAATGTAAATCCGGTGACGGGGTTTTGAAATCCGGCCGATCACATAGAGTATGATCGCCGATACGATGGCTCCAATGGCCTGAACCGTACCTAAAATATCCTCTTCGCCAACAAGTTTCATGATCAGCATGGCCGGAGCCGTAACGATATAGCCTTGCGCCAGTCCTTTAAGAACGGAAAGCCGGATCATTTTATTCCAAAGGCTGTGAAATTTGAAGAAAATGAATTTTTCTCTTTTGGGATTCACAAAATGACCTTTATTCACATAAATCGCCGAAAGAATCGTTAAGAAGAAAACAGCGGCTGTCACAATCTGGTATGCCATATTAATATTCCCGGAGAACCAGTTTAATTTCTGGGTTGTCCCGATAAAAACACCGACGACATAAGGAACGATCACCGCCGTGATGGTGTAAAAAAAAGTCTCAAGCCCGTAGTAATAATTACGGTTCTGATCATTGGTGGTCTCCAGGGCCAGAAAATCCCGGTTAGCCCAAAAGAACCCATAGGAAACGCCCATGATCAGACCGGCAATTCCGATCCCGGTGATATCCAGTTTATCGAGCATCATCATGGCGGTCATGGAAACACCGCTCAACAGCATGCCGAACGAGTACAACCAGGCGATCTTTATTCTCCGGAGAAGATATCCATTGATCGCGAAGGTGATGGGAATACCGGTATACAGGGCCAGTTGAAAAATGACCACCAGTTTTGCATCCTGTGAATTGCGCATAATGTATGCGCCAATGAATAATTCGATAATGGGCAGAACGAGTGAATAGATCAGGTTCGTAATCAGCAACACCCGCATGTTGTGCGGGTAGGAGAGGAAAACCCGGTATTCATTTACAAATTTATTGATCATCTCGTGAATTTACCAGGTTCGTATTTCAAACGTTGGAGAATGTTTTGGATTGATAGCTTAGCCATGCAGATCACCTCGTCTGAAGCCCCGTAATACAGCGTGAGTTCGTCTCCATCGACCAAATGTCCGTTGGTAAAAATGACGTTCCCGAAAAAACCGGTTTTTTCATAGTCCATCAGGGGTTCCATGATCGGTTCTTCCGATCGCGCAATGACCTGAAAGGGATTGTCCGCATCCAGCAAAAGTGCACCCAGGCAATAGCGGTTGTTTTCGTCAGCACCATGATAAATCTCCAGCCAGCCTTTTTCGGTCCTGATGGGCGAAGCTCCGGCCCCGATCCGCACACTGTCCCACTTACCTTCCCGGGTTTGCGCAATGCACCGGTGCCCTCCCCAGTGAAGTCCGTCGGGCGATTTTGCCGCCCAGATGTAATTTCCTCCCAGCTCCGGACTGCTGGGGCGATGCAGCGCGAAGAAATTGCCGTTTATTTTTTCTTCAAAGAACGCACAATCCTTATTGTGCGGACTGAAAATGAGTCCGTGATGCTGAAAATCCTTCCAGTTTTTCGTTGTCCTCAGCCCCACGGCAACACCCGTTGCAGAAACGGCTGTGTAAGTCAGGTAAAACGTGTCTTCAATGCGGGCAACCCGGCAATCTTCAATGCCATAGGTTTCCTGTTCTCCTTCACCACAAAGAGCGGGATACCCTTCAGGCTCGTAAAAGTCAGTGCCATTATCGCTGCATACCAGCCGCAAATGAGAAAGGGTGGTCAGATAATCCTGTCCTTTATACCGGATCACCCGGGGATCAGTGAGTTTAAGATCAGGATTATCATTGTAAAACTGAAGAATACTGACTTTACCCAGCTTGTCCAATATGGGGATACTGGTCATTCCTTCCTGCTGAACAGGGCGCTCGGCCACACGGAGCAGCAAAAACACTTTCTTATCAAACCTGAATACTCCCGGATTGAGTAAACATTCAATATGCATGACCTCCGAGCCTGGCCTGATTTGAGACGGCCGAAGAACCGGATTTTGTCCGGAGCGTGCCGCCAGATCCTTTTTTATGTCCATATTTTCTGCGTTGATAAGAGACGCCCGAATGCCTCACCCGGGCATCTCATTTCTAGTAACCTGTATTCTGTGTGATTGTACCCCCCGACTTGTCGATCTCTCCCTGAGGTATCGGATAGAGAACGTGTTCATCCTGGAATCCGCGCGAAGCCAGCACCTGTTTGGCTGTTCCCCATCTTTTCAGGTCATTGAACCGGTGCGACTCAAAGCCAAGTTCCACACGTCGCTCGTGAATCAGCCAGGCTTTGATCTCGTCGGCATTGACAGATGCCGTGTTCCTGTCGGGTAAGGTCCCCGCGGGAGGTATCGTCCCGTCTATGGCAACGGAATTTCGGGCTCTTTCCCGGATCCTGTTTATGATCGTTATCGCCTGTACCGTGTTGCCTGTTTCCAGGTACGCCTCAGCCTTCCAGAGAAGAACATCGGCAAAACGAATATAGACTTTATTACTCGGCGAATCATCGTTCCCTTTACCGGAACCATCGGTTGTTCCAAGTATTTTATTGACATTCTGATTTGCGGCATCAACCGTATATAGAAGCCGGGGGTCGTTTGCTTCAAACTCCTGCAAAAAATTGGCCTCAGGCGCAACAAACCCCCAACCCAGCAGCGCGCATAGTCCGTTCCCTTTCCGGGGCGTTTGGGCTTCCTGATGGTCGTAAGCAAAAATGACCTCGCTTTCCGCAAATTCCTTTGTAACATCGAAACTGTCAAAATAACGGGCGTTCAGGTCGTAGAATCCCAGTCCTTCCAGTTCCGTAACCAGATTGATCACTTCCTGCCATTGTTCATGGAATAAAGCTACCTTTGCCTGAAGGGAAATAACCGCTCCTTTTGAGGCTCTCCACTTGTCGGTGTTACTGGAAAACCTGCTGTTTGGAAGCAGTTCTTTCGCATCCTGCAGATCATCGCTTATCTGCTGCCATACAGTAGCCTTGTCAACCCTTACGGCAACTTCGTAAGCTTCTTCGAACGAGGCAAGCGGCGTTAACAACAACGGAACATCACCGTAAATGGTTACCAGATCGAAATAATAAAATGCCCTTAAAAAATAAGATTCACCCAATAAGCGATCTTTCATCGCAGGATCCATACTGAGCTTATTCATCATCTCCTCGTCGGTTAAGTAGCTGATCGCCGTATTGGCCCTGGCAATCCCTTCATAATCGTAACTCCAGGTTCCGTTAAATCCACCGTTTGAAGCGACAAAACTGAAATTATTGAACTGGTCCATCCAGGCCTGGTCGCCATCAGGATTCCATTTTTTCTGCATATCATCCGAGGCGATATCCTGAAGAATGAAATCGTTCCGGGTAACAGTGCCATCATCCCAACCCCACTCTCCGATGATATTCAGGGTGGTTGAAAGCAACTGGTATGAAGAGCTTACAGAATAGGTCACACTCGTCACCGTCGGCTCCAGGTTCACCTGTTCAGGGGTCAGCAGTCCGATCGGATCCTTGGTCAGGTAGTCCTCGCAACTGGTCAGTGATACAACCAGGGTTAACGCAAATGCTATTTTAAATAATGACTTCATTTTTGCTCGTTTTAGGGTTGATTAAAAATTAATGTTTACACCTGCCAGGAATGATCTTGCCTGGGGATAGGTTCCCATATCCATCAGATCGGTTGTTTCGGGATCAAGTCCGCTGTAATCGGTGATTGTAAAAACGTTCTGAGCAGAGACATAAAACCTGACCCGATTAATCCCGAATTTCGAAAAGCGGCCGAAGGTATATCCGACTTCCACATTTTTGAGCCGGAAGTAAGAGGCATCTTCCACAAAGATGCCGGAGATTTTGCTGCTTCCATTGTCGGTAAAGCTGACCCGGGGCCGTTCATTGGTCGATCCTTCACCGTCCCAACTGCCAAGTATGCCCGTCGTGTAATTAAACGGACGGGTATCGTAATCGACAATCTTTTTGGAATCGTTATACCGGTCAACCTCGCCGACACCCTGAAAAAGAAAGGCAAAGTCAAACCCCTTATACTCGCCTGAAAGGTTAATTCCGTAAATCAGTCCCGGGTTTGGATCACCAATAAAATCCCGGTCGTTATCATCTATTTTACCATCCTTGCTTAAATCCGCAAAACGGATATCTCCCGGAACAACGGTCGGATTTGTTGTGCTATGCAACTGGGCAGTAATCTCGTTTTGATTTTGATAGATTCCTTCAAAAACATACCCGTAATAAGCATTTAAAGGATGCCCCACTTCGGTTCGGGTGACTTGGCCGATGATACTCGGGAGATTGGGGTGCAGTTTCTCCACGTTATTTTTGACAAAGGCCATATTGCCATTGATATTATACTTGAATTCATGTTCGCTGTTTTTGAACGTGATCCCGAATTCAAGACCTTTATTGCTGACTTCACCGGCATTCACAATGGTCGGCTGAACATCGCCGACAAACTTCGGCAGGGAGATCGGCAATAAAATGTCACTCGTATTTTTTTGGAAATAGTCAACAGAAAGGTAGATCTTGTTGTTGAACATCCCGGCATCAAGTCCGTAGTTGAATTGCATGGTCGTTTCCCATTTCAGATCAGGGTTTCCGTACCGTGAGGTCAGATACCGGTCGCCGTCTTTTCTGATCAGCGTGAGGTAGGCATAGTTATCAATTTCCTGGTTGCCTAACTGGCCAACGCTTACCCGCAGCTTTAAATCGGAAAGCCAATCCTGTTGTTCCAGAAAGTTTTCTTCTGAAATTTTCCATCCGGCCGACACAGACGGGAAATAACCCCACCGGTTATTTTCGGCAAACCGGGATGAAGCATCGGCCCTGAAGTTAGCCGTAAGCATGTATTTTGAATCGTAGACGTAGGTCGTTGTCGCAAAAAAGGACAGCAGCGCCCATTCTGATCCTGAACCGCCATTCCACAGGTCCTGCTCCGTGCTTCCGAAATCGATATAGGCAAATTTTTCCGTATCGTATTCGTACCTTCTCCGGGACGCGCTGAGCGACGACTGATAGTTATTGATAAACTCACTCCCGATCAGGGCATTCAGTGAATGCTTCTCAAACGTTTTTACATAGTTCAGGGTATTGTTCCAGGTCACCGTCAAGGCCTCGCTCCTCTCTTCATCCAGTCCGTTTGGCCGGTTCTGACGGCCAGTCCCCTGATCAGCCTCATTTCCGCCGCCATCGTCGTCGCCAAAATTCCGGTAAAAGGCCTTGTTGTGATAAAAGTTCAGGTCTATGCCCACGTTTGTCCTGAATTTTAAGGCCTTATCCTGTAAAAAAGCATATTCCGCATACAGGTTGCCAAACGTTTTGTAATGGGAGCGTTCATCGTCTGTGAAATAAGCCAGCGCCACCGGGTTTTGCGTCCATTCATACTTGTCGCTTTCCCAGCCGCCGTTATTCCTGTTGTTGTGGATATAGAAAGGCAGATCGGTAAAGGGATCGCGCTCTGACCAGGTGGGGTCGTCGGGACTCTTATAGACTGAAAGCACAGGCGGGCGTAATAAGGCATGACGGATAATTCCGGGTGCATCGCCTTTTGATGACAATTTATCCTGAATGGCATACGAAAGTTGCAGGTTTGTTCCGATTTTTAACCGGTCTGTCAGGTCTGCATTGATATTGGTTCTGAAATTATATCGTTTGTATTTATCGTTATTGTAAACCACGATCCCGTTTTGGTCGTAAAAGCCGGCAGAAAGCAGATACTGCAATTTTTCGCTTCCGCCGCTTGCCGTTAGCTGAACATTCTGGGAATAGCCTGTCTCGAATACTTCGTCAAGCCAATCCGTATCGGCAAAGTCTGATCTTCCTTTATCGGCTGTATACGGGTTGGTCCCGTCATATCCGGCGTTGTTCCAGGCTTTTTCAACCACATCCATGTACTGTGCGGCATTCAGCATATCGGGGAGATTCACGGCCTGCTGGATCCCGCGGAAATAGTTCACATCGAACGACGACTTGCCTGCTTTTCCGCTTTTGGTCGTGATGATAATCACACCTGCCGAAGCCCTTGAACCATAGATAGCAGCTGCCGAAGCATCCTTCAGCACGGTCATGGACTGGATATCGGAAGGGTTCAGGAAGGTTAATTCCCGGGTCGGAACGCCATCCACAATATACAAGGGATTATTGTTACCGATGGTACCTTCACCCCGGATCCGGATATTAATCTCATCTCCCGGCGCACCGGTGCTTTGGGTGACCTGCACCCCTGCAACCTGCCCCTGCAGGGCCTGCGACAATTCGGCCACTCTTCGTTTACTCATATCGTCGACATTGACCGGCGAAACTGCACCTGTCAGGGTCGATTTCTTTTGCGTAGAATACCCTACGACAAGGACTTCGCTGATCTCTTCAGTTCCGGATTTTAACGTAACATTTAAGGTTGTTTTCCCTTCAAGAGGAACGGTAACAGACTCAAGCCCGACAAAAGAAAATGTCAAAGATTGCGTCGCAGTTGGAACCTGGAGGGAATAATAACCATCAACGTTGGTAATTGTCCCTATTGATGTTTCAGGAACAACGACAGACACACCGGGCAGCGTAGTCCCTTCTTCATCGTGTACTGTCCCTGTTATGGTTACCTGTCCGAGGACAATTCCTGACATCATCAGAAAAATGAATCCGGCAACTGCCTTCCTTAAAAACGGGATTAGATTTTGCTTCATAGCTTTATGATTTAGTTTTAAATGACCACCAGATTTTCTTGCGCTAACAAAGTTGAGAAACATAGAACTGCCTTTGTGTACACTATATCTTCAAAAATGTACACTATCGGGATCAAATACTGATACACAAAAGATTAATAAGCGTGATCCTAGTTCAGAAGTGCTTTTTTGTTATATTTTAGCTGATACTGTTTTGGAGGGAGCTGGTACATCTTTTGGAATTCGCGATAAAAGTAGGAGCGGTTATTGAAACCTGACTCGTAAAAAACCTCCGTCACGTTCATGCTTGTTTGCCGCAGCATTTCGGCTGCATGTTTCAGACGCATGGTCCGGATCATATCGCCGGGCGACAAACCTGAAATTTGCTTTAGCTTCCTGTAAAAATTCGTACTGCTCATTCCCAAATCCTTTTCAAGCAAATCAGCCTGTAAATCCGGATTATTTATATTTTGAGCAATGATTGTGATAACTTTTTCAATAAATAATTTATCGGTTTCGTCAATCGGGAGTCTGGAAATATCCTGAAAATCTGTGTCTCTTGTGAAGTGCCGGTATATCCGATCCCGTTCTTCCAAAAGTTTTTCGATCCTTACTTCGAGATGTCTTGGATGAAAAGGTTTGGGGATGTATGAGTTTGCGCCACTTTCCAGACCTTCAATACGGTGCATGACCGAACTTTTGGCGGTTAGCAGGATGACGGGGATATGGCAGAATTTTAAGTCAGATTTTACAGCGCCGCACAATTCAATCCCATCCATCTGAGGCATCATAACATCGCTGATGATCAGATCAGGCACCTGTTTTTCGATCAATCGCAACGCCTCAACGCCATTGTCGGCATTCACGATACGGTATTTCTCCTTTAACAGTTCACCCAGCAAAGCATGAATATCCTGTTCGTCTTCAACGATCAGGATCGTCTTTTTGTCGCTTTCAAAAGCTTCTATTGTTTTTATTTTCTCGTGTACAGCATCACCGGCTAACTCAGGTTCGTCAAGTATATTTTTCAAATGGCCGGAAACCCTCACGCCGGACACCGGCTCTCCGGGAAGATTCTCTTCCGGATTAGTTTGACAACAGGGAAGCGTGATCCGGAATGTCGTCTGTTCATTCTCAACGCTCTCCACATCAAGCGTCCCGTTAAGCGTGTTCACCAGGCTTTTTGTGTAAGCCAGCCCAATGCCGGTCCTGAACTGATCGGGCCCGGTCTGTTCCTGATCGGTGGTAATGAAAAAGCGCTCAAACAGCCTGTTCAGTTTCTGCTTTGGTATCCCTTTCCCGGTATTGGAAAGCGATATTTTAATTTTTCCGTCCTGCAGAAGTTCCGCCACAAGCTTAATTTTTCCGCCTTCAGGCGTGTATTTGAATGCGTTTGACAGAAGATTGAACAGGATCTTTTCAACCTTATCCTGATCAAACCAACCGGTGATTTCGCGAGGCGATTCTATACGATATTCAATTTTTTTCCGGATAGCCAGTTCATCGAACAACTCCGAGATCTGCCCGATCAGGCTGATGATGTTGAACCGGTCTGCTTTTATTTCCAGCTGCAAATTTTCAGCCTTGCGGAATTCCAGGAGCTGCTGGATCAGGAACAACAACCGGTTCGTGTTCCGTTGGATCATCTTAATGAATTTCTGATCGTCCGGATTGATGGCGGCAGATTCGATCAGCTTCTGGATAGGGCTGATAATAAGTGTCAGCGGCGTTTGAAACTCATGCGCGATATTCGTAAAAAAGGTAAGCCGGGTTTGATGGATTTCTTCCTCTTTTTGGAGAAGCAATTGATTTTGTTTCAGCAGATTCCTTTTCTTGAAGTAGTTCAGGATCAACAGAACCAGCAAAACCATAAAAAGTGCGTAAAGGGTCACTGCATATCCTGACCGCCAAAAAATAGGCTTCACCTCGAAATTTACAGCCTGCACGGCATCGCTCCAAACACCATCACTGTTCGTCCATTTCAACCACAATTCATATTCTCCCGGCGGAACGTTGGTAAAAGAAATATCCCGTCTGGTCTGAATATAGTTCCAGTCGTTGTCAAAATTGCTCAACTTGTATGCATATTGACATTTTTCGGTATTAATATAGCTTAGTACCGCCAGCTTAATATTGAAAAAGTTTTGGTCGTGTTTCAGAACGACTTCAGCCGGATTAACCATGTTCTGACTAATTACATGCTGATGATACAGCGGCTCGCTTTGATGCTGTGCTTTTATTTCGGAGATCGACAACAGTGGTATGTGGGTATATTCGCTGATTTGATCAGGATTAAAAAAATTAAACCCGTTAATACCCCCCATAAAGATTAAGCCATTCTTGCCGTCATAATAAGCCCCGTCAGAAAATTCGTTATCCTGAAGCCCGTCGAATGCAGAATAGTTCCGAAACCGTCCGTTTGACGGGCTAAACCGGGATAGCCCCAGGTTCGTGCTCACCCAGATGTTCCCCTCTTTATCGCTTACGATGCCATGAATGGTATTATTGGGCAATCCGTCAGGAACGGTAAAATGTCTGAATATGGCATTGCCGTGCCGGTCATGACTGACCAGTTGGTTTAATCCAAGACTTGTTCCAATCCATAAATTGTTCTTCCGATCGTTGTGCATACAAAGAATATCATTGCTGCTCAGGCTTTGGAAATCTTTTTCATTTGCACGAAAGGGGACAGACCGCCCGCTCTTTTTATTAAACAGGTTGAGCCCTCCCAGCCGGGTACCAAGCCAGAGTAACGAATCATTTTCAGGAACAATTGAAAAAATGATGTTGCTGGTGATCGGACCTACGTCTGAGCCCTCCGCCAGATAACGCTTATAGCGGGCCAGTACCATTTTCGTGCCTTCACGCTGAAGCTTAAAACGAACCAGACCAAAACCGTTTGTGCCGAGCCAAAACACGCTGTCCCTATCCTGATAAATAGCATAGGTCGATTTAAACTGATCTGCCAGGGGACGATCCTCAATCTCATCCCAATAAATGAATTTCTGAGTTTTGAGATCAAAAAACGCTGGTTGATCATCAGTCCCGATGCAGAGGATCTGATCATGCCCGTAAAAGAGGGAGAAAACGGCATTATTCAGCTTACTGTTTCCTGCATTATACGTTTGATGCGCACCATCCTTTTTATTCTTCAGGCGGATAAGTCCGTTGCCTTTCGTGCCGATCCATAATGAACCATCGGGAGTCTCACAGAAAGCACGTACAATTCCTCCCTCGAGTGATTTTAATTCTGCCGGTGTGGTCAGTCCAAACACTTTATTTTGCGGGTAGATTTTAAACAAGCCTTCTCCGTCAGTCCCAATCCATACCAGTTGTTCATTCCCTTCATAGATGACCGAAATTTTTTTGTCTTTGATCTCATTCAGCCAGGATGGCGGCCTGGTATTCGCATCCGATCCTGCCAGCAAAAGCTCAGCGCCTTTCTTCACCAGGATGCCCTCTTTAATGCTCCCTGTAATCCGGTTAACACCGCTTAAAACGATCTCCGGCCCGCCGTGCTCCTTTTCACCATACCGGCACAGGGTCTGATCACTAAGCAGCAGAAACAGACGTCCGTCCGGATGAACAATAAAGTCCGAAACTCTGCTCAGTACCGGATCGATACTTATCAACCGGACCGTTTTGTCTCCGGAAATATTCAGCGTCAGTTTTTCCAGTGCGCCCGAAACATAATGGACCATCAAGGACGACGGAGGAAAAAACATCATCTTCTTTACAGGATTGCTTTTGGCAACCCGATGTAACAGAATAATGCTGTCGCCTTGTGCATACCCGATCCCCCAATCTTTCGCTGCACAGAATACGATCCCCGAATCACCCCGCGCGATATGAAATTCATATTCAGAAGTCGGGGAGATATGTTTTCGTGAAAAGTAATACCTGGTAAATTGGTTGGTTTTTTTGTCATAACGGTTGATCCCATGGTTGGTGTTGATCCAGATCCTTCCTTGCCAATCCTCTGTGATATCGAGGATGACCTGGTTGCTGATACAATTGGGGTTATTGAGTTCCGGGTGAAAAACCGTGAAGTCGGATCCGTTATATAAATTCAATCCGTCCCAGGTACCAATCCAAACGAGATTTTCGGAATCCTGAAATATCTTGTTGACCGAGCTGTTTGAAAGGCCATTTGAATTCGTGATCTGACGCATGCTGTATACCTGAGTCGCCTGACCCGCCAGAATCCGGAAAGACAGAAACAGCACGAATAAAACGCTCAACCCTACAGATGCAAATAAACTCAAATTCTTCATAAACAATGAATTTGACAGGATCCGGCGCGCAACAAAAAGCATCCGCTTCAGCGCAGGCGGGATAAAATTTACTCTTCCAGACTTGTACGCCTCTCACCTTTACCAGGACAGAATTTTTCCTGCATGAACAAACAATTTAAAACCTTGAAAGTTATTGCATTTTAGTAATTAACTTTAAGAGTAACCACAATCGGTTCTGATATACACCAACATGGAAACGGACAAACGCAGGTGGTTTGAAGCAGGGGCAGTGATTTTAACAGGCGCTCTGCGGTTTGTACTCAGCGAATGGCTGGAACTGCGCCTGTTCTACATTGCAGCGGTCTGTCTGTTCTGGGCTGTTTATATTTATAAACGGCGCCAGGGGAATGCATTCATTTTGCGTGACTGGGGCTTTCAAAGAAAAAATTTTAAGCAGTCCTTCCTTTTCCTCACGCCGTTTGCCCTGGCCGGTGTTGCCGGGATCGTCTGGTATGGTCTCGCGGTCAAGGCCGTCTTCCTGAATTGGCATGTGATACCCATTTTCGTCTTCTATCCGGTCTGGGGTGTGTTTCAGCAATTTCTGGTCATTCCGCTTATTGTCGGAAATCTGTACGCCATCAGTACGCTAAAGCTCAGCCGTCCCCAAATCATCCTGCTCACTTCCTTTCTTTTCGCCCTGGTCCACTACCCCAGCCTGACCCTGATGCTGTTTGCCTTTGTGATGGAATTATTGTTTTTAACCGCTTACTTCCGGTGGAAAAACCTGTGGTCCCTTGGACTCTACCACGGATGGCTGGGGAGCCTGTTTTTGTATTTTGTTATTGGACGGGATCTGTGGAGTGAGCTCTGGAGTATCTTTTAGCTTAAGGATCAAATGTGAAAAAACCGTTTCAGGTCGGTTGCTTTTCTCAGCTGGTAATGAATATACAACAAAAGCAGAGAGACAAACAGGACCGAAACCATAACGACCAGACTCCAGTCAATCCTCAGTCTGTTCCTGTTATAGATTGTGATCAGTGCATCAACGCAACCACACAGCAGCCCCGCTGCCAGCAGCGAATAAGCGATTACGTTCAGTCCTTTTTGCCTTGAATTCCGGATCACGAAAACAAGAGTCAGCACGACGATATAGCCTGCCACTAAAACCGGAATTCCCAGCTTTACTCTCCCCCCTGTACCTCCGGCATAGAAATCAAAAAGTAAAAATAGTCCGGAGACCGATACAAAACTAAGCAACAGCATCAGGATAATCTTTTTTCGCAGGAATGTGTTCAGGGTGAAATTGATATAGAGTACCAAACCGACGGTCGCCGGAAACCTGGACCAGGTGATGCCTTGATTCACAAAAAAGTCGATCAACAGGGTACTGACAATGCCCGAAATGAGAATGACCCCGGAAATTTTCCAGAAAATTTTCCTTTTTTGAAAGCCGGTTAGTTTCCGGTAATCTGTTAGCAGTTTCTCTTCTTTCCTTGCTTTACCGGATCTGACATAGGCCGGTTCCTCCGACGATTTATCGGCTAACGGGATACCGCAGAGCGAACAAAAATTGGCATTTTCTTCCAGTTCCACACCACATTCAGGACATTGTATCATAGCTCACTCCTTTCGACAGCGATCATCTGATCCCTGATAAATTGCAAATATTTCTCTTCAAATTCATGCGAATGGGTGATATTTCCAAAGCAGATCACCATTTTATCGCCAAAACCAGCAGCACCGCAACTCACTTTCAGCAGCTTATTGGGCGGAGGCGGTGTTATCAGAAAATGATCAAGCATCGCACCGGCCTCTTCCGGCAAGGTCACTTTTCCGATATTTGTAAGCACCCCGCTGTATTGAACGGGCCCCAGTGAATAGTATTTCATCCTTAAAATAAAGCTTTTCAGGAATAACGGGATCCCTCTGATAAACAATTTCTTTTCCCCGCCAACATTCCTTGCAATGTTCTTATTGATCAACTTCTCATCGGTTTCAAGCATCATCTGATGGTATACTGATTTAATGATCTCATCAAAGGTGTAATGACCGAGACGCAGATCAATTTCCGGCATGACGAACAGGGAAAAATTCCGCATGGTCCGTGACGGGAAAATTTTCCTTAAGTTCACCGGCACCTGTATCCGGAGCCGCTTATTCCTTCTATACTTGTTTGAGGTACTCCGATTTTCAAATATTTCCTGCAAAACGTAAAGATAAACTGCAACCAGGTAGACGGTAACACTCACACCTTTCGCTCGGGCAGCCTGTTGCAGTTCCTTTATGGAAAGAATTGCATTGAGCCTGCTGAAACGCGCAAATGGCTTTAGCATATAGGGCAGGTGAAATGCCTTTGATCTTTTCACCATGGGTGGAATTTCCTCTTTAAAGTAGCGGTTATAGGCATCTTCATATTCCTCTTCCGGTATCGGGGCAACCGGTTCAGGGAGCTGATATGCTGCAGGAATTTCAGCTCCGCATTCCGCTGCATATAAAACCAGGATGGTTTTAAGAAATTCCAGTGCTCCTCCTCCGTCAGTCAGAATATGTGAAAATTCAATACTTAAACTGGTATTTTTGACGAGAATCCGGATCAGGAGCTCTCCTTTGCGAAACTTCGAGCAATAGATCTGTTGGTCCGCTTCAATGGGAATGTGCTTAGGCAGATACTCCAGGTAGTACCAGAAAAACCCTTCCTTAAGCTGAACCATGAAATAAGGAAACCGCCTTTCTGCAAGCAGAACCGCCTTCCGTAAAGGCTTTATTTTTACAGGCTGCCGGAATACAGCCGTCAGCCGGAATACAGCCGTGAATTTTTTAGAGATAACGGCAGGAAATATTTTCGCTGCATTATCAAGGGCAAACCAAAAAAATTTGGGTCCTTGCTTCGTATGATTGTCTGTATGATCCAAAAGGGTCACTCCTTCCAGGGAAAAATGTCTGTTTTTTCGACTCAGCCCGTCGCCCGACCGATTTGTCTCATTGGACAGAACCGTGGCGAGAACCGGCAGATTCCTTATTTTTTAAGCAGATTCATCGTCAGGCGCATGATCCGCCCGGAGGTAGTCGCCAGCAATTCGCCGGCACGTGCTTTCGATTCTTCCAGACTCATAGGCCGGTCGGCAATAGTAAACACGGTTGTGACACCCTGCTCGTAGAGCGTTGTCAGGTCGTCTTCGACCATTCCGGCCAGGGCGACAACCGGAACCTGGTATTCTTTTGCCAGTTGAGCTATTCCGCTGATTGTTTTTCCGGAAGCAGTCTGTGAATCAATTTTCCCTTCGGCCGTGAATACCACCGCAGCTTGCTTAATCCGGTCTTCCAGCCGGGTCAGTTTGCTGATCAGATCAAAGCCGGATCCCATTTCGGCGCGGCAAAACGCCATCAACCCCGCCCCCAGTCCGCCGGCCGCTCCGGCCCCCGGCGCGTTGGCAATACCGCTTCCGAATTCCTTCTCCAGTACCGCTGCATAATGGCTCATATTCTTTTCAAGCTGTTCCAGCATTTGAGGTGTTGCCCCTTTCTGGGGTGCGTACACCCGGGTGGCGCCCGAAAGGCCCAATAGCGGGTTCCTGACGTCGCTCGCGACGGTGAACGTTGTCTCCCGAAGCAGTGGATGAACATGCGACTGTCCGATCGATTCAAGTTCACCCAGCGCACCGCCTCCCGGTCCGATGGGCTTGCCTGCATTATCTAAAAGATCAAAGCCCAGTGCCTGTGCCATGCCGGCCCCTCCGTCGTTGGTGGCGCTCCCTCCAATGGCCAGAATAATCCGGGTAAAACCCGCCTCCATCGCAGCTTTCATCAGCAATCCCGTTCCATAGGTGGAGGTGATTAACGGATTAAGCTCTTCATCCGAAAGCAGTTCAATTCCGGAAGCGGCAGCCATTTCAATCACCGCAGTTTCACCGTCGCCCAATACGCCATAGAATGACTTAACCGGCCTGTTCAGCGCATCGACCGCCGCAGCAGGAACGATACGCCCGCCCGTCGCGGTGACGAGCGCCTGTACCGTCCCCTCGCCACCAT
This sequence comes from Prolixibacteraceae bacterium, assembly GCA_038562555.1. Classification (GTDB taxonomy): domain Bacteria; phylum Bacteroidota; class Bacteroidia; order Bacteroidales; family Prolixibacteraceae; genus JBCFBK01. Next base: position 3,893 of record JBCFBK010000074.1, on the reverse strand, counting down.
CAGCTATCGGGATACAGATCAGTTCAGCTTCGGAAGTAATCCGTGCGATCCCTTCCGAAATAGCTGCAGCGACTTGTGCGGCTGAAAGGCATGCTTTAAAAGAATCAGGAGCAATAACGATATGCATGACTGGCTTTGGTTAAACAGCATAAAATTAGCGAAAAACCGCCCGCTGTGCAAGATCGCGGAATACGAATCCACCTTTAAGGAAACCGGTTCGGGCAAGAACGCCCCTATTGCCCGGCTCCCTGCTTCACATCCAGCAGGTTAACCGACGCACCAAAGGCGTATATTTTCCCACGTCCGGTCTTTGGCAGGTGAAATGTCTTTTCACCATACCGGAGGTACAGCGGGTTGCCCAACAGCGAATGGACCCGTGCTGCGGTGAGCTTTCCGTTTGCCCATTCCATATCCACAACGAAACCTCCGCGGGCGCATAAACCACGTACGCTGCCATTCTTCCATTCTTTCGACAAGGCCGGCAACAGCCGGATCATCCCCTCATGACTTTGGATCAGCATCTCTGCAATCCCGGCCGTAAAGCCAAAATTGGCATCCATCTGAAAGGGTGGATGCTGACCAAACAAGTTCGGTGAAGTGCTTTTTTTGATCACGGTCTGAAGGCTTTCGCCGGCTTTATCGGGTTCCTGCAAGCGGGCATACTGACTGATCAGCCAGGCCGCACTCCAACCAGTATGGCCGCCACCATTGGCTATCCGGAAATCAAGCGACTTTTTTGCTGCGCCTGCTAATCGGGGAGTATGTTCAACCGTAATCTGATTGCCCGGATGAACGGCAAAAAGATGGGAAATATGGCGATGTCCCGGTTCGGTTTCTGCGAATTCCTCCGCCCATTCCATGAGCCGTCCGTCTGCTCCGATTTGTGGTTCGCCCAGTTTAGCTTTTGCTGCCATGACCTTAGCTGCAAAGCCACTGCTGATCCCCAACTCCCGGGAAGCCATCAGAAAATCTGTAAAAAGTTGCCAGATCACCTGCTGATCATGAGCAGGCCCCATACTGAACTGACAATGGCTTCCGTCGGGCGCTATGAACGTATTTTCGGGTGAAACGGCGGGTCCCGAAACAAGCGTTCCCGTTTCAGGGTCCTCCACGAGCCAGCCCAGGTAAAATTCGACTGACGATTTCAAGACCGGATACATCCTTTTCAAAAATTCCAGATCTCCTGTGAATGCATAATGCTCACCAATATGCGAACAGATCCACGCCCCCGCACCGGTGTGCATCCCCCAGCTTGCAGCCTCGCCCGGAGAGGTATATCCCCATACATTCGTGATCGGATGAACAATCCATCCATCGAGCCCGTATTGTATTTTTGCCGTTTTTTTGCCCGGACCGGTCAGGGATTCGATCAGATCAAACAGCGGCAGGTGCATTTCCGGCAGGTTGGTCACCTCAGCCGGCCAGTAATTCATTTCCACGTTCACATCCGTATGATAGTCTCCGTTCCAGGGCGTCTGGATCTGGTTGGCCCAGATTCCCTGCAGGTTGGCCGGCAGGCTTCCCGGCCTGGATGAAGAGATCAGCAGGTAACGCCCGTACTGAAACATCAGTTCGATTAAATGAGCGTCTGCTTTCCCCTTTTTAAAATTTTCCAGCCGCTCGATGGTGGGAACAGATGCAATTTCATCAGGAGTAAGATCAAGGCTTACGCGCCTGAAGTATTGCTGATAATCTGCCTTATGCCTTTCAAGCAGTTTTTCGAAGGGTTGGCCAATGGCTCTTTTTATCTGGTTACCGGTGATCGCCGTAAAATCCCGACCCTTATAGGCCGGATACTTTAAGAGATAGTCGGTCGACGCCGATAAAAAAAGGATCGCCTCATCGGCCTGCCGGACAACCAGACTGCCATTCTGATAAAAAACATTCCCGTTTGTATGTGCGGCCTTCAGCCTGGCCATGTACTGCAGCCCATCGCCACCTTGGCCATCGTTAAGCGCGCCGGTCATGATCAGCTGACTGCCTTCCGTATATGTTTTATACCGCTCCGGACGATTCATTGTACACGTGAATGAAATTTTCCCGGGCTTGTCGGCAGAGAAGCGCATCACGATGACCTGATCGGGATAACTTGTAAAAATCTCGCGCGTATAATTCACCCCATCCTGTGTATAACGCACGCGTACAATGGCCTCGTCCAGATCGAGCTCGCGGTGATAGTTGGTATATGACGCCTGACTTCCATTGTCGATCCAAAGATCGCCCAGGGTCTGAAAGCAGCCGAAAGGAACTGAAGCTCCCTGTCCATGGCCTGAGCCGGGCCCTTTGCAGATTTGCGTCCGGTTGATGAGTTCGGAAGCCTCCCTATATTTTCCTGCAAATAAAAGTTTGCGTATCTCAGGCAGGGTAGCCAATGCCTCGGGGTTGTCGCTGTCGGCGTGACTTCCCGACCACATACTTTCTTCATTCAGCTGAATGCGTTCCCGGTTTACATCTCCAAAAACCATCGCCCCCAAAGAGCCGTTTCCCGATGGCAATGCCTTCAGCCATTCGGGACTATCCTCCCCTCCGCCGGGATTGTCGGGAACCGACGCATCGGCAGGTTCCGTATACCAAAGTTTAAGGAACTGTTTCCCGGATTCTTTCTCCGCCGACTGAGAAAACAGGGCAACTGATAAAGCAGCAGCAACCAGATAAAATCTTTTATCGCTCATTCTATTTCCGTTTTTATATTATAACAAGGGCGGAGAGCATTGTGACAGGCAATCTCCGTCCCTGTAAGATAACAATTAGTTTTATTCGTAATCGGGATTTTGCTCCAAAACACCGTTGTTCTTGTCAATCTCCGTTTGCGGAAGTGGCCAGTGATAAAACCGGTCTTCCCATTTATAGGGTAAAAATCCGTCAGTTACCTGATTTAACACATCTCCGGCAATGTGCCACCGTTTCAGATCGAAGTAACGTAATCCTTCAAAGGCAAGTTCGATCCTCCGTTCATGCCTGATCCGTTCACGCATCTGGGCTTTTGTCATCCCCGCAGGGAAAGGGGGCATGCTGACCCGGGTGCGCAAGGTGGTCATGGCCGCATAAACCGATTGGTCGGGGCCGGCAAGCTCATTCTGCGCCTCGGCATACATCAGCAGCACCTCACCCAGGCGAAGAATCACCGCATTTTGCTGGCTCAGGGTCGAATACCCGTAAGGCAGGTTTCCCGGTTCCAGAAATTTTTTGAGTCCGTAACCCGTTGGTCTGCTGTTCGAAGGATTATGGACGTTCCCGTTCCCCCAGTCAACATGATCGGCAAATACTGTTTTACTTAGCCGGGGGTCACGGTTAACGAACGGATTTTCGGGGTCCGTGAGCAGTGAAACACCCCAGGGAAGCCCGTCGCTGCATTCAAAAGCGTCAACAAAATTCTGAAGCGGGCTTACGGTGATCCAGTCGCCGTAAATCAGGTCGGTCCCGTAGGTCGGTACGTTATCCGGCGCAAGATAATTGACCGAAAACAGAATTTCCGGATTTCCCTGCTGTCCGGCGTCCTGAAAAAGATCTTCAAAAACCGGACTTAATGTGTATTGAGGTATAATCTGCTTACAAAGGTCCCTGACCTCTGTAAGCAGTGCCGGATCGGGTGTCCCCGTATTTCCGTAAGCTGCAAAGATCAGTGCGCGTGCTTTGAGCGCCTGTGCGGTTGTCTGCGTGACATGTCCTCCATTGTCATAATACGGAACAGCATTCAGATTTTCAATGCCAAAATCAAGATCAGCGATCACCTGCCCGAGAACCTGGGCAGCCGCCACCTTGGGCTGGTGCTGGGTTTCAAGGTCGAGGGGTTCCAGAACAAGTGGCACATCCCCATATAAACTATAGAGCTGAAAATAATAAAACGCGCGTAAAAAACGGGCCTCAGCTTCAGCCGTCTTTTTCTCCTCCTC
>JBCFBK010000073.1:11989-21472 GCA_038562555.1 Prolixibacteraceae bacterium | reverse complement strand
TTGAGGAATCCGCGCGGATGGAAGTGAAGAAAACCATTCTCGATATGCTCCAACAGGCCAGTTCGCCCATGTAAAATAAAGGGGGTCATGACCCTGTGTGACTGATCTTGCTTTTGCCGGTTGCTTAACTTGGTCATAATTTTCTACAACAGAGCCAATCGCTCAACATTGTTTAATTAAAAATCAAAAATTATGGCAAAAGTTGGGAATAACATCGTTGTTACGGGTCTCAGCGGAAAGCTGGGAAACCTGATCGTTTTCCGCACCCGTGGTGCGAAAACAATTGTTGCTCAGGCGCCTCAGAAGAGAGAAGGCGAGCCTACCGAGGCACAGGAGCAACATCAGTCACGATTCCAGGAGGCCATCCTTTACGGAAAGGCTTCGATTACCGATGCAGAAAAGAAGGCAGCCTACAAAGCCTCGGCCGAAGAAGGGCAGTCGGCGTTTAATGTGGCTGTAGCCGATTTCTTAAAGGCGCCCCACATCGACGAAATAGATGTGAGTCACTATTCCGGGCAGGCCAATGATTATATCGGCGTCAGGGCAGTCGACGATTTCAAGGTAACTGCGGTTACGGTAAGCATTTTGAATTCGGATGGTTCGGAGATTGAGCATGGCGCAGCATCGGCGCAGACTGACGGGAGCTGGCGTTATGTTGTTACTACGACGAACGAGTCACTTTCGGGCGATAAGATTATTGTCCGGGCAAGCGATCTACCGGGAAACCTGACCGAAAAGGAACAGGCTATTTAAGCCCATGCGCGATGAGGGGAATCTTAATTCTCCTCATCTTTTTTTGTGCATTTTTGATTTTTATAGCCGTCGTGATCATGGAATATCTGTAGGACATTTAAAATTTAATTGAAATAAAGTTCATAATTAGTTTCATTTATTTTGAAGCGCCGGCGTCGGTTTTTCGTCAAAAAGAGGTGAGTATACCATGAGTATAGGAAGAGTATAGTTAGAGTATACCTACAGAAAGAGTGAAAAATACCCGAAAAGAGACTTTGTTCGTCGGAAATAATAATCATAAGTGCATTATTGCAGATCATTTACTTAAAACGCTGTTGTGAGGAGGGCAAATCATGAACGAAACTGATTGCACTGAACTTAGCGACGAGGTGAAACTGCTGGCGATGGACTTGCTGAGCAACGAAACGCTCGTGATAAAGCAGACCTCCGGGAGCACCGGGCAGGAAGTTCTGTTTTATGGCCGGGCGGAGATCTGGGGCGATATGGTTACCATCGTTAACGATGGCTCGTCAGCGATCGCCAGGCTGTGCAGCTCCCTGCTGGCTGCATCTGCTGTTAACCGGCAGGCAAGCTGGACCTTTATTTGCAAAGCGCTAAGCTGAAACATGCAAGCCGGTACAGGCCGGCACTTATTCATCATTCATCAAAAATCTAAAAATCAAATCGTATGGCAATCGACTTTTCAAAACTCAAAACATCGGTCGAGAAAGCGCTCGACGATCTGACCACCCTCGAAGTGGCCACCCTGACCAATCCCGCGAAGGTATCGATCGACCTGACGGCCGGAAACAGTGGCGATATCTTTACCGCCATCAGGCAAAACCTTACGCAGGCCGACCTGGTGGCCTACACACGCTTCGACCTGGGCGGCGACGCGGTAAGCTATGTGAGCAAAAGCGAAGATGGGGCCGCCCTGGCCGACAAGCACGCCCTGATGGTCGAATCGGCCCTTGAAACGCGAAAAGCCCTTTTCAGCACCATTATCCAGGTTGTTAAAGACCTCGTGTAATGCTCCTGCCCGAAGTCAGCCGAATTGGCTTCGGGCATTCACTTAAATTTTATTCTCCGGTCAGCAATGAAAGCTTCCAGTAACATACCCCTCTTATTCGACAAGCACTTTTATGCACAGGGCAGGGAAGGGTTTACCCAGGTGCACCGGCTTGAGTGCCTGGAAGTGCTCGATAACCTGGGCTATGTTACTGCAGACCGGAACACAGGAAATGATGGCCTAACTTCCGGCGAACTCGCCGAAGGTACCGCCCGGTTCAGGGAAGAACACCAAACCAGCAGTCAGGCTTTCCCCGAGGGCTTTGAGCAGAGCGGCAAAGACGAAGCTTTCATGCAGTTTCCGGCGTTTTACAAACAAACACCGGAGCCGCAAAGCGAAAGCGTAGACCAGCTTCTTTCTGAAGAGGAGCTAAGCTTTTTGCACCGCCTCTCATCGCTCGAGGGGGAGTTTGACCTGCACCGCTTCAATCTTGAGCAAATCAGCGCCGATGCCCTGCTTTGCCGGGTTCTGAACTTCAGGCTTTCCATGCTGGGTACCTTTGACATCGCGCCCGGTCCGCATCCCGATGCCCGGTGGTCCTTCTGTCTTGAAGAGCTCGCCCGGTGGTGCGGCCTGACCGACCAAAGTCAGGTCATTGAACTTCTGGGCGACATGGAAAAACTGAGTGAAACCCTTGCCCGGCAGGACCGTTATCCCCGCAGCCGGTATCATCATTTCGTTTATTTTAAAAGCCCGGTTCAGCGGTTAAGCAAACGAATGCAGCCACAGGCCGGAGATGAGCGGCGATTCCGTTCCCGCTTTCCTTTTATACCCGCTGAAAGCATTGCCCGTTTTGAGCAGGTCATTTCAGATCCTAAACAAACAGAGAACGAAATTAACGACGAACTGAACCAACTCATGACCCGTTTGGTGCAGACCAGGCTCTGGCTGCTGGGAACCTATCCCGGTAAGCTCGACAACGACCTGGGACCGTTAAGCCTGGAAGGCATCACCTCGCTGATGGATTATTTCCGGGAGAACTTCGGCAAGAGCAAAGGATTTGTGCTGAGCGACCTGTTAATGCACCTTGGAGGCGACTGTTGGGCACTCAATGCCACCTACCTGTTTAAAGCCTTTCTGCCGGTACTGGAAGAGATGAACGAAAAGAAGCAAAGCAAACGTCCTACGCGCACCATTTCGGAAGAGATCGGCCGCCTGCTCAGCGACCCCGGCACAAGCCCCCAGGTAAAGGAAAGCATCCTGACAACCATCAACGAAGAACTTCAGAACGAACCGCCCGTTGCTGTAAATCCGCAACGCAAACCGCGCACCCGGGCAGGCAAAGGACTGTTACGATCCATCGGGCACTTCTTCCGGCACGTTGGCGAACTCATCGGCAAAGGCATTAAGCGGACAATCCGGACATTGAAAAAGCTCTTCCGCTGGTTTAAGAACACCGCCCGGGTCATCTGGTGCGAACTCAAAGAAATTTACTCGGTGATGCGTCAGTCCATCACGTTCTTTTTTTCAAAGCGGCAAATCACCACCGCCCAGGGCAGACAAAGTATTACCACCGATTTTGACGGCGGATTCGACAGCATTACGATACTCCCGGCAGGGGCGAAGTTAGGATCAGAATCCGACATTGAAACTAAGCCTGAATCGGAGTCAGGATCAGAGTCCGGATACCGGTCCGGGTCAGCATCAGCCTTCGCATCGCTCGTCCAGGCCCATATCCGCACCATTGAATCCCACAGCCAGGCCCTCGCACACGCCTCCGCCGTTGCCGGCACCGTTATCTCCATTGCCCTAAAAGTTATGACGGGTCCTTGTGGCTGGATCAGGCTAGGGATGGAGGTGATCAGGAGATTGGCCTGACAATGCAATCTCGCAAAGGCGTCAGTTACCCACAAGCCTCACCGGCAAACCGAAACAGCAGTTGAAAAATATTAAATAAAATAGTGCTAAAAATCATAACACTTTTTACCGAAAGCATTAAATTTAATCCTGATCTCTAAACACCTAACAAAACAAAAAAACCATGCACCCCATTCCAGATGCCTTCTTATTCACATGCTCCAGTGGGACACCCTTTACTTGTATGTCACGTTATAGGGCAATTTTGAAAAAGATGAAATACAGACTTACAATTGGATTGATAGTTATTCTATTCTTATTTTTCGGTTGCAACAATGAGAATAAGAAAATTGAAAACATGGTGACTTTTGCCAAAGTTTACGGATATGTCAAATATTTTCATCCAAGTGATGAAGCATCTCAAATAGATTGGAATAAATTTTCCATATACGGTGCATCACAAATTGACAAATGCAGAACAAAAGAGGATGTCATAAATACCCTGAACCAGTTGTTTGAGCCACTTGCGCCTTCAATAAAATTTGCAAAAAATAGTACGGCATTTGACACAGCGTTAAAAGAGATCATACCTGAAAATAAAGCAAAATACAAACTTACTTATTGGCAACACCTTGGAGTAAGCATTGGTATGGACAACAAAAATCAACCATATGAGAGCAGGCGGATTAAGAAGGGAAATGAGATTGAAGCAAACCAACTCTTTGATTACGAACCTAAATTCGGAGAAAGCATAATTAAAGAAATTGGGAAAGGAATATATTGCCGGATTCCAATAGTACTATACTGTAACAATCAATTTACCTTTCCAAGGGCGAATGAAAATAAACTTAAAGAATTAAACGAAACGCTAAAAAACACATACAATATAAAAGTTGAAGACTTGTATTTAAAAATGGGCAATATTGTAAATGTTTATAATGTATTTCAACATTTTTATCCTTATTTCGATGTTGTAAATGTAAATTGGGAGAAAGAGCTGCAAAAGGCAATCAGGAAAAGTTATTCCGACAAAACACTGTCAGACCACCTTGTCACTTTAGAACAGTTTACAGCCCCGTTGAAGGACGGACATATTACAGTATGGAACAACTCTTTTCAAAATTACTATCTTCCTCCGGTATCGTGGGAATGGATTGAAAACAAGCTGGTTATAACAAATGTATTCGACGATAAATGTGCTGTTAAAACAGGTGATATTGTTACACAAATTAATAATCGTGAATCGGCCGATTTCTTTAAAGTAGTTTATGGGAGAATCTCAGCGGGAACGGAGGGATGGCTGCATTACAGGGCAAACTTAAAAAGCCTTCTGGGAGAAAAAGACAGCAAAATAGCGTTGACTGTTAATGGCAAAAATACCGAGATGGTAAGAAACATGGCTGCACTTCGTCAGTTTGAAATATTGAATAAAGAAAAGGTTAAATATCATAAACTTGATGATCGAACATGGTACCTAAACCTCGATGTTATTGAAATGGATACAATAAGTAAATTACTACCACAGCTTGAGCAGAGTGAAGCCATAATATGTGATTTAAGAGGATACCCGAAAGGTAATCATGGTTTTATAAATTATTTAATGTCGGTTGATGACACTACAAAAGCCTGGATGCAGGTTCCCGAGATAATTTATCCCGACCATGAGAGAACAATTGGATATCAAAATCATAATTGGATTGGTTTCATACAAGCCGAAAAACCTTATCTCGGAGATAAAAAGGTGGTTTTTATTATAAACGGACAAGCCATAAGTTATGCTGAAAGTTATATGGGATATATTGAAGGATATAAACTTGCAACCATTGTAGGCCAACCAACCGCAGGCACAAACGGGGATGTGAATCAGTTTAGCTTGCCGGGGGGATATAAAATCTCTTGGACTGGTTTGAAAGTATTGAAACATAATGGTTCTCAACATCACGGAATTGGCATTTTACCCGATATATATGTTGAAAAGACTATTCAGGGAGTTAAAGAGGGACGTGATGAATTGCTTGAAAAAGCAATGGAAATAGCAAAAAAATGAACAAAAAATACCTATTAGAAGTGGGACTTTTAGCATCAGCAAACCCCAGTGATTATTTCGGTTAAATTACATCCGCGGGATAGGCGCTATGCACTTATTAGTACCAAAGAAGTGAGGTTAGCGATATGACATATTCAGAGGGGTATATGCAAGGCAGAAAGCAAGCACAACAAAAACTGAACAAAAGATATGATACCCAGAGATTTTTAAATGTTTTTGGAATCTCAATTCGGTACTATGGGTTATTGTTTGTGACAGGAGGACGAAATTGTATAGCAGAAAAGACTTAAATAAGATTGCATCAGAAACTGGATTTATCAGGAATAGCCTGGAGAAGATTTTCCGGTTGTACGATACTTTTGAAATTTTGAATGACAATCCTTTGTTTTCGGATAACCTGGCTTAAAAGGAGGTACCGCAATTAATCTACTTGTTTTTGAGAAAACATCACTTAACGATTGAAATCTTAGGTTGAGCTGTCAAGTATTCCTTGACAACTGCATTTTTTGTCAGGTTCTTCTTCTTTGAAGATGTTATTTATATGAATATTTTATGATTTAAGGTTTTTATGTAGTGAGTCAAATTTTATAGACTATACGCAGCTTGTTATTAATTCTTTCAGTGAGCAGTTCGACAAGTTCTTCATCCATAAACTCATACTCGTCATCGATATTTAGGACTTCGATTGTAGGTAACTGTAAATGTCGGTAGGTGCCCCGTATTCTTGCCCGGTGTCCAGTTTCCATAACAAATACAAGATCTGCCCAATTTAAATCCTTTTCAGATATTTTTCTGTCACTTTTCGGACTGAGACCTGCAGAACGGATATTAAATCTTGAATCATTCTTAAAAATAAATTCAGCAGTTCTGCTTCGTTTTTTATTCCTGCCACAAACTACTAATATATTCAATCTGCTCATTATTCGCATTTTCAAAATCGGTGCTAAGGGTTTTTTAGAGCATGTTGTATAGGTTTTGCTTGTATTCTATATTCCCAATTAAATTTGATCCGCTGTTCATAAGGAACAGCTCTTTATGGCTTATGCAATTCTGTACAGTATTCGAAAAGATTGCATTTTAGCCTAAAGTGCACAGTTCCTGTTTCTTTATTTTTTCTTCAATTATCTCAATAATTTGGTCAAGGTTGCACTCCAGCCAGACTGATGTAATACTCACAGGCGTTTTATGTGATATGGCATTCATTTTCAGAAGAAACCTTCGAAATCCTCTGGCTCCTTTTAATATATCTGTTGGATTCTTAACAAAGAATAAAAGATACATTGGTCCTCGGACCTGACTATGCAATTTAATTTCTTTAATATCACTCCATTGAATAAATTGACCTCTATTCGGGCCGATGTTGATTTTAATTCCCTGATCGCTAATAATTAGTCCATGTTTGTTGGTAATTAATTTTTTCAGGCCGCAGACACTGGAAAATCCAAATGTGATCATCAGTAAGGAAATACCAGCCATCAAAAAAGTCCTGTCAAAGCCAGAGAGTAAAATGACAACTTTTGTAAAAGCCCAAACCGATATTGAAAAGAGTCCAACTCCGACTAAAGTCAGTAATAAAGCTTTCCTTTTACTTACTCCGATGTTTATTTCATCTTTCCTCGATTCCATATTTGGGGGTAATACAGTAATTGGACTTTGGTCAGTCAGATTGTTTACTGACGTTGTCGCAAATTACAAAATTTGGAGGAGATCCGGTTAAGAACACAAGTATATAATTGATGTAAAACCCAAGGATCGTCGAAGGAGCATAGGAAGATGATAGGAGGATGAGACTCAAAATTGGTGCAATCTGAGCGAGTTGCCGGGTTTATCAGCAATCCTTTGTTGCACCTATGCCAACGTGGCCCAGGCTAAGCTTTACGATCGCAAAAATTCAACTAAATGTTACTTTATTGTTGAATGTATTTTATATTTTTATAGTCAAATGTCTTATAATGCCTTTGAACCTAACTTCTTAAACTATTGCCAAAGTCATGCACCAGACTATCATCCTTCCCAAAGTAGATGTTTTCTACTCCCCTGTTGTTAATTATGCGATCCAACAAAACAGAATTCCGCTGGTAAGGAAAGTAAAAATTGAGAATTCTTCCGAAGAAGATTGGGGTGATTTGCTGATCAGGATTGAATGTGATCCTGAATTTGCAACCAATTGGGAACAGCACATTGACTATTTGCCACAGGGGCAGAGTTATGAGTTGGATGTAAAAGATTTACGTCTTTCTCCCAGATTCTTTTCAGAACTGACGGAGAAAATCACAGGCGAATTGAGTTTGACAATTTCATCCGGGGACCAAAATCTATACAAAGAGAGCTATCCAGTCGATATTCTCGCGTATGATCAATGGAATGGTATCGGCATTCTACCGGAGATGCTGGTTGCTTTTGTAACTCCCAATCATCCACAGCTATCAAAAATTATCGGTCGTGCTTCAAAGTTTCTTGACCAATGGACCGGTGTTCCCTCTTTTAATGCGTATCAAAGTCAAAACCCCGACCGGGTAAAAAAACAAATGGCTGCTATCTATGAGGCAATTGCTGAATTGGATATCATTTATTGCACGCCTCCTGCAAGTTTTGAACAAGAGGGCCAACGTATCCGGATGTGTGACACAATCTTTTCACAAAAGCTTGCTACCTGTATCGATATGGCACTTTTATATGCCGGTTGTTTGGAGGCAGTCGGTTTGCATCCGCTTCTCATAGTTATTAAAGGGCACGCTTTTGTGGGAAGTTGGCTTATTGATGAAACCTTTGCAGACAGTGTAAACGATGATGTTTCCCTTTTGAAAAAGCGTACAGCATCCGGAATTAATGAAATAGCACTGGTGGAGTCAACCTTTATGAATGCCGGACAAAACCAATCTTTTGACGAGGCCATTAACAGTGCGAACTACAAGCTGGTCAATGAAAATGATTTTCTTCTTTTTGTTGATATCAAAAGAGCAAGGTTGGCTAAAATTATGCCTTTGCCGCAACGTATAAAGACATCTGACGGCTGGGAAATTATAGAAGACACTGCAACAACCCGTTCCAATCTCATCCCTGAGGATATCCTGATTGATAAGCTCAATATTCCCGACAAATCTGTGGCTTTGACAAAACAGAGACTGTGGGAGCGCAAGCTTCTTGATTTAAGTTTGAGGAACAACCTTTTGAATCTGCGGGTTACCCAAAGTACCATTCAACTTATTTCCGTAAGCCTTAACTTATTTGAAGATGCGTTGGCGGATGGTGCTGAGTTTCAGGTTTTGCCAAAACCCGAAGAATGGACCAATCCTTTGAATATTGTCGGCGTTTATCAAACTGTAAATCTCTCTGATCCGATTGTCGATTTGTTGAAGCATGAACTCGAACACAAGCGATTGCGGTCCTATTTGACGGATGGAGAGCTTTCAAAAGCGCTTACAAAGCTTTACCGGTCGAGCCGTTTATCATTGGAAGAAAATGGTGCAAATACCCTTTATTTAGCTTTAGGGTTTTTGAAATGGTACGAATCAGAACGAAGTGAACTTCCCCGGTATGCGCCAATCCTGCTGCTCCCAGCCGAAATCGTCCGGAAATCTGCTCAGAAAGGATATGTAATTCGTGGCCGGGAAGAAGATACTTTAATGAATATTACCTTGCTGGAAATGCTCAGGCAGGATTTTAACATTGCCATTCACGGTCTGGACGAGTTGCCACGGGATACAAGCGGTGTTGATGTCAAACGGGTTTTCAACATTGTCCGTAAAGGCATCATGTCCCAGACTCGGTGGGATGTCGAAGAGCAAGCCTTTTTAGGTACATTTTCCTTTAGCAAGTTCATTATGTGGAACGATAT
>JBCFBK010000073.1:0-11979 GCA_038562555.1 Prolixibacteraceae bacterium | reverse complement strand
TGCAGATAAGCTGAGGGAGAGCAAAATAGTTGCAAGTCTCGCGTCGGGCAAAATAGAATGGGAGGCTGATGAAGCGCTCGTTGAGGAATTAAATTTTGACCAGCAGTATTTGCCGTCGGATATTGCCTTGCCAATCAGTGCCGACTCATCTCAGTTGGAAGCAATTTGCGCTGCGGTTCAGGACAAAAGTTTCATTTTACATGGACCTCCGGGAACCGGCAAGTCACAAACCATTACCAATATTATAGCGAACGCGTTATATCAAGGGAAAAGGGTTCTGTTTGTAGCAGAAAAGATGGCGGCGCTTTCTGTCGTTCAAAAGCGCCTTGCAGATATTGGGCTGGATCCTTTCTGTCTGGAGCTTCATTCAAACAAGTCAAAAAAATCTACCATACTCGAGCAACTTCAGAAAACCACGGAGATTATAAAAAAGACTTCACCTGAAGAATACCAGGTCGAAGCAGAGCGGATTCATATCCTGCGAACAGAATTAAACAATTACGTCGAGTCGTTGCACAAACAGCGAACGTATGGCCTTTCTTTATTTGATTGTTTTACCGGTTATGCACAACTGAACGGCGCACCGGACTGCATCAACATGGAAAACAGGCTGATTGAAGAAATGAAGAGCGAACTGTTTGAAAGGTGGACCGACACAGTCGAAGAACTGCAAAACGCGGGAACACTTTGCGGACATCCGCATAATCATCCTTTAACTGAAATAAAAACGACCGTTTACAACCAACAGGTTAAAACAAGAGCTGCGGAACTTTTTACAAGCTACCTTGATTTGCTGAAACAGGCAGGATTAAAGAGAAGTTTGCTAACGGAGCTGTTTCACGTCGATGCTGATATTTGCAAACGAGAACAAGATGATTCATTGCTCCAACTGACCCGACTGGTTTTAAGCCTGCCTGATATACCTCAGGAGATTTTGAATGCCGGAAATATTGAAAGCTCGTTAGGCGAACTGATCGAGTTATCCGGTCACGGAAGCAAGCGAAATGAATATCGTCAGGAGTTGTTAAAAGATTTCAATAAAAACATTCTTCAATACGATGCGGAAACCGGATTGACCGCCTGGAATCTGGCATCCGGAAAATGGCTTCTGCCCCGCTGGCTGGAACAGAATAAATTATTAAAGTTGCTGAAATCATTTTCGAAAACCGGGAAAGTTGAAAAGCAAGTTGTACCGGCCCTGCTGGATAAAATAATTTCTTACCGTAAGGAACAGGATGTTTTGGATGAGAATTCCGACACCCTTACCAAAATGCTTGGTTTTTTGTGGAAGCATGGTGATTGTGATTGGAAAAAGTTGGTTAGTATCTGCGAGTCTGTTACTGAAATACAGAAACAGGCAGTCTTTATTACCGGAGACCTTCATAAAGCAAAACAAATAAGAGAAAAACTGGCTTCTGATTTATCAGACGGCATAGGTACTTTTCTTCAAATTAATGGAAACGCGCTGAATAGTTTTGTAAACGTTTTGTCGCAGCTAAATCAAACTGAGATAGCAATAACGGAATTATTGAAGATTGATTTTTCCGTCGTTAGTGCTGATCAGGAGCAAGATTGGCTCGATGTATGGAAGAGAAAAGCTGAAACGTGGAAAGAAAACCTTGATGCCCTCAGGGACTGGACTAGTTGGAACCTGGCCGTAGAAAAGGCAATAGAAAAAAATCTTTCCGCTGTTGTTCTCGCATACCGAAATGGCAACCTGCAAAATAATGAAGTACTCGATTCCTTCAGAAAGACAATTTATCGGCAAGTTTCGGAATTGATCATTTCGGCTGATCCCGATTTATCTTCTTTTAACGGGAAGTTATTTGAAAATAAGGTCAAGAAGTTCAAGGGAAAAAGCAAGTACTTTGAAGAACTCACCAAAGCCGAGTTATTTGCGAAACTGGCTTCCTTCATTCCTTCCTTTACGAAAGAAGCTTCTCAAAACTCAGAGATTGGTATTCTTCAAAGGGCAATCCGGAACAAGGGACGAGGCATGTCCGTCCGGAAACTTTTCGATTCGATTCCTAACTTGCTTCCGCGTATGTGTCCTTGCATGCTGATGAGTCCTATATCTGTGGTACAATATTTTGAAGTAGATCAGTCAAAATTTGACCTGGTTGTTTTTGACGAAGCTTCGCAAATGCCGACTTGCGAAGCGGTAGGCGCCGTTGCCCGGGGAAAAAATGTTGTGGTGGTAGGGGACCCCAAACAAATGCCACCAACCAGCTTCTTTTCAACCAACAACTATGATGAGGAAAATGCTGATAAAGAAGATCTGGAAAGTATTCTGGAAGATTGTCTGGCACTCTCAATTCCCTCGAAACATCTTTTGTGGCATTACCGGAGCAAGCATGAAAGCCTGATTGCTTTCAGTAATTCGAACTATTACGAGAACAGACTGATGACCTTTCCTTCGCCCGACGATTTGGCAACAAAAGTGAGCAACGTGTTTGTGCCAGGACATTACGATAGGGGAAAGACGCGGCAAAACAAATTTGAAGCAGTGGCAATCGTTGATGAAGTGTTGAAGCGACTGGCCAATCCGGTTCTGTCTCAAAGAAGCATTGGCGTTGTGACTTTCAGTTCGGCACAGCAAAACCTGATTGAAGATTTACTCAATGAAGCTTTGAAGAATCAACCGGAATTGGATGCCGTTGCCATGGAATTCAATGAACCGATTTTTGTTAAAAACCTGGAAAATGTGCAGGGAGATGAACGTGATGTGATCCTCTTTTCTATGGGATACGGCCCTGATCAGGATGGACGCGTGAGCTTGAATTTTGGACCGCTGAACCGCGAGGGTGGCTGGCGACGTTTAAATGTGGCCGTTTCCCGGGCACGGTATGAAATGAAGGTGTACTCAACCCTGCGTTCAGACCAAATCGATATTACCCGGACGGCTTCTGAAGGTGTGGCCGGAATTAAGGCTTTCCTGGAATATTCGGAGAAAGGAAAAATTGTGTTGTCGCAGAAGAATTATCAGCGACAAACCAAGCCCAATTCCTTTGAAAGATTAGTGGCCGATGAAATTGAAAAGTCCGGATTTAAGGTTCAAACCGACGTCGGGTGTTCGGGATACCGGATCGATATCGGAGTGGTCAATCCTGAAAATCCTTCCGAATACATTTTGGGTATCCTTACCGACGGAAATAACTACAAGTCAGCAAAAACAGCAAAAGACCGTGAAGTTGTACGGATGGATGTGCTTAAAATGTTGGGCTGGAATATCTATAAGCTGTGGTCGCCCGATTGGTGGGATAATCCACAGAAAGTTCTGAATGAAATCCTTGAGACAATTCAGGAAGCGAGGAAACCGACAAAGAAGAAATCTGATGTTAATGTCGAAGACCAAAGCGAGCTAAATACATCGAAAAGAGAGCAATTTGCCAATATCAAACTTGAAGGGATAACCCAGCAGGTGGTTCAACCGGAAACGAAAGGTAAAAATTACCGGGTCTGCTCATTACCTTCTACTTTTTTGTCTGTATCAGATGAATTTTTTGATTCCGGCAGGATGTCGAAAATACTGTATCAAATTGCCCGGGTGGTTGAGGTCGAAGCACCAATTAGCCAAACACTTTTGTCGAAGCGAATTTTGTCGGCATGGGGAATAACCCGTTTGGGCGTCCGGCTCAATGATTACCTCAATATTTTGTACCGAAGGCTCAGCCTAAAGCATTCAACGCAGAACGGAACCATTTTCTTTTGGAGAGAAGACCAGTCGCCGGAAACATACGATACTTACAGACTACCAGAAGTGGACGCACAAAAGCGGAACGCAGAAGATCTTCCAAAGGAGGAAATAGCTGCAGGAATTAAAGAAATATTAACAGAGCAAATCAGTTTGCCTTTGGATGATCTGGTAAGAGAGGCGGCCCGCCTGTTCGGATATGCCCGGTTAGGAGGCAATGTGGAAGAGGCCATGAAATTGGGAATCAGGCATGCCCTTCAAAGAGGAATAATCGCTGAAAATAATGATCGGATAATTTTAAACTAACCTTGAACCCAAATGAATTTTGTAGCAATTGATGTGGAAACTGCCCATGGAAAACGGTGGAGCATTTGCCAGATCGGTCTGGCCGTCGTAGAAAATGGTGAAATTGTAAGAACTATTTCAAAATTGGTACAGCCCCCGCAAAATGAGTATGCCCCGGTGAATATGAATATCCATGGTATTACACCAGAAATGACAGAAAATGCACCCGGCTTTTCTGAAGTTTGGGAGGAAATCCAACCGTTGATTTATGGAAGACGATTGGTTGCGCACAACGCTTCGTTTGATATCAATTGCTTAATACAGGCTTTTGATTTTTATGGAATTCCGGTTCCGAACCTGGAATGCGACTGTACCTATTCCAGAACTGGTTACAAACTCAATGAAATTTGTGAAGCATACGAAATTGAATTAGGCAATCATCATGATGCTGCCTGTGATGCGGAAGCCTGTGCCAAGGTTTACCTGAATTTGCTGCGTGGTATTAACCCTGATTTTTCAAAGATTACGCCTCATGAGGGAAAAGCAACCGTTATATTTACCCCGAAAGGACATGATCGTCTGTGTGGAGATGTTTTGAAACCTGACCTGGACAATACTGATTGCAGCAGCCCTTTCTATGCCAAGAAAGTTGTTTTTACCGGAGTTTTAACTTCCATTGATCGAAAAGAAGCAGCCGAATTGGTAAAGAAGCTTGGAGCTGACATCGATACCTCTATTACCAAACGAACCAACTTTGTCATTACCGGCTCTGCTCCCGGGCCTGCTAAAATGAAGAAGATTGAGCAATTAAATGCACAAGGTCTCGATGTTCGATTAGTTTTTGAAGAAGAGTTTTTGAGGATGTGTAAGAATTTTAAGAAAAAGCTAGTTTAATGCATATTACAAGAGGACCAGTCTCAAAAGAAGTTCACAAAAAATTTGTTGGCAGACAGAATTACTCTAATCGCAATCCTTGTAGGTGAGGATAGAGGAATTAATGGAATTGAAGTAATTAATTATAAAACAAATATGAAATTGAATTATGAGCTACCATGATCCCATTCGTCAGTCTAAATATTTAAGGCAGACATTATCACAGGATAAGAAGCCTGTAGGCTTTTTCCTTTCGGCAGGATGCCCATTAGCAGTTTCAATGTCAGAAGGGAAATGGCCATTAATCCCTGATGTGTCTGGTTTGACAAAATACATTAAAGAAGAAATAGATAAAGAAACTTCTATTGCAGAAGGAGCAACCAAAAATTCTGCCACTGCATACGCTCAACTTTTAGCAGAAGTAGTAAAAACAGGAATAACGAAACCCAACATTGAAGATATATTAAGTTTTTTAAGGGGGATGATGCAAATCTCTAAAGGTGCTACTGACATTAGAGGTTTTTCTGAGTCAGAGTTAGAGCGTCTGGAAAAATTAGTTTGTAAAAAGATTGCCCAAAAACTTGATGTCAACTTACCAGATAACAAAACGCCATACCACAAACTAGCAAAATGGGTGAATAATATCGAAAGGAATACTCCAATTGAAATATTTACAACGAACTATGATCTTCTGTTGGAGGAGGCTTTTGAGGCCTTGAAAGTTCCTTTTTTTGATGGATTTGTTGGTACACGTTTCCCTTTCTTTGATTTAAGGGCTGTTGAAGATGGATTGGTTCCTAACCATTGGACAAGATTATGGAAAATACACGGATCTATTAATTGGTATTTGAAAAAAAATAAAGATGTATATCGTTCCACAAGCCTGAATGGAAGTGACTCTTATATTATTCATCCCTCACACCTTAAGTACGATCAGAGCCGTAAGATGCCCTATCTCGCACTAATAGATCGATTGAACAAATTCTTAAGACAAAATTCTGCTGTTTTAATAATGTCTGGCTATTCATTTAGCGATGACCATTTGAATGATACTATTTTAAACGCTTTAAGGGCGAATCCAACAGCAATGGTTATTGCGTTGCTGTTTGGTGATTTAACCAAGACTACTGAGGAAAAAACAGATGGAGAAGATACTGTTATTAAAACTACTATCAATTATGAAAAAGCTCTTGAACTGGCAGAAAACAGATCTAACCTGAGTATATGGACTTTTGACGAAGCGGTAATTGGTGGTCTTCGGGCAAAATGGAGGCCTGCAAAATTAGATTATGATGCCGAGGAGAATATAGGAAATGCAGTAAAACAGAAACAAGTCCAAGCAAAAGACAATGACGGTAATGAAACAGATGAGAAGGTAACCAAATATGAATTTCATCTCGGAGATTTTGCTGTTTTAGGAAACTTTCTGCAAGAACTAATTGGAAAGGAACAATTTAAAATAGAGCAAGATGGCGTTTAAATCTACTTATCTGGGAACAATTCAAGATGTAAGTGGCACCTCATTAAGTGTTGCGTTAGATAATACTGCACTATCAGGTCTGACTTATATTGATGGAGAAGGTTACCGTATTGGACAAATTGGTTCATTTGTGAAAATTCCGATTGGTTATATTGATTTATTCGGCATTGTGACTCAAGTGGGCGCTGGTGCTGTTCCTGAAAATCAAAAATTAGTGCAACCCTATGGAAATCGATGGATTAATGTTCAGCTTATAGGAGAAGGTCAACGTAACGGCCTTTTCCAAAGAGGAATATCTCAATATCCGACGATTAGTGATGAAGTTCATCTGGTGTCAGAAAGCGATTTAAAAAAGATATATGGACAACCTGACAAACCTTACTTTGTAAAAGTTGGTCATATTGCAGGGGCTGAATCAATTCCTGCCCTGATTGATATCAATAAATTGATCACCCGTCATTCTGCAATTGTTGGAACTACAGGGTCCGGAAAATCAACAACAGTTGCAAGTATCTTAAATGCAGTTTCTGATCCAGTAAGATACCCATCAGCAAGAGTAATTGTTTTTGATATACACGGGGAATATGGAAATGCTTTAAAAGACAGGGCAAATATTTTCAAGGTTAACGCAGATAAAACTGAAGGCAGCACCGAAAAAGATTTGTTTATTCCTTTCTGGGCTCTTAGTTTTGAAGAGCTGGCTGCAATTAGTTTTGGACAATTTGGGAATGAGAAAGATTACAACACGGTATTAGAACGAATAACCAATGCCAAATTAAAAAGTCTGGAAACATACCCAAAGGATGGTATCAATACGGATTCTCTTAATGTTGACTCGCCAATTTCATTTAGTTTAAACCATTTGTGGCATGAATTATACACAGAAACATTAGGCAAATTTTATCCTGATAAAGCTGGAAAACCTTTAGCCTATGAAATAGACGATAACGGTAATGAAATGAGAGGAGATCCTATCAACGGTATTCCGCCCGTTTTTAAACCAATAAATACCAGCAGAGATAATGGTGATAGAGTTCAACACCCTGCAACCCCCACCCTAAACAACAGTCAACAACTTCATTCTTTGGGCGCAAAATTAAGAATACCACGTTTCGACTTCTTGTTCAAACCTGGGGAATGGACTCCTACAGAAGATGGCAAAACTGAAAAAGACTTGGATTCATTGATACAAAGTTGGATAGGTAGTGACAGGTCAATTACCATAATGGATCTATCCGGTGTGCCAAACTCTATACTAAATACCATAATTGGAGTTTTATTGAGGATCATTTATGACGGACTTTTTTGGGCTAGAAATTTATCTCAGGGTGGAAGAAACAGGCCCCTGCTATTATTGATGGAGGAAGCTCATAATTATTTAAATAACGAAGGCAGTGCCTTACCTGTAGTTCAGAAAATAGTAAAAGAGGGACGTAAATATGGTATTGGTGCAATGATCGTAAGCCAAAGACCTTCAGAGGTGAATTCCACCATTTTATCTCAATGTGGAACATTCTTCGCGTTGCGTTTAGCAAATGCAACCGACAGGGGGCATATTACCGGTGCTGTAACAGACAATTTAGAAGGATTAACCAGTATGTTACCGATTTTAAGAACAGGTGAAGCGATTATACTTGGTGAAGCAGTTAAACTTCCAATGAGAACATTAATTGATGCTCCGCCGAAAGACCGCAGACCAGATAGTCAGGATCCAATAATTTATGATGAACTAGGAGATGAAGAATCGATGCATCCAGGCGGTTGGGGAATAAAATTGGAAGACAACCCTAATTACAAAGAATTTTTGGAGACTTGGAGATCCCAAAGTCCATTTATTAAACGTATCATTAAATAATTACATTATGAACAGACAACCAGTTTCATCATCGAACATTGCATCGATAGGATATGATGTAAATTCACAAACATTAGAAATTGAATTCCTAAACGGCGGAGTATACCAGTATTTTGATGTGCCTCAGTATGTGTATGAAGAACTAATGAGTGCAAGTTCACACGGACAGTATCTTGCCCGTAATATTAAAGGCACATATCGTTATTCTAAAGTTTAATATTGCAATGGAAAGATACAGAAATTCAGGAGGAGATTCAGGTATCTCCTCCTATGAAATTGGCACTGATTTTATAATTGTAAAATTTACAGGTACTTTTCGAACTTACCGCTACAGTTACCGGAAAGCAGGACAACATCATGTTGAAAACATGAAGAGGCTGGCAAGAAGTGGAAGTGGTTTAAATGGTTACATTAACCGATATGTTAAAAAATTATACGATTAGAGAATGCTTAAAATTAACCAGCAGCTAAAACGCATAGAGATAAAAGAGTTTGAGGTTGAAAATCAGATAATCTTCAATTATTTTGACAACCTACCCGTTTCGGAACGAGATGAGAAATTACTCCGAGCCATTTATATCGGGGTTTTGGCTCTAATGGAAGATCGTATTTCTGCATTTCTCTCAAAAACCAGCAATGAATTAGGTACGGAGTTGGAAAGCCTTAAAATGATCTTTGAAATGAAAAAGGAGCTTTTTTACAAAAGTTCTATCAAAGGGATATTGGCCGAAGATGAAATAGCAGAGTTTCTCAATCAATATTTTGCAGAGAAGAAATTAAAAGATCGAGCCGTACTTATTGGAAACAATGTTGGTATTCTTCCCAAAAACAAAACAGGTGATATTATTTGCGAGATTGACAGTAATTCAAATCTCAAAATTGCCATTGAATGTAAATTTGATAAGAGCATTCGTTTGGGCGATATTGAAACAAAAGACATATTTACAAGAAAGGTAGATACAGTCTGGAGTCAGTTGCTTGAGACACAGGTCAACAGGGATGCAAAAGTAAGCATCATTGTATTCGATATTTCATTAGTTGACAATTCTATTCTTAAGGAATTCGAAAATGTTGGTTATATCCCAGAAATAGGATTGGTTGCTATTATCAACTCTCAAAAAGGTGATTATTCCAATTTGGCCATTGCTTATATGCTGGCAAGGGATATTGCATTGAACGCCAAACGGGTAGATTTGGATAAAGATATGCTGATGATTCTGGTAAACAGATTAATAAAGGATATCAACGAAATCACAACTATAAAAAATCTGGTTAACAACAACATTGAGAACAATAAAACAATTCTCAAGCAACTAGAAAAGAGTATTTTACTGATGGAGTTTAACCAAGAGTATTTAAAAAAGTTCCTGAGTGAAGGCACGTTGACAAAAGAGGACCTACTTAATTATTATCAGGGAGAAGATGTAAAAGACAAATATCGGTTAATTGAAAAAGATATAGAAAACATTTAGAGCCTATGCCATCTCCCAACCTCTTTGATTTCAACTATTTGCTTGACCTTCCTGGTCAAGAGGATTTTCCTTTGAATCTGAGAGAACAAGGGCGTAGGGTAAGAGATATATTGCTTAAAGACATACAAAATTCGGAGGACTATTTAATCCTTACTGGCTTTACCTCTCTTTCCAATCTGATTGCTGTTTTTGGCGCTACAGATTATCCAAAGTTGCAACAACTTCGCATCGTTATCGGATTTGATCCGGATGAGCGAGTCAGTAAACGACTACCTCATTACTCTCTTCCAACAGAGATTAAAAATTATTGGGTAAAACAAAATGTGAGCATCCGGTTATGCGGGCCTATTTTAAATATTATCGAAAAAATAAATAGTAGAACTTTTCATTTCAAGGCAAAAGATAAATTGCACGCAAAGATTTATGTAGGAGATCAGGCAGCTATACTTGGTTCGTCTAATTTCAGCAAATCAGGTACTGTTTCGCAAGCCGAAGCCAACATCAGGGTTGAACTATCATCTTCAAAAACAGAAAGGGAGCAATATTCTGATATAAAACGTATCGCTGAATACTACTATAAGGTGGCGGAAGATTATAATGAACACCTAATCGAACTATTCCGCAAGTTATTTAAAGATGCCACGTGGGAAGAAGCACTGGCAAGAGCTGTTGCAGAAATACTGGAAAGTAAATGGATGCAGGATTATCCTGCTTTGTATCAGGCATTGGTTACCCATAATCTTTGGCCTTCTCAAAAAATGGGAATTGCCCGAGCAATGAAAATAATTCAGGATCAGGGACGTGTAATGGTTGCAGACCCTACAGGAAGTGGCAAAACAAAATTTGCGACAGCATTGGCTTATACTCTTTTTCACTGGTTATGGGAAAATGGAAAAAAAGACCGCTCAAATGCGCTGATAATATGTCCCAAACAAGTAATGGAGAATTGGGAAAGGGAACAAGATCATTTCACGTTGTACAATAGAATTGAATCAATGGGGAAGTTGAGTCTTGGGTTGGATAAAAACCAGCGTATTTTGCAAAAATCCATACAAAGTTCAGACATATTGGTTATCGATGAGGCACATAACTATCTACATCCCAATTCAAAACGAAGTAAAGCTATAGTGCCCAAAGGTTCGAGCAATGTAATATTATCAACAGCTACGCCTATTAATAAAAAAGTGGATGACTTATTAAGACTTATTGAATTGCTGGACATTGATAATCTTAGTGATGCAGATTTGGATACTTACTTTGAATTAAGAAAGAACCGAAGAAAAGGAATTGATAAAAAACACTTGGAGCAACTGAAAAGATATGTCAATCAGTTTATTGTCCGTAGAACTAAAAAGGAACTGAATAGAATGATAGATCGTGCTCCAGAGCAATATAAAAACAGGTTTGGGCATACTTGCAGATATCCAAAAACAAATTCTATTATATACAAAACCGGAGAAACAGAATCCGATAAAGCAATAGCAAAGCAAATTCTATCATTAACTGCTCAGTTAAAAGGAGTTCATTATCTGCAAAGACTTAATATTCCTAACTATCTCAATACCGAGGAAGAAAAGGCAATTTACATAAAACAGCGTTTCACTTCTGCAACTGCTTTAGCAGCCTACATGGTAAGAGTAAAGTTACGATCGTCACGTTGTGCCCTTTATGAGTATCTACATGGCACTAAGGCAGCTAATGGGAAATTTGAGCTAAATTCTACAAAAAACTATTCAGGTGACATTTTGGGGAAAATGAAGAAACTGAAAACTGCTGTTCCCAAATGTACTATTGAAAAACAGTTACTTTCTGAAGAACATAAGTGGCTCTATAATGAAAGTTTATATAGCAGTATCTGTAATGATGAAATCAGCATCTATGAAGAAATTGGACAATTGTCGGACAGGTTAAGCGACAAGCGTGAAAAAAGTAAAATCCACACTCTAATGAATAGTCTCAGGCACCATAGAAAAGTGCTTGCTTTTGATTCAACAATAATTACCCTGGACTATTTGCACAAACTTCTTCAACAGGAACAGGTAAAGGCAAAAACTATTGTTGCTGCCGGACACAATACCCGAGACAGAAATCAAGTGATGCAATTATTTGCTTTGGGAAATCAAACAGAAGAAAAGCTTATAGCTCTTTGCTCGGATGCAATGTCCGAAGGAATCAATCTTCAGGATGCAAGTTGTCTGTTGCTATTGGATATGCCAAGCGTGCTAAGAGTAATTGAACAGAGGATTGGTCGCATGGAAAGAATGGATTGCGAAAACGAAGAAATTACCGTTATGTGGCCGGATGATTCAGAAGAATTTTC
>JBCFBK010000072.1:0-22387 GCA_038562555.1 Prolixibacteraceae bacterium | reverse complement strand
GTGGCAGGCTTTTGGCGATTCTTCCTGGGCAAAGGCGAAGGTGGGCTTTGCCCTGGCTTCTCCGGTTTTGCTGCTGAAGGAGGGTAGCCGGAGCATTCTCGTGAATCTTAGCCTTGGCGGCGGTGAAGGAACCAGTCTTCCGGCCGCTTCCGCACTGTCTAAATGCCTGAACTGTTCCCTGACCGGAGAGAAAGACTGGATCGGTGTACCGGCAACGGTCAGCATCAAAGGACGTGTGCTTTCGCTGGTGATCGAACTGGCGCCTTCGGTGCCGCCGGTCACCCCGTACCACCGGCCGGTCCATAAGGGCAAATACACAACCGCGGATCCGGTGCTCCGGATCCTGATCGATACCGCGCTTCAGGGTGCCTTTAGTGTTTATGATGCCCTGAGGAAGCTAACCCTCCTCAAAGCCGAAATACAGGTAAATGTGTCGGGTGCAAAAGAGCTTCTTCTGGAGAATGACCACGGAAAGCTTGACCCCTCAAAGGTTTTCTTTCCCTTTGGTCCCACTCCGGGTGCCGGATCTCATTGCTATATTGGTTATCCCGAGCTTTTTGAAAAGAACTGGAGCAACATCAGCCTGGACCTTTCCTGGAAGGACAAACCGGGTGACCTCTCCGCTCATTATGCCGCCTACCTGAAAAAGTTTATTGATCAAAACAGCAACGATTATCAGGTGACCGGAGAAGAAAGTGTCAGCGAGAGAAAGATTGGGGGAGACGACCATTTTACGGTAAAGCTTCAATACCTTCAGGATAACAGCTGGTATCCTGCATCAGGCGATGTGGCCGGGCAGGAACTTTTCTCCGTGCCGCTGGAACTGAAGCCGGACGCAGCCGGCCAGCCGGATCGACGGAAGAAAACAGCACACGATTTTGGCAAAAAGGAGCAGGCCTTTACGGTTTCCACCCGTTCCGGGTACATGCGGATGACGCTGGAACAAAGCTTTTTGCATGAGTATTTTGCGCATCTTTATGCACTGGCGGCCATCGCGCGGATCAACCATCCGGAGTATATCCTTCCGCTTCAGCCCTGGATGCCCGCTGCCTCGTCACTCAGCCTTGCTTATTCCGCTTCGGAGGTCCGCGGTTTTGATCAGGCAGATCCCGCGGCCGGCGCTGTGAGTTTATTTTATGAAGAGCCATTCGGCCAGCATGAAGCCGCTGTTTCGCTGAAAAAGGATCTCCATTCGGGATATCTGACCGGTGGAAAAGCGCCCGGGTTGGTCCCTGACTTTTCTCCCGAAGGCGAATTTTATATCGGCCTCGACCGGGCGAAAGCATACGATACGGTCAACCTGCTTTTTCAGGTTGCTGAGGGAAGCGAAAATCCGCTGGCCCCGACCTTTGGAAAAGATAAGAAAATTGCCTGGTCGCTGCTCGTTTCGAACAAATGGAAAACGCTCACCGGCGACTGGATTTTAGCCGATGGTACAGCCAACCTGCTTCGTTCAGGCATCATCAGACTGATCATTCCGCCCGGCGCTGATCCGGAGAACACGCTTTTTGCCGAAGACCTGATCTGGATCAGGGCATGTTTGCCGGAAGGGCTTTCCCATTCATCGGTATGCCGGCTGATCTCGCTTGATGCACAGGCGGCGGAGGCTGTTTTCACGGGAAGCGAAAGTGAGGGGAGGCTGCCGGCGGGAACAATCAGCAGCATGGCAGGCAAGCCCGCACTGATCAAAAAAATAAACCAGCCTTACGCGTCCTTCGGCGGAAAAGCCGCCGAAGACAGCCGGGCTTTTTACCTGCGGGTGAGCGAGCGGCTGAGGCATAAACAGCGGGCCATAACCATCTGGGACTATGAGCGGCTGGTGTTGCAGGAGTTTCCTGCTGTGTACAAGCTGAAATGCCTGAGTCATTCTGCGCCGGTAGACGGGAAAGGAAATCCCGCGTCTTCCGGGCGCTCTCCGGGCGATGTTTCGCTGGTGGTGGTCCCTGACATTCGTCTCCGGACCAGCTTCGACCCGCTGAAGCCCCGCGCCAGTCAGGGCCTGCTCGCGCAAATCAGTTCGTTTGTGTCGGCGCTTCATTCGCTCCACGTGCGGTTTCATGTCATGAATCCCCTCTATGAAACGGTGAAGCTGGACTTCCGGGTAAAATTTTACGATCAGTTTGATCCGAATACCTATGTGAAAAAATTGAACGAAGATCTGATCCGTTACCTTTCACCGTGGGCATTCGGCGACTTCAGCGGGATGCACTTCGGTGGCACGGTTTACAAGAGTGTCATGATCCGTTTTCTGGAGACCCGGCCTTACGTCGATTTTGTTTCGCGCGTGCGAATGATCCACCGCCTGGACGAAAACGACCTGAACACGAACGATCTGCAGATTATTTCCGCATCATCGGCGAAGACGATCCTGGTATCGGCGCCGGAACATTCCATTCAGTTAATCAATAAAGAACTGGTATGCCATGAATGAGAGTCTGACCATACCCAAAGAGCCGGATGAAACGATTGGCAAGTCGTGGGCCTTTCTGCGTGCGGAAGGTTTAAAATACATTGAACAGCTTTCTTCCGGGCTTTGGACCGATTATAATATTCATGATCCGGGGGTGACTACCCTTGAGTTACTTTGTTATGCGCTCACTGATCTGGAATATCGCATCGCAATGCCGGTCGAGGACCTGCTGGCCAGGCCGGCCGGTAACATGCAGCATATGCACGGACAGTTTCTTTCGGCCATTAAGGCCCTGCCTTCCGCGCCCGTAACGGCCGACGATTACCGGGAACTGTTCGTGAGGATCGACGGCGTGAGAAATGCCTGGATCCTTCCTTCACCCCGCGGGGTCATTGCCCGCTACCGGCAGACGGCAGTGAGCGGCAAACCGGAACTGCGGTATAAAAAGGAGGGAGAACAGGCTGACCCTGAACGGGAGATTGAATTCGGGCTGCAGGGACTGAATCGTATTTTGATCGATTATGACCAATCGCGCCTGCCCCTGGCTGAAGACCATCCCGAACTCAGTGAGGGAGAGCTGGAGTTGCTTGTCATGAAAGCCAAAGCAGATATTGTCTCGCTGGTTACGCAGGTTTACCATCGTTACCGGAACCTTTGTGAGGATCTTGACACCGTGGCTGAGGTACCGCCCCAGGGAGTGGTCGTTTGCGGCGACATCGAACTCATGCCTGCTGCCGACCCCGAGCAGGTGTGGGCCCGGATCGTTTTTAACATCGACCGGTACCTCTCGCCCGACATTCCCTTTTACAACCTTCGGGAGATGCGCGAAATGGGGAAAACCGCCGACGAGATCTTTGAGGGGCCGGTGTTTGATTTCAGGGATGACTATCCTTACCGGACACCGGGAAATCCGTTTGCCAGGAAAGGCTTCATCCGGAAAGAGGACCTCCGGGAAAGCGAATTGAGGAAGGAAGTTCGCCTCAGTGATCTGATCCGCGTCATCATGGAAACCGAAGGCGTAAGCCTGATCAGGGACATTGAATTTGGCCTTTGCAGTTGCAGTGAAGAAGACCGGGATGTGGTGAGGAGTGCGGTGAGCCGCGATAAATGGAACCTTTGTATTTCGCCCGGGCATAAACCCGTGTTTTGCACCGATAACTCCGTGCTTAACCTGTGGAAGGGTCCGGTTCCGGTTGAACTGAAGCGGGCGGAGGCGCAGCAGAGGCTTCAAAAGATCAGGTCGGCTTACCGGGAGGCTGTCCTCTCGAAGGTGACAAGCGACTTGCCCATACCTGAAGGTGGTTTCAGTGACGTGAAGCATTACGGGAGCTTTCAGAATGATTTTCCCGGGGTTTACGGTATTGGCCGGGAAGGGCTTCCGGAAAGCGCCTCTACCGGACGAAAAGCCCAGGCAAAGCAACTGAAGGCTTATCTCCTGTTTTTTGATCAGGTGCTGGCCTGCTATTTCGCCCAACTGGCTCACGCCGGCGAACTTTTGTCGGCCGATGCTTCCCATGCGCGGACCTATTTTGCGAACGGAATTAAAAACCTCCGGGATGCGGATCAACTGTTCAGTAACGAAGAACACTGGGAGACAGCCATTGAGGAGCTCCTGGCAGAGGCCGAACTGGATCCTTACGTGGAACGGAAAAATCGGTTCCTGGATCATCTGCTTGCCCGCTTTGCCGAACAGTTTAACGAATATGTATTCCTGATGTACCGGTTGTATGAAAAGGATGCAGGCCGGGCCGTGATCCGGCATAAAGTTCGCTTCCTCCGCGACTATCCGCAGGTCAGCGCTTTCCGGGGCAGCGGACTGGATTACCTGAATTCCCTTTCCGTTGAAAGCACCCCGGAGAATGTTTCCGGTATGGAACGGCGGCTTTCCCTGATGTTGGGCGATAACCCCTCCAGGAAACGACGCCTGTCTGAACTTCCCTGCAGCGTCGATAAAACCCATGTCAAAAACCTTGTGCTGAACGGGGTGGAGACGGAAGTCCAGTGTTATGGCTGGACCATCCGCCGGGAAGGGGAGGTGGTGCTCGAAAGCCTGAACAAAGATTTTATCAAAAAGGCTGACGCCTGGGAGGAGATCGGCCTGGCCGCCCTGCTGGCTTCGGACCCTGCCTTTTATTTGACCGAACAGAACGGCAACAAACTTACGATCCGGTTAAAAGACAGTTCCGAAAAGAAACTGGCCGTTCATCCGGGGTTGTTTGACAATCCGACCGCACAGGAGAGGGTGGCCGGGCTGATCGACTATTTCACCAACGAATTCCGGCCTGAAGGACTTTACGTGCTCGAACATATCCTGCTTCGGCCCGACTTGGGCATTCCTTCCGGCGATCAGCCTTTCCTGCCCGTGTGCATCGACGCCAACGGCTCGTACTGTCCGCCTGTAGACCCTTATTCTTTCCGGGTGACGGTGGTTTTACCTGGTTATGGTGTGCGCCTCCGGGACAAGCATTTCAGGAGGTTTGCGGAACGGATCATCCGGATGGAGACACCGGCGCATGTGTTGCCCCGGATCTGTTTTGTGAGCGAAGAAATGATGAAAAAGTTCGAAGATACTTACCTGGCCTGGCTCAACGAAAGGGAAAAGTCGGCCGATCCGCTCAAACAGGCTTCCAAACAGACACTGACCTCTCTGATGGCCGTGCTGGAGGAGCTTTTCACCGTGTATGAGGAAGGACAACTTTCCGATTGCGACGACGATACCATCGAAAAAAATCCGGTTGTACTGGGATCGTCAACACTCGGTTCACTTGAAACCAATTCCAATCCTGATCATTAAAATACAAGAAATATGGCAACCAGTCAGAAACTTCAGCTCGGCACTTTGAATCCGGAATACAGCCGGTTCGTAAAGGACCAGGTATTGACGGAGGTTCAGCTAAATGAGCTCATCGATTTTTTTGAAGACCAGCACCGCCTGAGCCGAACGTGTCTTTTCGGAACCGGCATCGTGTGCGGGCTTAAGTTGAAAAGCAGCAGGAAGGGAGTTGCCCTTTATCCGGGTGTGGCTGTAACCACCGACGGCGATCTTCTGCGAATGGATGAACGCCTCTTTACGCATGCGGTGGTTTATCAGGCACCGGAGGAATGCCGGTACGACCCTTTTTATTATCAGGCTGCCGGGGCAGAAGGACAACTTACGCTTTACCGGCTGCTGACTGAAAAGGAAGCGGAGGAAGCCGGGCAGAGCACAGATGCCGATGTCCTGAAGATTGGCGAACTTTCAACAAAAATAAAGGACTATGTGGCCTTGCTTTATCTGGAGTATTATTCGCGGAAACCGGAAAAATGCACTCCCGTAAGCTGCGAAAACATGGGAAGCCGTCAGGTAGCGAGGCCACTGGTGCTCGCTCTTTCCCGCCAGGATGCGGAACGGCTCACGGGTAATGACAGCGGCGATCCGATCCATGACACCATTTATACCAAATACCATCAGGCTGCTTCATCCTGGTTTAAGCTGCCGGTGATCCTTCCCAAACGAGTGATCATCAGCAGAAAGGCAACCCTGACCAGCTCCACCCTGGCAGGCGCTTACCGTGTCGTATACCGGGAGGGTAGCGACGCGCTTTGCAAGGCGATCGGCAAGCTGTATAAAACGTTCAGTTTCATGATCGACAAAGGTAAAAGCAGTGATCCTGACAAGCTTATCGAAAGGCTGCACGGCTTGCTCACAGCCGAAACGAGCATCTACCAGGCGCAGTATACCTACGACTTCTATAAGGACATGGTGGCAGCCTATAATGAACTGCGCGACCAGCTTTACAGTATCGCCTTTGAGTGTATACCCGACCTGTTCGCCTTTCCCAAACATGTTATGCTGGGCGCTCCCAATGCGCCGTTCACCCCCGAACCTCAGGAGTACCGCCACGTGTTTTATCCTTCGCCTGCCATCACTTCCCGCAACGAACGGGTAAACCGGGCCATCGGCATGTGGCTGCGCCTGCAGGTCATGGTCGAAACCTTTAACACCGCAAAAGCCGATGCCATCCGGATTACGCCATCGAATGATTATAACAGGCCGCTTGAGGAGCGGGCAATCCCTTTTTATTATCCCGGCTTTGAGAAAATTGCACAGGAGTGGAACTACGACCGTAAGCTTATGAAGCAGACTTTCCTGAACTATTCCTGTCACAATCCGGAGATAAAGGAACCGCTCGATCTGGATATCGATCCGTACGACTTTTTCCGTATCGAGGGGCACATCGGGAAGGACTGGAAAACAGCAATGACAGAATTGGATGTGATCCGGAAAGAAAAAGGGGTACCGATCGATCTGGCCGCGGTGAGACTGGGCGACGTGCGGGCAGCGGATGTTGACCTGAACGACTTCGAATGCCGCTTTGAAGATCTGGATGTCATGCTGAAAGCCTTTCAGACCGAAACAGATTGTTTAATAACTGATGCCACCCGGTTTTATTCAGGATTCACACCTTCTGTTGAGAAACCACACGTTAACTTCTCGAAATACCTCGGCGGAGCCGACAATCCCTGGGTGATCAGCGCGGCTGCGTCCTCCCTGATCGTTCAGCCGGCCGCCGAAAAGCCGGAGATTGCCACCGGGAGGATTGTTTCGCCGGCTTCAAGGGTCGGCTCCGAAAAATTATCGTCAGCAGCTTTCTTCAAGGTGAGCCGCACGGTCGAAACGGGAATGGACACCAGCGCTGAGACCTTCGGGAAGTACTATGCCAAAGTGCTCGAAGCCGATGTGGCCTCGGCCGATGAGTTTATGGAGAAGGCCCGTGCGGTGGCTGCAAACGATCCGGAGCTGACCAAACTCAATGAGGACCAGCGTTACATTACGTTCGAGTATCCCATGCAGATTATCGGGAACCTCGCGGTAATACAGAAATACACGCCTGCCGGGGTGAAGGATATCACCGACGATCTGATCGGCCGGTACCGGGCGGCAACGAACGACTTCTGCAAACGCCTGCAGGTGATGCGTACCCGGGCAGAGAAGTATTTTGCAACGGCCGGCAAAACCGGGTACGAAGCGAAGTACCTGGCGATGGCCGACAAGCTTTCGGCCATCTGTTGCGGCAGCGAAAAACTGGAACTCATCCGCAAAGAAATGGAAAAACGGAAGGCTGCTATTTTGGAGCAGCTTTCCTTTGCCCGCTATGCTGAAGACCATCCCGGACTGGAGCATAAGGCCGGTGTACCCAGGGGCGGAACTTTTGTGATGGTTTACGCCGCCACGCCGGTAAAGCGGTTTCCAACCGACCGATTGACGGCCAGCGTGGCTGCGGCTGTAACTGCGGGTAAAACAGAGGCGGCCCGTGCCTACCAGGATACCGACCGTTTCGCAGTTTTCGTGGCTGAAAATGAAGAAAAGATCGATAAGGAAAAAGAACTGGACAATTACTTTAAAGCAAACAATATTATAGCAGGAAGTGCTTATTCCAATGCAATTACCAGACTGCTGAACGAGAAGATTTCGGATATCAAAGGAATCATTACGAACGAGATTCGCCTTCCCGAAAAAGACCGGATCATTGCCGATTTCTGCCTGCCCTACGTTTGCAAATCGTCCTGTCCTCCGGTTTCATTTATCATTCAGAAAGCGGAGGAGGAGCCGGAAGAACCCACCGAACCGACAGAACCGGTCGAGCCGGAACCGGAACCTCAGCCCGAACCCGAACCTGAACCTGAACCTGAGCCTCCGGTACACGATGAAAAATGCGCCGAATTTGTGCAGAAGTTTATCGATCAGAAACTCGCAGAGCTGTCGTCTGTCAATTCGACACGCCTTATCCGCGTAGCGAACAGCCGTGAAATGGTCCTGTTTTTAAGGGAAACGGTGGCTCTTCTGAAGAAATTGAAGGAGATGATGGCTGCAGGCGCCGTGAACGAGAAGCCCGCGATCATCAAACGCATCGGTGAGCTGCTTGCCCGCCTGTACGAGATCGGGCTTTCGCCTGAGGCAGGGGGAGCGGTCCGAATCGGCGAAGAGCTGATCCGGACGCTGCTGATGCTGATGCTGAACCTGGTGCGCTGTGAAAAGGAACTGAACGAAGAGTTCCTGAGTTTGCTTCGTGAAAACCTTTCGCAGTTCAACGACCGGAATGAAAAACTGGTTGCCGGATATCCTGAACTTGATAAAGGCAATATTCTGGAAAAACAGGTCGCTGAGTTCCTGGAAAATCATCTTTCGAAAAATCCGGAACTAATTAAAATACTGAAAGTAACGATGAAATTACTGACGCGATTCGCTGAATAATGGCTACGCACCTGATACACCGGATCAACCTGACCGTCGAAGTCCCTGATGAGCGGATGGCGGGACCGATACAGCAGAATGCCGTGGAATTGTTGTACCACGACATTCTGCCGCGGCTGGAGAAGGTATTGGATGAACTTTCCTTCTCCGCCGACCGGGTCAGTATCGATGAGGTAAATCTTGATGCCGGGAGGCTTAACAGTAACGAGTTTGATGCCTTGTTTCCCGTTTCAGTCGAGAAATCGCTCAGGGCAGAAATGAGCCTGGCCGGAAGGCCGGAAACGAAGATGCCGGGTTCAGGGCCTGCGCCAGAAAAAGGAGCGGGGTCCGAAGGTTCGGTTGATGCGGGAATTTCCATCGGGGCGGAGACGTTAAAAGGGGAGGCGGTTGCGCCCGGAAACGGTGTCAGGACTGCCCGCCCGCCCGTGCAGCCAGCAGCCGAAAACGGGATCAGGACCGTTCGTTCGCCCGAACAGGCATTGGCGGAAAGTTTCCTGTACTTCCTCGAAACAGGCAGCTTGCCCTGGTGGTGCAGGGCCGGGGAGGCGCCTGACGAATCGCGGCTGACTGTGCTTTTGGCTTCAGATAAAAAGCTTCTCCTTACCAACGAAGAGGAGTTCTGCATCGCGCTGTTACGGCTGCTGATGATAAATCCCGTCGCCGCCCGCCGCCTGACATTTCAGTTCCCGGCGGCCTTTGTCCGGGAGCTCTTTTCGGCACTGATGAACCCGCTTTCCTGTCTTTCAGACGCTCAAACAGAAGAAGCGCCTGCACAAACCAAGGAGGGTGCCGTGAGTGACGAAGACACAGAGGTATCAGCCAGCCTGCCGGACTTCGGCAGTTTTACCTTCCGGTTGCTTCGTCAAATGGAGACCGGCAGTGACGGTCCTGATCACTTTGCGGCAACTCAGTGGCAGGAAGGGGTGTCACCTGCTTCTAAAAACCTTCCGCATGTGCCTTTAAAACCCTCTGTACCGGAGCAGATTGTCGATCATGCCGGACTGATCCTGCTTCATCCGTTCCTGGAGTCTCTTTTTTCAGAGTTCGGACTGCTGGAGGAAGGGAAATTGAAGGATCAGGCGTGCCGGGCCCGGGCTGTTCATCTTTTGGCGTACCTGGCAACGGGGCAGGAAAATCTCCCGGAGTTTGCACTCCAATTCGAAAAGTACCTTTGCGGAATGAAGCCGGATGAACCGCTGCCGCGCTTTGTTCAGCTTTCTTCGGAAATGAAGACAGAAGCGAAGACGCTTCTGAAGGCAGCGATCGGCCACTGGAAAATACTAAAAAGCACGTCGCCTGAAGGACTGAGTGAAGGCTTCCTGGTAAGGAAGGGAAAACTGGTAACAGCCGGTCTTCAGCACCGGCTGATTGTTGAACAGCGTTCGCACGACCTGTTGCTGGCTTATCTCCCCTGGGGGATCAGTATGGTGAAGCTGCGCTGGCTGGATCAGTTATTAACTGTTGACTGGAATCCGTAAGATGAAGGAATTTGCCAAACCCGCAGCAGTCGCTCCTGTTCAGGAAAGAAAGCCTTTTTTTAAGAAGGAAGGGGAACGGGAAAGAAACGACCTGCAGAAACCGTTCTTCCAGGCGTCTGTTCAACCAAAATTAGCGGTTGGCGCTCCCGATGATGCACTGGAAAAGGAGGCCGACCGCACAGCCGATCAGGTGGTGCAGCGGCTGGCACAGCCGGATGCCCCCGTACCGGAGAGGAAGGATGAACAGACTCCCTCAAAGGACCCTGTTCCGGCACTCCAAATGAAAGGGACAGATGCCTCTTCGCGCCAGGCAGCACCGGGTTTCGAAGAACGGCTTCAGCAGGCAGGCGGACAAGGCAGTCCGCTCGATCAAAAGACCCGCCAGGAAATGGAGGGACAGATGGGTGCAGATTTCAGTCAGGTGAGGCTCCATACCGGCCGCGAAGCGCAGCAAATGAGCGAGGACCTGCATGCCCAGGCTTTCACCTATGGAAAAGACATTTATTTCAATGAGGGTAAATATCAGCCCGGTTCGGCCGAAGGTAAGCACCTGCTTGCCCACGAGCTGACCCATACCCTGCAGCAGGGGGAGGGCGTTGCTCCAAAAACGATCAGGCGCAAGACTCAGGGAAAAGCCGCAAAGACAGAACCGGTCCTGGACCGCAGCGGAGACCCGCAGACCATTATTTTCCCGGAAATCAAACTCCCGGCTTTTAAAGGCCTGAGCAAGGGTGTGATCGGCGATATCCTCGAGCGCCCGGCCAATTACAAGCGGAACGATGCCTATGAAATTCAGGAAGGCGATGAAACCGAAGACCGGAAGAAACCTCAAACGGTGTTATGGATGGACACCGTTCGGCCAAATGTGAAAGCCATTGTTGAAGAGAAAACCCGCGATAAAAACGCCGTTTCGAAGCCGGTGAACGGCAAAACGGTTTACTTTTTCAAACAGCCTTTCGGAAAAGGGAAGAAGGGACAGTACCTTTTCGGCACAGTCGACGAACTGACCGAGCATACCATCATTCCAAAATGGACCAGGAACGGAATGGCCACGGCTTTTGATGTGGATCATGTTAAGGAGTTACAGCTTGGTGGCCGGAATGAGATCGGCAATGTGGAACTGGTCCAGTTTTCGGCCAACCGGTCGTCCGGCTCAGCCATTGCCAACCATATCGAGTCGCTTCTCGAAGAATTGGCCGCCAAAAAAACCATCCGGGAAAAAGATTCGGAGAATGAAGTTGAAATCAAAGGAAACGCCGATCAGCTAAAAAAGAAATATAACCTGCGTTTCGCAAAGGTGAAGTATGACCTGGGAAGCTACAAAGCCGACGAGAATCTGCGCTGGACGATAAAGGAAGTCCAGGCGGGTGATCCGGTCAAAAAAATAAAACCTGTCGATGACCTGGAAGATATAAACGGAAAACCCGGAAAGGAAATCGTTTATACCTCGGAAATCGGCGGCAGGCCGGTAAAAATAGCTGCACTCGAAAAACTGGCCAAAAAAGGCGACTCCATTCAGCTCAAAAAGGGCGCCTTCAAAGAGCATGAGCATGCCCCGGCAAACGAAGAAATCGGAAGCCTGCAGGCATCGTTCGGTTCGTACGGATCGAAGCTGCAGCCGAAAGATATTACGATTCCCATCTACAAGATGGATGGGGTGATTCACGGCGGAGGTATCAAGCGGAAAGGCCAGAAAGGAAAAGGCGGACTGGAGCAACTCCTGGTGGGCTTCAATCTGCAGGGCATGAGCCCGATCGTCATTGACCTGGCCGACCTGGACGAGAAAAAAGGATTATATGCCTATGGAAGGGTCATTCCTACGCTCGACTTTATCAAAGGAGTGGAAATCGATTTTTACATCGACAAGGACGAGATCAGGCTCTCCAAAACCTTTACCAGCGGCGACTTGTCGTCGAAATTTCCGAAGCCGTTCGTGATTAACAGCGCCGCGGTGACGGTTTCAATGGGCAACAAAGGTTTTGAGGTAAACGGCGAGGTGTTGTTTGAGATCACGGGAGTGGGAGCAGGCAAGATCCGGGGCACCGGTAAAGATGACGGCAATTTCGGGATTGCAGGCGTGTTCAACTTCGATGAAAAGCTTTTCAAAGGGAAAGTCTCCAAAGCCGGCGTCCTGGTCGAATATGCAAAAGACGCGGGGTGGAAGGTTGAAGGAGACCTGGAAATTCAAAAAGACTCGGTAAAAGGAATCAGGTCGGGGAGTATTCACGTGGCCTATGCAGATGGAATCCTCAGGGCGGAGGGTACTGCCGAGCCGGCCATAAAAGGCGTTAAGGATGTGACCCTGGCGATCGTCTTCGGGAAGGATATCTTTGAGATCGAAGGCGGCGTGAAGGTTGAAAATCTTCCCGGCATCAAGGAAGGCGAGGGGAGACTGAAGATCGTGAAGAAAGGGGAGGAATATGATTTTTCAGGCAAAGGGAAGATTACCCCGAATATTCCCGGTATCACCAGTCAGGTCGATTTTCAGTTTATGAACGAGATTTTCCTGGTCGATGCGTCCCTGGCCTATCAGCGCGACCGGCTGAAAGGAAACCTGCGGCTCGGGATTACCAACCAGGAAGTGGCCGAAGGTGTTCCGACCGGCAAGAAAAGCGAAAACTGGACCGTGTTTGGCGGAGGAGGGCTGACGCTGGTGATCGGCGAAGTGGAAGTCGGTGCGAATGTGGTGCTGTTGCCCAACGGCGAAGTGGAGGTGACCGGAAGGATCGGTCTGCCTCAACGCTTCACCCTGTTCCCTGCGCCTATGCCCAGGCAGAAAAAAGAACTGATCAGACTTCCCATCGACATCCCGACACCGATCCCGATCATCCGGATCTATGTGATCGGCTATGTCAATGCCGAGGGCGAGATCGGAAGCGGCTACCTGGGCGATGTTTTCGCCGAAGTGAAGTACAATCCCGCGCATCCGGAGGAAATGAAAATCACGGGCAGCATGGCCTTTTTCATGCCGGCTTATGCCCAGATCAAAGCCGGGGTCGAATTCGGTGTGAAAGCCAGTCTTTTGATCGCATCCATCCGTGGAGGGATCGACCTGAGCGCTGCGCTGCGGCTTGAAGTCCCGCAGCCCATTCTCCGGGGAACCCTGGCCTGGAGTCCGGCCAATGGTTTTGAGCTCGACGGAATGGCGAAGGTCGGGATCCTGCCCAGCCTGAACTTTGAAGGAGCTTTCAAAATAACCGGTGAGATCGATCTGTTGCTGGGGTCTTTGTCCAAAAGCTGGACATGGCCTTTTGCTTCGATGAGCCTGACGCCGAACACGCCCTTTGGAATGGAATTTCCGTTCAAATACAATAAAAATACACCGTTCAATCTGTCGATCGACCAGATTCACTTCACTTATCCGACGGTAAGCCAGTTTGCAAATGGTCTGAAGGATGCAATCGTGAACGAGATTGACAGGAAATTAAACTAAGCTGAGATGACAAAAAAAGCGATATCGGAAAAGAATGCGGGGGCGATTGAAAACTATCTGGCTTTTCTGGCGGAGGTGTTTCGCCTCCGGCTGGCATCCTGTTTCCGGCCGGAACAGGGGGAACCATCTTTCGATGGGGTGCTGAAGATCGTCTCGTCCGAAAAGGAAGCCGATTTTTCAACCTTCGTGAGCAGCCACG
Source organism: Prolixibacteraceae bacterium (assembly GCA_038562555.1). Lineage (GTDB taxonomy): Bacteria > Bacteroidota > Bacteroidia > Bacteroidales > Prolixibacteraceae > JBCFBK01. Next base: position 8,632 of record JBCFBK010000072.1, on the reverse strand, counting down.
GATTGTCTTCCGAAGAAGTGCTGGTGTTGCTGATGGCACTCGCCCCGCATGTCAGGCCTGCTTTTTTTGATCGGCTTATTCAGGAGCAGTTGCCGCAGTCGGGCGACTTCCCGCAGCTTGGCGGAGTGAGGGGAACCCAGTTCAGGGGTTTTCTGCCGAGCGGGGAAACGGTCCTTTTTCTTTTGGCCGGCGATAACCTGAACAAGCGCTTTGAGTACAGCCGTTTGTTCGGCAACGATCATGTCTTTTCTAAAAAGGGACTGGTATGGTTGGAGAAACCCGTGCCGGGCGAGCCTGCCCTGAGCGGGAAACTGATGATGGGCGCGGAATATCTTGAGCTCTTCATTCAGGGACACGTCTCGCGTCCCAAAATGAGTATGGACTTCCCGGCCGAATTCATTACGACCGAACTGACCGACGAAGACCTGGTTCTTCCGCCCGAAACCATGCAGCAGATCAGGGAAGTGGAGAACTGGGTTTTGCATCAGGATATCCTTATGAAAGAATGGAACATGAAACGCTGGATCAAACCTGGTTACCGCGCACTTTTTTACGGGCCCCCGGGAACGGGGAAAACCCTTTCGGCCATGATCCTGGGGAAAAAAACCGGCCGCGACGTATTCCGGGTCGACCTGAGCATGGTGGTGTCGAAGTTCATCGGTGAAACGGAGAAAAATCTGTCACAGCTTTTCGACCGGGCCGACAACAAGGACTGGATCCTGTTTTTTGATGAGGCCGACGCACTTTTCGGCAAGCGCACGAACGTGCGCGATGCCCACGATAAATATGCCAACCAGGAAGTGTCGTACTTGTTGCAGCGGGTGGAGATGCACAACGGACTGGTCATCCTGGCGTCGAACCTGAAGTCGGTGATCGACGAAGCTTTTAACCGGCGGTTCCAGTCGGTGGTCTGGTTTCCCGCGCCCGGGCCGCACGACAGGCTTCAGTTGTGGAAAAAAGTGCTGCCACACCACGACGGCATTCAGACGCCATCGGATGCGGAGCTCTTTATGCTTGCCAAAAAGTACGAAATGACCGGCGCAGGGATCGTCAACGTGGTCCAGTATTGTTGTCTGGAGACCTTGGCCGGCGGATCGCACAAGATTACCCTGGAAAGCCTGCAGAAAGGCATCGAAAGGGAGTATATGAAAGAGGGAAAGGTATTCTGAAACGACTTTAATTTAACACACTAAACCTATGCAGTATCCGGGAAGAGTAATTAAAAAGGGAGAAAAGGACGCTGAGATCGTCAGGGTAATTCAGCGACAGTTAAATCTCAAAGGATTGGGGCCGCTCGAAATCGACGGGCAGTTTGGCCCGCTCACCGAAAGTGCGGTCAAGGAATTTCAGTCACAGCATGTTGATGCTTATGGTATACCGCTGGTGTTCGACGGCGTGATCGGATCAGTGACATGGTCGGTGTTATTTGAAAATGAAACGACAGAACCCGAAGGCAACAGGTCCGGTTCTGTTTTGCTGAATAAGGCAGTCAGCATTGCCGAAAGCCAGCTTGGGACAATGGAGGACCCTCCGGGATCGAACCGGGGGATGATGGTCGAACAATACCAGTCCAGGGCGGGAATCAGTCCCGGAGATCCCTGGTGTGCGGCATTTGTATATTGGTGCTTCTCTGAAGCTGCAGGTGCCGCGGGTGTCCCGAACCCATTGCCCCGCACCGGCTCGTGCATGTATCATTGGGATCATGCGCGCGGGCGCAGGATTTTAAAAAACAAGGCTACCAATAATCCCGCCTTACTGATACCGGGACATATTTTCATTATCAACCATGGCAATTACCGCGGTCACACCGGGATTGTCACTTCGGTAAAAAACGGGTATATTCAGACCGTTGAGGGGAATTCCAATACAGGCGGGAGCCGGGAGGGACTGGCTGTGGTTTCCCTGTCACGGAAGATTGTCAGCATTAACCAGGGATTTATTGACTACAACAGCTAACGAAAACTAAAAGATAAAACGATGAAAATTGCCGATTTTACAGAGAACCCGTCTGTGGTTAAAATCATTGAAGATTTAAAAAGGGAGAGGATCAGTGAGAAACAGTTCTCGGATGTCCTTGACGGAAAAGGAAATCAGTATGTGGAACTGGTGCAGGAAGGAGGAGGTGTGCTGGGTGTGGCGCTGATCGGGTATACCTACGTGCTGGAACAGGCAGGTATCCGCTTCCTGAGTCTGGCAGGTACCTCTGCCGGATCGATCAACGCCATGCTGTTGGCAGGCCTGGGCGATATTTCACAGGAGAAATCACTGCTGGTGATCGAAGAGCTGGTCAATAAAAATCTGTTCGATTTTGTGGATGGCGATGATGACGCAAAGGACTTTATCGAAGCCCTGATCCGGAAAGCAAGGCGGGTTAAGCTGATCTGGAAAGGCTGGCAGGTGCTCGACGATATTTTTGATAAACTCGGCTTGAATCCTGGCAATGACTTTACCCGGTGGCTTGAGGATTTTCTGAAAAAATATGGGGTTACCTCTCAGGAAGAACTGAAAATCCGGTTTGGCACATTACCTCCGGACCTTAAAATAAGAAGCGGGATCAATAAGACGATTGATGGCCTTGAAGCTCGCCTGGCCATCATCTCGGCCGAACTCAACACGGAGACCAAGGTTGAATTCCCATGCATGAGTTCGCTTTACTGGAAGGAGCCTGAAAAGGTAAATCCTGCGTTATATGTCCGGGCTTCGATGTCAATTCCCTACTTTTTTGAACCGCTCCGGCTCAACCGTATTCCGCAGGGGAAAGAGGCCAAACAGCGATGGGAAGAACTGGTCAGTTACCATGGACCTGTACCCAAAGAGGTGTTTTTTGTGGATGGGGGTATCATGTCGAACTTTCCGGTCAATGTTTTCCATAAGAGCAACACCGTTCCGCGACTGCCCACCTTCGGCGTCCGCTTAGGCGTCGACCGGAATACACTCAACACCATCAGCTCTCCGCTGAACCTGTTTGGGGCGATGTTCAATTCGATCAGGCATCTGCACGATTTTGATTTCATTCTGAAAAATCCGGATTACCGGATGCTGATCGGTAAAATCGACATTGGCGATCATGACTGGCTTAATTTTGCGATCAGCCCGGAAGCCCAGGTCGACCTGTTCCGCAGGGGAGCAGAGTCGGCTGCAGCCTTCCTCCGCGGTTTTGACTGGCCGGCCTATAAAAAGGTGAGGGAAGAAATAAATATTCCGCTCTGAAAAGAGCATGTTAAACAGCAGGAGCGTCATATGCCTTCACCGGCTATGGCGCTTTCTTTTTTATCGTTTCCGGTATTCCCGCGGTGACATATTCATGACCTTGCGGAAGAGCCGGGAAAAATAGAACTGATCTTCAAAACCCATTTCCCGTGCCACTTCGGCGATACTCGAGTCTGAGTTGTCGAGAAGCCGGCAGGCCCTCTGTATTTTGAGTTGTGTGAAGTACTCCAGCGGCGAATGGCCCGTCCTTTCTGTAAACAGCCGTGAATAATGGGACGCCGACAGCCTTGCCTCCCCGGCCATTTCTTCCAGCTTTAATTTCCGGTCCAGATTTCCCAGCATAAAATTGATACTTTGGCTTACCGGGTCCTTTTCATTCCCTTCCTTGACCAGCCGGAATTGGCGGAGGTGCGTGAATGAAGCCAGCAGATAGTTCAGGCAAAGGTTCGTGTACTCCAGGGTTTCGATGCTGAATCCCCGCTCCAGGTTCCTGAAAATTTCATTGAATAAATCAATCCGCTCGGTGATTCTCGAGGTGGGGATCCGCTCAACCGGAACCGGCTGAAGCACCGCCGCCGGGAATAACCGTGACCGGGGGCCGGCAAAATGGATCCAGTAGATCGACCAGGGATCATGGTCATCGGCTGAATAAGCATGCGGAACATTTGCCGGGATGACAAAAAAATGATCGGCCGGTAGTTCGTGCCGAATCCCGCCGGCCGTGATGAATCCTTTGCCGTGGACATTATAAATCAGAATGGTTTGCGAAATTCCTTCCTTCCGCTCACGAAAGTGATGCCTGGCCTGCGGATAATAGCCAATATCGGTAATGTGCAGATCGGCTATCAGCGGGTTGCTTCTCACCAGTTCCAGAATTTTATCGGGAATCACATAACTCAGTTGTCCGGGAAATCCGTCTTGTTTTTTCATAATAAGAAGCTTTTAGCTATTAGCTTTTAGCTATTAGCTATTAGCTGTTAGTAGGACCAAGAACCTTACTGCCTTGCCACCCTTCTTCCCGTTTCCGGTTTCCGTCCTGCGGTTTAAAAATATAAAAAATATTGGACGACATTGATCATTCTTCTAATAAATAACATGGTTCGGGGGACAAACATGGTTTTAATATGATCAGATTGTCCATATTTTCACAGGATTGTTCATTTTTAGTTAGCCGGTTTCACCGTATTTTTGAGTAAACTAAATCAATAAAATGGAAGGACGGATCATCTACAACAAGCGGTTTATTCTCGGGATCACGCTTGTGTCTGCCATGGGAGGACTGCTGTTTGGTTACGACTGGGTAGTAATCGGGGGTGCCAAACCTTTTTACGAACGTTTTTTTGACATCACCGGTTCGCCTCACCTGCAAGGCTGGGCGATGAGCAGCGCCTTGATCGGGTGTTTGTTTGGCGCCATTTCATCGGGTTATCTGGCCGACCGGTTCGGACGCAAGTTGCCCCTGATTCTGGCCGCCGCCTTGTTTACCCTCTCTGCTGTGGGTACGGGAGCGGTGAATCATTTCACTCCCTTTATTATTTACCGGCTGATCGGCGGACTGGGGATCGGGCTGGCGTCGGCCCTTTCGCCGATGTACATTGCCGAGATTTCACCGGCCCATCAACGCGGAAGGTTGGTTTCCGTTAATCAGCTTACCATCGTTATCGGTATCTTATCGGCGCAGATCGTCAATTACCTGATCGCCGACAAAGTACCTGCAGGTGTTTCGGACGAAATAATCCTGCAGTCGTGGAACGGACAAACGGGCTGGAGGTGGATGTTTTGGGCCGAAACGCTGCCGGCGGCAGCATTTTTCATTCTGGCATTTCTGATCCCCGAAAGCCCGCGCTTCCTGTACAAGTCGGGCCGGGAAAAGAAGGCGCTGGACATTCTGGCCAAAATCGGCGGCAACGTTTATGCTCAGACGGAAGGGGCGAGTATCGGGCAGACACTTCGGGAATCAGCAGCCGGAGCCAGCAAAAAGGAACTGTTTTCAAAACGGTTGCGCCCAATGATGGTGATCGGCATTGTCCTGGCTGTTTTTCAGCAGTGGTGCGGTATTAACGTCATTTTTAATTATGCGGAAGAGATTTTCACCTCAGCCGGTTACTCCGTTGGGGATATGTTATTCAATATTGTTATCACCGGGATCGTGAACCTCGTATTCACGCTTGTGGCCATGCAGACCGTCGACCGCTGGGGGAGGCGTAACCTGATGTTGCTCGGATCGCTGGGCCTGGCAGTCATCTATCTGTTGCTCGGCTCCGCTTATTTCTTCGGGCTAAAAGGGATTGTGGTTTTGGTCATGGTGGTCCTTGCCATTGCTACCTACGCCATGTCGCTGGCGCCGATCACCTGGGTGGTGCTCGCTGAGATTTTTCCCAACAGCGTCCGTGGTTCGGCCATGGCAGTTGCGACAAGCGCCCTGTGGATCGCCTGTTTTGCGTTGACCTATACATTCCCGATTTTAAATAATCTGCTGAAAGCCAGCGGCACGTTCTGGCTGTATGCGTTCATTTGTTTGTCCGGATTCGTGTTTATCCTGAAAAAGCTGCCGGAAACAAAAGGGAAGAGCCTGGAGGAAGTGGAGAAGTTTTTTAAGAACAGGAAATAGTGGCGAGCTCCTTAGCTATTAGCTATTAGCTGTTAGCTTTTAGCGCATTCCTTGTGAAAACTGAATTAATTTAATATAGAACCGATGCGAATAAACATGACGCTCATCACTTGCCTGCTGCTGTTTCTGAGCGGACGCAGCTTATGTTTCGGGCAAATTGCCGATAGTACCTATTTGTCTGAATTAAAAACAGAACTTCAAAAGAAATGGCCGGAAAACCGGACCATCAACCTGGTATTCCACGGGCATTCGGTGCCGGCCGGGTATTTTGCAACGCCCGATGTGAGAACGCTTGAAGCCTATCCGCATCAGGTTTTAAAACGACTAAAGGAATTATATCCTTATGCCGTTATCAATGTGATTACAACGGCAATAGGGGGTGAAAATTCCTTACAGGGAGTAAAAAGATTCAAAAGCGATGTACTGACCCATCAACCGGACCTTCTTTTTCTGGATTATGCGCTGAATGACCGGAATATCGGCCTGGAAGTCTCCAAAGAAGCTATGGAAATCATGATCGAGGCGGCATTGGATGAGAGCATTCCCGTTATTCTGATGACTCCTTCCCCGGATATGCGCGTACCGGTCATGGCCGAAGAGAATGAACTTGAGCAATTTTCAGCTATGCTTGCCGGACTGGCAGCGGCTTACCGGATCGGGTTGGCCGACAGCTTCGGTCAGTTTGAGCGGGAGGTGGCTGAGGGAAGGAATCTGAAAGATTTTATGTCGCAGGTAAATCATCCGAACGAGAAAGGGCATGAACTGATTGCAAACGAGATTATGAAATACTTTAAATAAAGACGGAAATGGAACTGAAGGTGAGATCGGTAAATAGCATAGAGCATAGGGCATGGGGCATAGCGAACGAAGGAGGCCGGAGGCCGGAGACCGGAGACCGGGGAAAGGTCACAGGGTTGCAAGGTGACAAGGTAGAAAGGTTGCAGGGTTTCAGGGTGCGAAACGGAGTGGATGGAGAAACGGCTAAAAAGAACAACCGGAAAGGAAGAATTCTTTGCCTGATTGCAGGTTTGTGCCTAATCATCATTGCTGGCTGCGGACGCCAGCCTGTGACAAAGATCGACCTGGCGGGCGAATGGCGTTTTGCTGCCGACCCGAACGATGAAGGGATAGCAGGGAAATGGTACTCCGGCAAGTTCGAAGACCGGGTTACTTTGCCGGGATCGATGAACTCGAATGGCAAGGGACCTGATGTGAACCTGGAGACGACATGGACGGGCCAGATCCTCGACAGTACGTTTTTCAAAAGCCCGGCATACGAAAAATATCGCCAGCCGGATAACTTCAAGGTTCCTTTCTGGCTGCAGCCGCTGAAACACTACCAGGGCGCCGCCTGGTACCAAAAAGAAGTGACTATTCCAAACGACTGGAAAGACAGACAAATCGATCTGTTTCTGGAACGCTGTCACTGGGAAACCCGCGTATGGGTGGACGATCAGGAAGCGGGGATGCGAAATTCCCTGGGAACGCCGCACCTGTACGATCTTTCCTCCCTGCTCACCCCGGGAAAGCATATGCTGACGATTTGCGTTGATAACCGCGTGAAGGAAATTGATCCGGGGATGAATTCACACAGCATTTCCGACCACACCCAAACGAACTGGAACGGGATTGCCGGGGAATTGTCTCTTCAGGCGCGTTCGCAGGTGAATATCCGCAATATCCAGGTGTTTCCCGACATAGCGGGTAAGAAGATAACGGCCAAAGTCGAGGTCAGCAACCGCACAGGAAAAGCTGCGAAAGTGACGCTTGCGCTGAAAACCGATGGCGCCGGAAATGTGCCGGAATTGCCCGGCGATTTCGAACTGACGCCCGGTGAGAGTACCCTCACCATTGAATATCCGATGGGGGATAATGTGAAGCTTTGGAGCGAATTCCATCCTGAAATTTACGAGCTGTCAGCCATATTGAAAGATGCTGCAACTGAAATGGCGGACACCTTCCGGACACCTTTCGGCATGCGCGAATTTACCCGGGAAGGCCGTAAGCTGCTGATCAACGGTCAACCGGTTTTTTTGCGCGGAACCCTTGAATGCGCCATTTTCCCCAAGACCGGTTATCCGGCAACAAGCGAAGAAGAGTGGGCCAGGATTTTTAAAATTTGCCGGGATCACGGACTGAATCACATGCGTTTTCATTCCTGGTGCCCACCCAAAGCCGCATTTACTGCGGCCGACAAGGCCGGATTCTACCTCCAGGTGGAATGTTCGTCGTGGGCCAACCAATCGACGACTATTGGCGACGGCAAGCCGTTCGATCAATATCTCTATGAAGAAAGTGAACGAATGGTCCGCGAATACGGTAATCACCCTTCGTTTTGTATGTTGGTCTACGGAAATGAACCCAGCGGCGCCAATCAGAATGCGTTTCTCGGGGAGTTCGTCACCTACTGGAAAAACAAGGACAGCCGCCGGATCTATACTTCGGGTGCGGGTTGGCCTATTTTGGACGTGAATGATTATCTGAACACGCCCGAACCAAGGATCCAGCGCTGGGGAGAAGGACTAAAAAGCATGATCAATGCGGAGCCACCACGGACGGACTATGATTGGTCGGATTTTGTCAGCAAGTATGCGCAACCGGTGGTCAGTCATGAGATCGGGCAGTGGTGCGTTTATCCGAATTTTAAGGAAATCGACAAATATGACGGGCCTGTAAAAGCCAGGAACTTGGAGATCTTCAGGGATATGTTGATTGATCAGGGGATGGAACACTTAGCCGACAGCTTTTTGCTGGCCTCAGGCAAACTGCAGGCGCTGTGCTACAAGGCCGACATTGAGGCGGCATTGCGGA
>JBCFBK010000071.1:0-24564 GCA_038562555.1 Prolixibacteraceae bacterium | reverse complement strand
TATCCTTATGCAATCGAAAGTTGGGAAGAACCTGACCAAAATCGTGTAACACCACCCTCTTTTATTCATATGCGTTATGAATAATCAAAATTTAGGGAGTTTTCTTAGCGACACTATATAATTCATTGAACGCCCATAATCCAGACCAATCCCACTTTGGTAGGGAACTTTAGGATCCAGTTGTCCGTTTTCCACAATTACATTCCGGTTGTAGGTGAGAATACCCTTGATGTAATTAATTTTAAAATCTCCAAAATCACGATTGTAGGTTAAATCAATATCAACGCCTTCAGAATAGTTTTCACCCTGATTAGCTTTGGGCACTGCCGGTAATCCTAAAGTTGCAGGCAGGCGGGTCATATCGATCAACTGTTTTTTGCGGGTGTTGCGGAAAAAGTCAATGATCAGACTCATGTCTTCCACTAAACCCAGTTCGAATCCGAAATCAAATTTGTAATTTTGTTCCCATGTCAGCCCCAATTGTTCAAGACGGGTTTCAACCACTCCACCAATGGACTCGCCACTGAAAGCATTTTCTCCAAAGCCAAACGTATAACCACCGGTCGGACCTGTAGTTCCCAGATAACCATAACGTGTTGCAGAGCCTGGTGCGCCGACAACCCCATATGAGGCCCTCAATTTAAGCATGTCGATAGTTGGTTTCACTCCTGCCCAGAAGGTTTCGTCAGAAATCATCCAGCCTATACCTATTGAGGGGAAAGACGACCAACGGTTTTCAGGTGTAAACAATTGTGATCCCGAGGCGCCAAAGTTAATATCCATAAAATAGCGGTTTTTATAATCAAGCGTAGCTCGACCGGCAATCGACTGCTCGCGAGCGGCGAGGGCATTAATTAATAGTTGTCCTCCTGACCCTTCGGGTTTATCATCTAAATATTCGCGTTGCTTTGCAATAAGCAGTCCACCAATAGTCAGGTTGTCGAAGAAAGTACGACTATAGTTGATGCTACCTTGTAGCTCAACAGTCCGATTGCCAGTAGCTGACGGGACCTCGAAGCGCATCTTATCATCAATATTGGGCGTAGCATTTATGGTCATTAGGTTTCCGTTTTCATCGTAGCCTGAGTTATTGTAACTGTTAATAAAGTCAATTCGGTGTTGCTCGTAATCTTTTATAAATCTATGTTCATAGTTATTTACTTTCGAAAATGAAGCTACGCCATTAAAAAACAGGCCCTTGGTAATAAAATCAAGTTTCTGTACTAGATTAATGTTGGTTGACATTACGTTTTGATAAATCCGTTTAAATCCAGTTTTATTCAATACCGAGAAAGGATTGCGTACACCCAAATCTTCAATAGGTGCTGTTCCGTTCGAATATTCAGCCGGGAACAGCGTAGGGTTGGTTGTATTAATAATGTCAAGAATACTACCAGCTCCCTGACCTGGTTCCGTTGTTGTGTTGTAACGACCATCGAAACCTAGTCCCAAAGTAGTAGTGGGAGAGATATCGGCTTTCAGGTTCGAACGAAAGTTAAATTGGCTGTATTTTGCATTCGAATCATATCCCTGTACATCGCCTTTAAACATCCCATCTTCAGTATAAAAACCGCCAGACATATAGTAAGTAACCACGTTACCGCCTCCGCCAATATTAAAGTTCCCTTTTTTTGCTAGATTATTTGGTTTATATAATGCTTTATACCAATCCACATTTGGATAGAAGTCCTGGTCATCATCTTGAAATTTTGCAAGAACATCATCGTTATAAAATGGATCTTTCCCCCGTGACACAGCCGCTTCGTTTCTCATTTGGGCATAAGCGTAGGCATCGACCCAATCGGGTTTATAAGTAGAATTATTAACCGAAGAGGACAGGCTTACGCGCACTAACGGGCGAGCAGACGCTTTTCCGTTTTTTGTAGTAATCACAATTATACCGTTTGCACCCTCTAATCCGTAAATTGCAGTAGCCGATGCATCTTTCAACACCGAAAAGCTTTCGACATCATTCGGATCCACATCATCAATATCACGTTTCAATCCATCAATCAGGATAAGAGGAGAAGAGTTTCCTGTTGCTGAGTTAATGCCACGAATAATAAAGCTCGCACCGTCCCTACCAGGCTGTCCCGAACTCTGAACAAAGGTTACACCCGCGACCTTACCGGCCAACTGGGTCGATAAAGAGCGGGTGGGAGTTCGGAGTTCCTCAGGACGCAAAGTACTGATCGCACCGACGATACTGGCTTTACGTTGGCTACCTGTTCCAGTAACGACTATTTCATCGATACTTTGACTACTTTCTTCAAGGATTACTTGTACTTTCGAAAGCGCTTGTGCTCCCATTCTAGCAATATCCATTTCCCGCCGGTTGTAGCCCATAAATGATACAACCAAAATTGACTTTTTGGGAATATTGTTCAGCGAAAAATTACCATCACTGTCTGAGATAGTTCCAAAAAATGCATTTGCCTTTACAGAAATTGAAGCTCCGGGAATCGGGATTCCTTCTTTGTCAACAATTTTACCACTTACGGCAACTCCATCCTGATTGCTTGATTTTCCAGGTTCCTTTTTTTGCGGATCTTGAACCTGCTGAATGATGACTGTCTGGTCATTTATTTGATATTCCAGGTTGGTCCCTTTCATACAGTCATTAAGAACTTCCGTCATTCTGCGGTTTTCGTTGTCAAGATTGAGACCTTTTACATGCTCAACGTCATCTAAGCTGTAAAGAAATTGCAAGTTGGTTTGCTCTTGAATTTCCCACAGTATTTCCTCAAATGAAGCATTTTTTACATGTAGCGAAACCATTGCATTTTGAGCCTTGATAGCTGCAGAAAGGCTTAAAGAGCCTGCCAGCAACAACACAGAGAGTAGCTTCATAATAATTAAAAGCTTTAACCTCCTTCTTGCGAAGAAGAATTTCCATTTTTTTTCCATAAATTTGAGTTTGAGATAATAAATAATTAATCGCCTTTGCTTCCAACAAAGGCTGCACCGGAGGCTATCAAACTCCGGTGTTTTTTATTTACAGTATATTTTTAGCTTTTTTCCTTCCCGAATAATGTTTACTTTGTTTGTTGACTGAATGTTATCCAGAATATTCTCTACCGCTTCCCATCGGTTTAATTTCCCGCCAAAAAGAAGATTTTTTGCTCGGCTATCCTCAAATACCGGATCTACATCAAACCATTTTGATAATCTATTCATAATTATTTCCAAACGCTCACCTCGAAAATTATATACGCCATCGACCCAGGAGATGTATTGGGCGACATTTACTTCTCGGATATCAACATTGTCCAAAATATTGTTCACATTCGCCTGTTGTCCCGGAACTAATATGAGTTCGTCCGGGTTATCGACCAATAGCTTTATAGCAACAGCCCCTCCTGCGAGGGTTGTTTGAGTTTCCTCTTCATCTGAATATGCCCTAATATTAAATGCAGTACCTAATACTCTAACTTCTTGTTCTTCTGTTAAAACAACAAAAGGCTTCTGTGCATTTTTGCTTACCTGAAAAAAAGCTTCGCCATGTAGTTGTGTCTTTCGTTCCTTATCAACATCAATATCTCCCCTAAAAACCAGAGAAGAAAGAGAATTTAGGTGAATACTTGTTCGATCGGACAATGTAACTTTGTAAAGGTATCCTCTAGGGATGATTAACATGGTTTTTTGATTGGATAGTCTGTTTTTCTTCTCAAAATATATCGCTGATCTCGTCGGATGATTAACAATACCGTCAGTAATTAATGAATCGTCACTTAAACACAGATCAATTTGTGTCCCATCTTCAAGAATAAGTGTTGGATGGGCAAATGATGCGATTTCAAATGAGTTGCTTTTTTGAAAAAAAATTGTGTAACTTATCACTAGAATGCAACTCACAGCTAAGAATAAAGCGGCAACTCTCCCAAGCTGCGAAAACAACGATCTTTTCCAGTCAACATTTAGCTTTTTCTGAACCATTCGCCATCCCTTTATTCGATCTGAATCAGCATGCAACCGTGCCCACTCTTTAAATCGACCGGCATCTCGAACTGAGATATAGGCAACGTGGTTCTCGCGAGATTGAACCAACCATTCATCTAAATCAAAGCGCTGTTCGTCGGTAAGCTCATCGAAAACATCTTTAATGATTAAAGTCGATAAATGCTCTATGTCAATTTCTTTATTCAACTACTTGTTTTTCTATACTACAATTTCTTTCAGAAAAGGGGTGAATGAAGTCTGATATTTTTGTCTAGGAAATTCCTCAGTTTTATTTTCTATACATAATAGTGGTTGATTCCTCGCGAAGTAACGGTGGCTCTCTTGGAAAAGTCGATTTAGTATTGTTCGACTCTTATTGTCCTCAACTCTGTATACGCACATCGGTTTGTCAAAGACATGGAAGTCGCAGCTGATTTGACACGGGCCGCTTTAGCGAAATGTTGGAATCATTTTAACGATTTTGACAATGACACAATTGTCAGATTGTTTCTTTACACTGCCCTAAAGAACCTTTCCATAAACTATTTAAAACGAAGACGAAAGAAAAATTCATATTTAACAATAATTGTCCCCGAAATTCATAAAACAGAACAAATGTGGGAAAGCGAGTTTTTTATGAAATTAGGATGACAAAAACATACGACTAATCAAACACGAATACAGTTCCCATATTGAAAATCGTTGTCAAATAGGGTAGGGAAAAGTCAAAAATCTCAAAATATGCGAAAACTCAAGATTCCGACAATTTGCTATTCTTTCAAATAAAATGGACCCGTATTTTGGCTGGTTGCCCAAAGCTTCAGCGTCCTACCTGACTGGTACTCCAGACATCCAACGGCTTTTTCATCAGCCTTTTTAGGTCTGCCATTCTGCGCGATATCCAAAGCAATTGTTGCATCATGTTCCATCTGATCAAATAGTTTCATTGCCGACCATGATTTGGCCGGACATTCCTTGCCTCTGAGCTTACGGACAGGCTGGTAATATCCGGCAACGTTCCTTTCCAGCCCATCATTTCGTATTTGTCTGACGCCTTGCGGTACTTGTTGGTTCCCCGTACCTGCTGCCAGGTTTCCGCCAAAGACTTCTTCATTAGTTAATTCTTCAAATAATTGTCCCTCAGGTTTTTGAAAAAAATTGTTGAAGATCCCGACTTTCCGTGGCGGATAATCGCCTTCACCTCCCAGGACGACAGGGCCGGAATTGACAAATGTGTTATGGGCGATCAGAATCCGATCAAGCGGATCAACCTTGTAATTCGCAAGCATGATGGAAAAATAACTTCCTGTTTCAAAATAATTGTTGAATACTGCATGTTCCTGTCCTTCTTTTATCCGCACACCTGCTCCTTTCAGAAAGAAATTTCCGTAAACATGATTTTCGCTTCCATGACGAAGCGTAAAATGAGACGGACCATTGTTATAAAACGTGTTGTAGCGGTACACATTTTGCCGCGCCTTTGATGAGATAATTTCGCCGTCACCCAGACAACTTTCGAAATAGCAGTATTCAACCAGTGTCCTGCTAATGAACTTAGACTGAAAACTGTAACCAATCCGCAGCGCTTCAATACCATAATCGCCGCCTGATCCGGGTGGTGATGTATGGTTTCTAAATGAGCAATAACGGATCATGTGGTACCCGGGTTGGCTTTCCGCAACCTGAACTTCGACAACCGAACTTTCCGGTTTCTCCGGCTTCCGCTCAAAGTTGCAGTAACTTATTTCTGTATACTGACTCGATGGAAGGATATTAAGATAATATTTGGAAACATATCGGGAAATGTTCACCTGGGCGATGTTGTTGTGACTTCCTTCCACCCGGATCACATCTCCGTCCGTTTTTCCGCTAGCAAACTGAAATCCTCTGAGCTCACACCGGGACCCAAGAAGCTTAACAGACGAATTGCCGGTAAGAATCACTTCTCCATCCTTTTCAGCGAGAATAAAGAGACTGTCCGTTTTGATCTCCAAAAGCACGTCCTGATATGTTCCCCGGTTCCAGATAATCGTATCGGATGACCGGGCTTTTCCGATCGCATCCGAAAAGCCGGCGGCAGAGTTTACACTGAAAACCGACGCCTTTATCTGACGTGGAGCTGCAAGAAGGACGCCAATGAGAATGGCATTAAAGATTCGGTTCATGTCCTGAGTTTAGCGTTTCTCTTTTTTCAATCGAGTTCCCCGCTTTTCATCTGTTTTGCCGGGGACTGAGTATTCCGGTCTGCCACAACTCCTTTTACTTCGAGCTTAATAACCGGCGCAACCGGATCAGGCGCTGTCGCGGGCAACAGGATCGTTGTTTCGCCTGCGTTCTGTGAAGCTTTCAGTTTTTCTCCGTTGGCCAGTAAGCTTGTCGAATTCACTTTGTTCTTCAGGCCGGGAAGGATCAGTTTGCCGTTGGAAGGCCAGTCGAAGACCGTCAGGTAAAGAATTGTTTTCCCCTTTTCTGCTTTTTGGGTACAGCGGCCCCAGGGCAGCACCCCAAACGGGCTCGCCTGCGTTCCGTAGATCGCGTCACTGTTCGTATCCATCCACCTGCCAATATCATTCAAGCGCTGAACGCTTTCTTCGGGGAACGTACCGTCGGGTTTAGGACCGACATTCAGCAGGAAGTTTCCTCCCTTCGAAGTGATATCGACCAGGTTCCGGATCAGGGTTTCGGTCGACTTCCACTTATGATCATCGCGGTAGCCCCAAGAACCGTTCATGGTCATGCAGGTCTCCCAGTTTTGCCCGGCAAGTTCTTCCTGGTCCGGTATTTTCTGTTCGGGGGTTTTGGTATCGCCGGGAAAGTTCGGTCGCTTTAACCGGTCGTTGGTAATGATCTTTGGTTGGAGTTTCAACAGATCCTGTAGTTTCAGTGCTGCTTCGTCGGTCATGTTCGTGGGCGTATCCCACCAAAGTACAGAAACTTCGCCGTAGTTCGACAGGATTTCCCGAACCTGGGGGACTGCAACCCGGTCGATGTACTCATCAAAAGTGGCTGTTTCCTGAGTCGCATCCCAGTGGCCGTCATGTTCAGCTGTGTACTGATCTATTTTGGTTGAATCCGGGTTAGGCCAGCCTTCCTTCATTAATTTTCGTGCCGCTGACCCGCCCGGGTTGTTCCAGTCCTGCGCCTGCGAATAGTAGAAGCCAAGTCTGACCCCGTGTTTTTTACAGGCTTCGGCCAGCGGTTTCAACAGGTCCTTTCTGTAAGGTGTTGCATCTACGACGTCCCAGTCGCTGGCCTTACTGTCGAACAGCGCAAAACCATCGTGATGTTTTGAGGTGATAACGATATACTTCATGCCGGCGTCTTTTGCCATTTTCACCCATGTCTCGGGATTGTATTTCACCGGATTGAATTCCCTGGCCTTTTCCTGGTACTCTGCAACCGGAATCTTGCACCGGTTCATAATCCACTCTGCCCCGCCGCGGGCCTGCTCATGTCCATGGTACTGTCCGGCCCATAATGAATAAACACCCCAGTGGATAAACATTCCAAATTTCGCGTCATGCCACCAGGCCAGACGATCTTCATCCGAAATTTTCTGCGCCGTTGTTACTCCTGAGACCAAAAAAATTAGGATCAAAAAAAATGCTGATTTCTTCATCTTCCTCGTGTTTTTAAAATTGTCAATTTATAGAATCAATTGAAAAATATTTGAACGACCTTTCATCGGTAACGAATCTCAGGGTGATGGGTCATTTCAATCCACGTCACGTTTCCAACATGCTCTGGTTTCCCTTTTTCGGCAGGAGAAATGCTGGTTTTGAATTTCCCGTTCTGCAACCGGTCAACCTTTAGCGTTCTCCAGGAGTATTCACCTTTTTCATAATTGAAAGTTTCGCCGTCATCATCATACAGCTCGTAGGCACTGTTCTTTGTTCCGTAATGGCGGATTTCAAGATCGACTTTCTCGCCGGCCTTTGGCGCGCGCAGCCGCGGCTTCATCATGGGGATCAGGGCGCCGTCTTTTACAAATACGGGAATGTGCCCCAGACCCGGCTCAACGGAGATCACTTCACCGTCTCCGGCATATGCTCCGGTGTAAAAGTCATACCACTTCCCGCGAGGTAAAACAACCTTTCTGTCGGTCTGTCCTGTAAACAGCGGCGCTATTAACAGGTATTCTCCGGCCATATACTGATCTTTAATTTCCTTTCGTACCGCTTCTGCATAGGGATTATCATTCAAACCGGCAGCATTTTTTTGTTCTTCGTGACGTAATGAAAACCCGGGCTCAAGATACATCGCCCGGAACGGAGGAGTTCCTTCAAAATGATATTTGGCAAATTCGGAATAAAAGTATGGCATCAAGGCCATTCTTAAATCGGCAATGGCCTTTACCTCTTTTTCAACCTCCGGATAGCTCCAGGGTTTCGTGCCGCTGGCCCAGGCATTGATCATAGCCATCGGAGAAAAGCATACCGACTGCATCCGGCGCAGCCATTCTTCGGGAGTCTTCGACTGCCTGACTTCCGGTGTCCACAAAATACCCGAAAAGCCGCTGTTGCAGAGTGCTGTTATAAAATCCTCATGACTGTAATAGTCATTATAGATCACGTATGGCAGGGATGATGCTCCTGCGTTCGATGCCCGGACCAGCCCATACGTCCGTTCATTGCGCTCTCGGAACACGCCGGTCGTCAGTCTTTGCATCCAAACGCCATACGTTTGCCGCATTTGTTCCGCGCTGATCCCTGACGGAAAAACAGCTACATCGGACCAAAGGTAATGATCATAGCCATCTACCTCGTCAATTTTATAGCCGCTGACACCGATTTCCACCTGACTTTTCAGGAGTTGGGTGGTCAG
Source organism: Prolixibacteraceae bacterium (assembly GCA_038562555.1). Classification (GTDB taxonomy): domain Bacteria; phylum Bacteroidota; class Bacteroidia; order Bacteroidales; family Prolixibacteraceae; genus JBCFBK01. The sequence goes on along the minus strand of JBCFBK010000071.1, from coordinate 15,801 downwards.
TATTTTTGACGCTTCCGGGATCGTCACATCCGGTACCATTCCGCGCCAAACCGTATGGCTCCCGTAAAAAGGTTTTAATGGTTCGTAAACGGGCGACTCGGGCGACACATAAGGATTGGTCCACAAGTTCAGGTGAATGCCCAGTTCCTTCATTTCCCTGACAAATCCGAACGGATCCGGATAGCGTGTGCGGTCCCATTCAAATGTGCACGGGTAGGCTTTACTTTGCCATCCGGGTTCCAGTCCGATGAAATCGAGTGGGAACTGATGCTGATTGAAAGCTTCCGCTTCCTTTTTCACGTCATCGGCCGTGTACAGCGATTTCACGCGCTGTGTGAAGCCAAGCCCCCACCTCGGAGGAAGGCATCCGCCTCCGTTGAACAGGTTAAAACGCCTTACCACATCAAGCATAGCCGGCCCCTCGAATACATATACTTCAACTCCTTTTGCCGGAACAAGCATCTCCACGGCATCGGAATAGGGTCGTGACGACCATTTCTTATCGGTGTTGCGGTCGCGCACAACAGGCGGCTCAGGACTGTCTGCACGAACGGCCGTGCCGCACCACACTTTAAGATACCGGGCCGTGTTGACGAAAACACCGTATCCCTTGTCTGAGACATAAAAAGGCACCGGGGCATGGGTACGTCCGTTGTCTTTCCCTCCATAATGATCGACATGCAGCTCGAACACCCTGCCCCGCTGATAAATGGTCTGAAAATTCAATCCGAAGCCAAAAATCTGTTCCTCCTTTTCCAACGGTAACCGCAAGGCAACTTTTCCATCGTCCAGCCGGTAACTCACTTCTTCTTCAGGCAGGGGAAACCCGTTCAGAGGCAGCTTTTCCAATCCCGCCAGGGCAGGCGTGCTTCCGGCAGCCTTCAATAAATCATATTCCTCCGGAACTCCAATGACAGCTTTCCAGATACCAGGCGCTACTTGCTCCCATCGCGGACTTTGGGCATACAGGCTTCTCACCAGGATCAGCAGAAGCAGAACAGCCATTAAGATGAATCGATATTTTACCATAATTTGATGGTTACTGGTTTCGTAAACAGACATCCGTCCCGCCATCCGTGGTCTCCCATTCATACAGGTAACCAGCGGCTTCCATAAAGTTCCGGAAATGGCAAACAGTGCGAACTGAGATCAATATTACGCAAACTTCACAAATTGCAGCCGGTTTCTCTTGCAGTTTTGAATCAATCTGTAGGAAAAATGTTTTAGGCTGATACACATGTTTCAGATTGCAACATGAGTGACAGCTATTGATTTGGGAAAGGTCAGCTTGTTCGTCTGTTTTTTTGTATTTTTCGGAACATAAACTAACGGCCCATGCTGAGAAACCTTCTTTATTCCGTGTTTATTTTTATCGGCCTCTTTGCTGAAGCTCAAAACTACGATCTGCAGTTTCAGAACGTTTCGCCACAGGGAGGACTAACCTACAGCTCTGTCAAGGCCATTGCCGAAGATGCTCATGGTTTTATGTGGTTTGGTACTGAACATGGATTGTTCCGCTACAATACAGCAAATATTCAGAAATATATCCATCAACAGGAAGATTCACATTCATTACCCTCCAATAATGTTCTTCATCTTTTTAAAGACCAGTCGGGCAGATTATGGATTTCAACCTATGGCGCGCTTTGTTTTTTTGATGAACCCGGACAAAATTTTAAAACGGTCCGCTTAAAGGAAAATCCCAGGTCAAATTTAAATTCAACAATCCGTCAGGTCCTGCAGAATCAAAATGGGGATCTGTTCACGCTGCATTCCGGTCAGTTCTCCAGGCTTAATCTTTCAGACAGTATATATGATGCTTTACCGCTTCATTTGACCGATGAAAGTGATGTGCTGACACACGCGTTTTTTGATGCTGCCGATCATCTATGGATCGGAACAGATAACGGCTATGTCTATCACAGCCGCCCACCTTACAAGGACTTCAGCGTCTTCTGCCATGTACAGGAATCGTCGGTTCGTTGCCTGAATAAAGATAACAACACGCTCTGGATCGGATATGAATGGGGAGGGGTTGATCATGTAAACGAACAGGGGCTGCTTATTGAGCATTATGATCAAAGGAATCAGGGAGCAACTCACCTTCCCCATAATCGTGTCAGGCAAATTGTAAAGGATCGGGAAAACCGGATCTGGATCGCGACCTATAACGGATTACTCATTGTAAGTAAGTCGAAAACTCAGCTTATCCGAAAAAATCCGTATAATAAATTAACCCATAACAGCATCCACGCCATGTTCATTGATTCGCGCAACAGCGTTTGGCTTGGGACCTGGTCAGGCGGTGTGGCCTATTACAGCCCATACGATCATCAATTCCTCCACTTCAACATGAACAGAGGAGGGACTGACCTGTCTATGAACAGCAACGTGGTCAGTTCATTTGCAGAAGAGCCCGACGGAACGATCTGGATCGGAACCGAAAATGGAATCCTGAACCGGCTCGACCGTAAGGATAATACCTTTACTCCGTTTGTAATTCAAAGGGCAAGCACCGGTACCGGTAACATTAAGTGCATCGCTTTCGACCGGAATAACCGGCTATGGGTAGGAACGCTTTCAAACGGACTCTGGTATTTCGACAAAAACAGACAGCTTTTCAAACATGTGGATATCTTTAACGCCCCGATCGTTAATCTTTATGCGATACTTCCTGATGAAAACGGACTATGGCTTGGAACCTATAACATTGGACTTTTTTATTATGATTTCGGCACCCAAAAAGTAACTGCTTTCCTCCCCAATGCCACTGACCCAAACTCCCTCTCCTCGAACCAGATTCGTGCCATTTTTAAGGATTCATATGGTGGCTTATGGGTCGGAACCCACTCGGGACTGAACTACAAACCCAAAGGAAGCAATGATTTTATCCGATATTATTACAACAGCACCAAAGGTCAGCGGATCAGCAACAATGAGGTTTTTTCGATATGGGAGGACCAGTCGGGAAAAGTATGGATCGGGACGGCCGGTGGCGGTGTCGACCGCTATGATCCGGAGACGCGGCAGTTTATGAATTTATCGCCGGAGGAAGGACTTGCCGGATACAATGTGTATGGAGTCCTTGACGACAGCAGGGGCAACTTGTGGTTTAGCACTGACAATGGGATATCGTGCTATCATCCGGATGAAAACATATTTAAAAACTACTCACAGAAAGATGGTTTGCAGGGAAACCAGTTTAATCCGGGCGCAGCATTTAAATGCCGTGACGGAAGCATGCTTTTTGGCGGACCGAATGGCTTCAACCTCTGCATGCCCGCCGCGATAAAAACGAATCCGTATCGTCCGGAGGTTGTTCTGACAAATCTTTACATAAACAATAAAAGAGTCGCCCCATCCGACCCCAACGGCCCCCTCAGACAGAGCCTGTCATCACTTGGAAAGATCGAACTTAACTACGTCCAAAACTCCCTCATTTTTGAGTTTGTTTCAAATAATTACATTCAGCCTCAGAAAAACCAGTTCCGGTACCGGCTCATGAACTATGAAGACAACTGGCAGGAAACTCAAAACGAAGGCAGGGCCATTTTCACCAAGATCCCTCCCGGCAAATATACCCTGGAGATCGTGAGTGCAAACAATGATGGCCTGTGGTCAACCACCCCGGCACAACTTGCAATCACCATCTTTCCGCCACTGTGGCTTACCTGGTATGCCTACACCCTTTATGTTCTGTTAATTGCCGTCATTCTGTGGTTTATACGAAAAGAGGTCATCGTCCACAAGGAACTGAAGGAACAGCTGCTGCTTGAACGTGTCAGACGTGAAAATGAAGAGAAACTCCATCAAATGAAGCTCCAGTTCTTTACCAACATTTCGCACGATTTCAGAACGCCTCTTTCTTTGATCCTCTCCCCGCTGGAGAATATTCTGTCCGATCCGGATTTAAGCCCCAAAACTTCCGGTGACCTGACCATGATTCAGCGAAATGCCAAACGTCTGCACCGGTTAATCGACCAATTGCTCGACTTTCGTAAAGTGGAGTTTAACAAAGCTGTTTTTACACCCGTATATGCCGACATTAATGCGCTTTGCCGTGATATCTGCACTGACTTTGAAGGGTGTGCCTGTGACAAATCCATTGCATTCCGTTTTGAATCGTCAGTGACAAAACCAAAGATGCTGTTTGATCCGGACAAAATGGATAGAGTGATTTTTAATTTGCTTTCCAATGCATTTAAATACACGCCGGAACACGGCGAAATCAGTCTGTCGGCAGAAGTGACAAACATCGGTAAGGAAATGGCTGGCTTCGATTATGCAACCGATCCGTTGCCCGCAGGATCGGTTCTTTGCATTCGCGTAAAGGATAACGGTCAGGGGATGGGGAAAGACGAACTTCCGGACATTTTTGAACGTTTCTATCAATCTCAGGCTTCCCATGGACAGGGAACCGGCATCGGACTGCACCTTTGCCGGGAATACGTCCGCATGCATCAGGGAACGGTCCTGGTGCAGAGCTCACCCGGCGACGGAGCTGCTTTTTGTGTGCTGATCCCATTAAGAGACGAAGGGCAATTGACATCCGGGCCCCCGCAAGGCAGAGAAAGCTGGACGGTGCCACTGCCGGAGCCTGATGATGACGTGCTTTCGGACGAAAAGCAGACTCATTCAATCCTGCTTGTTGAAGATAATCCTGAAATGCAAAAATATATCCGCCGGTTACTGAAAGAGGAATATCGGGTATTGGTCGCGGGAAATGGCATACAGGGATTCGAAATGGCCAATGAATTATATCCGGATCTGGTAATTTCGGATATCATGATGCCCGGGATGGATGGGTTTGAACTTTGCCGGAAATTAAAGGAAGATATCCGGACCAGTCATATTCCAGTCATTCTGCTGACTGCCCTTTCCGAGACCGACAAAAAGGTGAGCGGATTAAAAACCGGCGCCGATGCTTATTTAACCAAGCCTTTCGACAACAAGCTGCTGAAGGCACAGATCGCCAATCTGCTGGCAACCCGCAGGCGCATGCAACAGGCTTTTTCGGAGTCACACGAAAAATGGGAAGAGGATGCCAATGTGATGCCGCCCGACAGGAAGCTAATGGATAAAGCCATCGCAATCGTCGACAAACATATTCTTGATGCAAATTTCACGGTCGAGCAGTTAGCGGCAGAGCTGAATATGAGCCGCAGTTCTCTGCACCGGAAGATGCGGGCGCTTACCAGCCAGTCGGCCACTGAATTTATCCGGTATGTCAGACTGAAGAAAGCCATCAAATTAATGAAGGAAGGGAATTACAACATCGACGAGGTTGGTTACGCGGTGGGCTTTAACTCCCATTCCTACTTTAGCCAGAGCTTTAAAAAGCAATTCGGCAAAACTCCTTCAGCCTATCTAAATGACCAGAAAAACCTGAATAAAAAAACTTCGCTGTAAGTTAAAGGTCATTTCAAAGGTTTTTCCATGATCCAGCTGGCCCATAGTACACCGGCAACAGCTTCTTTTGCATTTATCTTTTTGGGGTAATTAATATAGGCTTCGTAGGATGGTTGCACGCATAATCCATCGCATGCGTCAATCACATCAATTAAACCGTCTGACTGACTGATGACCGTTTTTGTCAGCATGCCCTGGTAAGCTTTCTTAACAACCATATTGAATTGCCTCTCCGGAATGAGGCCCAGTTCCACCGCTTTTTTAATGGCATATAAAAACATGGCGCTACCGGAGGTGTCATGCCAGTTGTCGGGCCGATCTCCTTTATCAACAACCTGGGACCAAAGGCCCGTCCGGCGATCCTGAACCTTCCTTAACCCGGACATCAGACTTTGGCAGATCTGTTCCAGTTCAGTCCTCCGGGGATGATCTTGCGGGAAAATTTCAAGCGTTTCAACCAGTATCAGTGCATACCATCCCAGACCTTCACTCCAAACCTCAGGCGATAATCCTGTTAAAGGATCAGCCCATTTAGCCTCACGATCTTCGTCCCATGCGTGATACAGCAAGCCACTTTTGCCTTTTTGAAGTCTGTTGTAAATCCCAATAAGCTGGCGGGCAGCCTCGTCAAAACAATATTTATCATCCTCAATGTACTTCCGGTAATTTGTCAGAAACATCTGCCCCATAAAAACGCCATCGACCCAGACTTCGCCTTTCGTTTTCCTTCCGTGCCAGAACAAACTGTCTGAAGTTCGCGGGTAATCGGGAAACGCCTCTTTTATTTGATCAGCTGCTCTCCGATATTTTTCGAGGCCGGTTTGCCGATAAGCCCAAACGACTACCGAACCAGCCATCATGTCGTCCATACTATTACCGGTGAACTTGTTGAGATTCCCAAGTGAATCGACCTGTTCATCGGCATATTTCAAAATATAACTATAATATACCGAATCGTTTGTAGTACTGAATAACTTAGCCATGCCCATTAGCATGAACCCCTGCGGATAACACCATGATCGCCAGGGATAGTTGTTCGGATCGGGATGGCGCTGCATGATCGTTTTAGCCAGGCGGACAGACAGGTTTTCAGGTTTTTGGGCGAAGTTGCCGCTGTTCCCAAACAAGATTATCGATAGAAAAAAAATAAGTGCCCGATTCATGGTTCGTCTATAGTTCTTTTATCTGAGGTTTACATTTCTTTTCAAAATATTCATTTCATCGATTTTACGCAGTAGTATTACTAATTGGTGTTATTGCGCCCAAGAGAACCGCCTTCCGGCAACAAGATGAAATGATCACCGGCGTTTGTTTTAAAAGACAGTTGCTCCTGATTCGTCGTTTTCAGTTTCTTGCCGTTTTTTAAAATATCGATATTCCTTTTTCCCCAGGGATTAATTAGATGACATACTTGTCCGGCCTGTGATTTTACTTCCACAAAGCTGATCGCTCCCTGATTCATTGAAGAAGTGACCAAAAAATTGCCTCGGCAGAGCAACGAGAATTGCGCATTCCATTCTCTGGGCCAAGCGGGAAAAATACGGATCACCGGTTCTTTTCCCGGAGCAGGAGGGAAACTTTGAACCAATGCCAGTTGCAAAGCGTCGGCAGCACGTCCCAAACGCTGAATGTTGGTCGTGTAAAATCCTTCGCTCAGGTCCATCCGGTTAGGCAAAACTTCATCTTTGGGGCTGCGGCGAATCTGATTGGGAAGCAGAAACCGCACCGCGTCGGTGCTTCCCAATATAGCACCGGCAGCAGGAATTTTCGATAAAACATAGGGATAGCTATCCTTATTGATACCGTCTTTGAAATACCTGTTGAAAGTTGTTTGGGCGATTTTCAGCCTGTCCGAATCGCCCCCGGGGTTACATAGATCGAAAAACCACACCGGCATGGTGTTGCCATCCGGGGGACGCTGACCATTCCCGCGGACTTTGCTTTCAGGTTGCAACGACCCCACCCAAAATTCGGGAGATTCAACCCCATCGGGATAATTGCGATTCGTTGGCAGAGAAGATAAATTTATCAGGAATTCCTTCCACACCGGACGCATCTCCTGATCCATCTTTAAAATTTCTGAGGCTTTAATAACAACGGGAAAAATTCCCATCATCGCAGAAATTTCCTCGACTGTATTGTGCCCTCCCCAGATCGATTCATTATCGTTTACATGATAAATATGGTATTTACCATCCGTGTCCTTTTTAATGTTCGGGTAATTCCTGTAAAATTCAGCAACCCCTTTCAGCATGGGGTAAGCCTTTTCTTTTAACCAATTCAGGTCGCAGGTGTATTCATATTTCTGCCAATACTGATAAGCAATTTTTGCAGAACGGGAAAAGATGTGATTGACCGGGCCATTGGGACCATCACCCCTTTCTTTAAAAATAAAACGGCCATCGATCCACTGCCCGGTGTATTTCCAGTTCCATCTGCTTAAAAACGGCTGTTTGTTCTCTGCGTAATCCATAAACCCTTTTGAACGTTGTTCCCAGGGCTTTTGAAGCAGGTAAAGGGCCCGCATCTCCCCGGCAATATCTTCAGCCAGTTCGGGAACCCCATCAAAGCCAACGGTCTCAGGAATATAAATCCCTTTCGATCCCCATTGCTGACGGGCAGCAGTCTCGAACGAACCGTAGGCGGATGAATACATGTTAAACATCGGATCCATCAATTCCAAATGATTGGTGGGAAACAGCGCATTATACAAACAACTTTGGTTAGCTCCCCAATACGCACCGCCCCATTGACGACGGTCTCCGCCGGTCGTCCACAACATCCCGTTAAATTTTACAGGATAATTCCCTCGGGAGCTTGATGCCATTATATAAAGGTAATAGGTATAATTTTGCTCAATAAAATCAGCTACATCGTCCGGACTGCTCAGCCGGATAAAGGACTGACGCCAAAAGTCGCTCCACCATTGTTGATTTGACTGATATAAACCATCATATGTTTTTAGCTTCGCGTCCTGCAGTTTTTCAACAGCCTCTGCAACCAGATCCTTTTGCGGATCGAAACCGGCGGCACTGGCAATTAACACTGAAAATTGACCGGCCCCCGGTTCCGTGACCAACCGGACGGTTGACTCGTCGGTCAACTCTGCTCTGGCACCGGTGCCGGAGACGCCGATAACAACGGCCGATCCGCAGTAATAATCATCTTCCCTGAATTCCTGAGTAAGCACAATATTACCTTCGAAAGTGCTGATTTTTGAAATCGCGGTATGATTGCCCTTTTTGCTCACCGGCATACGAAGCATACGAAGATTGATAAAAACCGGTAAAGAACGTTTCCGTTGATCATAAACCCGGGCAGCCATCACATCCTGCTCGTTCCAGGCCAGCAGGTCCATATTCACCGATTTTCCCCATACTTTGACCAAACCATCATAACACGACAAATGCTGCCGGAAATCCGGCCCGACAAAAACTTCTTCACCGAAATCAAAATCAACAAATGCTGCACCTCCGCAATAATCGGTATTCCGCTCGAAAAAATTATTAGTCGCTGAATTGCTTGCAAAAATATCGACACGATTAACCTGCATCTTCACTTGTGAAGGGATCGTCCAAACCAGACTTCCCATTTTCCCGTTCCCGACAGGCTGTCCTGCTTCGCTCCGGCTTACCGGTTGCTGATAAATGAGATCAGCTTGTGATACAAGCTTTTGATAATCGCTATCCGACCATCGCGACAATTGCGCCGAAGATAGAGTCGAGCCGGCAAAAAGGATCAGAATAATCAAAGAAAATTTCATTATTTAACTTTTAATTCAGGTTTAATTTCAACATTTTTCGTTTCCCAGTTAACTGTTACCGTGGTCCCGTCCGAAAAAGTTGCTCGCTCTATTTTGAAGCTTTCGTCCAGAAATTCATGATTGACCATTTGGGTGAAAGCCAGGCATTTGTTCAAGGCGCTCATGCGCTTCAGTGAATCCGGAAAAGTTTCTGAAATCCCCAACAGGACTCCTTTGCCTCTTCAAGTATCTTGTTAACCTCATTGAGATAAATGGCGCTCATCAGTGGTGAAATCAGCGAACTTTGCTGAACCCCTTTGATACGAGCCACTATCGTGCCGTCTTCTTTTTGGAGAGGAGCTACCGACCATCTTTCAATGTACAGTAACAACCATCTTACTTTTGTAATGCCTTTTCCTTTAACACTCACCACCCTGGCTTTTAACCTCAGCAGCTTAAAGGTGGTTTGGTACCAGCGCGTGCACGGCTCCGGGGGCCTGCTCCCATCGTTTACACAGCTCCAGCTTGCGTTGTTCGTGACACTCAGTATCCTGGATTCTGTGTGAGGTTTGGATTTTTGACAATTTCAGCCTGCGGTATTGGCCACAGATAATAGTCCTTGCTAAAGGATGACAATGCAGGATTGTTGAATCCATCTCTGTTGGCTGTCCAATAAGCAGTCGTTTCCTCGGCAAGTATGCCCCATCGGACCATATCAGAATACATGTGTCCCCACTCAAACGCTAGCTCCCGAAATCTCTCCTTACGTAAAAAGTTTGTCAATTCCAACTTATCTGTTGCAACAGGTGTTCCGGTAATTGTCCCTACCTGTTCAACTGTAGGCATCATTACGCTAGGTCGCTGCCGAACCATGTTAATATATTTGACAGCCTCTGTAAGATTGTTCAATTCTATGTTTGCTTCAGCATATAGCAACAAAACATCTGCATAACGAATAATAATCATGTTCATTGGACTTTTGGCAGCCAATCCTATTTTTCCGATGTTATATTTAACTGATGCATAGTTGGACTCTGGAATATACCTTGATTTGAAATTGACGCCGGTCATTCCTGTACGGCTCATGAATTCGGTGATGTATGGAGTATCTTCATACCAGATCGTCCACTTAAGACGGGGGTCTCGATTGTCAAAAGGTAATGCAGGATTAAAAGATGGATCAATGCAATTGTAATTGTACACCCAAGTACGGTATGGTGAAGTTGCCACAACTTCTTTAAAGGTACTATTAACCTTATACCCATTCTTTGTTTCATATAAATCGGTAAAATACTGAGTCGGATTAATATAATTATATCCATCACTGAATGCAGTATTTGACAAATTGGTAAATCCGATAAAGGTGACATATTTATTTGCGTCGCTCGAACCTGTATCATAATTCTCGTATTGGAGTTCAAATATTGACTCCGGTCCGTTTTCACCTGCAGGCCAGAATTGATCGGAAAAATTCGGACTAAGAACATAGTCTCCGGAAGAAATTACTTCGAGCAGTTTATCTTTGGCTTCTTGCCAGCGTTTTTCATAGATATATATTTTACCGAGAAGCGATTTGGCTGCGCCCATTGAAACCCGACCAAGGTTCTTGGTACCCCTATAAGTTTTTACAGAAGGAAGTAGTGTTTCTGCTGATTTTAAATCATCTATAATATGGTTGATAACTTCAGTTTTGGGTGTACGGGAAACAAGTAACTCTTCATATTTTTGCGGACTCGTAATGAGTGGAACATCACCCATCAGGTAGGTTAATGTAAAATAGGCATAAGCCCGGATAAAGAGCGCTTCTCCTTTGATTCGGTTACGCATGGTCTCCGAGATAACTGCCTCTTTATTATCAATATTGGCCAGCAAATTATTGGCTCGGCCAATGGCTGTATAAAGAGTGTTCCATTGCTCACTGGCCCTGACCCAGCTGCTATTTAAACCAACGACCCCAAATTTGTAGATGGTAAAACGTCCTCCACCTCCATTGGCAAAAGGTGTCGCCATATCGTTCATAGGAAAAAATTCAGAATCACCTTCTTTTATCAATCCGTCGTATACTCCGTTTACAGCATTGATGAAATCAGTTTCATTTTTGAAAAATGTTCCTGAGCTAATTTTATCATCTGGATATTTAGTGAGGAAATCTTCTCCACAGGAATTTAATAGAATTGGCAGAACTGACCATACGAATAGAATTATATAATTTTTCATGTGAATAGTATTTAGCTTTTTAATTAGAATTTTACAGAAATACCCACACTGTACGTTTTAGAAACCGGATAGTATTGGAACCCGCCACGACCAGAGGATCCAAATCTCACGTTACTTACATCAGAAGTCGTTTCAGGATCCGCACCGATATACTTTGTAAACAAAATTGGATTAACCGAGTTAATGTATGCTCGTACATGGCTTACCTTAAGTCGGGTTAACAGTTTCTTGGGTATTGAGTAGCCTATTTGAATGTTCTTAACTCTTAAGAATGATACGTCATATATGTTACCATCCGAGTAATAATTCCAGTCATTAAACTTAGTACCAGCAACAGGTGTTGTTCCGCTTATCACATTTCCGGAAGCATCTAAAATTGCACGATTATCAAACCAGTATTTCATAGTTTGGCCATAACCAGTTGAAGGACCTGTTCCCCATATGTTTTCATAGAGTGCTTTCTTTTGAGCCTCCCCCGAAAACAATATGCTTATATCAATACCTTTCCATTCTCCATTGAGCGTTGCACCATAATAATATTTGGGGTTCCTGTCTCCTAAAAATACCTTGTCCTCTGCTGTAATTTTACCATCAGGGACTCCAGCAGATCCGCTTACATCCACCACTTTGTATTCTCCTGGACGAAAATCTCCTGTAAAATGCGGATAAGAATTTACTTCATCCCAAGTGCGGAATATTCCATCTGTTTTATATCCCCAAAATGAATTAATTGGCAATCCTTCTTTCACAATCTTTCCTCCTTCAATTTGCGGCTTGATTCCACCCATATCAATTACCGTATTTTCATTATGTGAAAGATTAAATGACGCACCATACTTAAAACTTCCGTTACTGTCGCCCCAAGATGCAGTAAATTCCCATCCCTTATTTTGAACCTTGCCTAAGTTTATGACAGGTCCTTTAATATAACCGGACGATCCGGGTATTGTGGCATCAAGTAGCATATCTGTTGTATTTCTCCGATAATAATCTGCAACCACATTTAAACGGCTATCAAATAATCCAAGATCCATTCCCAAATCAAAAGTCGTTGTAGTTTCCCATTTTATATCCGGGTTAGTCATATCAGTGATATAGTATGCCGGCGTCCATACTTGAATATGAGATCCAAATGGCTGTCCATCTGTTAATTGATAAGTGCTTATCCATGCATATTGAGGTATTCCTGCATTACCCAAACTTCCATAGCCTAAACGCAACTTCAGATTACTTATTTGACTTATCTTTTTTATGAAAGGCTCTTCACTTAGTCTCCAACCTGCGGATATTGAGGGAAATACACCGAATTGTTTCCCGGGAGCAAAAACAGAGGATCCATCCCGGCGGATATTCGACTGAAAGAGATACTTACCTTTATAGTCATAGTTAATTTGCCCAAATAGTGAGGTAACAGCAGATTCCCTTGTTGTGCCGGACAATGAATTAATGACACTTCCGGCACTCATGACTTGAAGGTTATTCCCGGGAAAGTTTGTTTTTATCCCACTCATATCTTTTGAATTTGCTTCTTCGGATGAGAATCCTGCAAACAGTGAGATATTATGGTTCTCTATGCTTAATTTATAGGCTAATATTTCCTGGAGTTCCCAAGTATCACTGGATAACCACGAATTTGAAAGTATAGCAGTAGAATTACTAATTGCAGGACTTGTTAAGTTTTCAGGGGAGTAATATGCATAAGTTGGAGTCCATTCTTTTGTATCATCATACGATATACTTTTATTGAAAACAGATTTAAATGTGAGTCCCTTTAATAGCTCAATCTCTAAAAATAGATTGGTACGAGCCAGAAATCCTTGTACGGTATTAGCATTACTACCTCTCACTAAATTAGGAGTCAGGTAACCATCCATAGTCTTTTCCCCAGGCTTACTTGGTAAAAATATACCAGGAGATCCATCAGGGAAAAAAATAGGAACTGTCGGAGATGTAGTCATAATTGATTTTGACAGATTAAATATTCCCCCGGTTTCATCAAAAGAATTTGATCTTCTAAGATCAATATTAACACCCAACTTGATTTTTTTATTAAACTCATGATCGAAGTTTGCCCGCAGATTTGTTCTATTATAAGATGAGCCTAGAACGATTCCTTTCTGGTCAATATATGCTAAAGAGATTGCGTAACGCGTTGATTCAGTTCCTCCACTTATACCAAGATGGTAATTCTGAATTGGTTTTTGATGATCAAAAATGTAACCATACCAATCGGTTCCCTGACCTAATTTTTCAGGAGAAAGATCTCCTGTCCAATAAGGCTGTTGTTTATTATAGATCCTTTCCTCATTTTGCTTTTGTGCATATTCTTGTGCATCGAGAAAATCCGGTTTTTTCGTTATACTTTGCATACCATACTCTGCACGAAAATCAACAGTCATTTTGCCCGGTTTTCCTCGTTTTGTAGTTAGCAAAATTACGCCATTGGCAGCACGCGACCCATAAATGGCACAAGATGCCGCATCCTTAAGCACGGATATAGATTCAATATCTCCCGCAGCTATGTCATCCAGACTTCCAATGAACCCATCCACAACAATAAGAGGAGAGTTATTTGATTTCAAAGAACCTATACCCCGGATCTTAATACTGGAGCCTGATCCTGGACTTCCATCATTCTGTGATACTTGAATACCTGACATGCGACCTTGTAAAGCTTGGGAAGTACTTGTTGATACAACCTGAACCAAATTTTTGCTGTTAACAGTCGAAACGGATCCAGTGATGTTTACTTTCTTCTGAGTCCCGTAACCGATAGCCACTACCTCTTCAATTCCAATAGTTTTATCCTCCATGACAATGTCTATCCTGGTTTTATCTGCAATCGGCACTTCACGCGATTGCATTCCGACAAATGTAAACACCAGTATCGCATCGGAAGGAATATTTCGCAGACTATAATTCCCTTCAATATCAGTAATACTTCCTTTGTTTGTCCCCTTAATAGTCACCGTTACTCCGGGTAAACCGACATTCGTTTTGTCAGTTACCTTACCTGAAACAGTTCGCAAGCCTGGCTGTTGTGTGGTCATGTTTGACTGTCCTTTTTGACTGATCAGAATATAGCGGTCAATGATCTTATACGTGAGGTTCGTATTTTGCAGGAGTTGGTCCAATGCCTGCTGAATAGAAGCATCCTTCACATCAAATTCAAACGTTTTTTGCTGCTTCAATTCCGCTTCATCATAAAAGAAATAAAATTCACTTTGGTTTTCAATTTCTTTTAAAACCTGAATAATTGATGCCTGAGGCATTGCCAGGCTTAACTTCACCCCCTGCGACCAGGAGTTTGCATGAGCTGCAAAAATGCAGGTCAAGATGAGTACAATAGTTAATTTCATGACTAAAAAGATTTTAGTCTGCAATCTTTTTTGACTGCAACACATTTGTTTTTTTTTCATAAATTTGAAATGTTTGAATTAAACAACTATGTTTGATTTTTATGGCAGCGAAAATGTGCGCGCATCTTTGCTGCCTTTTTAATTTCAGACGATACAGATCGAATCCTCCTGTTGTTTATCGCCAATTGCTGAACTTTCAGTTTTCGCTTCGTGCAAATTACTCACGCCCGGCAAACCCAAGCGAGCTTGTCTTTGCTCTCTCTTAATCGTAATTGTTATATCATCATAATTTTCAATTTTAGTAGTTACGACTAATTCAATGAGAATGTAATAATATCAGGCGCGTCTGTTCGCACCTGAATATGATAATTCAGAGACTCTTTTATTGCCAGGATCTTTATAATCTGGTCAAAAGGCTTACTTTTTAAGATCGTACCGGTTATTCTTTTCTGTTTGATCCTTTCGTCTGTGAATTCAATTTGTACATGATACCATCGCTCTAATTTTTCAGCAATTTCACCCAGATTCTCGTTGTTAAGAAGTAATTTTCCTTCCTTCCACATCGTGTAAATTTCCGGATTTATCCTACGTATCTCTGCCTTATGATCAATTATATTGAAATGAAACATTTGATTGGGAAGCAAATTAGCCAGATCCTTTCCTGTATAGTTTATAATGTTTACTTTCCCTTCGATCAGGGTGGTTTCAACAGGCTGATCCGCGTACGATCGCACATTAAAGGAGGTTCCGGTTACCTGAATGATATATTCATCCAGGTGAACAAAGAATGGTTGTGACTTATCACTTTTAACTTTAAAATATGCTTCTCCCGAGAAATAGACATCCCGTTTCGTTGTTCTGAACAGGTGGGGATATCGCAATGTTGATCCTGAGTTTAGAGAAACCTCAGATCCATCGGGAAGAACTACATTCCCCATTTGCCCATCTGGTATCGATACAGTCGTGTATTGTATTTTCTGGTGATTCTTGTTATAATTATAAAAAGCAAATCACAGGGAAAAAGCCCTCGCAAAAAATTCCGCCTAAAGTGTTATTTTAAAAAAACACGGCTGT
>JBCFBK010000070.1:0-24565 GCA_038562555.1 Prolixibacteraceae bacterium | reverse complement strand
CCCTCAGTTTTTATTCACCAAAAGTGACGAAGAACCAGCATCTCCGAAATATCCAGTCCTTTAATGTTCCAATGCAAACCTCTTAAATTTTGATAATAAATTTGATAGTCAGCCAACAATTTATTTAATTTCTCTACTGTGTTTTGATTTGTTGTTTTCATATTCTTAGTTTTAAAGTATTAGTCATTTGTATGAACAAGTCTTAAAAAAACAATTTGGTTACTAATTTAATAATACCATTTCTTTAAGTAAAGATTAAAAAAGAAAGCAAGGCAAAGTGTGCCTTGCCTTCTTTTTCAATTTATGAAATTTTGATTTCTTTTGCAGGTTTCGGTTTTACTTCTTCACGTTTTGGAAGTGTTACATAAAGAATTCCATCTTTGTATTTTGCTTCAATCTTATCAGCATCTACAATTTTTTCTGAAACATTAAATGAACGCTGAAATGATTGATAGCAAAATTCTTTACGGGTAACTTTTTCCCCTTCTTTTTCTTCATGCTTAGCTTCTTTTTCAGAAGAAATAGTTAACCTGCCATTGTCATAATTAATCCTGAAATCGTCTTTTTTCAAGCCTGGGGCAGCAACCTCAAGCTGAAAATCGTTTTCAGTTTCTTTTACGTTAACTGCAGGTAAAGTTGAGTTTTCGCCTGCATAATTTGAACTGTTCCAATCTGTCAAATTTCCTTCGATGAAGTTGTCGAATAATGAAGGAAATGATGGAAACCAACTGTTAGATAATCTAGCTAATGCCATAATTTTACCCTCCATTTTTTAAGTTAGACATAAATTTTTTTGATTTTTCAACGGGCAGATTTCAAATGATATGCCAATCGCGAAAAAGTAAAGAGCACTGGCATCGAAAATCATTAATTGCTTGTCAGTAAGTTGTTTATGCTAATGTCTAATGCTTTAATTTCATAAATCACCGAAAGACATATTGTCGCTTCAGATTAAAAAAACAAAGACAAATTGACACTCTTGAAAAGATGATTTTCATATTTTATATTTCCTTATTGGATTTGGTATGTTGTTTGAAAATTTGGTGAAGAGACTCTAAAAAACGATTAATAACCAAAACTGTTAAGCCATGAATTATAAAATTGTAAATGAACAAATAATCAAAAATAGAAATGAGAGAAATCGGTTAAAAGAGCTGATTGATGATAAAATAGAAAAAATAAGTTCGCTGAATAACAGTGAGCTTAAAAACATAAATGTTGAATTTTATATTGATAGGATAAAAAACAGAAACTATCAGTTATCTGCTATTATAAAAACGAGAAACGATGTATTTCTACTGCAGGAAGAAAGGATGAATCCTACAGATTGTATTTTACCTTTGTTCAATAAAATTGAAGTTAAACTCAATAAAAAAATCCATAAGGAGAAGAAGTTCAAATTAAAGGGTCAACAAACCCGTCAGAGTCAAGTTTTAAGCAAAAATATACCACATTTAAAAAAACTAAAGACTGAAGGTTCTAAGGAGCTTTTTGACAGATTATTAAAAATTCTGGTGACTCAGCTACCAGATTATATCAGGCGGAGATTGAAATCGGCTCAAGCAGTTAATTATATAAAGAAAGACAAGTATAGTCTTCAGGAACTTATTGATGAGCTTTTCTTGATTATTTATGACAACATCGACGAAATTCCGTCCGAAGCAGATAAAAGCAGAATTTGGTTGTACCGAAAAACCGATGAGTTTTTGAATGAAAAATTAAAGGAAGCTGAATTCGAAAAAGAAAATATGGAGCGTTTCGAAGAACTCGTAAAAATTGAATTTGAGGATTTGGAAGAAAATTTTTCAATTGATGCTGAATATGAGATTATTCCTACTGAGGAACTTGACGATTATAAGCAGCTTGCTGAAAAATATTCGGCAAATGACTTATTTATTTCAGAGGATGAGGAAAGCATCCTTAGCGATATTATGCTCAGTTTAAATAAGGAACAAATTAATACTATAATTAAAAAGGAACTTTTAAATCTTCCTGTAATTAAAAGAACCATTATGGATCTGTATCTGATAGACCAAATGTCAATTGAGGAAATAGCTTTCATAAAAAAACTTTCAAAAATAGAAGTTGAAGCTATAATTCGTGAAGTGACATATTCATTGAAAAAAAAGTTAATTAATCTATTGGACAGGTTATGAAAATAGTGAATCAATACAATACAGGCCTTGTTTTAAGTGGTGGTGCTGCCAGAGGATTTGCACATATTGGGGTTTTAAAAGCCATGCATGAATTGAATTTTATTCCTGATGTAGTATCAGGCGTTAGTGCTGGTTCCATTGTTGGGGCATTTTACTGTGATGGATATTCCCCGGAAGAAATATTTGAAATCTTTAGTCAAAGGAAATTATTTGATTTTGTTCGGTTGGGTTTCCCTAAATCCGGGTTTCTTGAAATGACTGGCCTTAAAGAAGTCTTAAAAAAGAATTTAAGAACGAGATTACTGCAGGATTTGAGGACACCGCTTTGGATTGCTGTAACTAATTACTGCAGTGGAAAAGTAGAATATTTAAATAGTGGAAGTATTATAGATGCAGTTATTGCTTCAAGCAGCATCCCAATAATATTTAAACCATATAAAATTAATGGTAATTATTACATAGATGGAGGCATAACCAATAATTTCCCTATTGAACCGATACAAGAAATTTCTTCACAATTAATTGGTGCTTTTGTAAATCCAATAGACACGGTAAATGAACCTTTGGGAATTTTTCAAACGGCACTCAGATCCTTTCAGTTAAGTATTTCTTCAAAAATACATGAAAAAAAGAAAAATACTACCGTTTTTATTGAACCTAAGTTATTAAGAAAATTTGGATTGTTTGATGTTAATCATGGTAAGGAGATATTTCAAATTGGTTACAATGAAGCAAAAAATGTTTTTGGCGAAAAATATGAATAGGGATTAAAGTATTATAGCTTAAGAGGTATTAAATAACTTTAATTTCCAATATCTCGGCCAGGTGTTTTCTGAATATACTTTTCCTAAAATAACTTGTTGTAGAATAATTCTTATTAAGATGTTAGGTGATAGATTGAATATACATTTCCTATCAATTATTATATTGTAATAAAAAGAGAGAATTAAAGATTTGAAACAAATAATCTATTCATTATTAAGAATATGTTTGTATTAGAATTTATTTTAGTCATATTTTAATTCACTAATTTCACAAAATAAATCTACGCCAAACACAGCCACACACTTCCACATACTCCCCATTTTATTTTTCAGTGATTTAAGCCTTTATATTTGGTTACAGGCAGGAAAAAGTCTGCCTGAGTAGTAACCAAATTCTAAAGAATATGAAGGAAAAAGATTACGGGTAAAGCCTAATTCCATCATAGTGGTTTTGCCACATCCTTAGGAGAGATTCCGATAAAAAATTAGTAAAACCGCTTCTCCTGATTTTTGACAGAGAAGCAAAAACAATAAATCATTATGGCAAAAATCAATTCATTGAAATCCATATTAACCCTGTTCTTTTCATTCTGGGTTACAATACTATTCGCACAAGGCGATGGCTCTGCCGGAATTACCGAAGCCACCAGCATGGTCACCTCGTATTTCGACCCGGCAACGAAGCTAATCTACGCTATTGGAGCCATTGTGGGCTTAATCGGCGGCGTAAAAGGTAAGCCTACGATAATCCCCGTCTTGATTTGACCAATCAAAGTTAATAGCTTCGGCACAATAAAAATCGGAAGCTATGAACAGAAAAGAAGAGATGTATGCGCACATCCGGGATTGTGCCACATCGGGAGAGAGTCAAAAATCGTATTGCCGGGCCCGCGGGATCAGTCAGGCTAATTTTTATTACTGGAAAAAACGTTATCGCCAGGAGCATGGCGGGGGGGATGATTTTGTTACCATCACTTCGGCGGCAAAAGGCTTTCACAACGGCCATGATATCGAGATCCTTTTTCCGGACGGCAGCCGTTTAACGTGCGGATATGATATTCCCCGGGATTTACTCCGGACACTGACAGGAAGGTAAGGATGTTTTCGCTCACCTCGCAGTTACGTTTTCATGTGTATGCACGCCCCACCGACATGCGCAAATCCATTGACGGTCTTTGCGGGATTGTCCACCCGATTTTCTGATCTGTAATCCGAGCATATATTTGGGTAGTTTTTAAACTTGTATGACCTAACATTTTACTAACCGTTTCTAAAGGAACTCCCTTAGCTAATGTAACTGTCGTGGCAAAAGTATGCCTGGCCAAATGAAAAGTTAGGTTTTTCTCAATACCGCAAACGTCAGCGATTTCTTTTAAATATCCATTAATGTTCTGGTTACTGATTACCGGAAGGACATAGCCATCACCTGACATCCCTTTGTATTTATCCAGGATAAGTTTTGCTATTTTCAGCATTAAAACATCGGATTGCACTCCGGTTTTTTCCCTTTTCTTTCTTATCCAGAATGTTCCATCAAAGGCTTTTTGGATATGTTCATTCTTTAAATTCTTGACATCTATATAGGAAAGTCCTGTAAAACAGCAGAAGACAAAAACGTCCCGAACCTGTTCAAGACGTTTAACGTTAAACTTTTTTCGCATCATGGCAACCAATTCATCTTGAGTCAGATATCCGCGATCAGATTTTTTTCTTTTTATCTTAAAATTTGAGAATGGGTCAGATGAAATCCAATTATTATTGCGTGCAATGTTTACAATCGTTTTTAAGTGCTGAAGATACTTTACTTTGGTATTTGTATCGCAATTCCAGGTGGTAGTCAAATAATCATCAAATCCTTTTATAAAACTATAGTTGATTTGACGGAATGATATGTCATTCCTCTTGTGTTTTTCCTTAATATACTCCGTCAGACGTTTATATGTGCGCTTATATTTTGAGACTGTAGCTGATGACAAGTCTTTCCCCTCTCGTTTACTCAAACCATCATTATACTCTTTAAAAGTTTCCAATAATTTATGGTTCTTTACAGTCGTTCCTAAATAAGCTTCCCTTATTTGTTCTGCAGTAACCAAAACATCATGTCGTTTTAGCTCCTTGTAATGAAATTTTAGTTCAGCCTTTAAATCGTCCAACTTCTCATTTATAGCAAGCACTTGTTTGGAATCACCAGATGCACAGTTTTCTTCATCATCCCAAAGTTCCATTGGGGTGGTGATTTCCGAGGTAAATGGGGCTCGTTCTCCGTTCAAAACAAGAAATACCCTGATACTTACCTCTCCATTCTTGTTTACATAGTTTTTCCTGGGATAGAAGAAAATCTTAAAATTGTCACTCATTTTGCTAAAAATTAACGTTTAAAACTACATTAACCTATCGAGCTGTACTGTGACAAAATGCGACAAATCAGAGACTTATGTTTGTTACAGAAAATTTTCACTAAAAAAGCTTCTGTAACAAAATTGGTACAAAAAAGTGCCTAAAACAGGCATTTTTTGGCTTTTAAATGACTTTCGGGGAAATAAAAAAATCCGTGTAAACACTTGATTTACACGGATTTTCATCATTTGACAATAATTTGTCTTTTTCTAAAAGTGACTCAGCTGGGATTCGAACCCAGGACCCCATCCTTAAAAGGGATGTGCTCTACCTGCTGAGCTACTGAGTCCTCCTTATTTCAAATCGCCTTTTTGTATAAAGGCGGGTGCAAAAATAGGTTTTTAAATTCCAACATGCAAGGTAAAAAACTAAAAAAACCAATTTTTAGTACCGGAACCTGCGGCATGTATGGTGGCTTTCTCGCCCGGCAATCAGGCCTGGCGGCAAGAGAAAGATATCCGAAATAAGTATTTATCTCCATGCCGGCCTGACCGAATAAACCTACATTTGTAACAAAAGTGAAAAAATGACATTTGAAGGCTATTTTGTAGTGGCCGTGATCATCCTTATGATCATCGCCCTGATATATGACCTCATGCGCCCGGGATTGATCCTTTTTTCGGCCCTGGTGGTATTAATGGCAACAGGTATTATTAACAGTAAAGAAAGTCTGGCCGGATTCTCGAATAAGGGGATGCTGACGGTAGGCGTCCTTTTCCTCGTAAGTGAAGGCGTCAGACAAACAGGCGGACTGAACGTGATCGCACGGGCCTTTCTTCCCAAACGCCGGGGTAAAATGCCGTTTACGCTATTAAAAATCCTCTTACCCATATCAACTATTTCCGCATTTTTAAATAATACACCGGTCGTGATCATTTTTGCCCCTATCGTTAAAAACTGGGCAGAAAAGATGAATCTCTCCCCTCAAAAGTTCCTCATCCCCCTTTCTTACGCAACCATTCTGGGCGGGGTATGTACCTTGATCGGAACGTCGACCAACCTGGTAGTTCACGGATTAATGCTGGAGAACGGATTGGACGGTCTGAATATGTTTGAACTGGGAAAGGTAGGCATTTGGGTCGCGCTGGCAGGACTGCTTTATCTTTCATTTATCGGTATGCGCATCCTTCCCGGCAAGAAAAATAACAGCAAACGTCAACGTTTCGATTATAAAGAATACTTTCTGGATGCCTCGCTGCCGCCGAACGGCACCCTCGTGGGAGAAGAAATTACGAACGGTCGAAGCCATCAGTTAAAAGACATTATTATCCACTCGATTGAACGGGATAATGAGCTGATTGACGCCCGCAAAGGAAAATATATCCTGCAGCAGGACGACAATCTGGTCATCGCCGTCAAATCGGACATTCTGCTTCCGTTAATAGCCCACCGCCAACTGGAATTAAAAGCCATGAAGGGATTTGGGCGGTTTTACAAAAGCACAGACATCAAGCAGATTGAAGTCGTGATTGCTCCACGTTTTCCCGGTATTAATCAAACGATTGATGAATTTGACTTTCTGAATCACTATCAGGCTGAAGTCCTTGCCGTATACAGGAATGGTGAAGCCATTTCCACCAATGTAGGTTCGGTCCGGATGAAAGATGGTGATAGCCTGGTTCTCCTGACCAACGAAAATTTTATCAAAAACTGGAGCGGATCAAAAACGTTTTACCTGACTTCCTTCATCGGAGAAGTTCCCCCGCCCCGATACCGCGGACAACGTTTGGCAGCACTTATACTCTTGCTTTTTATGATCCTCGGAGCCACCTTAAGTGACTTTTTACCGAAAATTAACGGTGAACGCCCCGATATGTTCTATTTCGCTGCCCTTGTTGCCATTATCATGACCTGGATCAATATTCTGCCTAACCGGCAATACACAAAAGCTGTGTCCTGGGATGTTCTCATCACTATTGCCTGCGCTTTTGGGCTGAGTAAAGCCCTGCAAAATTCGGGAGCTGCCGACGCGATCGCCACCACTGCAATTAATTTTTCAAAGTCATATGGCCCGATAGGTGTCCTGATCACGATCTACCTGATCACAAATGTCTTCACAGAAGTTATTACCAATAATGCTTCGGCAGCCTTAATATTTCCCATAGCTTACTCTGCAGCGCAACAATTGCATGTCGATCCAAAGCCTTTCTTTATTGCCATTTGTATTGCCGCATCGTCGAGTTTTGCCACCCCGATCGGTTATCAGACAAATCTGCTGGTACAGGG
This sequence comes from Prolixibacteraceae bacterium, assembly GCA_038562555.1. Lineage (GTDB taxonomy): Bacteria > Bacteroidota > Bacteroidia > Bacteroidales > Prolixibacteraceae > JBCFBK01. The sequence continues at coordinate 17,022 of JBCFBK010000070.1, read as the reverse complement.
ACTTGGAAATTACAAATTCGGAGACTACGCCAAAGTGGGGCTCCCGCTAAATCTCATCGTGTTCATCATATCCATCACGCTGATCCCGCTAATTTGGCCCTTTTATTAAGAATAAGTAAGAATAAGAATTAATACCTATCAATTTTACAGGGAATCGGTTAATTTTGCTGCCTTATGTTTTTTAACCAGCCGGTAAGCAATACGGAGGGCAATTAATTGTTATTATAAAACCGGCCTTTTATGCCAGTCTGCAGAAAATACCATAAGGATAAGGCTGTCGAAGGTACTGCGGCCGGTTGAAATTAAATTAATAATTAAAATTTCTAGATGACTCAATACAACCTGACACATTTACGGGAACTGGAAGCTGAGGCGATCCACATTATCCGTGAGGTAGCTGCCGAGTTTGAAAACCCGGTCATGCTCTATTCCATTGGCAAGGACTCTTCGGTCATGGTCCGGCTGGCCGAAAAGGCCTTTTACCCGGGGAAGGTCCCTTTCCCTTTAATGCATATCGATTCGAAATGGAAATTCCGTGAAATGATTGCCTTTCGTGATAACTATGCCCGGGAAAACAACTGGGACCTGATCGTTCACTACAATAAAAAAGGGTATGAAGCAGGGGTAGGTCCGTTTACCCATGGAAGTAAAGTTCATACCGATATTATGAAAACACAGGCTTTGCTTGAAGGCCTCAGTAAGTATAAATTTGACGCTGCATTTGGAGGCGCACGCCGCGATGAAGAAAAATCGCGCGCAAAAGAGCGTATTTTCTCATTCCGCGACAAATATCACCAATGGGATCCCAAAAACCAGCGCCCTGAGCTCTGGGATATCTATAATGCCCGCGTCCATAAGGGTGAATCGATCCGGGTTTTCCCCATCTCCAACTGGACAGAACTTGACGTTTGGCAATATATCCGCCTCGAGAATATTCCCATTGTACCGCTTTATTTCGCAAAAGAACGCCCGATCGTTGATCTGGATGGTAATCTGATTATGGTCGATGATGACCGGATGCCAAAAGAACTCGCGGCAAAAGCAGCAATGAGAAAAGTACGTTTCCGGACACTGGGCTGTTATCCGCTTACCGGAGCGATCGAGTCGGAAGCTGATACGATCGAAAAGATCGTGGAGGAGATGATGACGGTTACAGTATCAGAACGCACCACCCGGGTAATCGACTTTGATCAGGAAGGCAGCATGGAACAAAAGAAACGGGAAGGATATTTTTGATTAGCTATTAGCTGTGAGCCTTTAGCTATTAGTTTAAAAATTAACAATTTGACCATTCATGGAAAACACAATACAACCACTCGATATACAGGCATTCCTGAATCAGGATGAAAAAAAGGATTTACTCCGGCTCCTGACGGCAGGATCGGTCGACGACGGCAAATCAACTCTTATTGGCCGTTTGCTGTTCGATAGTAAAAAAATTTACGAAGATCAGCTTTCTGCACTTCAGCGCGACAGCAAACGGATGGGCCATGCGGGGGAAGAAATCGACTACGCTCTGCTGCTCGACGGACTGAAAGCCGAACGGGAACAGGGGATTACCATTGATGTAGCCTACCGCTATTTCTCGACCAATAAAAGGAAGTTCATCATTGCCGATACCCCGGGACATGAACAGTACACCCGCAACATGGTCACCGGTGCGTCAACAGCCAACCTGGCCATTATTTTGATCGATGCGACCAAGGGTGTGATCACACAAACCCGCCGGCATACCTTCCTTGTTTCCCTGCTGGGTATCAAACATGTTGTACTGGCAGTTAATAAGATGGACCTGGTCAATTTTGAAGAGAAAATTTTCGATGAGATCTGCAAGGACTATGATAATTTCGTCACACAACTTGATATTCCTGACGTAAACTACATTCCTCTTTCGGCATTGAAGGGCGACAATGTTGTGGAGCCATCAATTCATATGCCCTGGTATTCAGGCAAATGTATGCTTGATTTTTTGGAAAGTATCCATATCAGTTCCGACCGAAACTTTGAAGATATGCGTTATCCGGTGCAGTATGTACTGCGACCCGACAAGGATTTTCGCGGATTTTCCGCCCGGGTGGCGTCGGGTATTATTCGTAAGGGCGAAAAGATCATGGTCCTCCCCTCCCGGAAAACTTCGGCCATCAGGGAAATTGTCACCTACGACGGTCAACTGGAAGAAGCATTCCCGCCTCAGTCTGTGACGGTAACGCTGGAAGATGAAATTGATATCTCCCGTGGCGATATGATTGTTTATCCCGATAATTTGCCTCATATGGAACGGCATTTTGAATCGATGCTCGTTTGGATGGACGAAACACCCATGAACCCCGACACGCATTTCTTTATCAAACATGCCAATAACAATACCCGCGCCCGCATCGATAAAATCCAGTACCGGATCGATGTCAACTCGCTGAAAAAATCGAATGTCGATCATTTTGAACTCAATGAAATTGGCCGGGTCGTGCTGACTACCAATAAGCCTCTCTTCTTTGATGCCTACAAGAAGAATAAGAGCACCGGATCATTTGTGCTGATTGATCCGGTCACAAACAACACGGTTGCCGTAGGAATGATCATGGACCAGCTAAGTGCCGATGATCTTCCCTCCAGGATCAGCGATCAGGACCGGGAACGGATCCGTAGCGGACAGGGGCTAATTCCGGCAGAAGCTTATCAAAGACGTTATAATCAACGGGGGGCTACTTTGTGGATAACCGGATTACACGGCTCAGGGAAAAATGAAATGGCCTTCAGCCTCGAAAAACAACTCTTTGAAATGGGTGCCACAGTAGTATTGCTTGACGGCAGTTCCGTCCGTTCCGGCCTTTCAAAAGAACTCGATTTCACACCGACCGACCGGGCCGAACACCTGCGCCGGGTTGCAGAAGTGTGCCGAATCCTGAACGAACAGGGCATCATCACCATTTGTTCGTTCATTTCACCCGACGAAAGCATTCGCCGGCAAATAGCAGAAATCGTAGGAAAGGAACGTTTCCATCTGTTTTACATGAATGCAACCCTGGAATTTTGCAAAGCCAATAAACCGGAATTCTATGATCTGGAGAAATTAAAATATGTACCAGGTCTGGATCTGCCGTTCGACGAACCGGAACACCCGGCACTCTCGCTCGACCCGCAGCAGAACGGTAAAAACCCGGAAAAGATCATTGAATATTGCCGGGAGAACGGAATTTTTCCCTTATAAATAAAACATGCAAAAGCAGGAAAAGGCGGGAAGTAAATCCTGCTTTTTTTTATTTTTTCACTTTTCTCCTGCCAAAACCGAAGTGATCCTGTTTCCCTTTGCACTAAAGGAATACAAGTGAAATGGTTGGAGGTGAAACGAAATTCGCTTATTACTGTCGGGGGTCATTCCTGCACCAGTTGATAACCGGGTGACCGGCGTACTTCCGGAAAATTCCAGTATCGCCTGCTGCTCCTGATCGCTTGTGTTGAGCAAATAAAATAGGTATTCCTCCCCTTTTAATTCCCTGACGACCACTGAAGAACCTGAAGAAAGTGTACTAAACCTGCTTTTGGGAAGAACAATATAGTCCGCCAGAAACTCCCGGCTTATGGCCGGATCAATGAAATAGGTATTGCCGCCGGTTCCCAGAAGAGCAGCATCGGTCACAGCCATGGCCCGGGCATAACTCTCCAGATGATAAATGCTCACGGGACCCGGATGAGCTGAAATCCATTTGGAGTCACTTCCTTTCAGCCCAAGTGCTGAATTGGGAATGCTTTTTTTCCCGTCCTCAAAATACTGATATCCAAACAGGTGGGCGCGTGATGCATCAAATTGGCCGAGTTTCTCCGGCTCCGTTAAACTCTTCCGTCTGGTCTGCCAGTCTGATCTTCGCCCCAGGCTGTATAGCGCGTTGACATACGAAAAGCCTTCCAAATCAAAGTTATCCAGGCCAGCTTCATGCGCCAGCCGTCTTCCGGCCCATTTCGTGCTGTGGATGACCGAATAAAGATGAAAATCAGGCTTAACAGACCGGCAGGTGTCCCGAATTTCTTTGAGCAGTTTATGAACCACACTTATTCGCCAGTCGACCCACTGTTTTTTAAATTTGCCTGTAAAAAGTGCATATCGTTCGTGTGGAGTTCCCGGGTCGGGAATGCCTAAATAAGCTGAAAAAATTTTGCCGGTATAAGGCCCGTAGCCCCAATCCAGACTTAAAAACGACGTCATGGTATGCGGTTCCCAGCCCATCACACGTATTGAAACACCCGCCAGGGCCGGTAAGTCTTTGTAGCGCCCGGCAATTTCTGCTGTTTTCCTTTTGATCTCTCTCTGAACTTCCGGATGGACCGGATTAAACATCGCTGTATAATGATCGGTCGCATAGTTATAGTGTTTCCCTGCTTTATCATGCAGGAATAACTGATAGCGCTCAGGCGCTTTTTCATTATAGTATTTTGTTGTCAGCGTTCCCTGCTTCGGACTGATATCAGCAACGACCTTCAATCCGTATTTCTGAGCAACCAGCAACATCATTTTAAGCGGATCTCCCGTGTATCTGGAAGAGTAACGGTATTTTGACGGATACATACCTTCCCCGTAAACATCAACAGCCAAAAAAAGGGTTGTTGCTCCGTTATACCGCATGGTCCTGGCAAGGTTCGTGGCTGATCTGATCATCTCGCCCCGGCTGTTGTCACGGGCTCCATAAGGATCAAGCCACCGCAGCGGTTCTTCGAACCAGCTTATAAATTCGCGCCCGCCGGACAGCCTTTTGAGAGCGGGAAGCGGATCATCAGCCTTATACAACCGGATTGCTTTTACAGCGGCGGGAGCGGAATGATCGCTATGCCCCAGATTTACGATAGCAATACGCGCCTGTTCTCCGTTTATCCTGGGCCAGAATACATAACGTTGTGTCACAAACTTACCACTGTTGCGGAATGGTTCACCTGTTTCCACGCCGGGGCCAATGATATACTTCACAGGGTCACGTTCCCGGAACTGAATTTGTATGCCACGCTGTTTATCGTCGGGCAGGTCAACTTCGACCAGGTACGCCCCGCCGGTTTGGAGGGGAGGCAGCCTGTAAGCAAAATAATCCCAGTCGCGTTCTCCTGTTTCGCGGTATGTTCCCATCTTGCCGGTGAGCACTTTGGAACCTGTACTTTGATAGTGGGGTTCCATGGTTGCACAGTCGATGGTATATAAAAGCGTTTTGGAAACTTCTCCAACCGATTCCCCTACTTCGGCAGGCGAGGTATCGATGGTCGAGAATTGTATATACCGAAGGGCTTCGCTTTTACTGACCTCTCTGCCATCTACTTTATACCGGCAAAAAAAATTGCCTTCCTCTTTAACAGACACCCGGACGGTATGTTTTTCTTCGCCAGCCGAAGGGACGATTAACAGCCGGTGCATTTGCGCGATCGTGCGGTTTGACTCGCGCACCACTTCAAGCGTGAACACCCCCTGTGTATTGCCCCCGGTATAGATATGAACCGGAAACGATTCTCCAACACCGTAATAACTGCCTCCATAATGATCATCGGCAGGATCAAGGCCGACGCGAATATTCTGAGCCAGCTTACCTCCAACCGGCCTGAATTCGTAGCCCGTTACCGGAGACTGGGTGAACCAGTTCCTGTTTTCAAATCTGAATTTATGCGGGCCTTTGTCCATCCAGATATTTCCCGCTTTTTTCCTTCCAAAAGCCACTTCGTAAGGATAATCATTCAGCCGGCGCCCGTCGACCGTATACTCGGTAAGCTGCAAGGTCCATCCCTTATTGGAAACCATCGGGTCATAGTCAATAAGGACTTCGTACCAACCGGATATGTCAACAATAACGTCATATTCAAACCAGCCGATCATGCCTCCTGAACCTTCCCCTTTTCTTCCCAGAAAATTACCGCATGATTTTATTTTATCCAGATTTTCTTCTTTTTCGAGGTGATAGTCGCAAAAATCCATGATCTTCCCTGATAATCGGGCCGGATAAACTTTAACGACACCGTTAATAACCAGTAAAGCCGATAATAAGAATATTTTCATGCGTTTTTTTATGTATTAATTGTCGCATGGAATTCGCATGATAATCAAGCAATCATTTCAGTTTGGTGCCTCTGCTATTCATGCTCATCTCCTGTTTATATAATTTCCCGTGTGGTTACACAGCTTCTCTTCCGGCCACAACTGTATAAAAGCTTTCCTCCCGGAAATATTTTTCGGCTGTTTGCTTAAGTTGGGTCGCCGAAATAGTGAGCAATGACTGAAAATATTTTTCATAAAAGCTGTAGTCAAGCCCATATTCATGCACATTCAGGAAAGCCTGAGACAAGGCAAAAGGGCCGTCCAGATCGCGCAGGAATTCCCCAAGCAAATATTGCTGAACCCGGTCCAGTTCCTCCTGGCTGACTAATTCCTCCCGAAGACGCCTCAATTCATAAAAAATCTCTTTCAGGGTCAGTTGCTCATAGCTTTTATCAACTTCTGTGGCAATAACCAGATAACCATCTTCCCTAAAGCAAACCAAATGAGCACCGACTCCGTACGTATACCCCTTTTGCTCGCGAATATTCATCATTAGTCTGGAACTGAAATATCCACCAAGAATCGTCACCAGTACCTGCAGGGGTATATAATCAGGATGATTTTTTTTGACCATAATCCTGCCCACACGAATTGCGGACTGAATAGCTCCCGGTTTCGGGACGAACAAGTTCTTTTCGGACGACGGTTTGGGGCCGCAAACCTCCGGCTCAACGGTAGAATTCAACCAGTCATCGCCTCCGAAATGTTCGTCAAGCATATTGGTCACTGTCTCATCAAAGCGTCCGGACACCAAAATTTCACAATTCCCGGAGTGATACCAGGAACGATAAAAACAGACCAGATCGTCAAGACGGAGCAAATCAAAATCTTCTTCCTTGACCGTCTGAGCATAGGGATGCCCTTCTCCGAACAAAGCTTCTGAAAATTTCTTCTGACAAAGTACCTTTACCTTCTCATTCTCGAGAAAAAACCGTTGTTTTCGCCTTGATACAAGCGTTTCAAATTCCTTAACCGGAAACACCGAACGTTTTATCAGGTCTTCGACAACGGGCAAAATCCGGGGCAAATGCCGCGTCAGAGAAACAATAGTGACGATACCGTAATGCTGATCGGCTGACAACTGCAGGTAAGCACCGTGGAAATCAAATTTCCCGGCAATTTCGTCGGCCCGGTAATTTTCACTGCCTTCCTGCAGCATAGCGTTGGCTAATCCTGCCTGCAACGGCACCAATTGTTGCCAGGTGCCGGCTCCAAACAGAAAGTCGATTTTACAGACGTCCTGGGTGCCGGCCATGAGTTGATAAACGGGAAGCCCGTTGCGAAGAAGTACTTTTCGGGGCGATATCAGCGCTGGTTTCTCAACCGGCCTGATGGGTGGCTGAATGCTACGGTCGATCGTCATTGGGTTAGGTAATTTAGTTGGGAGCAATTTTCAGTTCGAAATAAATTACAGGCTTTTTCACGTATGTCTTCAGAGGATATGGATCGGTAATAATCAAGTTGCTGATTAATTAATCCGGCGTTGTCTATGTTCTCACAGGCAGCGAGTTCCTGGGCAATATTTAAATAATTCATTTGCGACATGATGTAATTCGCTTCCTGCTTATTTTTTACTTTTTCCAGTTCTGCAGCAGCTACAAGATCCCGCTTTAGCCGGTCAAGCTCTTTCCAGATTGCCCGGGCAGCCCGGGCAACAGAAACATTCTTGGAAAGTTTTCCGGAGATCAGGAATAAACCCCGGTCATGATCGCCCGAAACGTAGGAATCCAGTTCAACGAAAAGCCGCTCGCCCTTTACCAGGCTCTGATACAGGCGCGACGAGTTTCCATTTGAAAGGATATCGGAGATCAGATCACAGATGTAGTATCCCCTGCTGCGATGGTCATCCATATGAAAAGCCATGTAGATAGCGGTGTCGGGCACCTGCCGCTTGACGGTTTTTTCACGGAACGCGGTCTGAGGCGGCTCTGCGGGCAATAAAGGCTTCTTCACCTGGCGCGACGGGATTGGCCCGAACCATTTTTCCGCAAGCCGGAGACTCTCATCCACCCTCACATTCCCGCCTACAATCAGCACGGCATTATCCGGGGCATAAAATCTGTAAAAGAACGATTTTACTTCATCCAGGGTAGCTTCTGCAATATGGCTGATTTCTTTTCCGATGGTGGGCCACCGATAGGGGTGCACCTGATAGGCCAAATCCCTGATCAGCGCCCATACGTCGCCATAAGGCTGATTCAGGTTGCGCTGCTTGAATTCTTCGATTACCACGTTCCGCTGAATATTCAGACTCTCTTCCGAAAACGCCAGTTCCAGCATCCGGTCGGATTCCAGCCAAAAGCCGGTTTCCATGTTTGCCGCGGGTAAGGTCAGGTAATAGTTGGTCATGTCATTGGTTGTCCAGGCATTATTCTCTCCCCCTGCCTGCTGCAACGGCAGATCATAATCGGGAATATGTTTCGACCCGCCGAACATTAAATGTTCAAACAAATGAGCAAAACCGGTCCGGTTTGGGTCCTCATCTTTGGAACCAACATGATAGCAAACATCAATGGCTGCCATTGGCGTGGAATGATCGGGATAAACCAATACCTGCAATCCATTTGACAACTGATGACGAACAAATTGAACCATAAATCAGAAATGAAAATTAGTTCCTTCAACAACTTCCCTGCGCGCTTGTTCGAAGTCGGTCATGATACGCTGCATAATCTCCCGGACTGGAGGAATATCGTCGATCATGGCAGAAACCTGCCCGATCTCCAGTTCCCCTTCTTCCAGATCGCCTTCAAAGATACCTCTTTTTGCCCTTCCGTGTCCTAAAAGTTTTTGCAGTTCTGCAACAGATACACCATTTATCTCTGCTTCTTCCACTTTCTTGAAAAATTCATTTTTCACCAGACGCACCGGGGTCAGTTTTTTCAGAGCAAGCTTTGTTCCCCCTTCTCCAAGGCCAACCACCAATTCCTTAAACGACTGGTGAGCCGATGACTCCTGTGAAACAGCGAAACGCGATCCCATCTGAACGCCTTCCGCACCCAGCACCATAGCCGCAAGCATGGCAGCACCACTCCCGATTCCGCCCGCTGCAATCAGCGGTAAACCGGTCGCCCTCCGCACAGCGGGGATCAGAGACATTGTGGTCGTTTCATCACGGCCGTTATGGCCGCCCGCCTCAAATCCCTCTGCTACAAGAGCATCTACTCCGGCTTCTTCACATTTTTTTGCAAAATAAGCACCGGCAACCACATGCACCACCATGATTCCATGCCGGTGCAGCCAGCCGGTCCAGGTTTTCGGGCTTCCCGCCGAGGTGAAAACAACCGGAACCTTTTCTGCGGCAATCATTTCCATCACCGTTTCCAGTTCCGGGTAAAATAACGGTACATTCACGCCAAAAGGCTGATCGGTGGCCGCTTTCGTTTTCCGGATATGTTCCAGAAGCGTTTCCGGGTGCATCGACCCTGTTCCGAGCAACCCCAGACCACCGTTATTGCTTACTGCAGAGGCAAGTCGCCAGCCACTGCACCAGACCATGCCCCCCTGTATGACGGGATACTTAATACGAAGTAAATGTGTAATTCGGTTTTGCATTTGAGTCATCCGGTTTTATTTTCAGTTTATTCCGCCGGGAAAAGATCTCCAGCTACGGCGGATCGTATTTCGCCTGCAAAGAAGCATTTATCTCTCTTCAGCTTCTGCCGGCTCATTTTCACGGTAAACGAGCGTTCCAAGCAGCTTGGTAAGTTCAGCCAGGGAAATGTTCTGCTGGATTTGCCCTGCCCGGGCAAATGAAATTCTTCCTTTTTCCTCCGAAACAACAATCGCCAGCGCGTCTGTCACTTCCGTAATACCAATCGCTGCGCGATGACGTAAACCCAAGGAAGGGTCAAGATCGCGTTTATCCGTTATTGGCATAATGCAACGGGCAGCAATGATGCGGTTACCGATAATGATAACCGCGCCGTCATGCAACGGCGTATTTTTAAAAAAAATCGTTTCAAGCAAGGCATCCGAGATAACGGCATTTATTTTTTCACCCGTACGGACAAACTCACGCAGCTCCGATTTCTGGGCAACGACAATTAATGCCCCCGTATAAGTCCGGGCCATATTTTCACAGGCTTTTACCACCAGTTTAACATGGGTGCTGGTGGCTGTTTTATAGTCGCCCGTGGCAAAAAGCTTTTCCGTTCCCAACAGCCGGTTCACCTGGTTATTGCTCCCGATCAGCAACAAAAATCTTCTGATCTCCTGTTGAAAAACAACGATCAGGGCCAGCACACCCACGCCGATGAACTGTCCCATCAGGGTCCCGATCAACTCCATATTGAGTGCTCTGACCAGCAACCAAAACAGATAGACGACAAATATGCCGATAAAGATATTGAAGGCAACAGTTCCCTTAATCAGCAGATAAAGCTGATACAGGATAAATGCCACCATCAGGATGTCGAGAATATCCAGAAACCGTATCGTAATAAATAAATTCATGCCCTTTCAAAAAACCGCATTATCACCTGTTCGCCACTTCCTTTAACTTTTTAAATAATTTAACGGCTTCAACTGCTTCTTTCACATCGTGTACGCGCAGAATATCCGCCCCGCCCAGCAACGCCATAACGTTAAGAGCAACCGTTCCTGTCAGGCTTTGCTCCGGATCTACTTCCAAAAGCTTGTAAATCATAGATTTACGACTTAAACCAACCAACACGGGTAACTGAAATACCTTAAAAGAGTCCAGCCGGTTCAGTAAATCATAGTTGTCATTTATATTCTTTCCAAACCCGAAGCCTGGATCCAGAATGACGTCTTTTACACCGGCTTTGGTCAGTCGCTTCACTTTATCTGAGAAATATCTGGAAACATCCTGTACCACATCTTCATACTGCGGATTATCCTGCATATTCTTCGGTATTCCCAGGATATGCATCAAAACATAAGGAACGCCAAGCTTCGCAATCGTGTCAAACATATGATCATCGAAATTGCCACCTGATATATCATTTACAATGCACTCTCCAGTTTCATCAATAATCCGCAAAGCAACCCACGAACGGTAAGTATCGATCGATAAGGGAACGTCGGGAAATTTCTTACGAATGGCGGTCACCGCAGGAAGCAACCGGGTGAGTTCTTCTTTGGTCGAGATCATCTCAGAACCTGGCCTGGTAGATACCGCTCCGACGTCGATGATGTCGGCTCCCTGCCCAATCATTTCTTCTGCCCGTTTAATAATGGCTGATTCAGTGGTATATTTTCCCCCGTCATAAAACGAATCTTTGCTAACATTCAAAATACCCATCACAACCGGATTGGTCAGGTCGATTAGCTTACCGTTTAGGGATATTGAACTTTTCCGCTTAAAGAATTTACTGGCAGAACTAGTGATTAACATAAGCCATTGAGATTTGAGATTTAAACATTGCTTCGTACAAAAGTATAATAATGCCGTCAAAATACACATTTAATTCCTATTTTTATCCCTGAAAAGCCGAAATGGAATAAACATAAGTCTGTAAAAACAGGAATAACAATGAAAGCAGGCCGGAGATCAAACGTACATCTTCTGAACAATTCGCCTTACAGGTTTTTCAATCGTGAGCTTAAAAAGAGAAATGCACGGAATCGGAAAAAAGCAATAACAAAGTAATTCGAGCAGATCACATGGACGAGACACTACAACAATACGATCACATTATCAGTACCTGCCAGGATATTTTTGTAAAAAAAATGACAGATTACGGCACTGCCTGGCGAATTTTACGCCTCACCTCCATTACCGACCAGATCTTTATCAAAGCCCGGCGCATACGCAGTATCGAAATGAAAGGAACCATGAAAGTTGACGAAGACAGCCGTTCCGAGTATATCGGCATTATCAACTACTGCATCATGGCCCTGATCCAGTTAAAAAAAGGGATATCCGACAGAGACGATCTCAGTCAGGAGGAAACCCTGGATCTTTATCTCGGCAATTTTCATCTGGCGCGGAATTTAATGCTGAACAAAAACCACGACTATGATGAAGCCTGGCGCAGGATGCGGATCAGTTCAATCACAGACCTGATCCTGATGAAAATAAGGAGAATCAAGCAAATAGAAGACAATGCCGGGCATACCATCATATCGGAAGGCATTGATGCAAATTATCTTGATATGATCAATTATGCCGTTTTTGCGTTAATAAAACTGGAATACGGAGAATGAAGCATGAAGCAGACGACACGGAGCGTACAGGGACACTTCTACGCCCTGCGTTATGCGCTGTGCCCCATGCAATTTTGACTATTTTACGGTTAACCATTTAATAATTTTACCATTTTGAAAACGCTTTGGCATATTTCAAGAGTCCTGCTTGGACTTGTTTTTATTTTTTCAGGCTTTGTAAAAGGGATCGACCCCTGGGGTTCCGCTTATAAATTCGCGGATTACTTTGCAGCATGGGGAATGGAGGCGCTTACGCCACTCGCCCTTCCGCTGGGAATACTGCTTTCTTCTGCCGAATTTATCATTGGAACTGTGCTCGTCGCCAATGTGTTTATTTCTTTTTTCTCGGTTGCTTCGCTGTTATTTGTCATCTTTTTTGCGGGACTGACCTTCTTTATTGCCCTGTATAATCCGGTTACCGACTGCGGTTGTTTTGGCGATGCGTTGAAGCTAACCAATTGGCAGACCTTCCTCAAAAACTTGCTTTTATTGGCACTTGCGGTGACTGTTTTCAGATACAGAAAAAATTTCGCTGCAAAAAATTTATCACCGTTACCTTATATTCTTTCCGGGCTTATTGTTGTGACCTTTGCCAATCTGGTGGGATGGTCTTACAATCACCTTCCGATCATCGATTTTCTTCCCTTCAAGGTTGGTACAAACATTCCCGAAGCGATGTCCGTTCCTGAAAATGCGTCCAAAGATGTTTATAAAAACACCTTCTTCTATAAGAACAGGAAGACCGGGGAGACCAGAAAGTTCACGGAAGAAAATTATCCGTGGCAGGATTCTCTGAGCTGGGAATTTGTGTCGATGGATACGAAATTGATGCGCAAGGGTTACGAACCGCCGATCCGTAATTTCACTATGGAATCGAACGAAGGAGAAGATCAGAAGGAGTTCTTTCTTTACGACCCGGGATATACCTTCATCTTCGTGGTTTACGACCAGGAAAAGGCCGATGTTTCCAATCTCACGCCTGTTCGTCAGTTAGCCGCCTATGCAGGTATCAACGAGATCAATTTTATCGGATTGACCTCTGCAACTCCGCAATCTACGGAACACTTCAAGGCAAAAAATAACCTCGGCTTTGATTTCTTGTCCTGTGATCAGACGACACTCAAAACCATGATCCGTTCCAATCCGGGTTTAATCCTGCTCCGTAATGGAGTTATTCTGGATAAATGGCACTATAACGATTTTCCTTCAATCAGGGAATTTGAAAACGAACGCGCTTATCTGGAACAAAAAAGGTAACTGCTCAATAAAAAGACCTGACACAAAAAAACCTCCGGGAAAGGAGGTTTTCTCATTTTGTTATCGTCGCTCTATTTGCTTTTTTCCAGCTGAAGCGTAATAGTTGTCCGATCACAGACTTCGGTTGGCCCCCAATACTGAATAGGGCCCGGATACAGGTAGCTGGTTTCAACAGCCCACTTCTCGCGGTTTGCTGCCAGGAATTTGAACGGCGCACCATTCAGATCGACCAGTGCCTTTTGAATGACCGGTTTCATATGCCCATGCCGTTTCTCCATGTTCATCATCATCGTAATGGGAATTCCGCCTGCTATCCAGGAATCGGCAGGGCTTGTGGTATTCCGCACACTGGCCATGTAACCGGTTTTTCCGCCACTAATGAGCACTGAAGCAGTAAAACCGAGCGAATAGCAATAATCGGCGTCAAAGTTTGACGGCGCAGCACAACGGCCTTCGTAACCAAAGAAGTGATACTGCGTGCCGAATTTTCCCTTGAACTCCCCTTTCGCCTTCATCTCCGACAACTTCTTTTTTAACATTTCGCCAAGCAGCTTTTCAGTTTCAATAAGTGAAACCTGAACATTTCCGTGCGGGTCACGCTCCAGCGTAAGTTGTGATGCGATCGCCGGTGGCAATGAATTGTATACTTTTGCAGATTCAGGAGACAAAATGCCCGCTACGAACTTATGGCGGGAAGGTTCGTCAGACAGCGATTTGAATTTCTTACCCGTTTCCGATCCTTCGGCAAGCAGATCGTTCAGCTCCGCTATCAGTGTTTTCATTTCAGGAACAAACTCAACAAGGCCTTCCGGAATAAGTGCAACGCCGAAATTTTCGTTGTTCGCAGCCCGTTTGGCAATAATGCCCGCCATGTAATCAACGATCTCTCCGAGGGTTTGCTTTTTCACAGCGACCTCCTCCGAAATCAGGGTAATATTTGGATGTGTCTGAAGTGCTGCTTCCAGGCCGATGTGTGAAGCGGAACGCCCCATGAGTTTAATAAAATGCCAGTATTTTTTTGCAGAATTGGCATCGCGCTGAATATTTCCGATCAGTTCCGAATAGACCTTTACGGCGGTATCAAATCCAAATGACGTTTCAATCATTTCATTCTTCAGGTCACCGTCGATGGTCTTGGGACAGCCGATAACCTGAACGCCGGCCTGACTGGCAGCATAATATTCAGCCAGTACGCAGGCATTCGTATTACTGTCGTCCCCGCCAATAATGACCAGCGCTTTAATACCAAGTTCCTTAAGAATGGTTAACCCCTTGTCGTACTGGCCGGCTTCTTCAAGTTTTGTACGCCCAGACCCGATAATATCAAAACCGCCTGTATTTCTGAAACCTTCCAGGTAGGCAGTTGTGATCTCAATGTATTGATGGTCGACAAATCCCCCTGGTCCGCCAAGAAAACCATATAACTTACTGTCAGGATTGATCTTTTTTATTCCGTCAAACAAGCCGGATATTACGTTATGACCCCCAGGAGCCTGTCCGCCTGAAAGAATTACACCCACGTTAAAAGCCGGAAGATCGGAAGGTCGAACTGCTGCTTCGAAAGTTACGATCGGCATCCCGTAAGTATTTGGAAATAATTCGCGGATCCGGGACTGGTCGGCGATTGACTCAGTTGCTTCCCCGTCAACGATTTTCACAGGTCCTTTTAATGATTTAGGCAATTTAGGCTGGTATAGTGCCCTGGCTTTTTGCAATGCGCTAATGGTCATATTGTTTAATTTAAGTTTGCTTGATATCTTGTCACAGCAAAAATAACTTAAATTGGCTGCATTGGTTCTATCCCTAAAAAGTGTTCCTGTAATTTAAAGTAAATTTAAACACCTGTGCAGGCAGGCGGGCAACCGTGAAGCCAGTCAAATCGGAAGGCAGGCAATCAGGGCAACCAAAATTTGATTTTCCCGAAATACCTGCCTTCTGAAAAACAAACTTCTTTTAACGGTCCTGCTTCAGGACCAAAAAAAGACAAAATACATGGTGCCGATTAGTTTAAATTCAACTCGATAAAACCGGAAGACACTGTCTTCACCGCTTCGTACGATTTTGAAAAATTCAGGATATTACTCACGATCATATCCGGCGGCGAGTAAGACACATCCCCGTTATCTTCCTCTTCGCTCCCTTCCCCGAACAACCCTGTTTTTTCCTCCTTAGAACTACTAATCAATTCATCATCGTATTTCTGATGTAAATTAAAAAAATAAATCATAGTACAAATGCAAGCAATAGGCGTTTATATTAGGAATAAACTTACCTTATAGAAACGACCGTAAATTTAATATATTGTTCCGGGAAACACTATATTTTTGTCAGTAATAATCGCTTTTTATCGATCAGCTTGCGCAGATTGATCAGAGCGTAACGCATCCTGCCCAGTGCGGTGTTGATACTCACCCCCGTCCTGTCAGCTATCTCTTTGAAACTCAACCCCAAATAATGGCGCATGATAATTACCTGCCGCTGATCGTCTGGGAGTTCTTCGATCAACTTTCGGACATCACTGGTGATTTGATCATAGATTAGCCGGTCTTCAATATTTTCATCAGAAAACCGGGGCGAATTGAACAGGTCAAAATCTGAGTCTTCATTCGAGGTCATTCCCAGAAGTTTCTCCTTCCGGAAGTGATCGATAATCAGATTATGGGAAATACGTAACACCCAGGAAACAAATTTCCCGTTGTCTGTATATTTACCTGTTTTTAGAGACTTGATGACCTTGATAAAGGTATCCTGAAAGATATCGTCAGCAAGATGCTGATTTTTCACAATTAATGTGATGTAAGTATAGACCCTGTCTTTATGACGGTTGATAAGCATTTCAATTGCCTTCTGATCACCGTCAATAAACATACGAACAAGCCTGTCGTCATTTAGTGCTTCTGTTCTGAACATCATTTCCAATTTAGTTTTCTAAAAAGTAAATTTGTTCTATAGGCAATTGTTTTTTAATTGGGTTAATACTATTTATTAATTTTGTCAGATGTAAATTTGGATGATTTTTATTTAAAAAGCAAATTTTCCTTTTTAAATTTTATTTAGAATGAAGAAAGATAACACTGGAGTGAGGGAAATAGCAATAAAGGGTGCCCGTGTTCATAATCTGAAAAATATCGATCTTAAGATACCCCGCAACAAATTCATTGTCGTTACAGGACTGTCCGGTTCAGGAAAATCTTCACTGGCTTTCGACACGCTGTATGCGGAAGGCCAGCGTCGCTATGTAGAAAGTCTGTCGTCATATGCCCGCCAGTTTCTCGGCAGGATCAACAAGCCGGAAGTAGATTTCATTAAAGGAATACCTCCGGCAATCGCCATCGAGCAAAAGGTAAATACGCGCAATCCGCGGTCAACGGTGGGAACGTCGACCGAGATCTATGATTATATGAAGTTGCTCTTTGCCCGGATTGGCAGCACGATTTCACCGGTGTCGGGCAAAGAGGTAAAACGGCATCAGGTAGGCGATGTCGTAAATTTTATCAGCAGTTTTCCTGATGATACCCGTATTCTGATTT
>JBCFBK010000003.1:99377-227546 GCA_038562555.1 Prolixibacteraceae bacterium | reverse complement strand
CCGCCTCCTATGGATTCCGCTCCCCGGACCAAATTGAACAGAACCTTACCGTCCATGTAACCGGCACGGCCGAAAAACCTGCTGTTGGTTTTTCCATGGCCGGCGATTCAATAAATGAAGGTGACGCCTTTTCTTATATCCTTTTCGGAAAAGGAATGGGTGAATTAAGTGCCGATGAACAGGCCAACATGGCGGGTTCAGGAGGAGGGACGCTGGCCGGCAAAGCAGCTGCATCACTCATTTCCTCGCAAATTTCCAGCTTCCTGGGGGATAAGCTTGACATGGAT
Organism: Prolixibacteraceae bacterium; assembly: GCA_038562555.1. GTDB lineage: Bacteria > Bacteroidota > Bacteroidia > Bacteroidales > Prolixibacteraceae > JBCFBK01. The sequence continues at coordinate 227,259 of JBCFBK010000003.1, read as the reverse complement.
TATCTCGAAATTAAAAGCGAAGCCGGCTTTGAAAACGCAACCGTCGTCGTGGGAAAATATGTCACGAACGATCTTTTCGTAAGCTACGAACAACGTTTTGGGGAAAAAAGCCAAAGAAAAGAAATGGCTACCTATGAGGTAAAGCTGGAATACGAATTGTTTAAATTTCTGTTTCTGCAATTAAATAACTCTTCGCTCGACAGTGGCTTTGACGTGATTTTCAAACTCAATTCGAAATAGGAACGACAAGTCATCCGGATACCCTTAAGCTGATTCCCGATGTAGACTTAAAACCTCAAACTGTGGATTTCTCTATCCAGAAACTTCTTTCCCGATCCATCCCTGCCATATCTTATATTAAAAAATAAGAGTCTTTATGTCAGCATATTATATACGCATCTACTGATCAATTGATAGCATGGCATAATAATATAGATAGCTGCCGTATAAACTTTAAAACGAACGACCATGAAAAACCGAATGACAATATGCTTGTTTATTTTTCTTTTTGCTGCGTCAGGCGTAATGGCTCAGGAAAGTTATTCCGGTATAAAGGGTGGGGTGAATCTTTCAAATCTGACCTCCAGTGAAGGAGACTACGACGATAACATGAAAGTCGGATTCCATGTCGGGGTGTTCAATAAGATCGCTGTGAGCGACGTATTTGCTGTTCAGCCCGAGTTGCTGTATTCCGCAAAGGGCCTGAAACTCGATTATGATGATAGTGCCATGGCGGAAGGCGAATCAAAATTCAATCTCAATTACATTGATCTTCCCGTTAAACTGGTGTTGAATGTGTCTGATTATTTCGACCTTCAGTTTGGACCTTATGTGAGTTACCTGATCAGCGCCAATATCGACAACGACGCGGAACTACTGGGCGGGATTGATGTCGACGGAGAGGAAGAACTTGACCGTGACAATTTCAATACGCTTGACTACGGACTGACTGCGGGGATCGGATTTGATCTGCACCCGCTCGTAATCGGTTTGAATTATAACCTCGGTTTAAATCCTGTGGCTAAAGATGATGAGCCCTCAGAACAAATCCTTGGAGATGCAAAGAATACCAATATTATGGTATCTGTAGGTTTAAAATTTTAATAACTAAATACATAAAATTATGCTACGATTAGCCCTGATATTTTTCATAGTCGCCCTGGTTGCCGCATTATTCGGCTTCGGAGGTATCGCTGCCGGTGCAGCAGAAATTGCAAAGATCATATTCTTCATTTTCGTGGTCCTGTTACTGTTATCACTTATTGCAGGAGGAATCAGAGGATTCCGGTAAGCGGGACCTTTACAGCAGTTTTTAATTCTAAAATCATAACGTCATGAGCAGAACAACAAATGTAATGGTAGGTTTCCTGGCCGGCGCTGCTGCCGGAATGCTGGCAGGGGTGTTACTCGCTCCCGATAAAGGGTCCGGAACAAGAAAAAAAATAAAAAACAAGATGCAGGATGTAACCGGAAACATCGCCGCGACAATTTCAGACCAGATTGACTTTCTCGAAGATCAGATAAAAAGTCTCAGGAAAAATGCTGAAAGAGAAGGCAAAAAAATTAAGTCAGCTGCAGTTAACGCTGAAGAGAAAATAAAGAGTGGCCCCGAACCGCTTACATAATCAGAACGCAGGTTCAGGAGCCAGGTTTTAAGTTCTCGTTTTCATAATCAATTAGAGTACAGAGGGAGCGTTTCCGGTGAATGCTCCCTCTTTTTTCAAATATTTCTTTTTTACGTTAAATCGAAAAACATGAAGATTGTTGTATTTATATATCCGTTCGAAAAAGTTGAAAAAATAATTGATTTTGGTTTCCGTTTCGCCCGTGACCTGAATGCAGAAGTGGAATTTGTTCATGCTGTGGAAACGAACGTTATTGTTCCCGGTTCACCGATGAACATGCAGGATCCGGATGCTTTAAATATGGCAGCAACCAGTGTTGCCTTGGGTAAAGAACTCGCCGGCGAAAGGCAACAGATCCTGCAAAAAGCGATCAGCATAAAGAAAACTTCGGTCAACTTACCCGTCGCTTATTCCTTCTCTGTAATCCAGGGCACGTACATTTCGCTGCTTGATGAGCTGTCAAAAAGGAATGATCTTGATATGGTCCTAGTTCCGGTCGGTCCGGACGAACTTCATCCGATCACGGCTTCTGATCTCGTTGAGAAAAGCCGGTACCCGGTTTTGGTATTCCCTGTGGACCGCAGTTACCAGCCATTCAGGTCGATCATATATGCGTCCGATTATCACGAAGAAGATATTACCGCCATTCGGGATCTTTCACGGTTAGCCGACCGGTTAATGGCGTCCGTCGCGGTCTATCACGCGTTTAAAAATAAAGCCGATTTCGAAGAAAATTTGAAAAAAGCCGGTTTTGAAGAAAAAATCAACCGGCAAATCAGTTTCCGGGACATACCCGTCAAACAGGAGCACACAAAGAAGGTAGCCAGTGGTATCAAAGAATTCTGTGAACGAAATTATGCCGATCTGATTGTGGTGATGCGGGAAGATAAAAACTTCTTTCAGGAGTTTTTCGGGCACAGTACTACCAAAGAGTTGCTAAAGGAGGCAGAGATTCCTGTCCTCGTATATCATCAATAAAAGAGGGGTTGGTAAAAGGTGATCAGCACCTTTTACCAACCCTGCATATCATTTCAGCGGGTAAATTTGTTCAGCATCTCCTCCCAGGGCAACAAGCAGATCGACCGTACTTAATAGCTGCGTTCCCAGTAACCGGATCAGCAAACGTTCCGCTTCAAGCACCACCCTGTCGGCATCAACGACCTCCAGATAGGTAACCAATCCCTGTTTGTACCTTTGTCTGGAAAGATCGGCCGTGCGGTAAGCCGCCGATAAAAAGGTCTGCTGATCAGAAAACTGTTCCTTTAACCGGTGAAGTTCGTCGGCGGCCTGCGAAACCTGCCGGCTCGCCATCACTTCATTTTGTTTTAGACTCGCCATTGAACCATCCAACTGATGCTCTGTAATTTTGAGCATCGATTGTCGTCTCTTACCTTCGAAGACGGGGATAGACAGATTAGCGCCCACCAGCCAGTTCCGGCTGTCGTCGTCAAATAAATCGTCGGGCACCGCTGATATCAAACCGGCAGAACCAAACAGGTTAAGAGACGGCAACCGATTTCTCCGCGCATTTTTTACCTGCTGCTTATAAGCTTCAACACTCCATTTTCCGGCCTCCAGATCGGGACGGGTAATCGTCAGGCCGGAAGGCGCTACCGCCTTCATCTCCGGAGCGGTATACTGAATGCCACCGCTTTTTACCGAGAAGTTTTCCGATGGCTGACCGGTTAGCACTGCCAACTGAAGCTCAGCATTCCTGCGTTCGATCTGTACATTTTTGATCTGGATATCGACCGATGCCAATTCCGTTCGTGCCCGCTGAACATCCATTTCATTGGTTAAACCTGCGTCGTACCGGGTTGTCACGATTTCCAGATTCTCGATGCGGTCGAGCCGCGTACGTTTTAGCACATCAGCTTCCGAATCCAGCATCAGCAGCAAGATGAAATTTTGCGATACCGCGGCGCTTATGTCCAGTTCGGAAGCCTTCTGCGATGCAACAGCAGAGTCGAACCGAAACTGACTCGCCTTCTTTTCGCTGTTGTTCTTTCCAAACAAGTCGACCTCATACGACAGTTCAACAGGTAACAGATAGGTACTGTACCTGACGCGCTCTGCCGGCACATCGAAAGGCAGCGGCCGGTTCGCTGCAAGTTCCTCGCGTGTAACAGACGGGTTAACACTAAGCGACGGGAAAAGAGAAGATTTGGCCAGTCTCACCCTTGCATCAGATTCATTCACCTGGCTTTGTACTGCCGCGAGCTGATGATTATTCTGCAACGCCTTTTTAATCAATTCGTCCAACTTATTATATCCAAAGATCTGCCACCATGAATTGCCGTCAGCATCGGCCATGGGCGCCGGTCTCAGTGTATCCCGGCCATGACCAATGACCAGATGATGCTCCTCCGTCGGAGATGTTGGCGTGCTGGTCCCGGCAGACTGTCCGGATACCTGATGCAGAACGGTTAAAACGACTAATACCAGAAAAATTATTCTTACCATTATGTTGTTGATTTTAATGCCACCATTACTTTTTTATTTCCTGTCCTCAAACGGCTTGCTGCCATCCCCAGTTTCCGGCTTAGAACATAAAATACCGGCGTAAACAGCAATCCGAAAACGGTTACACCGAGCATTCCAAAAAATACAGCAATCCCCAATGACTGGCGCATTTCGGCACCCGCACCCGTCGCCGTTGCCAATGGCACAACTCCCAGAATAAATGCAAATGACGTCATGAGAATAGGACGCAGGCGAAGCTTTGCCGCTTCCGTGGCAGCCCGTCCAAGCTCCATACCCTGTTCTTCGAGCTTCTTCGCAAATTCGACGATCAAAATGGCATTCTTACTGGCCAGTCCCACAAGCACAACCAGTCCGATCTGAGTCAGCGTATTGTTATCAAGACCGGTAAGATCAACCCCAATCAGGGCTGACAGCAAACACATAGGCACGATCAGAATGACCGCCAGCGGTAACACCCAGCTCTCATAAAGTCCGGCCAGGACCAAAAAAACGAACAGGACGGCCAGCAAGAATACCAGTATTGCTGTATTTCCGATCTGTTTCTCCTGGTAGGCTAACTCAGTCCATTCATAAGAGATACCGTCGGGCAAAACCTCATCGGCCAGTCTTTCCATAGCTTCGATCGCCTCACCCGAACTGTACCCGGGATTTACATTTCCGGTTACAGCAATTGCCGGATACAAATTATATCGGGGAACATTTGAAGGCCCCGCTATGTCACGAAAAGTGCCTAAAGTTCCCATGGGCACCATTTCGCGCTGGTTGTTCCTTACCCTGATCCGGTTAATATCGTCGGGAACAGCCCTGAATTGCTGATCGGCCTGTGCCGTAACGCGGAATGTTCTCCCCAGATAATTAAATTCATTTACAAATGCCGAACCCAGATAAATTTCAAGTGAGCTGAAGACTTCTGAAAGAGGAACTCCCAGTTTCTCGGCTTTTACCCGGTCAATATCAAAATAAAGCTGTGGTGTGCCTGTATTGAAAAACGAGAATACATTGGAGAGCGCGGGGTCCTGATTTGCGCGCTGAATCAGTTCACCCATTGACTGTTCCAGGACTGGCAGCCCCCGGTTGAGCCGGTCCTGCACCATCATCTTAAAACCACTGCCATTTCCGATTCCGCGGACAGGCGGCGGCGGGATCACAACAGAGAAAGCCTCTTCCATCGTACCCATCCTGCCGCGCATTTCTGCTATAATATCTTCATACTTGAGTCCCAGTTTCTTCCGGGTTTTAAAATCTTTCAGAATCGGGAACATGGTCGCCGCATTTGATGCATTTGTGAATGTGGAACCATCAAAACCGGCAAAAGCAACGACATTCTCCACCCCTTCCATGCTCATAATTTCTTTCACCGCCTTTTGAACAACCTCATCGGTGCGGGCAAGAGACGATCCCGGAGGCAACTGGAGCGCAACAATAACGTATCCCATATCCTGGTCCGGTATAAAACCCGCAGGGACCCGGTTGAACTCGAATACAGCAAGTGCCATCAGAACAACATATACTCCTGCCATAACGATACTCCGTTTTAAAAACTTCTGTATTAGCCGGCCGTATCCTGCAGATAGCTTCTCCATACCCCTGTCAAACCCATTCATCAGGTATTTTACAGGTTTCATCAGCGCGGACTTTTTACCGGTCACACCGGGCGTGTTCTGTCTGAGCAGCAAGGTTGCCATTGCCGGGCTGAGTGTGAGTGAAACAAAGACCGAGATCAATGTGGCAACGGCAATCGTAATCCCGAACTGCCGGTAGAACTGACCGGATATTCCTTCAAGAAATGCGGTGGGAATAAAAACCGACATCAGAACCAGGCCGATAGCAACAAGCGCCCCTCCTACCTCGTCCATGGTTTTACGGGCCGCATCACGCACAGACATTCCGTCGTGCAGGTTGCGTTCCATATTTTCAACGACCACGATTGCATCATCCACCACGATACCAATAGCCAGCACCAATCCAAAAAGCGTCAGGTTATTCAGTGAAAAGCCCATGGCCATCATCACCGCAAAAGTACCGACGAGTGAAACCGGAATGGCCAGTATCGGAATAATCGTTGCACGCCATGTTTTCAGGAAAAGCAGGATTACGGCGACAACGAGAAGTACCGCTTCAAAAATGGTTTTTGTCACTCCATCAACCGACTCCTGAATAAACCGTGTAGGATTGTATGCAATGTCATATTCAAGCCCCGGCGGAAAATCTTTCGACAATTCTTCCACTGTGGAGATGATTTCTTCCGAGGTTTCAAGTGCATTCGAGCCGGGACGTTGAAAAACAGGCATAGCAACCGCCTTATTTTCACCCAGATACCCGCGACTGGTATAACTGGCAGCACCAAGCTCAACCCGTCCGATGTCCTTCACCCGAACGATGCGGCCATCCTCTCCTGACTTTACAATGATATTCTCGAATTCCTCAACTTCCTGCAAACGTCCTTTTGTCTGGACATTCAATTCAAAGGCATTTTGCTGGTCGGCGGGTGGCTGATTTAAGTTACCGCTGGCAATTTGTACGTTTTGTCCCCGTAAGGCATTTAGAATTTCGGCTGCAGAAAGATCGAGCGAAGCGATTATCTCCGGGTTCAGCCAGATTCGCATGGAATACTCGCTGGCCCCAAAAATCCGGGTAGCTCCCACCCCGTTTATCCGCGACAGGCGGTCCTTGATCTGCAGTGTAGCGTAATTGGCGATATACGTCTGGTCATAGCGCCCGTTCGGCGAAAATAAATTGACAACCATCAGCATATCGGGCGAGTTCTTTACGGTAGTCACTCCCAACCTTCGTACTTCTTCAGGAAGGCGGGGCTCCGCAATGCTAACCCTGTTCTGGACCAGCACCTGGGCATCGTCCAGATTGGTCCCCAGTTCAAAGGTGATGGTCAGTGTCATAACCCCGTCGGCTGTCGACTGGGAAAACATATACAGCATATTTTCAACGCCGTTTATTTCCTGCTCCAAAGGAGTTGCAACGGTTTTTGAAATAGTCTCGGCACTAGCTCCGGGATAGGTTGCCGTAACGACAACGGTGGGAGGTACCACTTCGGGGTACTGGGCAACCGGCAATGAAAAATAAGCCAGGGTCCCCAAAATAATAATAACAACCGATAAGACCGTCGCCAAAATTGGCCGGTCTATAAAAATATGGCTAAACTTCATTTGTTGTAATTTACTTTAAAAGGTTAATGGAATTGACCTTTTCTGACCGTTTATCAATCAGCGTGATCACGCTCCGGACGTATTGTCCGCTGCTACCGATCATGCTTCTTTCACAGGTCACCTGGCCTCGGCGTTCGCCGTAAGTTCCTCCTCACTTAAAGAAAGCGCTTTGGCTTTAGGCTCAACTTCCATTTCAGGTCTGATTTTCTGAATGTTCCCTAAAATGACGCGGTCGTTGGGCTCAAGGCCACTTCTGATAATCCGAAATTCTCGGTTATGAAGCGGGCCAAGAACAACAGGTCGTGCTTCAACCTTGTTGCTGTCAGATAATACGTAGACGATTTTCTGCGATTGGTCCGTGCCAATCACTTCATCAGGTACCATAATTACAGGCTTTGGGTTATTACTGTATACCCGCGCCGATCCAAACATGCCGGAAGCAATCACAAAGTCAGAGTTGGACACCAGTGCCCTTGCACGGTAGGTTCCGGTACTCTCGTCAACTTCATTGTCCATGAAATTTAAACTGCCTTCATGTTTGAAGTCATCTTCATCAAGCAGCTTCACGGCAATGCGGGCAGAAGGCAGATTGGCTTCCGGTACACTATCAATGTTATTTTGCCTGACGTATTTTAACAGTGATGCTTCACTCCCTTCAAAATAGAAATAGATCGGATCGAGTGAGACAATGGTGGTGAGCAACGTAGCCCCGTCGTTTCCTCCGCTAACCAGATTACCTTCCGTTACAAATTCCTCACTGATTTTGCCGGCAATAGGAGCTTTCACTTCTGTAAATTCGAGATTAAGCCTGGCCTGGGCTACGTCAGCTTCCGCTGCCTCTTCACGGGCTATCGCAACACGCAGCGCCTGCTCCCGCTGATCGTACTCCTCACGCGAAATGGCTTTTGATTCTTTCAGCGATTTCACCCTGTTATAGGCATTTTCGGCCTGTCGTTTCTCCGCTTTTGCCTGCTCCAACCGGGCTTCGGTCTGATCAAGGATAATCCGGAACGGACGCTGGTCAATGATAAAAAGAACGTCTCCCTTTCTGACGTGTTCCCCATCACTGAACATCACTTTATCAACATATCCGCCTACCCGGGCCCTCACTTCAACCCGGTCAACAGCTTTAAAACGACCGCTATATTCTTCCCATTCAGTAACAGGTTGATATAAAGGGGTCGAAAACGGTACACTCAACTTCGGTGGCGGTGCTTCATCTCCGCGACTTGTTCCGCAACCGGTCAGATAAAAACCGGAAAGCGCAATTAAGAATGCAGATAACAATCCGGTCACAATACTGAACCCTGGGGTTTTCCTGTTCGATTTCATGTGTTTAATTCAATTTTAACGATTAACAACTGATACAATACAAAAAGACAAACAATAGATATATTTAAATGTTTCAATATTTTTTAAAAAAATTACTGACTTTTTTGATTATTTGGTTTTCTGGTGTCTGTGGGTGTTTCAAAAGATCGCTGACCTGAATTGTTTCCGGTTACCTGAATTTGTATAGCATTGGTAACGACAGTCCGACAGAATAGAGCGAAGTGTTTAAAGGATTTTTACCAAAATTATGAAATAGATTTAAATATTTCAATGAGTTAATAATAATTTAATCGGCATTTAACGTCCTCTTAATATCGTTAAGTAGTTGATGTAATCGGTAAGCACCTCCTGGTTAATATGATACCTCATTTGACGACCTTCTTTTTCATAGCCGATCAGGTCGGCTTCCAGGAGCTGTTTAATATGGTGGGAGATGGAAGGTTGCGATAAATTGATAAATTCGCAGATGTCAGAACACATCAGGTAACTAGATTTTCTTCTGATTTCCATTAAAATCTGCAGTCGGCTGACATCAGCGAGGGCCTTGGAAATTTTCTTTACGCGTTTTAAATCCATAGCGAAAAATTCATAGATACATGCGAATATATAAATATTTTTTATCTTTTCCCAAACAACCTGATTTTTTGTTGTGTCAGGTAACAATTGGATAACGTATACGGGAAAAATCTCCGGGGATTGCTTAGATGGGTGAAAGTTCTGATCTTTGAAAAAACAACAAAGCCGATAAAAAACAACAATATGACAAAAGTCCTTAAAAATCCAAGGGGCGGTCAATCAACAAGTCTGGCCGCTTTAAAAGAATTTACCGAATGAATATACTCGTTCCGATCCTCTTAATAAGTTTTTATCTGGCCTTTCCGGTTCTGATCATTTATCTCACCCATATATCAGTGATGGTCCGGAAAATTGGAGCAGTCGTTCTGGCTTATGCGATGGGGCTGATCCTTGGTAATAGTGGAATTCTTCCGGCTCCTTCTCCTGAATTGCGTAATCTGTTGGGGGGAAGATCCGCAATGCCGGCGAACGAGTTGCTCACTTATATAAATCAGGGTATAATCAGTCAAACGGATTTTTTTGCCAACCAGATAGCAAAGACGCAGGATCTTCTTATAACCATCGTTATTCCGTTGTCTATTCCGCTTTTATTATTTTCGATGGACATCCGTCGCTGGTTAAAATTTCTGAAAGGAGCGATGCTGTCGATGGTTTTGGGGATTATTTCGCTGATCCTCGTCATTTTTTCCTGTTACTTTGTTTTTCGGGACAAGATTCCGGAACTGTGGAAAGTCTCGGGTATGCTGGTCGGTATATACACCGGCGGGACACCCAATCTGGCAGCAATTGGTACAGCATTGCAAGTTGATCCGGCTATTTTCGTTTTAACGCACACCTATGAAATGGTTGCAGGCGCCATTTGTCTCGTTTTCCTGCTCACAGCCGCCCAGCGGGTCTTTAACCTCTTCCTGCCGCACCTTCATGAACATGAACGTCCTTTTTCCTTAACCGAAATGGTGAAGCAAAGCGATGGAGTAGATAATTACCTGGGCATGTTAAACCGGAAAGGCCTGATCGGACTTTCAAAAGCCCTGGGCCTGGCCGGGCTGATCTTTGCAGCGGGGGGAATGCTAAGTCTGCTTGTTCCCCTTCAGGCACAAATGCTGACGGTCGTTCTTACCATTACAACACTTGGACTGCTGTTCAGTACAATTAAACGGGTAAGCCGGATTGAGAAGACCTTTCAGGCAGGGATGTACTTTGTGATCGTATTTTCTCTGGTGGTAGCCAGTATGGGTGATTTGCGGGGCATGTTCAATGCCGATTTTCTGAGCTTGTTTCTACTGGTTACATTTACCGTATTCGGCGCTATTGCGGTCCACGTTTTTTTGGCCTGGATCTTCCGGCTGGACACAGATACCACGATCATAGCCATCACAGCCCTTACTTATTCTCCTCCTTTTGTCCCGGTGGTAGCCGGCGCTCTCCGCAACAGGGATGTCATTATCTCGGGCCTGACCATCGGTATCCTGGGTTATGCCATAGGTAACTACCTTGGGCTTTCTGTCGCCTATATCCTAAAAGGATTTTAGCCGGAAAGGGCGTCCTTCAACTGCGCTTTCTATCCGGATTGATGCCAGACTTTGCATTATTGGGGCCGGATATTCACATACCCGCACAGACGTCAGTACCCGAAGTCATAGCTTCAGGCCCCCTGACATCCGCGAATATTTTTCCGATTAGATTTTCGGTAAAGTCCAGGGCGAACGGTAATGCGCTTTTACCAGTTCATTGGCCTTGTCGTCGTTGACAAATACATGCCTTTGGGCATCCCAGACCACCTGGTGCCCGACCCTGTACGCTATGTTTCCCAGGTGGGCGAAACGGGCAATATCAGCGCCGGTTTCAATATCACAATTGGGCTTTCCGCCTTTTTTGATGCAATCCAGAAAATTCCTTACATGAAGGTCAAGTCCGTCACCCTGGGAGGGCTGCACGCCAAGTCCTTTATACCCTTCTTTGGCGTTGGTACTTTTATCTTCAGCAATTACTTCCCAGCCTGAGCGGTCAACAACCAGCGTACCATATTCACCTACAAAAGCAACGCCATGACCGCGTTTGCCGTAGTTGGCGCCGTATATCCCGATTGTATTGTCCCACACCAGACTGAAATCACCGAAATCATAAACAGCAGTCATTGTGTCGGGCGTTTCCATTGCATCAGTTGGAAAAGCATATTTGCCGCCAACCGACATGATCGATTTGGGAACATACTGATTCATTCCAAAAAGAGCAAAGTCAAGCAGGTGAACGCCCCAGTCGGTCATCACGCCGCCGGCATAATCCCAGTACCAGCGAAACGAAGCATGGAATCTGTTTTTATTGTAAGGCCGTTTCGGTGCCGGTCCGAGCCACATATCGTAGTCGACACCTTCAGGAGCTTCCGAATCTTCAACAACCGGGATTGATGTTTTCCATCCTACGTTTGACCATGAACGTACCGTACGTACCCGCCCTATATTTCCATCCTGAACATATTTTACGGCATCGCGCCAGTGCGGATGGCTTCGCTGCCACTGCCCTACCTGAACGACGTTGCCGTATCTTTTCTGAGCGGCGACCATTACATCGCATTCCTCGATGGTCGAGCCGATCGGCTTTTCAACATAGACATGCTTTCCTGCCTCGGAAGCATATACCATAGGCAGGCAATGCCAGTGGTCGGGGGTTCCGATGATCACGGTGTCGATATCCTTATTAGCGATCAGCTCGCGAAAATCGCCATACATGAAAGGTTTCTTCCCGGTAAGCTTTTCAACTTCCGCAGTTCTGGGCTCCAAAACACGCTTATCGACATCGCACATGGCGATGCATTCCACATCTTTGTTCTTTAAAAATGACTTTAGGTCGTTAAAGCCCATTCCCCGGCACCCAATCAGTCCTACATGAATTTTTTCATTAGGGGAACAGCCTGCGGTCATCACGGTTGGAATGGCCGCAATACCGGCCGTAATAACGGCCGACTGTTTTAGGAAATTCCTTCTGTCTGTTTCTTTCATTATGTGGTTTTTCAGATTAGTCTCGGACAATTTATAAAAATAACAGAAATTGTTGAAATGAAAATGAGTCCTATTGTAATCCCCGCCGTTTAAGCAAGGGTTCGACAAGCGGGTCATGCCCCCGGAAATTCCGGTAGATTTTCATGCCTTCATCAGAACCGGATTTTGTCAGTAAGGTGCGGAATTTCGCTGCCAGCTCCGGGTTGAACAGATCACCCGACTCTTTAAAGGCCGCAAAAGCATCAGCATCCAACTGTTCAGCCCAGATATAAACATAATAGCCGGCCGAGTAACCGCCGGAAAAAATATGGGCAAAGTAAGTACTGCGGTAACGCGGAAGGATCTCATCCATAAGGCTGATCCTGTCCATCGAGGCTTTTTCGAAAGCGGTCACATCACCGTCAAAGCTCCTGCTATGCCAGTCCATGTCCAGCAAGGCGGCCGCCAGGTATTCGACCGTTTCAAATCCCTGGTTAAAGTAGCCGCTGTTTACTATTTTCCGGACCAGATCAGCAGGAATGACCTCTCCGGTCTGATAATGCCTGGCAAACTGGCTGAGCACCTCAGGTTCTGATAACCAGTTTTCCATAAACTGCGATGGAAGTTCCACAAAGTCGCGCGGTACATTGCCGGCCGTGCGCTGGTAAGGACCATCGGTAAACAGATGATGCAGGGCATGACCAAACTCATGGAACAGGGTATTGACTTCATCCAGGCTCAGTAAAGCCGGCAAGTCGGCTCCCGGGCGGGTAAAATTGCAAACGATGGAGGTGATCGGGTATCTTATTTTTTTGCCGCCTTTATAGGCCTGATCGCGGAAACCGGTATTCCAGGCACCTACCCTTTTCCCATCGCGCGGAAAGAAATCCATGTACAGCAATCCCAGGTGCGAGCCATCGGCCTCTTTTACTTCCCAAACTTCAACTTCCGGATGATAAACAGGAACATCATCACGCTTCTCAAATTTCAATCCGTAAAGTTTCTCTGCCACAAAGAAAATCCCGGTGCGGATATTCTCCAGGCTGAAGTAAGGTTTCGTGTCGGCTTCATCCAGATCGTATTTTTCCTTGCGCAACTTTTCGGCATAATACCACCAGTCCCACGAGGCCAGCTTAAAATTACCACCCCTGCGATCGATGATTTCCTGCATTGCCGCGCGCTCTTCTTTGGCCACACGGATCGCCGGTTCCCAAAGCTTATGCAAAAAACGATAAACATTCTCAGGGGTTTTCGCCATATTGACCTCAATCACGTAAGCTGCATGATTTTCAAATCCGAGCAACCTGGCCCTCTCGTCCCGGAGTTGCACAATCTGCTCAATGACCTTTTTATTGTCAAATTCGTTGTCATTGTTGCCGCGCATCGAATAGCCACGATAAATTTTCTCCCGCAGTTCGCGGTTCTCTGCATACTGCAGAAATGGGATCATGCTTGGTTTTTGCAGCGTAAAGATCCATTTCCCCTGCATATCTGCTTTTACCGCCTCATCTGCGGCAGCGGCGATAAGCTCAGCGGGCAATCCCTCTAAATCCTTTTCCTGATCAACAACCAGCCGGAAATTCTTGTTGGTTTCCGCAAGCAGGTTTTCGCCAAACTGCAAGTCAAGGGTTGAAAGTTCCTGGTTAAGTTCCCGAAGCCGTACCTGATCACTATCGGATAAATTCGTTCCGCTTCGGACAAAATCCTGATAAAATTTTTCGGTCACGCGGATTTGTTCAGGGTCATACCCTGCGTTTTCACGCTGGTCGTAAACCGCCTTGACCCGCTCAAACAACGCCCTGTTAAGCATCACGTTATCCTCGTGTTCAGTCACCTTCGGATAAATTTCACGGGCCAGTTTCTGCATTTCCTCGTTGGTATTAGCCGAGTTCAAATTGTCAAAAACCGTCATCACATGCCGAAGCAGATCTTTCGACTCATCAAGGGCCAGTATCGTGTTGGCAAATGTCGGTGCCTCTTTGCTTGTCGTGATCTCCTCAATTTCCGACTGATGCTGCCTGATCCCCTCCTCGAGTGCCGGAAGATAATGATCCAGGCCGATTTTATCAAGCGGAGGTGCCTCGAAGGGCGTATCGTAGGTGGAAAAAAAAGGATTCTTCATCGCTGTTTTTGTTTCGCTGGGTGATTGACAGGCCACAAAGATACTGAGTAAAAAAACAGGGAGCAGGTTAATCTTATTCATAAAAAGCGGTTTTTTAAAATTCCGACATAAAGATAAAGATAGATTCCGTAATTTCTTCATTATTTCAGGGATCTCCTTTTGCCTCAGGTCAAAAATTGCTTATTTTTGACGGGCTCTATACAGGGCGTTCAGTATATTAAGGCATTTTAATTATGAACATTTCGTACAAGTGGTTAAAGGAGTATATCGATACTGATCTTCTTCCGCACGAACTGGCAGGCATACTGACTCAGATCGGACTGGAAGCGGGAAGCATAGAAGAAGTTGAGAGTATTAAAGGAGGGCTGCGGGGACTGGTTACAGGCAAGGTGGTTACCTGCGAAAAACACCCTGATTCGGATCATCTGAGCAAAACGACAGTCGATATTGGTCATGGGCAGATCCTGCCGATTGTTTGCGGTGCGCCCAATGTCGCTTCCGGACAAAAGGTGATCGTCGCCACAATTGGAACCACGCTTTATGACGGAGATAAAGAATTTCAGATAAGAAAATCAAAAATACGGGGAGAAGTTTCCGAGGGAATGATCTGTGCGGAAGATGAAATCGGGCTCGGAAATGACCGCCAGGGTATCCTGGTATTGCCGGAGAATACGCCTGTCGGGATTCCGGCGAGTACCTATTTCAATATTGAATCGGATTACTCGATTGAGGTAGACCTGACACCGAACCGCATCGACAGCGCTTCGCATATTGGTGTTGCCCGTGACCTGGCTGCTTTTCTTGGGAAAGAACGTGACATTTCATACCGTCGACCCGACGTCGGCATGTTTCGTGTAGACGACCATTCGCGTGAAATCGCGGTTGAAGTGGTCTCTCCACAGGCATGCCGGCGATACGCCGGACTGACGATAAGCGGAGCAGAAATCGGGGAATCGCCCGAGTGGCTTAAAAACCGACTGAAAGTAATCGGCCTGCATCCGATCAATAACGTGGTTGATATTACCAATTATGTCCTGTTTGAGACTGGACAGCCGCTACATGCTTTCGATGCAGACCGCATCTCCGGGGGCAAAGTCATTGTTCAAACAATGCCGGGCGGAACCAGATTCACTACGCTCGACGAGATTGAACGGGAACTCAATCAGGAGGATCTGATGATTTGTAATACGACGGAGGGGATGTGTATGGCCGGTGTGTTCGGAGGGATCGGATCAGGCATCAGCAGGGCAACGAAAAATATTTTTCTTGAATCGGCATGCTTCGACCCGGTGTATATCCGCAAGACCGCCCGCCGTCACGGTCTTAATACCGACGCTTCGTTCCGTTTTGAAAGAGGCACGGATCCCAATGGTGTCATTTATGCACTGAAACGTGCTGCCTTACTCATAAAAGAAATTGCAGGCGGTAAAATAAGCTCGGAAATAGTCGATATCTACCCTGAGCCCGTTGAAGATTTCAAGGTGAATGTAACATATGCCAATATTACGCGATTAATCGGCAAGGATCTGGGAAAAAATACAATCAAAAAGATCCTCCAGTCACTTGAAATAAAAATTGAAAACGAAAACGAAGGAGGGCTTTCGCTGGCAGTACCGCCCTACCGGGTGGATGTAAAACGGGAAGCCGACGTGATTGAAGAGATCCTCCGCATCTATGGTTATAACCAAATAGAGATCCCCACGAAGGTAAATGCGTCGTTACAATACCGGGTTAAACCCGACCCCATCAGGATTCGCGAATTAATGGCAGGCACACTTACAGCACAGGGCTTTAATGAGATTTGGTCGAATTCGCTGACCAAGTCGTCGTATTATAATACAAGCAGCAGCTTCCCGGCCAAAAACACCGTGAACCTTTTCAATCCGCTTAGTGCCGACCTTAGCTGCCTGCGGCAAAGCCTGCTTTTCGGAGGACTGGAATCAATTGCATGGAACGCCAACCGAAAAAACAGCAACCTAAGGTTATATGAATTTGGAAACTGCTATTTCCGTAAAGACTCAGAACTTATTGAAAATCCCTTGCGAAATTATTGGGAAGAGGAACATCTTGCTCTTTTTGTCACCGGCAAAAAGGAAAAGGAAAACTGGGCTATTCGCCAGTCAGAAAGCAGCTTTTTCCAGTTAAAAGGCTTTGCTGAAAACCTCCTGATGAAACTCGGACAGCGTCCGGACCAACTGAGACAGGAGTATTTCAGCACCGATCTGATTGCAGAAGGACTTTCATTGTCAGCGCCAAACGGCAAACAGATGGTTAAGCTGGGGATCGTTCAAAGCCGCTTACGCAAAGCGTTTGACATTGACAATCCGGTTTATTTTGCAGACTTCCTGATGGACAATATCATTCCCGGACAAACGCACAACAGAACTTTATTCACCGACATTCCCCGATACCCCGAAGTACGGCGTGACCTGGCCTTGCTGATAGACAAACACGTACGCTTTGCCGATATCAGGGAACTCGCGTTTAAGACAGAGCGGAAACTGCTTCGTTCGGTCGATCTCTTCGACGTCTATGAAGGCAAGGGCATTCCCGAAGAGAAAAAATCCTACGCGGTTAGCGTTATCCTCCGCGATGATGAAAAAACACTTCATGAAAATCAGATCGAGAAGATCATGCAGAAGTTGATTTTAACCTTCGAAAAAGAATTGGGCGCACGCTTGCGCTGATAAGAAAAGAGTTCCGGAGAGCTCACAGCATCCGGAATTTTTTTTGGGGAATATTATCCACATTTCCACAACAAATCATTTTCTGAAGCTGTCAATTCCCCAGCCTCCACCTTTCTACAGAATCGGCAATAAATTATAAAACAGCAACTTAGACACACAAATAGGCTAAAATATCCTTTGGCAAGGTTTTTTCTTCAGTCATTTTACAGGCTTGCTTCGCAACAAGCGAGCGGAAACGTTTGGTGTGCATTAAGGTTCCTAAGGTGTTCCGGCGCACGTTATAAACTGTTAAATACAAGGATATGGATAAGCAACAACTGGAGCACAGTCTTCAAAAGATCGTTGAAATTTGTAAAGACGGAGTTTTGGGTTATGGCACTGCCGCCGAAAATATTAAATACGACGATCTGAAAACACTATTCCTGCGGATGTCGCAACAGCGAAAGTCATTCATCGAGCAACTAAAAAACGAAGCCTTGACAATGGGCGTGGAAATAAATACTTCCGGCTCGGCCAAAGGATTTTTTCACCGTACATGGCTGGCGACGAAAGCGATTTTCAGTCAGGACACCAATGAAAAAGTAATCGAAGAGAGTATGAACGGCGAAAAAGCAGCTCTCGACGTGTATGAGCAGGTTATGGCTGACCCGGCCTTACCCCGGTATCTGAAAGATATTTTGAAAGACCAGCAGTGGCTGATAAAAGTGGCCATTCAGCAGCTTAGCAGCCTGAAAGTGGAAGTCAGGCAGGCCAAATCGTAAAAATAGAACAAGTTTAATTATTAACTTAATTTTTAGAGTATGAGTGCAACGACAGACAAGTTAAAAGGTAACTGGAACATCATCAAGGGAAAGCTTAAACAACAATATGGTGATCTTACAGATGATGATCTGATGTATGTGGAAGGACAGGAAGATGAATTGATCGGCCGGATTCAAAAGAAGACCGGACGGGCAAAAGAAGAGATCACAGATTACATCGACCGGCAGTAAAAATCGCCGGCGCCCGTTTCTTTGAAACTATAGATTTAAAGGTCCGGCATGAACTTGCCGGGCCTTTCTATAAGTAAACGGAGTTATTCACCGATAAAATTGCACAAGATGCCTGGTAAAAAAAATTTATCCAAAATAAAAAATGAAAAGCAGTACGAAGCGCTGCGGGAAAAAGGGTACAGCAAACAGAAGTCTGCCCGGATAGCCAATACCCCCGAGTCGGGAGAACGTGGGGGACGTAGTACAACTTACGACAAGAGGAGCAGGAAAGAACTATACGAGAAAGCCAAACAGGTGGGAATTCCCGGAAGAAGTAAAATGTCCAAAAAAGAGTTAGCCGAGGCCTTGCGAAGCAATTAGCAGGACAATAATCAGGTCGTCTGCATGACATTTCCCGTTATGATAAAAAATAAGATGTTGCCTCCTTCACTGGTCTACGTCAGTGATACCATACCCGGGATCAGAAGGATCAGAACAGGGGATCAGTTTATTTACCAGGATCATCAGGGAAAAGTGATCACCGACGAAAAAATCCTGGGCAGGATCAGCAAGCTGGCAATTCCACCCATGTGGGAACAGGTCTGGATCTGCAAAAAAGTGAGGGGGCATATCCAGGCAACCGGCCGGGATGCCAGGGGACGAAAGCAGTATATCTATCATCCCGGGTGGAATAAATCGATCAGTAAGCAAAAATATGGCAGCCTGCTGAATTTTGGCTTAAGCCTGCCTCAAATGCGGGAAAAGCTGGAAAGAGCGCTTCGAAGAAGGAAATGGGACAAAGAGAAAGTAGTTGCCCTGGCCGTCAGGTTGATGGACGAGTCATACCTTCGTGTAGGAAACAAGCATTATGAGGAAGTAAATGGTACATACGGACTTACAACGCTCCGAAAAAAACACCTGAAGGAGAACAAAGACGGCTTACTCCTGAAATATACTGCCAAAAGCGGCAAACTGCGAAAAGTCAAAATCAGGGATATCCGGTTGCAAAGACTGCTCCGGCAATGTTCGGAATTACCCGGTTACGAAATATTCCGTTACCAGTCAGCCGACGGCTTTTATCCGATCAGTTCGCAGGATATCAATACGTATTTATATGAGATTACCGGCCAGCATTTCACGGCAAAAACGTTCAGAACCTGGGGCGGAACAGTGCTGGCTGTCAAACTTGAGCCACAGGCCAGAGCGATCTGTGCCGAGTATCCCAAAAGGAAAATGGAGACAACGCTTATCCGGTTGGTTGCCGGCGAACTGAACAACACCGTGGCTGTATGCCGGAAGTATTACATCCACCCGGCTGTTCTGAAGGTTGCTCTGGAAGGGAAACTACAGGCGTATCATGAGGCGGCCGTGAACGGGTCAGACTGGTACAGTTCAGAAGAGAAAACAGTTCTGGTGGTTTTAAAGGAAGCGCAAAACATAAAATAATCACAAAATGATAACAGTATCTGAACAACTGCTGATCCTGATGGATATCGCAATTGCTGCCCTGCTCTCCGGGGCAATCGGTGGCGAGCGGGAAAAACTGGATAAACCTGCGGGGCTGCGTACCAATATGATTATCGGCAGTATTGCCTGCTTTTTGGTTTCCATCAGCCCGCACCTCAGCAATTTTGTAGCCGCCGCTATTCAGGAAGAACTGCGGGTGGATCCAATCCGGATACTGCAGGCCATCATTATCGGGATCAGCTTTATCGGTGCCGGAACCATTCTGAAATCACAGGAAGAAAATACCGTGAGAAACCTGACAACAGCTTCCATCCTGCTCTATTCAACCGGGATCGGCATTTCTGTAGCGCTGCACGCTTACGTCGCTGCCGTGGGACTTACCCTGCTCGGATTACTTATCAATTCGCTGAACCACCTGAAGACGATCAGATCACTGTTTACAAAGAAGCGGCACGGGCCCGCAAGACAAAGTCCGGAACAGGATTCCGGATAAACAGATAAATCATCAGTCGCCGTCTTCCGCAGGCACCATAACCAGTAAGCTTTGAGGCAGTATTTCCACGGAAACTTTCCCCATCCGTCCAATAATTTCCCCATCAACCTGTACCGGCTTTTTGTCGAGGTTATATACGACAACTTTCTTACACCGGTATACGTCCATGTAGTTCATTGAATGGAAGGGTCTCAAAAAGAAAGAAATCATCATTTTGGCAAGCTGAAGCAGGGTGTACGGACGGATAAATAACAGCTCGAAATAGCCGTCGTCAATCTCGCCCCCCGGATTGATCACCGCTCCCGTTCCGTATTTTGAAGCATTAGCGATAACGGCCATATAAGCCTTCTTATAAATGACGCTTTGATCTATCACCATCTTAAATTTCAGCGGTTTTGAAAGGAACAATTCCTTCAAAAAATGCCTGCCATAGCCAATCAGCCCGCGTAAATTGCCCTTCTCAAACCGTTCCACAATCTGGGCGTTCAATCCGATATCACTCAAGTGAAGCGATATGTGTTTTTTGTTGACCGAGAGTACGTCTATTTTTTTCTGCCTTCCGTTAATCGCAACCTCCAGGGCATCCCTCAGCCGGGCGGGGATCCCCAGCTCTTTCGCCATCCCGTTTGCCGATCCGGCAGGAACAATACCCATTGCAATACCGCTGTTTAGCAAGATTTTACCTACGGCATTACAGGTTCCGTCTCCTCCTGCTACAACCACTTTGTCGGGAGAATAGTTTTCGATCAAATCCTGGAGATTCCGGGCATCCTTTTTCTTTTTACCAACCGTCTGGTAGAGTTGCCATGAAAAATCCATTTCCTGGGAACAGGTATCAATTTCTTCGTGGAAGCTGCCTTTATCAATGTCTCCGGAAACCGGGTTAACAACAAGAAGGATTTTTTGCGTCCCTTTATCCCTGTCTGGCATATGTTGTGTATATTTATTCTTCATCATATAAAACCTGTGCCAAAAAATCAGTTCATGCACAATCATATAAAGATATTCAATCATTTAAAGAAGAAGCACAAAAGTTTGTCCCGAAAACTGAAAGTTGTTATCAAGCACAGGCTGGGGTGGCTGGGCGTGCCCCTGATCGTCGCTTACCGGGGCTTTGGCAATGATCATGTACTTTTTCTGAAAGGACATGTCACCGAAGATAAGGGACTCGCGAAACCTGAAACATGGAATTCACGCTGGCAAAATGCGTTATCGATGATTAAACGGTATTCGAGCGACGAAATTCCCCATGCTAAAGTCTTTTTGGAAATCGAAGGCCGCCGGGAGACACTGGTTACAGACGAAAACGGCCTTTATGAGTCACAACTTGTTCATGAAGATTCCCGGTCGGGCTCCCCTACCAGGTGGATCGGCTATTCGGTCAGGCTTCAGCATAAATTAACTGAAAAAGACACGAAAATCATGGCGAAGGGGGAGGTACTCATCCCCGGATCAGATGTTCGTTTTGGTGTGATCTCCGACATCGACGACACTATTCTGGTGAGCCACTCCACCCGTACGATGCGTAAACTCTTTCTCATGATGCTGCATAACTCCCGCACCCGCAAGCCATTCCCGGGAGTCGACGCCTTCTATCAGGCGTTGTATAAAGGAGCGTCGGGCAGCGAGACAAACCCCTTTTTTTACGTATCCAGCAGTGAATGGAACCTCTATGACCTGCTTGATGATTTTTGCGCTCATAATAACCTGCCGAAAGGTGTCTTCCTGCTCCGTGAGCTCGAGAACAGCGTCTTTAAATTCTGGAAATCAGGTGGAGGAAATCACCAGCATAAGCTTGAAAAGATCAGGTTGCTTTTTCAAACCTATCCGGAAATGCCTTTTGTTCTGATCGGCGACAGCGGACAGCATGATCCGGAAATTTATGACGCTGTTGCCAGGGAATTTCCCGGAAGGGTTAAGGCAATCTATATTCGTGACGTCAGCCGGGCCCGCCGGGATAAAGACGTCAAAGAAATCACCCGCAAGCTTCAGCAACTGGACATTACCATGCTGGTGGCGAGCGATACGATTCAGATTTCCTATCATGCGGCAGAGTTAAAGCTGATATCCCACGAATCGATCGCAATGATCGTTCAGGATGCACAAAAAGACCTCTCTCCCGCTCCTGTAATTATTCCCAGGGAAAAAACAGGCTGATTATCCTAGACCGGCATCAAGCACCATGAAGGAATATGGTTTCATAGTGATCTTAACCGGGTTTTCCCCAGCAGGCAACATTACTTCCCGGGATACGATCCTTTGCTGGTTCCCCCGAAGTTCAGCATAAGCACTATTGGAGATTTTTTCTGGTATAAAGTCTGTTTAAAAGTTTAATTTTACAAAAAAGAGAAATGACAGCACGGCAAATGATCTCAGTGTTACTGCTGACCGCTTCCTGCAGCAGCCAACCCGACAGCACCATTATTACTGTAACCGGCGAAATACCGGCCTCACAAATGGGCACCACGCTTGAACACGAGCATATCGTGACCGATATTTTCCGACAGGATGATAACCAGCCGGAAACCTATACAGCAGAACAGGTTACAGGGAAAGTTATTCCGGAACTGGAAAAAGCGAAGGCGTTGGGCGTCCGGACCTTGGTCGAATGCACTCCGGCTTATGTGGGACGGGATGTGAAAATTCTGAAGGATTTGTCGGAAACGACAGGGATGTATATCCTAACCAATACCGGTTATTACGGTGCGCAGAATAACAGGTTCCTCCCACCGGAGGTTCTCTTGATGCCGGCTGAAGAATTGGCGCAAAAGTGGATTTCAGAATTTGAGCACGGCATTGAAGGCACCGGCATCAGGCCCGGTTTTATCAAGATTGGCGTCGATCGCAAACCACTATCTGAATTTCATGCGACACTTGTACGGGCGGCCGCACTTACCCATAAGGCCACGGGGCTCACCATTATGGCCCATTCAGGTCCCGCTGTTGCAGCTTTTCAGGAGCTCGATATTTTAAAGGAAGAAGGCGTTTCGCCGGAAGCTTTTATCTGGACTCACGCCACCGATGAAAAAGATTCCATGAAACTGGTACAGGCCGCGAAGATGGGCGCCTGGGTTTCGGCCGACAAGTTCGCATGGGACAAGAAGATGACTGATAACCCGCTCTTTTTGAAAACCATGAAGGATGAGGGCGTCCTGCACAGACTGCTTATTTCACACGACGCCGGCTGGTTTGATCCGGGGCAGCCGGACCTGCCTTTTAAACCCTATACGACCATCTTTGAAGAGCTCATACCTAATCTCAAAAAGATTGGCTTCACGGAAGCCGATATCGAACAACTGCTGGTAAAAAATCCGGCCGAAGCATTCACGGTCAGGAAAAGGTTGATTAAGGAATAATTAAAATTAGGCCGATTTAGTATGATCAGGGGATCGAAAGCTTCCCATCTTCTTAGCTTTGCCGCAAATTAAACGTAATGTGGGTATTGTTGGCCTTGGTTTCTGCGGTTTTGCTGGGCTTGTATCAGTCGCTCAAAAAGTTTTCCGTAAACGGCAACGCTGTCTTACCGGTGCTTTTTGGGTCCATCCTTGTGGGGGCATGCCTGGTTTTCCCAATCGTTACAGGATCATTTCTTTTTCCTGAGACCTTTAGACAGATCGGCTTATACGTTCCGGACATCAGTGCAGAAGAACATGGCCTTATTTTTCTGAAGGCGGTGGTGGTGGTTTCGAGCTGGATTTTTGCTTTTCATGCCATGAAACATCTGCCCCTGACGATTGTCACTCCCATTCAGGCAACGGGGCCGGTCTGGACGCTTGCAGGCGCAATTTTAATTTTTCAGGAAAAGCTCAATCCGGTTCAATGGATAGGGGTGACGATCACGCTGCTCTTTTTTTATCTGCTTTCGACGGCAGGGAAGACAGAAGGCGTTAATTTCAAAAAGAACCGGTGGATCTTTTTTCTGATAGCAGGCATTTTACTGAGCGCTGCGAGCGGATTATACGACAAGTTTATCATCCGGCGTATCGACCGGCTGGCCGTTCAGGCGTGGTTCTCGTTTTACCAGGTTTTGGTGATGCTTCCGGCAATTGCCATTTTCCGTTGGGCGAAGCCGAAAGAAGAAAGGCCGCCGTTTCAATGGCGATGGAGTATCCCGGCTATCGGTGTGTTCCTGTTGCTTGCTGACTTCGCCTATTTTTATGCACTCAGCGATCCCGATTCCATGATATCGATTATCTCCGCCCTCCGGCGCGGGGGTGCACTGATTTCATTCGCCATCGGCGCCATTTTTTTTAACGAACGGAACATCCGATCCAAAGCCGTCTATCTTTGCGGGATCCTGACCGGGATCCTGATGATTAGCCTGGGAAGCGACTAACTACTAATTTGAGTCTTTTGATTCAACCTTTTACCCATTAAACCGTTTAAGCTTTCGGTCATTTAACCTTTTAGCCATTAAACCGTGCATGAAGCGCATTAAAGTTGAAATACAGGTAACCTTATTAACGGTCATTATCGCAGCAGCTATGATCGGCTCAGGCTATTTGGTTTATACCAGCCTATCTCAGATTGTTGATTCCATTCACAAGGAGACCCGTCCCGATTACAAGTTATTTTTGCTGAAAGACATTACCTCCGATCTAAGCGGGATTGAAAACAATGTCCGCATGTTTTCGCTGACAGGCGATGCCGCCTTCATTACCCCTTACCACCAATTAAACGCGTCGGTAAAGGAAAAACTAACGGATCTGCAGGATTATGCTATCCCGGGTTCAGAAGACGCCCCGCTGATTGATTCCATCACTACACTGACCAGCGAAAAACTGATTATTTGGGAGGAAATACGTTCCCTGCACATCAGAAAGGCAAGTCCACAGCGTTCCTTTACTGAACTCTATTCAAAAATAGATACAGCAATCGTTCCTTTCGACACCATCCAGCTAAGAACGGAAGAAAAGAAAGAAGGCCTTTTAAAACGGATCTTCAAAAAAAAAGAGACGACACCCCCGCCTCCCATTATCATTGAAAGGCGCGAAGAAAAGGAAAACATAAAACAGGAAATTGCCAATATTGAACGTCAGATTACCGATCAGAACCGGAAATTTCAGGGACAGGAAAAAGCACTGCTGGAACGGAATATAGAGGTGACATCATTGCTCATGAAGCACATCACGCAACTGGAGTTTCGCGAACAGAAACGCCTGGCAGTTAAAACGCAGGAGGCTGATTTTCTGGCTGCACAGACTTATCGCCGCCTGACACTTTTCACGATCGCCGCGGTTATCCTTTTGATGATTGTCCTTTTTATATTTTTTCGCAACATCCAGAGAAACCGAAGTTACCAGCAAATACTGAAAAAGGCGAAAGCTGAAGCCGAAGGGCTGGCAAAGGCAAAAGAAACCTTTGTAGCAACTGTGAGCCATGAAATGAGGACGCCAATCAACGCCATTTACGGCTTGACCGAGCAAATGCTTCAACGGCCCGGAACAGCAGAAATGGCCACCGACCTGAAGGTCGTTCACAAATCGGCTCAACATTTAATTACACTGGTCAATGATACGCTCGATTTTTCAAAAATTGAAGCACAGAAACTAAAAATAGAAAAGGTCGATTTTCTCCCCGAGGAAGTGTTTAAAGAGGTTTATATCCTGAATAAAGATGCTGCTGCCCGAAAAGGAATCGCGTTAAATTTTTTAAATACAGAGCCGGAACTGGCACTTAAGGGTGATCCCATGCGTTTAAAACAGATCCTGATCAACCTGGTTTCCAATGCCATAAAATTCACAAACGAGGGAAATGTCAAAGTGAATTCATCTTTCCGGCGACACGACGGGAAGATATGGCTTGTTAGCGAAGTGGCTGATACGGGTATTGGCATTTCTCAGGACGACACGGAGAAAATCTTCGATGAGTTTGTCCAACTCGACACCGATCTGACCCAGAAACATCGCGGGGCCGGACTGGGACTGGCAATCGTCAGGAAGCTGGTGCAAATGCAGGACGGTACCATTTCTGTCAATAGTCTGCCAAAAAAAGGAACCCGCTTTACGGTGCAAATTCCTTATGAGGAGGGCGAACCTGCGCATATAAAAGAGCTGTTCGAAGACGGGCTTGATATTCCGGAACGCTTTAAAAATTACCATTTTCTATTGGTTGACGACGAGGAATTCAACCTTCATTTGCTTAAAAATATTCTAAAAAAATGGGGCGTTTCCTACACAGAAGCTACAAACGGGAAGATGGCCGTTAGTTTGGCATCGGAAACGAACTTCGATCTGATCTTCATGGACGTGCGGATGCCTGTTCTGGATGGCTTTGAAGCAAGCAGGCAGATCCTGACACTGCGGCCCGCCACAAAGATTATCGCCCTCACGGCGGCGAATAAGCGAGACGAGAATGAAAAAAGCAAACAATCGGGCATGCTCGGGCTCCTGCAAAAGCCATTCACTGAGGCCATGCTGCTGAAGATGGTCAATGAATTACTCCCTGAAAATCAGGAGCAACCATCATCTTCGCGGGAATCTCATATACCGGTAAATACGGCGGAACTAAAGAAATTATCCGGAGGCGATCATAATTTCTACAGGGAAATGATCGAGATATTTATCAAATCAAGTGAGAATGCTTTGGTCACCATGGAGGAAAGCATTGAAACACAGGACTGGAAAATGATTGGCGAAGCTGCCCACAAGCTGGCTGCGCCGGCAAAGCATATGGCGGCTGTTTATCTTTACGATAAACTAAAAATCCTCGAGAAAGAAGCGCCGGCCGGGAAAGATCCTTCAAAAATCAAAAGGCTGATTGAAGATATCAGGAACGAAACCATAAAAATACATACTATTCTGCGGCAACAATTGAACTAACCGATAACAAAACCGATGTATTGCAAACAAGCCAGGTCAGTATCCGGATTGACGGGATTAGCGCTTTCGCGGGAAGGGATATCAGTGTCGATCTAGCAAATAGAACAAAAATTCTTAGTAACTTGCACCTTGAGAGGGATTAAAGAAATCATCATACATGACAGAAAAAGCTTTCAAAGTATTTGTTGTTGAAGACGATGAATGGTATAACCGTTTGCTCGTCCACAACTTATCTCTTATTCCTGACTATGAGATCCGTTCTTTCACGAGCGGAAAGGATTGCCTGGCGCACCTGAATGAGGAACCCGCCGTGGTCACCCTGGATTACCGCTTACCCGATATGAAAGGATTGGAAGTGCTTAGGGAGATCAAGGAAACCAATCCGGAGATTCAGGTTATCCTCATTTCAGAGCAGGACGACATCGGCGTTGTTGTTGAGCTGTTAAAATTGGGCGCTTACGATTACATTGTCAAATCGCGCGATATTAAAGAACGTTTGCTTAATACAGTCAATAATATCCGCCAGGGAAGCAAACTCAGGGAAGAAATTGTTACCCTCAGGCAGGAGGTCCGGAAAAAATACAGTTATCAAAATACAATTATCGGGAACAGTCAGGCCGCACAACAAATGTTTGACCTGATCGATAAAGCTACCCGCACCAACATAACAGTCACCGTAACAGGCGAAACCGGCACCGGAAAAGAACTGGTGGCCAAGGCCATTCATTATAATTCCAACCGGGCGAAAAAGCCTTTCATTGCTGTCAATGTGGCTGCCATTCCACGTGATCTGATCGAAAGCGAGCTGTTTGGGCACGAGAAAGGTTCATTTACCGGTGCAAATTTCAGAAGGATCGGAAAATTTGAGGAAGCGAACGGAGGTACCCTCTTCCTCGACGAAATGGCAGAAATGGATATCTCCCTGCAGGCCAAGCTCCTGCGTGCGCTTCAGGAAAAAGAAATAATTCGCGTGGGAAGCAATGCTCCTGTTAAAACCGACTGCCGGATCATTATTGCTACGAATAAGAATTTACTGGAAGAAGTGAAACTTGGGCACTTCCGACAGGACCTGTATTATCGGTTGTACGGCCTTCCGATCGAATTGCCTCCCCTGCGTGAACGCGGAAATGACGTCATTATACTGGCCCGGCATTTCATTACCTTATTTTGTGAAGAAAACAATATTCGTCCGAAGGTACTTTCTGTTGATGCCTCAAACCGGCTGTTATCGTATCCCTTTCCGGGAAATATCCGCGAACTGAAATCAATCATCGAACTGGCAGTCACGCTTGCAGATCAGGATGAAATTACGGCCGGCAATATCATTCTAGGAGCCAATCAGGACACCTTATCCGCCCTGCTCACAGAAGAACTCAGTCTGCGGGAATATGACATTCGCATCGTGAAGAATTTTCTTAAAAAATACAACAATAATATTAAACTCGTGGCAGAAAAACTTGATATCGGAGTGGCTACGATTTACCGGATGCTTAAAGAAGATAAAGCTGAACCGGATGAAACGAGCCATGAGCGTCTTGCCTCTCATGCAGATCGCTGATCTCTTTTATCATTACGAAACCTGCCTGATCAAATTGATAGCGTATTTATTTCCATTCAATAATCAAACTATTCATTATCAATAAGTTAACATTTTAAAGATTTACTGGCACAGGAATTGGCTTAGTTACAGCACAAAAGCTATAAAGCCGAAACTGAACAGGAAAGTTCCTGCTTCTGAATTAAAAAAATAAGGAGGTAGATCATATGAAAATGGAAAGAAATCAATTACGGACAATTATTATTGCAGTTGTGATTGTAGTAATAGGTGCGGCTGCTGCAATATATGTTTATACGCAAAAAGAATCTGAACTGAAGGAATTAATGGCGCGAAATTCAAGCATGAGCCGCGAAATGCACCAGAAAGATTCAATCATGAACGACCTGGAGCTAACCTTTAATGAGATAGAAAGCAAGCTGAAGTTCATTAAAGAGAAAAGACAACAACTGGCAGTTCAGCAGGAAGAAGGGGGAAAAGGTAAGAAACAGGCCCTCATCGACGACATCAATCTGATGAACACCATGCTCGAAGAAAGCAGCGTCAAAATTGAAGAACTGGAAAAAAAGCTAAAGCAATCCGGACTCAACCTGCGTGCATTTGAACAGCGTGTTGCATCACTGAATGAGAACATTGAAAGTCAAAATACCGAGATTGCTGAATTGAAACGGGTAATTGAAGAGAAAGACTTTCAGATGGCAGAATTGAACACCCGGATTGAAAAACTTGACTCGAATCTGGTCGTCCAGTCCGATACACTGCAGGAGAAGCAAAAATTGCTTGATGAGAAGACGATTAAGCTGAATACAGCGCACTTTGCTTCAGGAACCCGCAAAGAGTTAATGGAAAAAGGACTGTTGACTAAAGAAGGTGGTCTGCTCGGGCTCATCGGGTCGACAAAGGCCATGGAAGAGAATTTTGACGAACAGCACTTCACTGCCCTCGACATCCGTGAAACAACCACCATTCCTCTTCACAGCAGGAAAGCAGTTGTAATTTCCGAGCACCCGGCGAATTCGTACCAACTGATTGAACAGGACGGACAGGTCGCTTATCTGGAAATAAAAGATCCGCAGGAATTCTGGAAAATATCAAAATATGCGCTGATAGAAGTAAAATAAAGCGGAAAAAAAAGGAATCAGATCCCCTATATATTTAATAAGTATACAAAGAAATCCCTTTCCTCGAACAATTGCGTAAGCAATCTGAGGCTGTCCTCTCCGGGGGACAGCCTCTTCTTTTTTTGCTATTCTTCGAACAGCTCATTTAAAGCCATAAAGTAATCTTCGGTCCACCCATCTGCAATGTTGTCGTACGCTTCATCGGGAATATTCACCTGGCGTACTTCCATGCTGGTTCCGCCCTTATGCGGATGAAGCTTAATGGTGACGAGCGAAGCCTCCTGCTGATCGCCAAAATACCATTCCTGAATGATCAGCTCATCCTTAACAAATTTGATATTTTTGCCGGTAATACTTCCGTCCCACATCGAAAATTCCGAACCCGGAACTTCTTCCATCTGCGCCGACTCTCCCGTCCAGATCTCAATCATCAGTTGGTTGGTCAACGCATTGTAGACATCCTTTGGCTCAGCATGGATGGTAAAGTATTTTTTTAATTCTTTCATATATTAGCTGTTAGCTATTAGCCTTTAGCTGTTAGTGTTTATCATTAAATTGAAGCCAGCGGAACCATTCAACCCGGCCTCTTCAACCCATGACACGATTCGCAACTAATCATCCGATCCGTTTTCTTTTATACACTTTTTTATTCATCGTATAAGAGAAGCCGATCGATATCAGTTCTTTCATTTGCCATTTGGCGTCCATAATCGCATTGCCATCCCCATCCTTGCGTCCGGTGTCGAATTTCACATCATCATCATATACCAGGTAGAACCTGACATTCATGTTAATGAAGGTACTAAGCTGCATGCTCAGATCGTTTTCCCAGCGAACATCAAACTTACTGAAAGGAGACGCATGGTTCAAAAACATCTTGTATTTGGTACTGTATGAGACAACCGGCGTAATCTGCTTTTTCCAGTTCAGGTCGGCGCTAAGCCCCGACTGCCAGTACGCCTTCTTTCCCTCGTCAATCCCGAAACTGGTAACATCAACATTTGCGGTATCCCGCACGTAAACCATTTTAGCGCTGAAGGGTGACAACAACAGTGACAGGTTTTTATTGGGGTTGTAATCAAGCCCGAGCTTTAGTACCAGGTAGGCAGGTGAAAGGAACGCCGAAATAGGTGTTTCCCTGTTCGGATATTTATAGCCCCTGAAAAATTGCGTGCGAAAATCACTTTCAGCCGAATAATACCAGTTTTTGGCGGCCTTTACACCAAATCGGGATACGAACTCCGCAGCATCGTCGTTTTTTTCAATCTTATCTCCTCCCGGTTTAACCCATCCATTCCGAAGCTGGATATAATTTTTCCACGTAATGTCGTTTTTTGCATAATCTGCCGACCCTTCAAACACAAAAAGAAAGGCAAAGGCATTTTCACCTCCGGCTTTCCAGTTGCTCAGCGATGTTTGCGTAAATCCCAGGTTGGTCTTTCCCGTCAGGGTCCACGGAGTGACTACGCTGTACCGCTGTTCTACCTTCCGAAGCGACGATTCCATCTGAAAACCGGGAAGATTGACATCTTTGCTTTGTCTTTTGGCAAACCGGGAGAAAGTTACCCCATCGTCGATTAAAAACCGCATGGAATGCTTGCCGGTGTTTTCCACCCTCACCCCGAGCGAATCATTTTGCTCGTTTTTGATGAACAGGCGGGTAAAATAAGGATCATTATTCCGAAGCCACATCCGGACCGAATCCTCATCAGTATTGTGCAGCCAAACCGATACCGAATCTTTTTCAGTGTACGAGGTCAATATCCGCAGTACATTATTCACCGAATCATTCACTGCCTTCATTACAGAATCGTTAAACTGAACAAGCCTGTTATAATTATTCCTGCGGATGGAATCGGCGAACTCCCGTTGAATTCTTCTGGAGTAACCTTCAATGTAATCCATCCGGTAGGCGTTACTAACCGAGTCAATATACTGTTTCCTAAGCCTGCTGTTATATTCAATCCGTGCTTTTTCCAGGAGTGCGCGCCTCGCCCGTTCAAGTTGCTGGACTTTCCTGTAGTCAGCGGAATTGGTCATCAACGAATCAGGAATGGCGCTAAATGTCTTCAAGCTGTCAGGCAGGGTGATTCTGGAATTCCTGATAAGCCATTCCGCATCGTCTGCAGGTACCTGTGTCACTTTGGAGTCGATATCCAAAAATAGCTCCCGGGGTACCGGTATCTGATCTTTGACGATACTCCCCTTCACCGACCGGTCGATGCGTTTCAACCGCTCACTCAACACGCTCTGAGGCACATAACCGGGAACAGACAAACTATCAGCTACCCGTCTGGGTGAGCGGTAAAAATAATACTGCTCGTCTGCATTAAAATTATTCAGCTTAAACAGGATCGTGTCGATTTTATCATCTTCAATAAAGTGAATCAGTCCGCTGAGGTTTCTTTCCAGGTCCCGGTCTTTGGGATACCAGTTTCCCTGTCGTTCAAGAAAATACTTTAGATATTCAACACCCATTTTAACGGAGTCCTTTTCTACTCCTTCATTTTGCCGGCCCGGAGGCAGGACGGCTAACGCAGACGAAAACAGAACCACAAAAAAAAGTCCTGTCAGAAAAAATCTGTAATTCATGCTTTTGTTTTTTGTTTATTTTGGCTGTTACAAAGATGAAAAATTTGCCCGGTTATTCAAAAATCAAAACAGAGAATCCTTACCACTTCGAATACGGATGCACAGATAACTGTGAATTATGATAGCGTTTGTCGCCGGTCACCTCCTCTTCAACCCAGTCGGGCAGGGTAAAAACCTCGTCTTCGGTGCTTAGTTCAATCTCAGCCAGCACCAGCCCCTCATTTGCTCCTTCAAAAAAATCCACTTCCCATTTTTTCCCATTCGCGTGTATTTCGCGACGTACTTTTTCTACAGGTGCACTCACCGCAAGATTGATTAATTGCCGGGCATCTGCTGCAGGAACCGGGTACTCAAATTCGTGCCGGACAATTCCCCGCGCGCTCCCTTTTATCGTCAGCCATGCCTGGTCGCCTGCCAGCCTTACCCGCACGGTCCTATCCGGATCTGTACTCAGATAAACCTGAACAATCCGTTTGCTGCTTTTCCCCAACGGGACAAGATCTTTTTTTACAAGAAATTTACGTTCTATTTCAAAAGGCATTTTTCTGTCGTTTTGAACAAAAATAGCAGATTGCCTGGCAAATACCAGTTTTATAACCGTATTTTTTCAGGTTTCGCAATTGGTCTTTGTTTTTCTAAACTGCTATCTGCAGGTTGTTTCGGACCAGTCTATTTATACTTAGTCTAATATCAAATACTTGCGTTATGTTGAGAAACAGAAAGCTTCAGTTCCGCCATAAGAAATAAAAGTGATAGCTTTTCTACATAAATAGCACCCTTAAAGGGAAATACCTGTAATGTTCCGGCTTTTTTCAGGCGCTCTTAAGGTAGCATGCTGCCGATCGGTTAAGGCATCATGTTTTACACCCGCATAGTCATGCAATCCGCATCGTTTTAATTTTTAGCAAAAATCCTGGCATATGGATCCGATCAAAGAACTCATTGTTACGTTAGCCGATCAATACGGAAGAAACAGGGAAAACCTGCTCCCGATTCTTCAGGGCGTGGTTGAGCAGGAAAAGTATTTGTCCGAGTATTCCATGATTGAAGTTGCGCGGGAGTTGAATCTTCCCGCCGCTGAGGTTTATGGCACGGCTACGTTTTACTCGTTTCTGGAATATAAAAAGACAGGAAGATATGTCATCCGGATCTGCAAGACGATATCCTGTTCCATGAAAGGAAAGAATCAGGTGCTGCATACGATTGAGGATATGCTGAAAATAAAGCTGGGTGAAACAACGCCTGACGGAAGATTTTCTCTTCTGCAAACCAACTGCCTGGGATGGTGCCACAAAGCCCCGGCCATGCTGATCAACGATGAAGTCTATTCAGCGCTAACCCCCGAAAAAATCAGGGAAATACTTGGCAAATACATGGATAAAATCAATTAAAAGCAGAAATCATGGCATTTGGAACCTATCAGTTAAAGCGAGCTGATTTCATTTTTAAAAATGAGAATGACTGGGAGAAAATATTTAAAAAAACACTGAGTCTGCCACCCCATGAAATCATTAACGAGCTCATCAGTTCAGAACTCAAAGGTCGTGGAGGTGCCGGATTTCCGACCGGTTTAAAATGGAAGGTGGCGGCTGAAGAAAAGGCCGGCGAAAAATATGTCATTTGCAATGCCGACGAAGGGGAGCCCGGTACTTTCAAGGATCGTGAAATTTTGACGCTCGTTCCCTATAAAGTATTAACCGCGATGGCAGTCTGTGGTTATGTGATCGGTTCCCGGAAAGGATTTATCTATTTGCGTGGAGAATACAAATACCTGATCCCGGAACTTCGGTTATCCATCAAAAAATTCAGGCAGTTTTGCCAGGAAATCGGCTATGATTTCGATATTTCGATCTTTTTGGGAAGCGGAGCCTACATCTGCGGTGAAGAAACGGCGCTGTTTGAGTCGATGGAAGGGAAAAGGGGAGAGCCAAGAAACAAGCCTCCTTACCCCACCTCCGAAGGTTACATGAACAAGCCAACCGTGATCAATAATGTCGAAACACTGGCTCATACTTTCACCATTTTTAAATACGGTGCAAAAAAGTTTTACGATCTGGGCGTGCAATATTCACGCGGTTCGAAACTGTTCTCGGTATCAGGTGATACTCCTAAGCCCGGTATTTACGAACTGGAGCTGGGTATGAGCCTGCAGGATTTTGTCGATGAATTCGGTGACGGCGACACGAAAGCGGTTCAGGTTGGAGGGGCCTCGGGATTTCTGGTACCCCGAAAAAAATTCTCTGAAACAGCGATCGGTTATAAGGGGAAGCTAACAGGAATTTCCTTGCCCACGGGCGGATCAATGATGCTTTTTAACAGTTCGCGATCCATGTATAATGTGCTTGATAATTACCTTGAATTCTTCCGCGAAGAAAGCTGCGGCCAGTGTACTCCTTGCCGCGTTGGCTGTCAGCAGCTATACAATGGCATTAAAGCCGTTAAGCGTGGCGAAAAACCGGCACAGTATCTCGATAAACTGCTTAAGTTGACCGAAACGATGCAACTGACAGCAAAATGTGGTCTCGGGCAGTCGGTTGCCAATTCATTCTCGTCGATTGTCGAGAACTTCCGTGAAGAAATGATCTACTAAAACATATGAACATGTCAAACCTCATCAATATCACCATTAACAGCATCCCGGCCGAAGTTGAAAAAGGAACGACAATCCTTGAAGCTGCCGGGCAGGTGGGCGTTATCATCCCAACCCTATGCTACCATAAGGACTTGTGTATCGCGGGAAACTGCCGGGTCTGCATCGTTGAAATCGCCGGTCAAAAAAGGTTATCAGCGTCCTGCGCCACCCCCTGCGAGGAGGGCATGGAAATCCGTACAAACAGTCTCAACGTCCGAAATTCCAGAAAACATATCATCGAACTGCTGCTTTCAGAGCACAACGCCGACTGTACCCGTTGTTACAAAAACGGGAACTGTGAGTTACAATCGCTCGCTTCCGAATACAAAATCATGACCCAGGATTTTATTCCGCTTGCGAAACAGAAAAAACATACCATTGATATGTTCTCACCTTCTATTATTAAGGATAACAGCAAGTGTATCAGATGCCAGCGCTGTGTCCGGACATGTGCCGAAATACAGGGCGTGAACGCGCTAACCGTTGCATACAAGGGCGATGAAATGAAGATTGCCACCTTCTTCGAAAAAACGATGAACGATGTAGTTTGCACCACCTGTGGGCAGTGTATCAACCATTGCCCAACGGGAGCGCTCGTCGAGAAGAACTACATTGAAGAAGTCTGGGAAGCTATTTCCGATCCAAACCGGCACGTGGTTATCCAAACAGCACCGGCAGTCCGCGTCGGATTAGGCGAGGAACTGGGCTTGTCCACCGGCACACGCGTAACCGGGAAGATGGTGGCCGCCCTGAAACGCCTTGGGTTCGACTCGGTGCTCGATACCGACTTTACCGCCGATCTGACCATTGTGGAAGAAGGAACAGAATTGCTCACGCGGCTAAAAAAAGCCCTGGTAGATAAAGATCCTTCGGTCAGGCTGCCGATGGCAACATCCTGTTCGCCCGGTTGGATTAAATATATCGAACACATGTATCCGGAACACCTCGGCAACCTGTCGACCTGTAAGTCGCCGCAGCAAATGTTTGGTGCGCTGGTTAAAACTTATTATGCCAAAGCCCGCAAGCTTAACCCCGCCAATATCGTGTCGGTCTCGGTAATGCCTTGTACAGCTAAAAAATTCGAGGCAAACCGCCCTGAAATGTTCGACAGTGGTTTCCGCGACGTGGATTACGTACTGACCACGCGCGAACTGGCCATTATGATTAAGCAGGCTGGTATTGATTTTATGAAGCTGGATGATGACAGCTTTGACAGGCTGATGGGTGAATCGACCGGCGCCGCAGTCATTTTCGGTGCAACGGGAGGAGTTATGGAAGCCGCTTTAAGAACAGCCTACGAACTGGTCACCGGAAGGGACGTGCCTTTTGACAATCTGAACATAACGCCCGTCCGCGGGATGGAAGGAATTCGGGAGGCCAGCATTCTCATTGAAAACCCATTAAAAGAATGGTCGTTTTTGGATGGCATCGAGCTAAAATGTGCCGTCGCCCACGGACTGGTGAATGCAAAAAAAGTGATGGATGCGGTGGCGTCGGGGCAAAGCCAGTACCATTTTGTCGAGGTCATGGCCTGTCCGGGAGGTTGCCTGGGCGGTGGGGGCCAACCAATCCCGACAAACCCGGAAATACGGAGGAAAAGAGCGGAAGCCATCTATGCGGAAGACGAAGGCATGCCCATCCGGAAATCTCATCAAAACCCGGAAGTAATCAAGATTTACGAAGATTTTCTGGGCAAACCACTCGGTGAGAAATCGCATCACCTTCTGCACACACAGTATACACCGCGACATCGTTTTTAAAAACGACAATAAAAGAGGCAAATGGTCGCCTCTTTTTATTTGACCAGTGAACATTAAGACGTAGCCGAATGTTATCTCCATGTTAAATTTCTGATTAAGCGATGCCTGTAACCGAAACACATACCTATTTTTCCCCTATTGGTCCCCTGTTAATTGAAGTATTTGATAATCAGATTATTAAAGTTTTATTCTCCGACACGGAAGTTAAAACCAAAGGCTTTAACACCGAATTAAGGGAGAAGCTCAATTATCAATTGGATGAATACTTCGCAGGCAGGCTCTTTGATTTTGATCTGCCCGTTCATCCCGCCGGAACCGATTTTCAGAAACGGGTATGGAACCAGTTGCTTTCAATCCCCTACGGCAAGCAGCTCACTTACCTTGAATTGGCCTTTCAACTGGGAAACAGGAATCTGCTGCGTGCGGTGGGAGGCGCCAATTCAAGAAACCCGGTAGCCATTATCGTTCCCTGTCACCGGGTTATCGGCACCAACCAAAAACTGGTTGGCTATGCCGGCGGTATCTGGCGAAAGAAATGGCTGCTCCAGCATGAAAACACGCACGATCCTTTCAGGACCACCCTGCTCTGATCTCCGCCTGGCCGATCTCTGCCCCTCGTAAGACAGCCTCTCCCGCCATTCGTACGGCTATGGCATACCTTATAATCTCATAAAATAAGGTAAATTTGCACGCATAATTACTAAAAGGCGCAGCCATGATTCCGACAGCAGTTTTAACGTTAACAATCCAGGCATTTAATGACGTGGCATTTTTTGATGCTTCAAATTTCTGGGACTTGCTCATCCGGTTCATGTTCAACCTGGGAATCACCGTGGTCATTACCCGTTATATCTATTATCGGAAAACAAGACGGAAAGATTATCTTTTTACCTTTCTGCTCATCAATACCATGGTCTTCCTGCTCGCCTACCTGTTGTCGGATGTAGAACTGAAACTTGGCTTTGCCTTCGGACTTTTCGCCTTGTTCGGGATTCTTCGCTACCGGACAAATCCGGTGCAAATTAAAGAAATGACTTATCTTTTCGTGGTAATCGGGATTGCCGTTATCAATTCCGTGTCCGACCGGTACGTCTCTTATGCCGAGGTACTTTTTGCCAATATACTGGTTATTGCTGTTTTATGGTTTCTGGAATTTTTCTTTCTGCTTTCGCACGAATCGTCGAGAAGAATCATTTACGAACGGATCGAACTGGTGAACCCCGACCGGCAAACAGAGTTAATCACCGATCTGAGCAGCCGCACCGGTATCAGTATTCATCGCACAGAGGTTGTTTCCGTTAACTTTTTAAAAAAACGGGCCGAGATTATTGTCTACTATTACGATAAGAACAAAATCTTCAACGCGGGCGACGACCTTTACTCAGGCAGGACCAATTAAGGGATATCCATGGGCGGCTGATCCGGCATCATTTGTTTTCTACGGGTAAAATGCCGGGAATCGCCCCATTCGTTAAACCCAGGTTCTGCATCTGCCATCCCTGCACGTGCAGTCAGGCAACTGCTGCATAATTCAGCATCTTCGTCAAGACAGGGTTTACCATCATAAAGCTGATAGTTTCTGCGGTACTTCACCGGGGTCAGATTGGGCATGATAATATTGGCGCCCGTTTTTAACGCCTTTTCTCTCCCCATGGGATCAATAGCCTGCAAGGATGTGGCGGAAGCAATGTTGATATCGGGCATCAGCAGGCGCAATGCGGCAATCATTTTCAATGTCTGTTCAAACCGCTCCGATTTAGGCGGCAACCGGTAGCAGTGTCGTGCAAGGGGAGTGTCTTCGTGTTCGATATAGGGTCCCATTCCGACCATGTCGACGTCCAGTTGCTTCATAAACAACAGATCGTTCGCCAAATGCTCGGGGGTTTGAAATGGAAGCCCGATCATCACCCCCGTGCCCACCTGGTAACCGCACTGTCGCAGCAGATACAGACATTCGAGCCGACGCTCAAAGTCATGAATCCCGTCTTTTGGGTGAATCGCCGTATAAAGCTCCGGATCGGAACTTTCAATACGCAGCAGATAACGGTGAGCCCCGGCTTCAAACCAGCGCTTGTATGTTGACCGCTTTTGTTCCCCGCACGATAATGTAATACCGAGTTGTCCGTCAGACATTTTCTTAATCGATTTCAGTAAACTCTCCACGCGGCGGGTGAACGTCGGAGAGCTAAGCTCGCCCGACTGCAGCACGACCGATCCGAACCGGTTTTCCCAGGCAAAACGGCAAGCATGCAGAATCTCTGCATCAGGCATAATGTAACGGACCACAGCCTCATTGCTCCTGCGGATCCCACAGTACAGGCAATCTTTGGCACAGATGTTTGAAAATTCGATCAATCCCCTGAAGTAGACCTTCGGACCAACAACTTCCACTTTCCGGGCCGCAGCGGCCTGAAACAGCAGTTGTCGGTCATTTCCCGACGCATTCAGCATAAAAACGAGGTCCTCTGCCGAAAAATCCTGCCGCCGAAGTATGTCTGCCATTGTCTTCATTGCGTAAAGATAGAAAATAGTCGGGAGTCCTGAGTCGTGAGACAAAAACCGTCCTCAAGACTCGCGACTCATGACTATTAACAGTTTCCCGATTGTTCTGCCGCGTTTTATTGTTATTTTTACTTAAAATAGGACGGCGATATGAAAATCAAAGATGCGACATTCGTCAACGAACGCCAAGTTGTTGATATTCTGCAAAAAAGCGGGAATACTGAGGCGGCGAAGGTCCGTGAGGTCCTTGTAAAAGCCAGGGAGACGAAAGGACTGAACCTGCAGGACGTGGCTATTTTGACCGGGATCACGGAACCGGAACTCCTTCATGAGCTTTTCGCAACCGCCAGGCACATCAAAGAAACGATCTATGGGAAAAGACTTGTGCTGTTTGCCCCGCTTTATATTTCCAACCTCTGCGCCAATGAATGCGTCTACTGTGCATTCAGGGTTAATAATGATGCCATTGTCAGGCGGGCACTCAGCCAGCAGGAGATTGTCAGGGAAACCGAGACCCTCATCAGTCAGGGACACAAGCGGGTCCTGTTAGTCGCAGGGGAGTATTATACCGGACCGGGAATCAACTACGTACTCGATTCCATTGCATCCATTTACGGGGCTGGGCACCGCAATACCGAAATCAGACGGGTTAATGTAAACGTAGCTCCCCTGAAGGTCGAAGAATTCAGATCGCTTAAAAACGCTAAGATCGGGACCTACCAGCTCTTCCAGGAAACCTATCACCATGATACCTACCATCAGGTTCACGTTGGCGGCCGCAAGAAAGATTATGACTGGCGGGTTACCGCTATGCACCGTGCCATGGAGGCGGGCATCGACGATGTCGGCATCGGCGTACTTTTCGGACTTTATGACTATCGTTTTGAACTTTTGGCTATGATGCAGCACATCCATGAACTGGAACAGGTTTTTGGTGTTGGTCCGCATACCATCAGCGTTCCACGCATCGAGCCGGCAACCGGCTCTGAAATGGCTTCTCACCCGCCTCATATGGTCTCTGATCTGGAGTTCCGGAAAATCGTGGCGATCCTTCGCCTCGCCGTGCCTTATACCGGGATCATTATGTCGACCCGCGAAAATGCGGAAATGCGCAGGGAAACCTTTCAACTTGGTGTGTCACAGCTATCAGCCGGCAGCCGGACCAACCCAGGTGGCTACGAAGAGGAAGACGAGGCTTCCGGCCAGT
This sequence comes from Prolixibacteraceae bacterium, assembly GCA_038562555.1. Classification (GTDB taxonomy): domain Bacteria; phylum Bacteroidota; class Bacteroidia; order Bacteroidales; family Prolixibacteraceae; genus JBCFBK01. The sequence continues at coordinate 187,170 of JBCFBK010000003.1, read as the reverse complement.
TTTTTATGGGCGATCACCGTCCGCTCGACGAAGTGATCCGGGACATGGTAGGAATGGGCTTCATCCCCTCCTTTTGTACCGGCTGTTACCGGCTCGGGCGCACCGGACAGGACTTTATGGATCTGGCTAAGCCAGGCGACATCAAGGAACACTGCGGTCCGAACGCTTTATCGAGCTTTATGGAATACCTCAATAACTACGCGTCGCCGCAAACCTTCATTGCAGGAACGGAGCTGATCGAAAGTACGATTGCCGGGATGACCGGAATCACCAAACAACGCGCCCGCAAACTCGTTGATCGCGTGAAGGCCGGGCAAAAGGATGTTTTCTGTTAAGACAGGGAGAACGGAAGAACATGATTAAATAGCTGTAATCTTTTACTCAGTACTAAAATAATGCAGACACGAACTGAAACAGACTTCTTAGGCTCAAAAGAAATTCCTTCGGATGCCCTTTACGGAATCCACACAATCCGGGCCCTGGAAAATTTTGGGCTTTCCGGCCGCTCTGTAAACCGGGAACTGGTGAAAGCTTATGGCTGGATTAAGCTGGCCTGCATCAGAACAAACCGGGAACTGGGCTACTTTTCTGACAAAAAGAAAGCTGATGCCCTGGAACAGGCCTGTCAGGAGATGGTCGAAGGATTGCTGTCAGACGCTGTTCTTGCAGATGTTTTTCAGGGTGGAGCAGGTACTTCTACCAATATGAACGTCAACGAAGTGATCGCCAACAGAGCATTGCAACTGACGGGCAGGCAAGCCGGTGATTATGATTATATCTCTCCCCTGGATGATGTAAACCTTCACCAATCAACAAACGATACCTATCCCACCGCGCTGAAACTGGCATCCATTGTCCTTTTACGTAAACTGGAAGAGGCTGTGCTTCAACTCCAGGAAGCTTTTCAGCAAAAGGAAAAGGAATTCACAAGTATCGTTAAAGTCGGGCGTACCCAACTGCAGGATGCCGTATTGACAACTCTTGGACGCGAAATGGCAGCCTATGCTGAGGCTTTTAACCGTGACCGGTGGCGAATTTACAAATGCGAAGAACGGCTTCGGGTGGTTAACCTTGGGGGAACAGCGATTGGCAGTGGTCTGGGTGCTCCGCGCCGGTTCATTTTCCAGGTAACCGACCGGCTGCGTGAATTGACAGGCGTCGGACTGGCACGTGCTGAGAATCTTCTGGAAAATACACAAAATGCTGATGTTTTTGCTGAAGTATCGGGCATGCTAAAAGCATGCGCGACAAACCTGATCAAAGTTTCAAACGATTTGCGCCTCCTTTCAAGTGGGCCCGATGCCGGGTTGGGCGAAATTAATCTTCCGCCCATGCAGGCCGGTTCGTCTATCATGCCGGGAAAAGTCAACCCAGTAATTCCTGAAGCTGTAATCCAGGCCGCCATTCAGGTGATCGGGAACGACTCCATCATCACACACGCTGTAATGAGCGGAAATCTGGAGTTGAACCCATTCCTTCCGCTGATCGCAAATGCCTTGCTCGAAAGCCTGCAATTATTAGAAAAAGCGGCTTTCGCACTTCAACGGAAATGTGTGCGTGGTATCACCGCAAATCCTGAGAAGTGCCACCAATATCTCCTAAACTCAACAGCTGTTATTACTGCGTTGATCCCGGCATTGGGTTATGAAAAATCCGTAAAAGTGATTCAGCAGGCTAAGACCGAAAATAAGACCATCAGGGAAATCGTCCTTAAACAAAAACTTCTGGATCGGGAAACCTTTGAGAAAATGATCTCGCCCGAAGCAGTAAATAAACTGGGCTTCTAACCTGTTACAGTCGTAAATAATTAGTCGTAATTCGTAAGACGTTAAAACCGGGAAGTGTCAGTGATGATATTTTGTCTTTTTTCTAAATATTTGTTAATGCTATTTTTATTAAGATTTATTCTTAATAACTTAGCTGACAATATAACTTAAAATTTGAAATGATGAAAAGAGCAGCATTAGTATTGGCGATTGTTTTCACTGTTGGAATGTCTTATGCTTCGGCAGGTACACTGAAAGCTCAGAAAGCAAGTACGGAGCAATCCAGCACAAACAGTCCCGATGAAAAGAAGAAGGATGGTTGCAGCAAAAGCTGTGATAAAGCTAAAAGCGGAGAAAAGAAATCAACTTCTGACAAGAAGTAACTTTATGATCAAAAAACCGGCTCCCGCCGGTTTTTTTTGTATTTTCGCTTAAAGAACTGAGCGAAATGAAATCACCCAAATCTTTCCGCCTTCACATTGGTTTTTTTGGCCGCCGTAATACCGGCAAATCGTCTTTATTAAACGCACTTACCAATCAGGAAGTATCCATTGTTTCGGATGTCGCAGGAACGACGACTGATCCTGTAGAAAAGCCAATGGAATTACTCCCCCTGGGTCCCGTGCTTTTTATTGATACTGCAGGCATTGATGATTCCGGCGCTCTGGGGGAAAAACGCATTCAAAAGACCATGGGAGTCATCGATCGCACAGACGTGGCCATACTAGTCTCTAACAGCGGGGAATGGGGATCTTTCGAAGAATTGCTCCTTCAAAAATTGCGGGAACGGGAGATCCCTGTGATCGTTGTACTGAATAAGGCAGATTGTTATCCGGTACAGGAAAGCCTGATGAAAAACCTGTTGTCTGGAAACCTGCCGGTCATAGAAACTTCGGCCATCCAACAAAGCGGGATCAGTGAATTACGTGAAATGATTCTGAAACATGCTCCGGAATCATTTATCAGCCGCCCCGCAATATTATCCGATCTGGTTGGTCCGGGAGAGGCAGCGATCCTGGTAGTCCCGGTAGATAAAGAAGCTCCCAAAGGCCGTCTGATCCTCCCGCAGGTCCAGAGCATCCGCGATCTGCTTGACGGGGATTCATTCTGTATCGTAGTCAAAGAACGGGAATTAAGGGAAGCCTTTTCTCGTTTGAACAAGCCTCCAAAGCTGGTGGTAACCGATAGTCAGGCTTTTTTAAAGGTGGCAGCCGACACTCCTCCTGAAATCCCGCTTACCAGCTTCTCCATCCTCTTTGCACGGTATCAGGGCGATCTGGCCGGGATGGTTAGCGGTGCCCTGGCGATCGATCAGCTCAGAGCGAACGATAACGTGTTGATCGCGGAAGCCTGCTCTCATCACCCTATCGGCGAGGACATCGGCACCGTAAAAATTCCGCGGTGGTTAACCCAGTATGTTGGAGGCAAGTTGATATTCGACTATACCCGGGGCAGGGATTTTCCGTCCGATTTGTCCGGGTACAAATTAATTATTCATTGCGGTGCCTGCATGTGGAACCGGAGAGAAATGCTTTCACGGATGATGAAGGCCCGCCAGGCTGGCGTCCCCATCACCAATTACGGTTTGACCATCGCATACTCGCTGGGAATTTTTGAACGGGCACTGGAACCATTCCCTGAAGCGCTGGAAATTTTCCGCAGGGAAAAATAATTCCCTTACTACTCGCTACTTCCCTGCTCCTTTATCAGCGTTCCCATTCATCCACATCTTAATAGAAACGGCCCGGTTTGTATTCCTTTCTGACAAAGCCGTAATTAGATAAACTTGTTTATTGCCGTTTAAAGAGCAAAGCCAGAGCTTGCCAAATTGTATGACTATTCGGAAAACGTAAAGGCTTCCGAGTTCGCAGAGTCGGAATCTCCGCCTACATACAGGATAAAATCGCCGGCTTCGGGGCCGAAACTCATATCTCTCCGATAGAATGCCAAATCAGCGGCAGTCACCTTAAAGCTAACCTTCTTTGTTGAACCCTTCGGGATCAAGATCTTCTGAAACCCTTTCAGTTCTTTTAACGGCCTTGTTACCGAACCCACCAGATCGCGGATGTACAACTGAACCACTTCCTCGCCGTCAAATTTTCCGGTATTGGTCACATCAACGCTCACCTCAATGGCTTTGCCGGGAGAAAGGCTGGCTGTACTCAATGACAGGTTTTTGTATTCAAACGAGGTATAGCTCAGTCCATATCCGAAGGGAAATAATGGTTCATTGGGACTGTCGAGGTAGCGGGAGCGGTACTTCTGTTCCGGACCGTCTTTCTCATAGGGGCGTCCGGTGTTTTTTACATTATAGAAAATGGGAATCTGCCCCAGGTTCCGGGGAAATGTTACCGGTAGTTTTCCCGACGGATTATACTTACCAAGAAGTACGTCGGCTACGGCTTCTCCACCCATGGTTCCCGGATACCAGGCTTCGAGCATGGCATCCGACCATTCAAACTCATCGGTCAGCGCCAGCGGTCGTCCGTTCATCAGCACCAGTACAACGGGTTTGCCGGTTTTGCTGACTTCATTCAATAATTTCTTCTGAATACCGGGTATGCTGATGCTGGTACGGCTGGCGGCCTCGCCGGTCCAGTCCCATGGTTCGCCCAATACCATAACCACCACGTCGGCGTTCCTGACCGACTCAAGCGCTGCGGCGAACAGGGAGGTATCGCTGCCGGTAAAATCACAACCCTTGTTGTAGACGACCCTTCCGCCGCTGTTGGCTTTCTTCAGGGCCGAGTAAACCGATGAGATCTGATCCCAGTCGCCTGCCGCCTTCCACGAACCAAGCAGGTCCCGTTTTGAATCGGCAAGCGGACCGATCAGGGCAATAGATTTTCCCTTCTGCAACGGAAGTACCTGTTTGTCGTTTTTCAGGAGAACCATCGACTTACAAGCTACATCGTAAGCAGCGTCGAGATTCGCCTGCGAGTAAACCGTCTCCTTTTCGCGCTTTTCGTCGCAGTAACGATAGGGATCATCAAACAACCCCAGCATGAATTTCAGCTTCAACACCCGCTTTACCGCGGTGTCGATCTGCTCAACCGTAATATTCCCCGCCTCGACCAGTTCCTTCAGGTGTTCGCTATAGGCTCCGCCCTGCATATCCATATCCACACCGGCATCGATAGACAGTTCTGCAGCGTCTTTTAGATTACCGGCAACGCCATGCGGTATGAGTTCATTAATCGCTGTATAATCGGTCACCACAAAACCATCAAACTTCCATTCATTTCGCAAAATATCAGTCATCAACCAGTGGCTTGCCGTAGCCGGAACGCCATCCAGTTCATTAAAAGAAGTCATCACGCTCAGTGCGCCGGCATCCAGTGCTGCCTTGTAGGGAGGCAGGTAGACTTCGCGAAGCATCCGCTCCGACAGGTCGACGGTGTGATAATCGCGTCCGGCCTGAGCAGCCCCGTACGCGGCAAAATGCTTCACGCAGGCCAGGACGGTTAAGGGATCGGCCAGGTCATTCCCCTGAAATCCGCGAACACGGGCTTTGGCAATTTCACATCCCAGGTAGGTATCCTCTCCGGCGCCTTCCGAAATCCGCCCCCAACGCGGATCACGCGCAATGTCGACCATCGGGGCAAACGTCCAGTGCAAACCCATGGCCGCAGCCTCGTTGGCTGCTACGCGCGCCCCTTTTTCTATAGCCGCGAGGTCCCACGAAGCGGCCTCACCAAGGGAAATCGGGAAAATGGTCTTATGACCGTGAATCACGTCGTAACCAAACAGCAAGGGAATGCCCAGTCGGGACCCCTTCACGGCTATCTCCTGTAACTCCCGTGTGTATTTAGCCGTGTAAGCATTAAAAATGTTGCCGCACTTACCCGATTTGATCGTTTCCATGGTATTCGTAGGCATGACCGGGCCTGTGACGTCCCAGTTGCTGGTATAAAGAACCAGCTGACCTATTTTTTCATCAAGGGTCATCAATCCTAAAACGGAATCTGCTTTCTGATCTAACTTATCCGGTTGGGCGGTCAATGTCCCTGACAAGGTTAAAAAAAAGGTCAGCGTGGTTAATATTGTCGAAAATGTCTTCATAGAGGTGTGTATTAAAAGGGTTACAAGGTTACAAGGTTACAGGGTTACAGGGTTACAGGGTTACAGGGTTACAGGGTTACAGGGTTGCAGGATTCAGAGTTGAAGATGTCCTTCTCTATCTTCTTTTACCCTGCCACCTTACAACCTTGAAACCATGTCACCCCTTTGTTTCACGACTACTCACAACTCCCTACTAATAGCTAACAGCTTCCTGGCTGGCAGCTCGTTTAAATCCCAGTCTTTCCAGTCCTTTTTGGACATCTTTATTTTTCATGAACAACTCCCAAAGCATTCCGGTCCGGTAATTTTCGATCATCACCGGGATCGGTCCCTGATCAATGGCCAGATAACGGGGGGTGTACCATTTATGCGACACGCTGTAGGCATCGTAAGGGCCGTATTTCCCAATCACCGTATCAGCATTAATATACAGGTATTTCAGGAATTGCATGGATTCGCGGGGGGTATACGGAAACGACGACAGGGCCGCCGTTGGTGAAATAACCCCCAGATCATGCCCCGGATGATGTCCGGCATAGCCGTTCATCGAATAGCTTGAGGTCAGGCCCCACTGATCCGCACCATATCCCTCAAAGCCTTCCGGATTATCGAGCGCATAACGGTAATGGATCAGCGCATGGTTCCGGTTAAGTTCCCAGTAATCGGCATAACTGTCAGACAAGCCACGCGGGTCCAGCCCCAGGTACGAATAATGTGCCCAAAACAAAGGGCCAACCGGGTCATCATTATGTTCGTAGTGATCAAGTACCGTTTGCAAATCATAATAACTGGTATCGTCTTTGATTGCACCATTCCTGGCCCATCCTTTATGATAGGCGTCGGGGTGGATCGGATGCGTGGGAGAAGCTGCTGCCAGCACATACATGATCAGGCACTCGTTATAGCCACCAACCGGAAAGTTCATTTCCCAGCCAAAGTTTGGCGACCAGTGCCAGTAGAGGACATCTTTACCACCCTGCGTATACCATGCCCATTCCACCTCACGCCACAGCTTTTCGATATCAGCCACCAGCTTTTTTTCATCGTCGTTCCCGTCTCTGAAATACTCGGCTACGGTAAGCAGTCCCTGGATCATAAAGGCCGTTTCGACCAGGTCGCCCCCATCGTCCTTTGTGCTGAACGGTTTTACCTTGCCGGTTGTACCCTCCAGCCAATGCGGCCAGGCACCATGAAATCGGTCGGACGCAGCCAGAAAATCAACGATTTTGCGGTAGCGCTGTAACGCCTCCTCCCGGCCAATAAACCCGCGCTCGATCCCGACAAGGATGGCCATGACGCCAAATCCCGAGCCGCCCAAAGTAATCACGGTCTGATCGTTTTGCGGATAAATGCCATCCATATGTACGCGCTCGCGAGCCATTCCTGAATTGCGTTCAGCCCCTTCCCAGAAATAGTTAAAAGTTTGTCGCTGCACGATATCCAAAAGCGCTTCTTCCTCTTCTGAAAAGGAAATCGTGTCTTCAGCTTCACCTTCAACAGGCTCTCCGGGTTCTTTTCCGCCGCTGCAACCAGGAAGCAAAGACACGATGCCCAATAATAATATTCCGGCTTTGATCATTTTTTCAAAATTTTAAGTGATGAACGAAGGTAGCGGGCGGTGTGTATCAGCTGTTCGGTAACTAATTTACGAATAAATAATTAACGATTTATACTGTATACACCCGCAACCCGCTTCCTCTGTCCTCTTATTCTTGTGTCTCTTTTTACCAGCCCGGATTTTGTGTCATCTCGGGCGTTTCAATTAGTTGTTCTTCCGGAATAGGGAAAAGCTCATGCTTGCCGGCCACAAACTGTTTGCCTGCAGCCTGCATAGCCGTAGCCGCCTGACCGGTGCGTATCAGGTCAAACCAGCGGTCGTGTTCAAAAGCCAGTTCAAGGCGACGTTCTTTCCAGATAGCCTGTCTGAGCGCATCTTTCCCCGCTGTTACCAGTGCGGGTAGCTTAGCGCGGAGCCTGATCACGTTCAGTGCAGTCAGTGCAGCCGCCTCATTGTCAGTCTCATTGGCAGCCTCAGCCTGGATCAGATAAATTTCACCCAGCCGTAAATACCGGATATTCTTATCGGTGTCACCGGCCCCGGCATTGGCGCTTGAATAAGCTTTCTCGTTATACATCGGATTTTCGACGCCGGGATCGACCTGCCGTCCGTCGAACATCAGTTCACCGGCAAAGATAATGGTGGCATCGCGCCTCACCTCATCACCTTCCTGGTTAAAAGCATCGAGCAGGTTTTGCGAAGGCGTGTTGAAGCCCCATCCCCAACCGCTGGTTCCCCGGGCGCCTTGAGTCTGGGAATACTGTTGGACTCCATGTGCCGTTGATTCGCCCCTGGCCTGAAACTCAAAGATCGACTCCGCTCCGTTTTCGGAAGAAGCTCTCCACAGTACCGCATAATCCGGCTCCAGATTGTATTCACCCGAGTTAATCACCGTAGTTGCCATGTCATATGCCTGCTGCCACTTCTCCTGGTACAGGTAGACCTTGGCAAGCAATGCCTGCGCAGCGCCTTTGGTTGCCCGGCCCAGATCCTTTGCCGGGTATGCGCTCTTTAACGGCAGAGCTTCGATGGCATCGAGCAGGTCGCTCTCGATATAGGCATAAACGTCAGCCACCGGGGCACGGTTTACCAAATCATCCGCCTGGATCGGCACATCCCCCCAGCCCCGCACCAGGTAAAAATAATTCAGCGCCCGCAGAAATTTTGCTTCCCCGATCAACCGGTTTCTGTACCCTTCATCAGTCAGACCGAATTCTTCGGTATAGGCGATTGATTGTGTCGCCCGGCCGATCGACTTATACCAGTGCTGCCACATAGACCGAACTGACCCTGCCGTGCTGGTAAAGGTGAGATTGTCGAGCAAATCCTTGTCACCCCCTGTATCGCTCGGAGAACTTCCTTTGTCGGCATTGTCCGAGATCATCTCGGTAACACCCAGAAAGGAAAACGCATAGTTCCAGTCGGTGAACATTCCGTAAACGCCATTGACATACATTTCCGGAGAAAGGACCTCCTCACTGTCCCCGGCTTCCACTTCTTCTCTGGAATCAACATCCAGAAATTCCTCGCTGCATCCAAACAACAACAGTGTACTGAAAAGCAGGCTTTTATAATATCTTATCATAATATAATCTGTTTAACATTGTTAAAACTGAAAATTGACACCAAAGATGAAGTTCCTCGTGGTTGGGTAAGCCGAAAGTTCAATACCCGTGGTTCCATTTGGATTTCCGTCAGCACTGATCTCGGGACTAAATCCTGAATAACCTGTGATCACAAAAGGATTCTGCGCTGTGAAATAGAGCCTTAGTTTTGATTTTTCAAACAGCAGGTCGTTCAGGCTGTAGCCAAGGGTAATGTTATTAATCCTGAAAAATGACCCGTCTTCCAGGTAATAGCTCGACGCATAGGAGTCCCTGGCAGCGCCCGGATGTGAATTGGTCGATCCTTCGCCTGTCCAGCGTTGTTTCCAGGTATCGCGGGCTATGTTCTCACCACCATCGATCCGGGTTCCTTTCAGTCCGTTATAAATCTTGTTTCCGCCCACCCCATAAGTATCGACATTGAAATCGAAGTTCTTATAATTGAGGCCGACATGGATTCCATAATTGCTTTTGGGCACATACGAACCGAAAAATTTCTTGTCGCGCGAATCAATCACCTCATCACCATTCTGATCTTTATACCTCAGGTAACCCGGCTTAGGACTTCCCACATGCGGATTACTGTCTATTTCGGTCTGGTTCTGCCATACGCCGTCGGCTTCGTACATCCACCAGGCATAGAGCGACTGGCCTTCAAGAAGCTGCTTGGTGATCTCCCCGTTGCCCAAACTTCCTCCGGTGGCACGGTCAAACGTCGGTGTGACATTTTTCACTTCATTGCTGTTCAGTGCGTAGTTCATCCCGATTTCATACGACAATTCGTCATTGATCTCGTCTTTCCACGACAAGGACAGTTCGATCCCGCTGTTAAGCACTTCAGCGCCGTGCGCATGATAATTCTGCGAGAATTCTGAATTTTGCGTTGGCGTTACATTCAGGATCGTATTGGTATTCAGTTTATGGTAATAGTCGAAACTCCCGGATAACTTGTAATCGGCCATACTGAAATCAGTCCCCAGGCTCCATTCCTCAGTGACTTCCCATGAAAGCGCTACCGCCGGAGTGCCAAAAGCGGCTCCGTAAACAAGCCCCTGTCCGGGTCCGAAAACATAGTTATAATTGCTGCTCCCGATATCGGTCAGCGATTGTGACACATTCAGGGGTACGTCCTGGTTACCCAGTTTTCCCCATGATGCGCGGACTTTCAGAAAATCGATCTGATCGATGTTGCTGAAAAATTCTTCTTTGGAGATGGTCCAGCCAAGACCCACTGAAGGAAATGTTCCCCAGTAATCGCCATTTTCCCTGAAGATGCTTGATCCGTCGTGCCGCAGGGTTGCCGTCAGGTAATATTTGTTGGCATAATCGTACTGCATCCGCCCAAAGAACGACATCAGCGAACGTGGCGTGTAATAGGTCTGGTTGACTATTTTTTCATAGGCATCCGACGCCAGGTTCACATTCCAGTATTGTTTTTTATCGGGAACGTCATATCCGGTAACCGCCATAATCTTGCCAACCCCGGTCTTTTCTTTGGAACCGCCAACGGTAACTTCAACATGATGCTGATCAAAGTCTTTCGTAAAAGTCAGGTAATTTTCCCAGATCCAGCGGAACTTTTCCTCATCCTCTATCAGCAGTGAATTATAGGCATACTCGGTGACCCCCTCATTGGTGTCTTTCAATCCTTCAAACTGGTCCTGGGTCCGTGTCGGATCGCCGTTCAGCCAGGAACTCAGAATATTATTGAAATCCTGCTTGGAGGAGTAGTATTTGGTAGCACCGCCCCGGGAATTGAACTTTAGGTAATCCGTTATTTTCAGCTCCGCTTCAAGTCCGCCCTGAACCGTAAATTTTTTCATGGTTTCATTGGCATGGTCGACTGTAAAAGCCGGATTCCCTATTGAATTGAGGTTACCTACCTGTTCTCCTTCCTGCCTTTCATAAGTCACAATACCGGTGGTCGTATTCACCAAAGGACGGCCGTACCTGCCATTCTCATACATTACGGGAACCAGGGGTGACTGCCTGTAGGCGTCATTAAAGGCTCCCAAAGGTTTGGGCTTCTCCTTTGAGAAGGAAATATTCAGGTTTTGTGTGACCTTCAGCCGGTCATCGAAGAATTTATAGACATTATTATTCCTGATAGTTGACCGCTGGTAGTCCTGGTTCTCCAGAATGCCGTCTTCACCATAATAGTTATAACTGAAAAAGTAATCAACCGTCTCGCTTCCGCCAGACAGCGAAACCACCTGGTTATTGAACTGGCCCAGGTCGGTCAGCTCGTCGTACCAATCGGTATTAAAGGCCTGACTTGATACGCCGGCCAACGTGTATCTGCCTAGGGCTGCCTGATTCTCGTTAAAATATTCGATATATTGGGAAGCATTCGCCATTTTTACCTGGTTCTGAATCGCTTTGATCCCGTAATAGGATTCCAGATTAATTTGGGATTTTCCGGCCTTCCCTTTTTTAGTGGTGACCATGATTACTCCGTTGGCTGCGCGAACACCGTAAATGGAAGCCGACGATGCATCTTTCAGGATATCCATCGAAACAATATCCGAGGAACTGATATTCGAAATGTCATCGACCGGAAAACCATCAACAATATAGAGCGGATTTCTTCCTCCAAGGGCGGTTCCCAGTCCGCGGACAATGACCGTCGGTGAAGCTCCGGGCGCATCGTTACTGATAATATTCACCCCCGACACCTTTCCCTGTATCGATCCGGCTGCATTCAGAGATGGCTGACGGGTAATTTCCGCAGACGTCACGCTTCCAATAGCTCCGGTTAAATCGGCTTTCCGTTGGGTTCCATACCCTACTACAACAATCTCATCCACATCAACCACATCACTCTCAAACTGAACATTCAGCACATTTTGTCCGTTGACAGGAAGTTCCTGGCTCCGGTAACCAATGAAACTAAACACCAGGGTAGCCTGCCCGCCCGTGGAAAATGTATAATTTCCATCGCTGTCGGTTATGGTTCCGCGGGTTGTTCCCTTCTCTATGATCGTTACACCAGGAAGTCCCTGGTTCGATTCATCGGTGACTTTACCCGTTACTACAAAATCCTGCTGAGCATATCCTGTAGTAACTGATAAAAAAATAAAAAACAGAATCTTTAACTTTTTCATGCTACAAACAATTGAGTTAATTAATGGAATACCTCGCCCTTCCGGGCCACTCACGTCAAAGCGCATTCATGCGGTTTATCGTTCGCTATGCTATGCTGTATGAAGCAATACGTAACGAAATTAAGCAGACCGCGAGCCGAATAAAAAGAAACGACTACACCATACATGCTCAGTCATTTACAGTAGCCGGAAAGAACCTCACCGTTAGTACGCCATTTCTTTATTGACATTTGTCAACATCCTGTTAGTAAACGCAAAATGATGTTCTAAAATGCTTTTATTTGTTAATTTTATTGGATATATTATACAACATGTTTTGTGGAAATGCCGAAAGAACGCGCGAAAGCGCATTACGAAAAAAGGCCCCGAAGGAAATGCTTAGTTCAAACAACGCAGTAAATATCTGCGCCAAACATTATTTTTGCACTATGTTTAAAAAGTTCTCTCTGAATACCAGGCTGGTCGTACTGATGGTCATGTCACTTCAGTTACGGCCTGCTGCGCAGGAAAAGGAATTTAACATCCGTAACTTCCCGAAAGAAGATTATCGGGCGGCCAGTCAAAACTGGGGCGTCAGCCCGGGCAGCAATGGATTTATGTACTTCGCCAATCATAATGGCCTTCTTGAATTTGACGGAGTAGCGTGGGATCTTCATGCCTTGCCAAACGAGGTTATCACCCGGGCCGTTTATGCTGAAAATGACAGTCTGATCTATACCAGCGGTTATCAGGAGATGGGATTCTGGAAGCGTGAAAAATCGGGCACACTCGTTTATCACTCGTTGAATCCGCTTGTACAGAATCTCTTCACAAAGAATGAGGAATTCTGGAATATTGCTTCGCTGGATGGCGAAATTTATTTTCATTCCTTTAACCGGATTATCATCTGTCACGACGGGAAGGCCACGCCTGTCGATGTTCCCGGATTTGCCAACACCATGAGTAAGGTAAGAGATCAGGTGATCATCGCCGTAAATAACAAGGGGCTCTTCAAGATTGAAAACCGGCAGGTCAGACCGTTCTTTTCCGATCCGTTTTTCAGAGACAAGACCATTCGCTTTATCCTGCCCTACCAAAACGATCAGTTCATGATCGGAACGGCTTATAACGGCATTGTGATCTGGGACGGGCAGAGTCTGCGCGAATGGAATCCGGAATGGACTGATTTCCTGAAGGAAAATGAACTGAACCGGGCTCATCTCACCTCGCAAGGCCACCTGGTCCTGGGAACCATCCTGGGAGGTATCCTTATTTTTGACCGGGAGGAAAATCTGCTGGGCCATTTTAGGGTCGCAAACGGACTTCAGAATAACACCGTTTTGGGGATCAGTACCGATCAGTTCGGTAATATCTGGCTGGCGCTCGACCGCGGCATCGACTTTATATCATCCAGGCCCGATCACGGGCTGACCAGGGAGCCTGTCCCCGGGGCGGGAGCTGTCTATTCGGCTACTGTATTTGACGATAATATCTATCTGGGAACCAATCAGGGCCTTTTTTTCAGAACTGTCACCGGTGAAAAAAGCAGATATGAGCTGATACCCGGCACGCAGGGTCAGATTTGGGATTGTAAAATCGTCGGAAACAACCTGTTGGTAAGCCACAATCGCGGAACACTTTTGGTCCGGGACGGCAAAGCTTCTTTTATCTCCAAAAATTCGGGTGGATTTTCCGTGAGACATGATACGCAAAGTGACTTGCTCATCCAGTCTACCTATTCCAATCTGGTTGCTTTCCGAAAACAAGGTGACCGTTATGTCTTTAACCACACGATCAGCGGATTTTACGACCTGATCCGCTATCTTGAAATTGATCACCTGGGGAATATCTGGGCAAGCCACATGCATCGGGGAATTTACCAACTGAAACTGGATGAGAAAAGGAAAAACGTTATCCGTCAAAAATATTACGGATCAAACTCCGTATTTCAGAAGGACCATGGCATCCACGTTTTCAAGATAGAAAACAGGATTGTTTTTACCACAGGCGAAAAACTGTATACCTATAACGACCTGGATGATTCAATTATTCCATATGATGACTTAAACGAAAAACTTGGAATTTATTCGCGTTCGCACCGGATACTGGAAGGACCTAACCATCGCTACTGGTTTATCAACGCAGACAGTTTCGCGCTCTATTACATCTTCGGTGAAAAGACAGAACTGATCCGGACATACCCCTTGTCAGCTTTTGCCGGATCGCCGCTGGTGGATGAATTTGAAAATATCTGCCCGGTGTCGGAAGAAAGGGCGATCCTGTGCCTTGAAAACGGCATTGCCTGGATCAATGTAACCGTCGCCGACTCCAACAAGCTGATCAGCAAATTCTCGCCGCAGCTTCGCGGGCTGCACCTGGTAAACAGGAGAAATGAGCGGATGACTGGTTTCCCGCGCAACAACCGGTTAAAAATCGATCACAGCCATAACAATATCCGGCTTCGCTATGCATTTCCCTATTATACAAATGAACCTGTTTACTTCCAAACCTGGCTCAGGGGCCTTCAGGAAGGATGGTCCGAAAAATCGGAAAAACCCATATTTCGCTTCGACCGCCTGCCTCCCGGAACTTATGAATTACAGGTGAAGGCAACAGACCTTTGGAACAACGAAAGCCGGATCAGTTATTTAACGCTCGAAGTTCTGCCTCCCTGGTACCAGTCATTGTTGGCGAAGATCCTCTATATTCTGGCCCTGATCCTGGTACTGATCATCTTCCGGAACTGGGGAGTCAGGCAGACCCGCCGAAAGGAAAAGGAAGAATATGAGAAGCAGCAACAGGAACTGATCAGGCTGCGGAATGAAAAGTTGAATGCGGAGATTTTGTATAAAAGCAACGAACTGGCCAGTTCGACCATGTCGATCATCAGAAAAAATGAATTCCTGCTCGACCTGAAACAAATGATGGTTAACCAGAAAGAACAGTTGGGGTCACGGTATCCTGATAAATATTTTCATCATATTGTTGACCGGATTGACAAAAATATAGGCAGCCAGGATGACTGGCTGGTTTTTTCAACCAATTTTGAACAGGCACATGAACAGTTCCTGAAAAAAATGAAAGATGATTTTCCTGAACTCACCGCCAAAGATCTCCGGCTCTGTGCTTATCTGCGCATGAACCTGTCGTCGAAGGAAATCGCGCCGCTCATGGGGATTTCAGTACGGGGCGTGGAAAACCACCGGTACCGGCTGCGTAAAAAAATGGGCCTCGATCCGGAAGCTAATCTGATTGACCTGATCCTGAAGTATTAAGAAGACAGGATGGTGCCGGTTGTCAGCGTTTAGTGTTTCAAAAGTGAACCATTTTGCACTTTTTTTTAGGTATTTTATAACTTATTACTATATTTGCATCGCGTTAAAAAACGGGTGTAGCTCAGTTGGTAGAGCACTGGTCTCCAAAACCAGGTGTCGGGCGTTCGAGTCGCTCCTCCCGTGCAAAAGCTGTTCAATGAACAGCTTTTTTACTTTGTCCGGACTCAAAATCACGCTTTGTCATTCACCCGACGAAATGATCAAAAAATTGAGAAACAGCATTCTGATCAATGAACTAAAATCACTTATATTTACAAAAATTTTGGAAAAGATGACCATCGATCTGTTTATTCCCTGTTTTATTGATCAGCTCTATCCGCAAACGGCGTTTAATGTGATTAAAATACTGAAGAAGGCCGGAGTCACAGCAAATTATAATCCGGAGCAGACCTGTTGCGGCCAGCCTTCTTATAACAGCGGGTACTGGAAAGAGACCCGGAATCTGGCGAAGAAATTCATCGGTGATTTTCCGGGCGACAATCTCATTGTCAGCCCTTCAGCATCCTGCACCGGCTTTATCCGGAATTATTACCAACATCTTTTTAAAACGGAAGATCTGGAATTTGAGTCGTACCTCCAGTTAAAAGACCGGCTTTATGAATTGACGGATTTCCTGGTCAACAAAATACAGTTTACCGATTTCGGGGCAAAATTCCCGCACAAGGTTTGCTACCATGATGCCTGTTCGGCCTTACGGGAATATGGAATTAAAAGAGAACCCAGGCTACTGCTGTCGAAAGTGGAAGGGCTTGAACTGGTCGAATTGGAGGACAGCGAAACCTGCTGCGGTTTTGGCGGCACCTTCTCAGCGAAGTTCCATTCAATTTCATCGGCTATGACCGAGCAAAAAGTAGAAAACGCACTGAAGAGCGGCGCAGCATATATCATTTCAACAGAGGCTTCGTGCCTGATGAATATTGAAGGATACATCAACAAACACCATTTGCCAATCAAGCCGGTACACATTGCCGATATTCTCGCCAGTGGATGGAATGACGAAGACTAAAGAGATCGCATTCGTGTCTTCGCGGAGCAACTCACCGGCAGGTATTGTACCAGGTGTATGGCTTTGCCGTTTAACATTTTAATCTTTTTTCCTGTTTGGTATAACATTTTCTTTTGTCTCCCGTAAAAGAATTTTACCTGAAAAGGGATGTGTTCTTATTTCTCTTTATTGAAAACTCTCCGGACGATCCTTTACGGACGATCTGCTTTGTGAGTATACTGCGTTGGATCCGAATGTTTCGGATGTAATACTGATAACCGAAAAACTGATAGTTGAGATGAAAAGACCGATTGAATTACAAAATGATCTGAAGCATCTGCCTCCTGTTCATTATCTGCATAATGCAAATACACTTTATAAACCCTACTCAGATAACAAAGGTATTCATTGTGCAGGCGACCGGTTTGGCTATATTGTCGACTGGGAAATCACAGAGAAAAAAAGTGACAATACTTTAAAGGCCAGGCAATAAGCCTGACTGAATGATCTTGTTAAACGGCATTGCGGGGAAAACAAAAAGGAGTTTCTTTTGTTTTCCCCGCAATGTTATTTACGGACCCGTTGTTTCAGAGCAGTTTCATTTTTTTCAGGAGGCGCAAGGTCAACTCATAACCCGGAACAGCCATTGCGCCATGGTCAAACCCGTCCAGTTCATATAGATCAGTATGCTGGTGTCCGGCCACTTTCATCATCCTCCACAGGTATGCATTCTCCTCATAACGTCCGAGCATTTCCAGTTCACGGTCGCCTGTGATCAGATACAGCGGAGGAACCTCTGGGCCGACGAAAAAAAGCGGGGCGAATTCATCAACCACCGGCTGCGTGTCCTTAATTCCGCGTTCGCTTCTGATGGTCATATGCGTGATGGTATGCCCGCTGAAGGGCATCAGGGCAGCAATTTCACAGGCGTCAATTCCAAAGGCCTTCAGGTATTTCTTGTCCATACCAATCATGCTGGTCAGATAGCCTCCGGCCGAATGACCTGAAACAACAATACGGCTACGTGATCCCCCAAATTCTTCAATATGATTAAACACCCAGGCCACGGCAGCGGCAGCGTCCATCAGATACTCCGGGCATTTTACCTTCGGGCTCAGGCGGTAATTGACGGCCACAACAGCCAGTCCTTTCTCCTTCCATTGTTCCGGTGTAAATTTCTCACCCCCGGTAATCCCGCCACCGTGAAACCAAACGATCGTAGTAAACCCGGGCTTATTTTCCGGGTAATAAATATCCAGCCGGCAGCGCTCCTGCATATATTCCGTCAAATCCTTAGCTTCCCTGTATAAGAGATTATCACGGGTCTGGTATGTTACGGCCTCCTGAGCCATCGACTGCCCGGTAGCTACAAAAAAGATGATCAGACATCTAATTACGATACTCTTTATTCTCATCGTTGTATTTTTTTTGAAAGTTCAAGCTGCAAGCCCTGTGCGCTATGCTCCCAGCGCTCCACTCTATGCTCAAAACACCTGCATCTTATGCAGTTTAAAATAAACGCCTCCCAAGACAATGAGTTCATCATGCGTACCCTTTTCCACAATCCTCCCTTCATCGAGCACAAAAATGACATCCGCATTTTTGATTGTGGAAAGCCGATGGGCAATAACCAGCGATGTCCGGTTTTTCATCAGGTTCTCAAGGGCGCTCTGAACCAGCTTTTCCGATTCGGTGTCCAAAGCCGAGGTGGCCTCATCCAGGATCAGGATGGGCGGATTCTTGAGGATTGCGCGGGCGATGGAGAGCCGCTGTTTTTGTCCGCCCGAAAGCTTGTCGCCACGGTCACCAATATTGGTTTGATATCCGTTCGGTGTGGCTATAATAAAGTCATGGGCATTGGCGATTTTCGCAGCGGCAATCACCTCTTCCTCCGTGGCATGTTTCACACCAAAAGCAATGTTGTTAAAAAAGGTGTCATTGAACAGAATCGGTTCCTGATTGACGTTTCCCATCAGGTTTCTCAGGTCGTGAAGCCTGATGGCGCGGATATCCTCGCCGTCAATGCATATGCTCCCATCGGTCACATCCCAGAAACGCGGCAGAAGGTCAACCAGGGTGGTCTTTCCTGATCCTGATTTCCCTACGAAGGCCACCGTTTGTCCCTTTTGTACGGTCAGTCCGATCCGGTCAAGTACCGTTTCTGTTCCATAGCTGAAGCTGACATCGCGGTATTCGATGCTGTGGTTGAACTCCGGCTTCGGCAACGCATGCTCAGCTTCGGTAATCTTGTTTTCCTGATCAAGTATCATATCGATACGTTCCATCGAAGCAAGTCCTTTCTCCACACTGTAAAGGGCGGTTGAAAATGCTTTTGCCGGATTGATGATGTTATAAAAGAAAACCAGGTAAACCATAAATTCCTGCGGCGTCAGCGCCCCGGCATCTCCACGGAGGATCAGGTTACCGCCATACCAAAGAACCATGACAATTAAAGCGGTCCCTAAAAATTCACTCACCGGATGCGCCAGAAAATAACGGCTCATCAGCCTGTTCATGATCAGCCGGTAGTTTTCATTTTCCCGCTCAAAACGTTCAATTGCTTTCTCTTCGGCCGTGAACGCCTTGATTATACGCAAACCGGAAATATCTTCATCGATCATCGAGAGTAATTCACCCTGCTTGCTCTGGCCTCTTCTTGACTGCTTTTTCAGGCTCTTGCCAATCCGGCCAATTAAAAAACCTGCCAGGGGCAACATAACGAAAACAAACAGGGTAAGCGACCAACTGGCATAAATCATGTACACCAGCGATATCATGATCAGGATCGGGTTCTTGAACAGCATATCGAGTGAGTTCATCACCGAATTTTCAATTTCCTGCACATCGCCGGTCATACGCGCCATAATATCGCCTTTGCGTTCGTCATTGAAAAAACCGAGGGGAAGAGAAATCATTTTCCGGTATATTTTGCTTCTGATATCACGCACCACCCCGTTCCGGATAGCGATCATCACATAACTGGCCAGGTAGGTGAATCCCGTCTTCAGCAAAACCATCAGGACGATAAACATACCGATATAGATCAATGCCGCCGATTCTCCCCGGGTGTCCTTAATCCAGGTAATCAGGTAGGAAGCGTTATTTTTGAGCGTATCAATGGAAAATTCCCAGGGCAGTAACTCCCGGACTTCCTCTTCGGTATTAAACAGGATACCCAGCACAGGTGCCAGCAATCCAAAGGAAAAAGCGCCAAAGACGGCTGCAAGCAAATTGAATAAAAAGTTTAACCCGACTTTACCTTTATAAGAAGGCAGTACTCTTCGAAGTAATCTGATTATATCCTTCACCCGAATAAATTTAAACGATCATGTCACTAAAAAATGCCGGTGTAATTACGGGGAGAAATCTGCTTCAATTCCTCCTTCAGTTCATCCCTGACATTCAGCGTATCAATAAACTGGTGGATCACCTCCTTGTTAATCGCTTTGTTTGTTCTTGTCAGGTTCAACAAAGCTTCGTATGGATGAGGATAGGCTTCCCGCCTCAGTATAGTTTGAATGGCTTCAGCCACAACCACCCAGTTCTTTTCAAGATCTGCGTCAATGGCAGCCTGATTGATGATCAGCTTACCAAGACCCTTCATGGTCGAACTGATGGCAATCAGTGTATGGCCAAACGGAACACCAATATTCCGGATAACGGTCGAATCGGTAAGGTCACGCTGCAAACGGGAAATGGGAAGTTTTGCCGAGAGGTGCTCAAACAAGGCATTGGCCAGCCCGATATTTCCTTCCGAATTTTCAAAATCGATCGGGTTTACCTTGTGGGGCATAGCCGAAGATCCTATTTCGCCCTCTTTAATCTTCTGTTTGAAATACTCCATCGAAACATAGGTCCACATGTCCCGGTCAAGATCCAGTATCACCTGGTTAATGCGTTTCAGTGCGTCAAAAATGGCTGAATGATTATCGTAATGGGTTATCTGGGTGGTATATTGCGAACGTTTCAGGTGCAGGTGATCTCTCAGGAACCGATTGGCAAACTGCTGCCAGTTGATCTCCGGATAGGCCACGTGGTGTGCATTGAAATTACCGGTCGCCCCTCCGAACTTGGCATCACAGGCAATCGTTTTCAATTGTTCCAACTGTTCCGTGACGCGTTCAATGAACACCCTGATCTCCTTTCCCAGGTTGGTCGGAGAAGCCGGCTGACCATGCGTTTTTGCCAACATCGGAACCGTTTTCCACGTTTCGGCCAGTTCTTCCAGTTTTTTAAGCATTTCTTCCACAGCCGGATAATATTCCTTGTTCAGCGCATCCTGTATGGAACAGGGCACAGCCGTATTGTTAATGTCCTGCGAAGTGAGTCCAAAATGGATGAATTCTTTATACCCCGTTAATCCAAGCTTGTCAAACTCCTCCTTCAGAAAATATTCGACGGCTTTCACGTCGTGATTGGTGATTTTTTCAATTTTTTTTACCCGGCCGGCATCCTCTGCAGAAAACATCTTAACGATTTCCCTCAGGTTAACAAACAGCCTTTGGTCAAAACCCGACAACTGCGGCAATGGAAGCTCACATAAGGCAATAAAGTATTCTATTTCCACAAAGACCCGGTATTTAATCAGGGCAAACTCTGAAAAATAAAATTGCAAATTTTCTGTTTTAGAGCGGTAGCGACCATCAATCGGTGAAATGGCAGTAAGTAAATTTAAGTCCATCGTCTTTTATTTTGGAGCCGTAAAGTTAGTAAATATTTTGAGTCGGATCATTACCGGAAAAACAGAGACGCCGCCTGCCTCCATGGGCTCGCAGGAATAGCTGAAAAATATTACCTTTGAATATCCAATAAAACAAGTACCATGAAACGAGCCGCGATCCCTGCTATCTTTTTCTTTTTTATCTGGTTGTTTACCTGCATTGCGCAGGAATCGGCCACTCAGCCCGGAGAAAAACAAAAGACGCTGGTCTATAAATTCGACATCCGGGAGAACATTATGCCCGGTACATGGAGAAAAACACGCCAGGCATTTGCCGAAGCCGACAGCCTGGAGGCCGACGTTTTTCTGATCCATATGAATACTTATGGCGGGACTGTTCTTGATGCCGACTCGATCCGCACAAAAATTCTAAGCTGCCGCATCCCTGTTTATGTCTTCATTGACAATAATGCGGCCAGTGCAGGCGCTCTTATTTCCATTGCCTGCGACAGTATATACATGCGCCAGGGCTCTTCGATCGGAGCAGCCACCGTGGTCGACCAGACCGGACAACAGATGCCCGACAAATACCAGTCGTATATGCGGTCTATTATGCGGGCAACTGCCGAGTCACATGGCGCAGACACCGTTATCACCGCAAACGACACCATCTTCAAGTGGTTCCGCGATCCAAAGATCGCGGAAGCCATGGTTGATGAACGTGTTTATATTAAAGGGATTGTCGATACAGGCAAGGTGCTTACCCTGACACCCGGCGAAGCCGTTAAATACGGCTTCTGCGAAGGCATTGCCGCCAATATACCGGAAGTACTCGACCACATCGGCATTGACGATTATGAACTTATTGAGTATAAGCCTACTTTTCTTGAAAAAATCATTGGCTTTCTGGTTAATCCGGTTGTTTCGGGTATCCTGATCATGGCCATCCTGGGAGGTATGTATTTTGAGTTGCAAACGCCGGGAATAGGCTTTCCGCTGATCGTTGCCATAATTGCCGCTACCGCCTATTTTGCTCCCCTTTACCTGGAAGGACTGGCAGCTCACTGGGAAATCCTGCTGTTTATCGCGGGACTGATCCTGATCGCGGTCGAAATCTTTGTGCTGCCCGGTTTTGGAGTAGCCGGCATTTCGGGTATCGTGCTGAGCTTTGCGGGCCTGGTGCTGAGCCTGATCAACAATATCAACTTCGATTTTGAAGGAGTAAATCCTGAAAAAATAACCGAGGCTCTTACAACTGTTATTGTTGCCGTTTTTGCCGGGTTCGTGCTTAGCCTTTTTTTAAGCAAAAGACTATTTTCAGCGGAAACAGGAGTATTCAGGCACCTTTCATTGTATTCCGTACAGGAGAAAAGTGAGGGGTTTGTTGGCGTCGACCTGACACTTGCCGCTTTGACAGGCAAAACAGGAACAGCCTATACTATTTTGCGCCCCTCAGGAAAAGTACTGATCAACAACCGGATTTATGATGCTGTTTCCCTTTGGGGAATGATCGAAAAGAATGCAGAAGTTGTCGTCGTCCGGGTCGAAGCCGCCCAGTTATATGTGGAAGCGGTTAGCCATGAGTAGCGAGTCATGAGTCGTGAGCCTGTGCGCTTTGCTGCAAGCTTGAAACCATATTTCTCGTTTCCGGTCTCCCTTCTCCCGTTTCCGGATTTTGGTTTAAACAATTTTACAATTTGAGAGTTTTAACAGTTTGAGAGTTTTAACAATTTACATTTTTCCCTATGACTATCGAAACAATTAAAGTTGAAGGAATGACCTGCTCCCATTGTGAAGCCGCTGTAACCCGTTCATTATTAAAGCTGGAAGGGGTCGATGAAGTGGTAGCCAGTAAGGATAAGTCGGAGGTGAAGATAGCCGGAGAAAACATTGATCTTCAGGAAGTAGAAAAGGCGATAAACAGCATTGGATACCGGTTTAAGGGCAGAGTCTCATGAACCTGATCCGGTTTGCGCTAGTCCTGCTGAGTGCCTTCCCGCTTTTTTCGACCCTGCTGCTCGGATACCAGCTTTTTCGCAACGGGCAGGGAGCCATGGGCAAACCCGCCATTGTTCCCTGGCTGTTCTTTTCAGCAAAAATTACCGTAGCTGTTTTGTTTGCCGTTTTGCTTGCCGCCAGCCTTAAACCCGGCCTTTTCCTTTGGTTCCCATGGCTTATTCAAAACGAGGTGCCGGCTGTGCAGCAATTAATGAGTGTTCTCTTGCTGCTCGCCGGGAATTTATTCCTGCTTCCGGCCTATTTCACGATGAGTATCTTTACCCGGGTCGGGCTACCGAACTCCCCGCATGTTATAAAGACAGGAGGTATATACCGGATCACCAGAAACCCGATGTACCTCAGTTTCTGGTTCTTTTTTACTGCCTGCTTTTTGCTTGTTCCGAGCATGCTGATTGCCGCACCGGCGTTTTTTTGTACGGTAATACACCACTTTATCATTTTAAGTGAAGAACAATACATGACCGGACATTTTAATGACCAGTATTCAGATTACAAGCGACACGTACCGCGTTATTTATAGCCGGCAACCTTCGGGGCATTAAAAAGATCAGCAGGTTACCGACGGCACCTGCTGATCTTAAAAAGTTACAACCGACTATTAAAATTTAAATCCGATCTTCACCATTGGCTGAGAAAGGAAACCAATATTGTGGTTGTCGGCCTTCAGGTTTTTAAGTCCATCCTGAGGCAGCATGTTATTCATGGTATACGTATAACTGGCACCCCGGATCTCAAAACCAAATACCAGTCCGCTGTTGGCGAAATACTCAATGCCGGCAATGCCGGAGAGGCCTATTCCCCACCCTTCGGCATAGCGTGTGGTTCCGGGATCGGTTGCCGGGTTAGTCGCGGTTACTTCAAAGCCTGTTTTCCGGGCATAATGAAAATTGGCAACCGGGGCGATGTACCAGAAGAGGTTCTTGTTGCTGGTATTATAATACTTATCCACGCCCACGTTCATAATCAGCTCGGCGTCTTCTCTCGCAGGTACATCGTTGTAAGTCGGGATTGAGCTGACCGGGTCTGAGCCTGCAACGCCGGGCGTTCCTTCGTACGCCGGAGAACTGCTGAACAAGCCGGCCCCGTTTAGCCTTAATGCCCATGTGTCGGAAAAGAACCATTTTCCCTCAGCGCCGATCATGTTGATCAGCGAGTTCCGGGTGGGATAATTATACAGGTTCGGCGAGTAAACCGTTTGCGACGATTCACCAGTTACCGGCGGATCGGGAAGCATCAACCAGTTTCCGGACTCGTAGGTGGCAGCACTGCCCAGCATCAGCGCAACGGTGACCGTTCCCTTCTCAGGCCCCGGTACCGTTTTCTGTGCTGCCAAAGGTCCAAAGGATATGGTGACCGTTAAAAATATAATTAATTTTTTCATCAGAATCAGGATTTTAGAGTAAAAACTATCCAAAAACGGCGGCGAAAGGTTCAGTTTATTTTTTACCGCCGGAATAAGGAACCTATCCTAATTCTACGAGTGCGGCCTTTAATTTGGCCGCCCAACTGTCAAGATCAGCTTTATAGAGTTCCAGTATGGCCTTTTCGCCAATCAGCCTGGTCTGCATTTTTTCCAGTTGCCTGATATAGGCATCAAAATTCCATCCTTCGTAAGATTCTGATTCCCGGTCGTAGTAGTCAAAGCTTTTACCCTCGGCCAGGGCTACCTGCGCCGAACTCAGAATAGCGGTCCAGTCTGTCAGTTCAACCTGAGCCTCGGCCACCTGCTGTTCTGCATATTCGATCATTTCATCAAAATTATTCACTTCCTCCAGCATTTCCGACACGAAATCAAGTTCTTCGTAAAGGAGGGATAACTGGATCATCAGTTTTTGCATTTCCTCCACCTGGCTTGTCAGCGAGGCAAGGGCTGCATCATACGCCACCTTAGCCTCATCCCGGGCAGCTTTTGCCTCCTCCCATTTCTGCGGCAAAGCCTGATAGGTCTCCAGCGCTGCCTTCCAGACATCCTCGGCTTCCTTCGCTTTATCTCCGGCAAGAACCACTTCTGCAGCGTCGTGAAGACTGAGGTAATTACCGTTTGCATCTACATCTCCTTTTTCAGCATCGACAGCTTCGGCCAGCGGAACAAATACAATTTCACCGTTTACGTCTAAAAGCGGCTCGTTTTGAACCTTGCGTTTCCAGTTTTTATAAACGAAGTAATTGTTATAGGCTTCAAGCGTATCGGCTTCTGCATTTTTCATGTCCCGGTTAACGGCCTTATACTCATCAAGTGCAATTTCATAAGCCAACTCCGCCTGCTCCAGATTACCCATCGCTAGCATCCGGGAAGCGGCCTTACTCACCAGTTGTTGCTGTATGGCGGTAACCGCTGTCGTTATCCGGGTCTTCTCGGCTTCCAGGGTGACTTTGATATCTCCGAACGATATATTTTGCATCATAGCAAGCTCCCTGGTCATATAATCCAACCGCTCCCGGGCTTGTTCCCTTTGGTATCTCAGGTAGTCAATAAAAGGCGCAGCATCATTTTTTGCCAGCGTAAGATTATGCTGCAGGTCGAGTATTTCATCTTCCATGCTGGTAACAAAATTATACTGATTACTCCATTTTTCATAGGCTGCTTCATAACCTGTCACCAATGCTTCCGTTTCGCTGTCCTTAGCCGCAGCGGCAATTTGCTTCATAGCCAGTTCATGATCGGCAGCAGCTTTTGCCATAGCCTCGTCATACTCGTTTTTGGTAATTTGGTAGGCATATTGTTTCTCGAGCAATTGCGTCTGTGCCCGTACCTTGTCCTTCTCAAGGTCTATCATTTCGTTTTCAAAATACAACTCCATGAGTTGCATTTCCTTTTCCAGGGCTTCTTTGGCGGCAGCCGTTGCGGCAGTACGCAGATCCTCCTCGAGAGCGTTCATAGCCGCCTGATGACGTGTCTCTTCGGTTATAAGCGCAGCTTCAGCTTTTAAGAAATCGGTTTCTGCAGCCAGCATCGCAGCTTTAGCTGCATCCATAGCTACCTGCGAATTGGCCAGCGCAAGTGCGGCATCGGCCTGAGCCTGCAGCAGGGCGGCCTGGCCCAAACGAATTTGTTTCACTGATTCGGATTCCTCATTCTCAATACAGCCTGTCATTAAAATGCCTGTAGTCAGCAACAGGAGTAATAGTTTTTTCATGTTCATGAATGTTTTTTGGGTTAGCAAAAATTTGTTGGTTTTAATACTTCAAAGTTAAGATAAATAAAGAACCGATACGAACTTTTGCTTTAAAACATTTATCAACGTGACGAAGACAATCACTGACAGTAAGCCATACGGACCCGTCGCCTGCCTCGTAAACAGAAAAGATTTTAAACGTGTGTAAAAAACAAGATACCCGCAGTCAAAAAATCACCGGGCGATATTCCGGTTTTCCGATCGGCGAAATTCTTTGAGTCCCTGATCCAGGAATTCCACAAAATGGTCCGGATTCAGATCGTATGCTTTCGGCTCAACAAGCGGCCTGCCCTCATGATCCAGCAAGACATAATAAGGCTGGGCATTGACACCGAAAC
Organism: Prolixibacteraceae bacterium; assembly: GCA_038562555.1. GTDB lineage: Bacteria > Bacteroidota > Bacteroidia > Bacteroidales > Prolixibacteraceae > JBCFBK01. The sequence continues at coordinate 160,584 of JBCFBK010000003.1, read as the reverse complement.
GGCTGATCTGAAAGTCCGCATATTTCTTTCCAAGCGTCTTTTTAACCTTCCCGTCATAATCGGATGTGATCCACTCACTCTCAGGCAGGGTGGTTTTATCATCAACATACAGCGCGATAATTACGAAGTCATTTCTCAGACGTTGCAATACGCGTGCATCCGACCAGACTGCAGCTTCCATCTCACGGCAATTAACACAGCCGTGACCCGTAAAATCGATGAAGACAGGTTTATTCAACGCTTTGGCGCAGGCCATCCCTTGCCCGTAATCGAAGTAACCCTCCAAACCGTGAGGCAGGTGCAGAAATTCACTGAATTTAGGGTTTTCGCATAAGCTGTTTTTGGGATCAGAAGATGCTGTTCCGCCTGTCTGGCTTACCAGCTTTACCTCATCACGAACAATTTTATGCAGGTCGAAATCGAGGGTTGATTGCGGGGGCAAATATCCCGAAATGGCTTTTAACGGAGCACCGAACATTCCGGGTACCAGATAAACCACAAAAGCAAACGAAATGATCGACAACAGCAAACGGGGCACGGAAACATGCTTTACCTCGCTGTCGTGCGCAAAAGTAAGCTTTCCCAGCAAATAAAGCCCCAGCAGAGAGAAAATCACAATCCACAAGGATAAATATACTTCCCGGTCGAGCAATCCCCAATGGTAAGTCTGATCGGCCACACTCAGGAATTTAAGTCCCAATGCCAGTTCCAGGAACCCAAGCACCACCTTGACCGAATTGAGCCAGCCTCCCGATTTTGGCAGGCGACTCAACCATCCGGGAAAAAGGGCAAATAAGGTAAACGGCAGTGCGAAGGCCAGCGAAAAGCCAAACATACCAATCACCGGCTTCAACACCTGTCCGCCGGCCGATTCAACCAGGATCGCACCGACAATAGGACCGGTACAGGAAAAGGAAACCAGCACCAGGGTTAGAGCCATAAAAAATGAACCCATCAGCCCGCCTTTGTCAACCTGCCGATCCGAGCGGTTCACCAGTTTGCTGGGCAGGACGATTTCAAACATCCCAAAAAAAGAAAAAGCAAAAATCATGAAAACAAGGAAGAATATCGTATTCAGAAGCCAGTGCGTACTTAACCAGTTGGCAATACCCGGTCCGAAAATTACAGCCACCAGCGTTCCGATTATGGTGTAGATTGCAATGATAGACATGCCATAAAAAAGGGCATGTAAGCGTGATTTCGCCTTTGTTTCTCCGCTGTGCATAAAAAAGGAAACCGTCATCGGGATCATTGGGAAAACGCAGGGAGTCAGAATCGCCGCCAGTCCGGCCAGGAATGAAAAAAAGAAAAATAACCACAGCGTATCGCCCGAGCCTTCTTTCCCTTGTGAAGTTACGATCCGGGGTGCTTCATTTCCGCTTATGAGGTTCGATGCATCGGTTGGTCCTGCTATTGTTGCTAAGGTGTCCGGGGTTCCGCCTCCGTCCTCCATTCTCCGTTCTCCGTTCTCCACCTCCTGTCTTGTATCTTGTGTCTGATCTCTTGTGTCTCTTGTTCCGGTCTCCGGTTCCCGGCTTTCTGCTTCCGGATTCAGCTTAAATTCAAAATCGGCCTCGGTGGGGGGAAGGCAGGTTTCATCATTGCATACCATGAATTCCACATAGCCGTCAATCCTCATGGGCTTTCCCGATTTCGGCCTGATGGTCTGCGTAAATTCAACCTCTTTGCTAAAATAACGCAGTTCCATCTGAAAGGTCTTGTCAAACATCACAGTCGGCATCGGACGCTTTTGCAAGCCGCCGGCAAATTCAAACATACTGCTGTCGTTATAATTAATGGAAGTGGGCACGGGTCCTCCTCCTGGCAGGCTGGTATCGTATAAATGCCATCCCTCGTCGATTACGGCCTTAAAAACCAATTGAATTTCCTTTCCGTTCTGCTTTGAGCTGAAAGACCACTTTACCGGTTCAAGCACCTGTGAAAATGACTGAAAAAAGAATAGGATCAATGCACTAAGAAAAAAGAATTGTCTCATGTCAAATGTTCATTTTGAAAGATATTTCAATATAACAAATATAAAGGTAAAGCGATTATTCCGAAACTGTTAAAGATTGTTATTAAATAAAAAATCCCGGATAACTCCGGGATTTTGCTAAAGAATAATCTCTTCCATATTTTCATCGAGAAAATGATACTCGAGAAAACTCTGGGCGCTGACTCCCTGAACGCGGATGCGCCGTAAATGTTTAAACGCCCATTTCCTCGCCAGGGAATAAAATCCCTTCGTTAAAAATGCGGCTACATAGGGATGAACTTTAATCGTCAACTTTTTCTTGTTCAGATCAGTAAAGATATAGTTGACCTTTCTTTCCAGTTCATCCGTAAACAGGATCGTAGGTGTAATCTTGCCGGTTCCGTGACAGGTGGGGCAGACTTCTGCTGTTTCCACGTGCTCTTCTGGACGTACCCGCTGGCGTGTGATCTGCATCAGACAAAACTTACTCAACGGTAAGATATTGTGCTTGGTGCGGTCAGCAGCCATTACCTCCTTCATTCGTTCATAAACCTTCTGACGGTTTTCGGCGGTATGCATATCGATGAAATCGATAACAATTATACCACCCATATCTCTCAACCTCAGTTGTCTTGCTATTTCCTCGGCTGCTGCGAGGTTTACTTCCAGTGCATTGGTCTCCTGATCAACACCGGCTTTTGACCGGTTTCCGCTGTTCACGTCAATGACATGAAACGCTTCGGTGTGTTCAATGATCAGATAAGCACCGTTTTTAAACGAAACAGTCTTTCCGAATAAAGACTTCACCTGTTTGTCGATCCCGAAATATTCAAAAATCGGACGGCCTCCATTATAATATTTGACCGTCTTCTTTTTTTCGGGAGCAATCGTTTCAAGGTATTCTGCAATTTCATCGGCCACTTCAGAATCATTGACAATGATACTGTTGAAGCTTGGGCTATAAATGTCTCTCAACAAAGCACTGGTCCGGTTCATCTCTCCAATAATTAAAGACGGGGCGGTAGATTTCTTTAATTTTTGGAACATCGTTTCGAATTTTGCAACCAGCCTGGTCAGTTCCTGGTCCAATTCAGCGACACGCTTTCCTTCGGAAACGGTCCGGACAATAACTCCGTATTTCTTCGGCTTAATGCTCTGTATCAGTTTTTTAAGCCGATTTTTTTCCTCGGCTGAACTGATTTTTTGCGAAACACTGACTTTCTCGCTAAACGGCATCAAAACCAAATTTCTTCCTGCAATTGACAGTTCTGAGGTCAGTCGCGGCCCTTTGGTCGATATGGGCTCCTTGGCAATCTGTACCAGTATGACCTGACCTGCCTTCAGTACTTCTGTAATCTTGCCCTCTTTATTAATATCAGGGCCCGACTGAATTTTTGACAATGAAGAAATACGGTTCTTTTTGGAACTCGCAACTTTCATGAACTTGTTTAAAGTCGCAAATTGCGGTCCCATGTCAAGATAATGCAAAAATGCATCTTTTTCATAACCAACGTCGATGAACGCAGCGTTTAAGCTCGGCATAATCTTCTTTACCCTGGCTAAATAAATATCGCCAACTGCAAACTTTGCTCCGCTTTTTTCCCTTGTTAGCTCAACTAAACGTTTGTCTTCCAATAAAGCAATAACAACTTCCGAGGGAGTGACATCAATAATTAGATCGCTACTCACAACGTTTATTTAATTTGAAATTAGTTCGGCGTATGAATCCGACTTGTAAAACGGATTAAACCTAAAGCACCGTTGTACTTTAGGTTTAACCAACAGAGATTTCATTCTTTGCGTTTCAGCAAAAATTACTTTCTTTTCTTATGTCTGTTTTTACGAAGTCTCTTCTTCCGCTTATGCGTCGACATCTTATGTCTTTTCCTTTTCTTTCCGCTTGGCATAATCTTATTTTTTTATTTGGTCCTTCACTTGCGATACAAATGTCTTAGCCGGTTTAAAAGAGGGAATAAAATGTTCAGGAATGATGATGGTTGTATTTCTCGAGATATTCCGAGCTGTTTTTTCTGCTCTCTTTTTTACGATGAAACTTCCGAATCCACGCAGGTATACATTTCTGCCTTCGGTTAATGAATCTTTTACAGTTTCCATGAAAGCTTCAACAGCTTTTTGAACAGTAATTTTTTCGATTCCAGTGTTTTTGCTAATCTCGTTAACGATATCTGCTTTAGTCATCTCTTAAAATATTTAGTTTTCAATAAATTATAATTTCCTCTCTATCGGTGTGCAAAAATAAAAATTATTTAAGAACTAAAGACATCTGAATTGAATTATTTTTGTAATTCATATGATTATAAATTATTTTGAAAGGTCGCGTGTAGTTCATCAAGGCTGTTATGGTCTGTTTCAGGGGAGCCTGTGCTCCGCAGTTTGTTTCACGTAGATTTTAAAGCAGTTATACGGAATATGGTTGATGTAGGTGTTGAAGTACTGCGCTGGTATGCGATTTGTAAACGGGATCTTCCCTGGAGAGAAACAAAAGATCCATATGCGGTCTGGCTTTCGGAGATTATTTTACAGCAAACACGTGTTGATCAGGGTTTATCGTATTATTTGAGATTTCTCGAAAAATACCCTACCGTCGCTGCACTGGCCAAGGCAAACGAAGACGATATCCTGAAGCTGTGGCAGGGGTTGGGCTACTATTCCCGTGCCCGGAACCTTCATGCCACGGCCCGGATGGTTACGGATACCTATGGCGGAGCGTTTCCTTCGGGTTACGATGAGCTGATCCGTTTAAAAGGAATTGGCGAATATACCGCCGCGGCCATTGCTTCCATATCGTTCAATCAGCCGCATGCGGTAGTTGACGGAAACGTTTACCGGTTTCTATCGAGGCTCTACGGGATTTCAACCCCCATAGACACCCCCCGTGGCAAAAAGGAGTTCAGTTTGCTGGCCAACACACTTATTGACCGAAAAAATCCAGGAGAATACAACCAGGCCGTCATGGAATTTGGTGCCCTCTGTTGCACACCCAAAAAGCCGGGGTGCAGTTCCTGTATTTTCAGCAACCGATGTGTGGCACTGCAAACCGCCATGACAGATCAGTATCCGGTAAAAGCCGGAAAACAAAAGATCAGGTTACGCTTTTTCAACTATCTCCTGATCAGCGATCACGACCATATCTTTATAAGGAAACGAATCGAAAATGACATCTGGAAGAACCTGTACGAATTTCCGCTGATCGAGACAGATGTAAAACCAGATCCATTGATCCTTGAAAAAGAAATGATCCGGTCACTGGGACAACAAACGATAACAGTCAGCCATATAAGCCGATGGCAAAAACAGATCCTTAGCCATCAGTATATTTACTACCGGTTTATTTACATTCAACTGACCGGTAAAAAAAACGAGCTTTCTCATTTGTTGAAAGTGAATAAAAAAGATATTCTTAACTTTGCTGTACCAAAACCCATAGAAAGGGAGTTGGAGCGTATGGGTGGTATTTTGGAGTAATTCAAACTATGCTTCATATATAAAAAACCAACGGTTCGTCAAAAAAACAGGCACCTTCATGAATTTATGAGGTTTAAAGGCTGGTTTTAAATGAATTAATCACTAAATTTATTTATTAAAAAACAAAAAACTAATCAATTATGTCTGTAAACAAAGTAATCCTGATCGGAAATGTTGGCAAGGACCCGGAGGTCCGCCATCTTGACAAAGACGTAACCGTAGCAAATTTTCCGCTGGCCACTTCTGAAAGCTATACCGCTAAAAACGGCGAAAAAGTCACGACAACTGAATGGCATAATGTCGTCATTTGGAGAGGCCTGGCAAAAGTAGTGGAACAATACGTCAAAAAAGGCGACAAATTGTATATCGAAGGCCGGATCCGTACCCGTGCGTGGGATGATAAGGACGGCAATAAAAGATATACAACCGAAATTTACGGAGATAGCATGGAAATGCTTGGTGGTCCCAAAGGTGCCGAAGGAGCTGGCAATCAGATGTCATCGGCACATGCTGTTAACGAACCTGCAAATCGTCCCGGAGAACCTGATCCGGAAGCATCGGAAGAAGATGATTTGCCCTTTTAGTAACTATAAATAAAATCGTTTGGAAACTGACCCTTTGCCTTATATTAAGGTTTTTACCGTTTATCCTCCAACATCGGCCTTAATTGCTGTTGTTTTACTTATTGTCGCGTTACTGTTTTGCTCTGCCCTGATTTCCGGGTCTGAAGCAGCTTATTTCTCGCTTGATCAACAGGAACGGCAAAAGCTGGGTAAAAAAAAAGATAAATACGCAGAATCCGTTCTCCGTCATCTGGAGAAGCCCGAAAGGTTATTGGCTACCATTCTGGTGGCCAATAACCTTATCAATATTGCCATTGTGATACTCACTGTTTATGCAGCAGGCCTGGTCATTGATTTTTCAGAAGTCCGCATCGGCGGCTATATTTTAATGACCGTTGTCTTTGCCTGGATCCTGCTCCTTTTTGGCGAAATTCTCCCTAAAATTTATGCCAGCCGTCATACTACGCGGGTCGTCAGATTCATGGCCCGCCCTCTCCACCTCATGGAACTGGTCTTCCGTCCGGTGAACAGCCTGTTAATCCATGCTTTGTGGCTGGTTCATAAACGCACGCAAAACCATTCGCAAAATATTTCCCTCGACGATCTGTCGCATGCGTTGGAGATGAATTCGTCTGACGAAAGCTATGAAGACAAGGAAATTCTCGAGGGAATTATGAAATTCGGGAACAAAACCGCGGCCGAAATCATGCAATCGCGTGTCGGGGTTGTGGCGCTGAACCTGAAAGACTCGTTCGAAAAGGCAATTAACGTAATCAACGATTCCGGCTACTCACGTATACCTGTTTACTCAGGGTCTTTCGACAACATCAGGGGTATTCTCTACACCAAAGACCTGCTGCCTTTCATCCATGACAGGGAAACATTCCGCTGGCAATCCATCATCAGGCCTCCGTTCTTTGTCCCGGAAGCAAAAAAAATTGATGATCTGCTGGAAGAGTTCCAGAAAAACAAAGTGCATATGGCGATTGTGGTCGATGAATACGGAGGAAGTTCCGGGATTGTGACGCTTGAGGACATTCTGGAGGAAATTGTTGGTGACCTCCTGGACGAGTTTGACGAAGATGAAAATTATTCGACGCGCATCAGCGAAAATAAATATCTCTTCGACGGTAAAATTCAGTTGGACGATTTCTACCGTGTCACCGGCTGTGACAGCCATACCTTCGATGACTGCAAAGGTGACGCCGACACACTGGCCGGATTGATCCTTGAGATAAAAGGCGAGATTCCTGCCATCCATGAAAAGATCGTCTGCAAAAACTTCGTGTTTAAGATCGATGCCGCTGACAACCGCCGCATCAAAAAAATCAGGGTCGAAATCACCTAACCGGACAGCCAATGCCTCTTATACGATCGATCAACATTGAAAATGGCCTCCTGCTGGTTTGGGAAATGACGGAAACCGCCGAAACATTTGCCGCCGGATACCCCGAAGCGCAGAACGATCCGGTATTCAGCAGGATTACAAGCTTAAAAAGAAAGCAGGAATGGGTAGCGATCCGGACTTTGCTTCATGCGGCAAACTGTAAGCCGGATCAACTCAGTTATACGGAAACCGGACAGCCCCTGATCAACCATCCGGAGTACAGAAGCATCAGTATCAGCCATTCCGACAGGCTGGCAGGATTACTTTTACACCGTTTACACCGGGCAGGACTGGACATTGAAAGCGCAAACCGTAATTTTACCCGGGTCGAACATAAATATCTCTCGCCTGAGGAGATCCTGCTGGCATTATCAGTTCCGAACGGACACGGCTTATTCTGGTGTATCAAGGAAGCAGTCTACAAGGCTGCAGGTCTCGCCGGAATACATTTCTCCGAGCAGATCCGGATCTCATTGAACGAGGAAAATAAGCCGACCGCCCACCTGCTCACGGAAAGCGAACAGCGTTATGAGCTTGTCCATTTTGAAATCGCTGAGCAGATCATTGTTTATGCCGTACCGCACTAATCCTTTGGTTCGCTTAAAAACATAAAAAGAACTGGCTTGTTTATTTCTGAAACTAGAGAAACATGAACCATACACAGCCACAGATACTGGTCATTTTTGGTGCTTCGGGCGATCTCACCAAAAGGAAACTGATACCGGCCCTGTTTGACCTCTACCGGCAAAACCTGTTGCCGGAGCATTTTGCTGTTCTGGGTGTGAGCCGCACCGAACTGACCGACGAAAACTTCCGCCTGAAGACTGAACGCTTTCTTCCCGCAGATGAAAAAAATAAGAACTTGATAAGCGAGTTTTCAAAAAAGTTGTTTTATCAGTCCTTATCGACCGACGATCCTTATGAATATCCCATACTCAAGGACCGGCTCACGACACTTGCCAAGCAAAATCAGATCAGTGAAAATTTCATTTTTTACCTGTCAACCCCGCCCCAGCTATACGGTATCATTCCAGCCAACCTGGCCAGCGTGGAACTGAACCGGTCGGACGACGGCTTCAGACGTCTGATCGTTGAAAAACCCTTTGGTACCAACCTCAGTACTGCCCGGGAACTGAACCGGACTTTGCTGAATTATTTCGAAGAAGACCAGATCTACCGCATCGACCATTATCTTGGAAAGGAGTCCGTACAAAACATGCTGGTCACGCGGTTTGCCAATGGAATCTTTGAACCGATCTGGAACCATAACTTTATCCACCATGTGGAAGTAACTTCGGCTGAAAGCCTCGGCGTTGAAGAGCGTGGCGGTTACTACGATCATGCCGGAGCGATGCGTGATATGGTACAAAACCACTTAATGCAGCTTGTGGGAATGATCGCCATGGAACCACCCGTAGTCATTGAGGCCGATGCCATCAGGAATGAAACCCTGAAAGTATTCCAGTCGCTGCGGCCAATCCGCAGCGAAGATGTGCTGAAACATGTGATCCGCGGCCAGTATATCGAATCGCATATCAAAAACAAACTGGTGAAAGGTTACCGGCAGGAAGAAGGGGTTAACCCGGCAAGCCGCACCGAGACATTTTTTGCGATGAAGTTTTACATCGACAACTGGCGCTGGAGCGGCGTACCTTTTTACATCCGGACGGGAAAGAAGCTTCCCACCCGCGTTACCGAAGTGGTCATCCACTTCAAAAAAACGCCGCATCACCTTTTTGGCCTGAATCCCGACAGCGAGCAAACCAACAATCAACTGGTAATCCGTATCCAGCCGGATGAAGGGATCCTGCTGAAAATCGGGATGAAGGTGCCCGGGGCCGGATTCAACGTACAAACCGTCAACATGAACTTTCATTATGCCGATCTGGCCGATGAGCATTTGCCGTCAGCCTACGAGCGACTGTTGCTGGATTGCATGCAGGGCGACGCCACCTTATACTCGCGCGGCGATGCCGTTGAAAAGGCCTGGGCCTACGTCCAGCCTATTCTGGATGCATGGGACAGTAATCCTGATATTCCGGTTTATGGTTATCCTGCAGGCACCTGGGGTCCCAACGTGGCCGACGAACTCGTGGAAGACGGAACGTGGCGCTACCCCTGCAAAAACCTGTCGGACGACGGAACGTATTGTGAGCTGTAAGAAAGTCGCAAGTAGCGTAAGTATCAAGACAAAAAATTAAGGCTAAAGATATTCGTTAAAAATAAAAATCAACGTTGCAGCTAGTCTTACGACTTACGACTAGTTACTTGCGGCTATAATAATTTTCACCATGTTATCCCCCGAAATCAAACTGTTTGACAATCCCGATCAGGTCGCAGAGGCGTTTGCAGAGGAACTGTTTGCGCTCGTGAGTAATTCGCCGGGAGTTTTTCATCTGGCGCTTTCAGGAGGATCGACGCCGAAGTTGCTGTTCGACCTGCTGGCCAGGGAATACCAGTCGAAAATGCCCTGGGGAAAAATTCATTTCTGGTGGGGCGATGAGCGTTGCGTACCGCCTGCCGATAACGAAAGCAACTATAAAATGACGCACGAACACCTGCTGATGAAGGTTCCTGTCGACGACAGGCAGGTTCACCGGATCCAGGGGGAACTGGAACCGGGAAAAGCCTGCGAACTTTATATCAGAGAGATTTTGACCCAGGTGAACCAGCGCCGTGGACTACCTGCTTTCGATCTGATCATGCTCGGCATGGGCAACGACGGACACACCGCCTCCATCTTTCCTGATCAGATGGACTTGCTTGAGACGGACAGGATCTGTGAAACAGCCATACATCCGCAATCGGGCCAAATACGGGTAAGCCTGACGGGGAGAGTAATGAATAATGCGGAACGTGTCTTTTTCCTCGTAACCGGGAAGGCAAAGGCCGAACGGATCAAACAGATTGTCAACGGAGATGAAATGGCCGTAACCCTCCCCGTTTACCACATTCGCCCGTTGACAGGAAAGCTGGTATTCTACATTGACCGGGATGCAGCTTCCGGCATTTAGTCCAAAATTTCCCGAAACAATGCACCATTTGATGCTTCCTCTTGCTCATTAACTCCTTAACTTTGGATTTTATGACGATGAAATATGAATTATCTGGATTCCTATCTTCAGCTCAGGGAACTTCTGAAAAACGATTCTCCCCTTGTTCGCTTTGATGATCTTGCGATTTACCAGCGGAAATTCCACTCCAGGTCACACCATCTGCTTCCCGGCGCCGACAACTATGCCTGCAGCCTGCATAAGGAAAAGTTCAAACCCGGAGAAACGGTTATCAACGAGATCGGGCACATCGACGATATGATCCATATCCCGGACAACGAGATCCTCGAAAACAAGCACTTCAACTACCGCATCTTTATGCCGGCGTCAAAAACCAGGGCAGACCGCGCTGTCTTTATTTTAAATGGCTTCAACGAAAAAAATTGGGATAAATACCTCCCCTGGGCGCATTTCCTCGCTGAACGGTTACAATGCGCCGTGATCCTTTTCCCGATTGCCTTTCACATGAACAGGACCTTGTCAATCTGGAGTGATAAAAAGAAAATGTACCTCTTGTGCGAAAAACGCAAAAAAATGTTCCCCAATGTAATGAAGTCATCACTTAGCAATGTGGCTATCAGCATGAGGCTGCACTCACGTCCGCAACGCTTCATCTGGTCAGGATTACAGACTTATTACGATATCATAGGTTTCCTGGAAGAATGCAAGGCCGGCGAGAATGAGTTCATATCACCTGCCGCGAAGTTCCACTTTGCGGCCTATTCTATCGGATGCCTGCTCGGAGAAATTCTCAAACTGACCAATTATAACGGTTACTTCACGGATTCAAGGCTCTGTCTTTTCTGCGGGGGTGCGGTTTTTAACCGGCTTTCGCCTTGCTCAAAATACATACTCGACAGTGAAGCGAACGTCGCGCTTTATTCTTATATGATCGAGCACATTGAGAAACACCTCTCGAACGATCCTCGCCTGAAACATTATATCGACGGGCCTCATCCGGAAGGACATATCTTCTATTCCATGCTTGACTATAAAGTAAACCGGGAATTTCGTGAGGAATTATTCAATGAGGTGAGCAAAAACCTACTGGCAATTACCCTGAAACAGGACACGGTCATACCCCCCTACGAGATTATCAATACGCTTCAGGGAGCGGCAAGAAATATTCCCGTTCCCGTGGAAATTTATGACTTTCCATATCCTTATAATCACGTAACGCCCTTCCCCGCCAAAGAGAAAGACCAGGAAAGCATCAACAAAAATTTCAGGATGATCTTTAACCGGATCGCAGCGTTTATGGAAGGGTAAATTGTAAAATAGTCGTAAGTAGCTAGTCGTAAGTCGTAAGACCAACCGCAACCTACTTACGACTTACTACTCCTTCAATATTTCTTCCAGAATTCTTCCCTCGCACGGATACAGCGGATCGATCTGAAGTATTTCATAAATGGTAGGGACCATATCAATCGCATCCACCTGGGTGCGGTTTCTCATGGCTTTAACGGCGCTTCCCATCCAGATCATGGGTATCTGCGAATGATCGGTATAGCTTGACGCCCGGAACTTATACTGCGGTTGCCAGCCATCTTCAAGGGTATACAGCACATCGCCCGAGCGCTTCAGGTTAAATGACCGGGAAACGGTGGTCAGCTGACTCTTCACATAATCTCCTTTTTCAAAGTCCGATGCCGGCAGTGATAGTTTTATGCCTTCAAACTGATTGATGAAGGTCGCCGTCTTTGCCTGAATATCTTCAAGTTTTATTCCTTTCTTCTCAATCAGGGCCCGGTCGAGGTAAATTTGCTGATCGCCCGTATACTGGATCCAGTTTCCCTGTCCGTAAGTGATATTCAGATAGGATTTGAGCAAGGCAATCATACTTTCGGGAGTGACATAACCTACGGGCATATTAAACTCCTGCTTTAAATAGTCGACCGGATAGGATGATGAGCACGCCGAAGTCAGAATGACCAGCGTCCTACCCAGTCCCACTTCCTTATCAATGTAATTCAGCAAGAGTGAAATTTCGCGATCTAGTCTCAGGTAAAGATCTTCCATTTCAACTGAAAGCGGACCAAAAGAACTGTTTTCATAATCCATCGACGAAAAGCTGACTGTGAGCAGATCGGGGATCTCGTCTTTTCCCAGTTGTTCGGCCTGGATCAGCGTCTGAGTGAATTCGTTCACGATCGCATTGCCAAACGGGGTTGTTTTGAGTATTTTAAAATTTCCGGTCTCCGTAATCAGTTGCGCCATACGATAGGGAAAAGTCCGCCATTTACCGAAATAACCCTTTTCCATCAGGTTGTCGTCCTTCCAGCTTTCCTCATAACTTGATGGAAGAAGCAGGGTATTCCATTCCTGCCTTCCGTAATAAGCTGCCAGCTTTTTGTTGTTAAAAGTCAATGCCCAGCCCGGGAACTGACGCACAAAACAAGAGCTTGAGATCATGTTGCCGGTTTGGTTATCGAGCCAGTAGGCTCCATCGGCGGCATGTCCGGCCGAAAATACCGCACTGTAATCATTCAGGGCCACCGAAAAAACTTTAGCTTCACCGCGGCTCTTTATCTTCAAACCATCGCCTATCGAGGGACTCAATAACCGGGCTGCAGAACGCTGCCCCTCCTTTGAATCGCTGCCCACTGTAATGTAGTAGCTGTCATTGAGCGCATTTACTTCCTTATCTTTTAAACGGTCATACCAGGTACCGTTGATAATGCCATGCCGGTCGGGATAAACTCCTGTAAACAACGTAGGAACACCCGTCAGGCTTTTCAGCACATGCAGATTCATCGCCGCATTGGTGCATACAGCTCCTTGCCCTGCCAGCCTGAGAAAACCATCTTTCTGAAATTTACTTTCATACCGCCGAAGATAATCGGCACGCATTTGTTCCACGTTTATAACTACTAGCAGGCGTGGAACCTCCTGACTTTTAGTCTCCTTATCCTGTGCCTTAACCGTAAAGCCGACCAGGGCAAGCATAAAAAAAAGCATAATTGTATTCAGTGGCCGCATATTGCTGTTTTCTTTTTTGTGCGCTTCAAATGTATAAAAAAGAAAACGAACATGCCACCCCAACAGTGCAGACACGGCGATTTTTACCCGCAATTACAGAAAGCTAAGAATCAACGATTCCTAAAAAAATCGGATACGTTTATTGCTTCATTAAAGTGATAACGACCGGATTTCCTTCAGAAGAAAGGGTGATACTTAACTTGTTGTCAGTAAGCCTGGCCACACCACGCAAGGTTTCTCCCCGGGGAGTCGTCCACTCGGTTGTATACATTCCCGGAAGATCAGAAGGTGTGAGCACCGCGATTTTTTGCAGCTTCTCATACCCCAGCAATTTCCCGTTAATGATGACCAGTTGTTTCCGGTTTTCTCCTTCACTGATCAGGTCAACAAAATAGGTTTCATTGAAAAACAAATTCTGTGGCTTGTAAACTTCATCATTCTCTTCGGTACCGATAACTTCCGGTGCAGATACCGCTGCGGGAATCTGGGCAGGCTGCTCAGGTACGGGAACCACTGCAGGAGCAACACCGACATTGGCCAATAACCTGTTTTCGGGCATTTCCCTCAGATTATCAAGAGCGTCGGCCAGCGCCTCCGCATAACCCTCTGAAAAATCTTTTGACCTGCCGACTCCTTCCCTGCTCCAAACCACATTATTCTGACAATCCTTCAACTGAACCATCAACTTATTTGTAAACATAGACGAGGTCTTGTCGAGTACCACCGACACCGCGTCACAATAATCGGCGGGTCGCTCGTCTGCCTCGAAAACTGACCTGAAGCCTTTTTCATTGAGTATTTTTTGAAGCGATGAACTGACTCCGTACGGATTGAACCCCTTGCCCAGTTCGGGAAACTGTGTCGGGATAATCACATATTTAAAAGGCTTTTGCGCAAACGACAGCTCAACAAGAGCAAAAAACACGACGAAAATCACATATCTTTTCATATGTTTTTCAAATTAACTGTGTATAATTCTCGTACTAAACTTCATCTCTTCCAGATTGAGCACCAACTTATGGAACTCGCCAAAATAATCATTCATCTGGGTGAAAGCTATGGCTTTAATGGCTCGCTTCATCGTAATAATTTTTTGTTTCAAATATCTTCTCACCGCTTCAGATTTTTTAACAAGCCAAGCTACTAATTTTTTTGCAAAAAAAATCTCAAAATTAAGATTCTACTTCAACTTTCGGGCAGCAAACAAGAATACTGAAGAACTCAACGCTTTAGCTTATGGAAAAAATATCCGGCAGGGATCTCCTGCCACCCGTCATTGCCCCGCTTAACTTCCAGTTTCAGGGAATTCCCGCCGCCGCCATCAAAATAGCCGATATAGATCGGGTAATAACCCTTTTGAAGACCTATTTGCCCGTGTGCCGCCGAAGATCCGTGAGGCCCGTCATGATCGACAACCAGGCTTTCCCCCAGTTGAAACTGGCTGCCGTCGTCGGAAGTTAAACGAAAAGAATAAACGGCTGTTTCAGGCACCTTCAGGTAACCGATAAACTCCGCAGCAAAGACCTCCCGGCGATGCCCTTCGGGCAGTCCGATCCGGTTCGTGACCCCTGTTCGTTTTGGCGTAAACTTCTTAATCGCCCCAACGGAGCTGACCGATACTTCATAGTACTTATAACTCAGCCCGGGTTTTAGCTCTCCAGGATCCGTTTCGTAAGGGGGGATCGGCAGGACCTTCCGGTAATGGACTGTCTTTACCGGCCCATGCTGACCATTTTCCAGGAACAGCGCGGTTTTCAGAACAGTCTGGTCTCCCACCGGAAAAGGCTTTTCATAGGCGTGTGATTGCACCACAGGTTCAGTTCTGTCGAGGGTATAACGGATCGTTGCAAATGGCCAGGGGCTTTCCAGCCTGACATGGGTACTGTCGAGAAAGATCATTTCTTTAAACGCTCCCTGCGGCGCCGGAATAAAGAAATTATAGTTACGGGTTGTGAGCTGGTTCAGAAACGGCTCCAGGCGCTTCATAAAGTCATTCCTGTCGCGGCCCTCCTTTGGCGACCACAAAACCTCGCTCAGCGCCGTCATCCTGGGCAAAACCCGGTATTCAACAACCGCTTCCGCAGCCATGTATTCCGTCCATACATTACCCTGGGCTCCCAGAATGTGTTTCGATTCTTCTGCTGTCAATTCTTCAGGAACGGGTTCATAAGCGTATACTTTGTCAAGGCTGATATATCCGTTGAAAGCCGGCGGCTCCATCTCTTTTTCCTCGCTCTGGTAATAATCAAAATAGCAATAGTCAACCGGCGTCATGATGACATCGTGCCCCATCTGAGCCGCTTTGATCCCTCCAGCCTCACCGCGCCATGACATGACCGTGGCATTTTCGGCCAGGCCGCCTTCGAGAATTTCATCCCAGCCAATCAGTATCCTGTCTTTTGATGTTAGAAATTTGTCAATGCGGCGAATGAAATAACTTTGCAATTCATGTTCATCCTTAAGGCCTTTATCCTGAATCCGCTTTTGGCAGAGCGGACAGTTTTCCCATTCCTTTTTCCAGGCTTCGTCGCCGCCGATATGAATGTATTTTGAAGGGAACAACGCCATCACTTCGGTAAGTACGTCCTCCAGGAATGTAAAGGTTTCGTCCTTTCCGGCGCAAAGGATATTCGTGCCGGTGTGGCCACCCGAAGGGACCGTCGTCTGCGCACCGCTGCAGGAATACTCCGGATAAGCAGCAATAGCAGCCGCCGAATGGCCCGGCATCTCAATTTCGGGAATGACCGTTATTTCACGCTCCGCGGCATAGGCCACGATTTCACGGATCTGATCCTGTGTGTAAAAGCCGCCGTAAGCAGCACTGTCTCCTTCCGCCCGGTCCGGACGTTCCCCCCAGGGCAGATTTTCATGGTCAACCCGCCATGCACCAACTTCAGTCAGTTTTGGATATTTCTTGATTTCAATACGCCACCCCTGGTCATCGGTCAGGTGCCAGTGGAAGGTATTCATCTTATGCATGGCGATCAGGTCGATGTACTTCTTTATAAACTCAGGCGGAAAGAAATGACGGCTCACATCCAGATGCATTCCCCGGTATCCGAAACGGGGATAATCGGTCATGGTCAGCCGGGGTATTTCAAATCCGTCTTCCGTTACCGGGGCCTGGTGAATGATCTGCAACAGGCTTTCAATGCCATGCAGAACACCGGCACGGTCTTTTCCGCTGATTGTAACGTCACGTCCGATTTTTAGCTGATAACCTTCCGCCTGTCCGATCCGCTCATCCAGTTTTAACCTGACAGTGACCGATGCCTTTTTGCTTTCTGTAAGAAATTCAGCCTGAGGAAGTTCTTTCATCCGATCATACAGCCGTTTAGCCGCCAAATCCAGGGCAGTATCGGAACTCACTACTTTAACACCATCATCAAATTCCAGTTCCTTGCCGCTGTATTCGATGTTCACCGGCTTCGGAATAACGCTCACCCGGGGTTCCTCAGTCGATGATTTGCAGCCTGTGAAAGCTGCCAGCAGCGCCATTCCCGATATCAGCAACTGCAGATTGATCGTCTTCATGTTTTTCTAATTATGGGTTAAAGAAGTAATCGGATGCTTTAAACCATAAAGTTACAACATTACTTTAAAAAAGAAGCTTCATCATCGAAGGGGTAGCGGACAAAAGCCTCAATAGCCTCATATTCGGTCAGGCCAAGCTGATCATATATTTTCGCTGTGGTACGGTTCCGTTCCTCAGCGCGCTGCCAGAACTCGCGTTTATCCTCTCCAGGGAAAACAGGAAAATCCTTTTGTGACTGGTGTTTGAAAATGGCTTTCCGCTTCCTGAGCAGTTCCGAAGGACTGATCGGTACGGCCATTTCAATATCTTCCACATCCCATTCCTGCCATGCACCACGGTACAGCCACAAATAGCAATCATTCAGCCATTCATCGCCTGCAGCACGGATCAGCCTGATCGCCCTGAAAATGATCTGAAGGCAAACTTCGTGTGTACCGTGCGGATCCTGAAGGTCGCCGGCGGCAAAAATCTGGTGTGGCTTCACTTTTCTCAAAAGATCGGCAACAAGGCTGACATCCTTGTCCGACGCCGGTGCTTTCTCTACCGCTCCCGTTTCGTAAAAAGGAAGGTTCAGAAAATGAACGTTTTCATCCTTAATACCGCAAAACCGGCAGGCAGCGGAAGCTTCTCCCACACGGATGAGTCCCTTGACTGTTTTAACATAAGGGATATCGACCTCCCCTGGTTTTTTCCGCTTAAGAAAATCAATCAGCTCCTGGTTCGACTGGTACAATTCATCACCGGGAATATTTCTGTCCCTGAGCAAATCAACCGCAAACTGCGAAAAACGAATGGCATCGTCATCAAAAACAGCTATATTCCCGGATGTCTGGTAAGCCACGTGCACGTCATGCCCCTGATCGGCCAGCCGGAGCAACGTGCCGCCCATGGAAATAACGTCGTCATCAGGGTGCGGACTGAAGATCAACGACCGTTTCACGGCGGGTTCAGGACGTTCCGGTCGATTTTTATCAGCCGAGCCTGGCTTTCCCCCCGGCCATCCGGTAATCGTATCCCTGATCTGGCCGAAAACCCGGATATTCAAATCGTATGCACCACCGTAACGGGCCAGCAGGTCCCGCAGTCCCGCGAACTTATAGTCATCATCGGTTAGTTTCAGAATGGGCTTATTCAGCTTCTGGCTTAGCCAGATGACCGCCCGCTTGGTCATTTTTGGCGTCCATTCGCATACACCGGCCAGCCAGGGCGCTTTTGTACGTGTAAATTCCGTCACTGCCGCTTCATCCAGATAAACCGACACGTCAGGATGCAACTGCAGAAACGATGCGGGCACATCAGAAGTCACCGGCCCCTCAATCATTTTTTTGAGAATACCCGATTTTCCCTTACCCCAGGCGGCCAAAACGATCTTGCGGGCTTTCAGGATATTATCAATTCCCATCGTGACCGCCCGGTGCGGAACCGCTTCCTCACTTCCGAAATCCTTAACAGCATCAGCAATGGTGATCGAATCCAACTTCACAATCCTGGTTGTTGAATTGACTGCGGAACCCGGTTCGTTAAAGCCGATATGCCCGGAACGGCCAATTCCCAGCAACTGAATATCGATCCCGCCGCAGGCGCCTATCGCTGCATCGTAGGAAGCACAAAAAAGACTCAATTGTTCCATACTCACAGTGCCGTCCGGGATATGAACATTTGCCGGGTCTATGTCAATCTGACTGAACAGATGTTTTTGCATAAAATAGTGATAGCTTTTGTCATTGCCCGGCTCCATCGGGTAATACTCGTCCAGGTTGAAGGTGACGACATTCTTAAAACTTAATCCTTCTTCTACATGTAAACGAACCAGTTCCCGGTAAATTTTCAGCGGAGTGGAACCGGTAGCCAGTCCCAAAACCGCCATCTCCTTCTTGTGCTGCTTTTCCCTGATAACATTCGCGATAATACCGGCGATCATTTTTGCACCCTCCTGCTGATCTTCCACTACCTGCACCGGTAATTTCTCTACCGCCTTTTCCATGTAATTTATCGTCCTTACCATATCTTACAAGCTTTTGACCCCGCCCGGGGAGATGAATAGTTACAAAGTTTTTTTCAAAACTAGAATTTATTTTTCCAATAAAAGAGCTTTTTATCCAAAAAATGTGCCCGCACACACAAATTTAATATTTAAAAAAATACCGCACTTTTATTTTTTTTCTAACTTGCACAGCGTTCGCGGGAAATACGCACCTTTAACATGTCGTTTGAATCCAAAAGAATAATTATATTCGGGCCTGAAAAGAAGCGCAGGCAGTATTGGACAACGGTTACATGCCGGCTTAGACTGGAAGGGGTCGTCCCAAAAGCGAACATGGAAGTTATCCGGGAACCGGCTGTAAACAGCATTGTCTTTATAAACCAATATGATACGAATTAATTCTTAAGTGCTAAATTTAAAAAGTATGAACAAAAACAAAAGTTATGCATTGCCCATCGCAATGATGTTTGCCCTCTTCTTCATGATTGCTTTCGTCACCGGACTTCCGGCTCCTTTCGGGGTTATCGTGAAAAATCAGTTTGGGGCAACCGATTTCATGTCGACCCTTGGATTTTTTGCCAATTTCATAGCCTATGCCTTTATGGGTATTCCTGCCGGGATCCTGCTCGAGCGTGTCGGTTATAAAAAGACAGCCCTGCTTGCGGTAATTGTCGGATTCTCTGGTGTTGGCGTACAGTACCTCTCCGGGGTGGTTGGCAGTTTTAATGTTTACCTGGCCGGCGCCTTTATTTCAGGTTTTTCCATGTGTATGCTGAATACCGTAGTAAATCCCATGCTGAACACATTAGGCGGCGGTGGTAAAAAAGGAAACCAGCTTATCCAGACGGGCGGGTCATTAAACTCGGTTGCTGCAACCATTGTCCCCGTACTGGTCGGCTATCTGATGGGTGCAAATGCGGCAGAACGCACGATTGAAAAGGCAAATCCGGCGCTCTTTTTAGCCATGGGTATTTTTGCGGTGGTCTTTATCGTCCTTTACATCATGAATATTCCGGAACCACGTCTGGTCGGGAAGGTCAAAATCAAATATGAACACAGCCCACTTTCTTTCCGTCACTTCGTTTTCGGGGCGATTGCGATTTTTATGTACGTTGGAATTGAGATCGGGATCCCCCATTTTGCTAATCTGTTTATGACCACAGAAGCAGGAGGAGGCGGTCTGGCCATTGATCCGACAATTGCAGGTTCAGTTGTCGGCACATATTGGTTCCTGATGATGGTCGGCCGTATTTTCGGGGCGTCTCTTGCAGCACGGTTCTCCAGCAAAGCCATGCTCACTTCGGTCTCTCTGCTCGGACTGGTATTTGTTTTACTGGCCATTACACTGCCGGTTTCCACCCAGGTGAGTATGCCTGTCTTCCGGTCCGATATTTCATTCGGATTTGCAGAGGTTCCGGTTGGGATAATGTTTTTAATCTTCTGCGGATTATGCACATCGGTCATGTGGGGAGGTATTTTTAATCTTGCTGTGGAAGGACTTGGAAAATATACGGAAGCTGCTTCAGGTATTTTCATGGTCATGGTATGCGGTGGCGGAATTTTACCGCTTATTCAGGGTGCTGTCGCTGACAACACGTCTTATATTGCCAGTTACTGGGTGATCTTTGCCGCACTGGCTTACATGTTGTTCTATGCTTTGATCGGCAGTAAGAATGTGAACAAAAATATTCCTGTTGAAGTTGTGGTTTAATCAATCAGGATTCCGATAGAAGAGCGAGGCTTCCCGGATTCGGGAAGCCTCGCTTGTTAGTATATAGTCTCAAGTATCAAGACAATTCCACTTCCTGACCCAGTTTAATTCCGGGAAGCTGGGCTCCGCTCACATAGACCCGAAGGTCCAGCTCCGATAAATCGCCCAGTTTGACAATGGCCTTAGCCGGCGAAACAACCTCGCCCGGTTCCACATATTTTTCAAGCACCACTCCCTGCATGACGCTTCTTATAAAACATTTTTGCAAATTATCCTTTGCCAGATCCAGCTGGGCATCGATCACGTCCAACTCACGGTCGACCGAAATATATTGTGTATTCGTGCTTTCAAACTGTCTTTCCAGTACCCGCATCTGGCCGTTCACGTCGTCCAGTTGTTGCTGCGTGGCAGCCTGATCTGCAAACATTCGCGTTACCCGGTTTTGGTTGATTTTCAGGTTCGCAATCTGCTCCTTTATCACTTCCCCCTGCGACCTGATACTAACCCGTTTTGCTTCAACTGCGTACTTTTGAGCCTCCATTTGCTTTATCTGCAGGCAAAACTGACTTGTATCCACCACTGCCAGAAGGTCTCCGGCAAGCACCTGGTCTCCCGGTTCCGGCGGAAGACGGACCAGTTTTCCCGCTATTTCCGACGAAACAATGGTTTCGTCCGTTTCGAAATTTCCGAAGGCATCCGACTGCTCGTCGTTTCCCCTGCACGAAAAAAGAATTGCCAATGCCAGTGCAAAAACGTATTTGGTATCCATGCGATTTGTTTTTTATTTACCCTGAATATTCTGATAATTAATTTTAGCTGCTTCCAACTGAACCTTATGGGTTTCGAAAGTGATCCGGGCGGCCATTTCTGCATTCAAATCCTGAATGTAATCTGATGTTGTGATTGTTCCGTTTTCATGCTTTGAGGCCGAACTTTTTGTGATCTGTTCCTGCAGGACAATGAGTTCCCGGTCACTTTCAAGTATTTTGCTTAACTGTTGAATCCTTTTGCTTTCACGATCCAGTGCAATCTGAATATTCCGCTCAAATTGCTGCTGCTGCGTCTGCACCATTTGCTGCTGAAGACGTACCACTTCCTGTTCCCGCTGATTGGCTTTCCAGTCAAAAATTTTCCAATTTAACCCTATTCCCACCAGGTAATAGGGATTAAATTCCGTGTCAAGCATGTTCAATCCCGGACGCCCGTAACCTGCCTGCCCGAATCCGAAGACCTGCGGGTTACGTGTTCTTTTAATAAGATCGGACGAGGCAGCCAGCGATTGGTTCTGCAATTGAAAATAATCCAATTCCGGACGTTGCAGTTCTGCATGAAAATCCACAGCGGTGGTATTGATCGCCAGATTTTGCAGGTCAGCAATCTCTTTCCCCGTTAAAATAGCCAGAGCAGCCAGGGTCGTCTCGCGGTTTGAAGCCAGTTCAATCTGCTGCTGCCTGATCTTAATCAACTCGGCAAGTATTAAGTCGAGATCCGATTGAAGAATCATTCCGTTTCTTACTCCGGACTCCATGCGGGTTTTCCGCGACTCCAGTGTTTCCTGCTTTCTTTCCAGAATATTAAGATTCTCCTGTAAAATGAAGCTGTTGAAAAATAAGTCATTCACCTGTTCCTGAACTTTATACAGCTCAACTTCCACTCCCTGCTGGTTTGCCTGGTTTTTCGCTTCTTCAAGAATCTCTCCGGCTCTGACCAGTCCGCCGTCCCAGATATTCTGACGGGCGTCGAGATAAGCTTTATACTGGTCCTTTGCCTGTTCGGGAATGTCAACGCCGGGCATTTGAATATTCACTTTTGTGACGTCCGACTGATAGGTAGCCTGGGCGTTCAGGATCAGCCGGGGTAAATTGGCAACCCGATTGTTCTCCAGCTTAAGCCTGTTTATGGTTCCATAGAGTTCTTTCTGCTTTAAAAACGGGTGTGCTTCCCGCGCCCAGCTCCGACAGCTATCCAGCGTGACTGGTTCCTGAGCACTTGCAAATGTTCCCGGAAGCATTAGCAACATCGCTAAAAATAAATTCTTCATCCTGTCAAGCATTTGAGT
The DNA here is from genome assembly GCA_038562555.1 of Prolixibacteraceae bacterium. Lineage (GTDB taxonomy): Bacteria > Bacteroidota > Bacteroidia > Bacteroidales > Prolixibacteraceae > JBCFBK01. The sequence goes on along the minus strand of JBCFBK010000003.1, from coordinate 137,852 downwards.
ATTTTGTATCAAAAAAAAGCTGTTAGTAAAAGAAAGAAACCAGAGCTAAGGGCTAACAACAATGGCCCTGATCACAAACTCCTTCACGACCTGTCGGCGCTCCTCAAGAAAGGCCTTCATGGCTTTCTCGTCACCGCCAAAGGCAACATAACTAATCATCGGACGGGCAGCGAAGGGAAAAACAGAAAGCGAGATCACATTAATCATCAGATGCTCCGGTTTCATCCGGACAATCTCGCCCCGGTCCATAGCATCTGAAATAACTCTCAGAACGGGTTGCGGATCAAATCCAAACTTTTTGACCAGGTTAATAAAGAGGGAAGCATCCCTGTTAATTTCTTTCAGAATAAAAGCGGGAAGATAGGGATGTTTCAACAGCAGATCGAGATACGTGTCAATTGCCCGTTCCACTTTCAACCGGAAATGGATATCTGAAAAAATGATCTGGGTGATTTTGGGGAATGCCATCCGGATGATCCGTTCAAATATGGCATCGAACAATTTCTCCTTGCTTCTGAAGTAATAGTGAAGCAACGCCTTATTGATACCGGCCTCATCAGCAATTTCCTGCATCCGGGCGCCGTCCATTCCTTTCTTGATAAAGACCGTCTTTGCTGCCTCCACGATTTTCTCTTCTGTATTATCTTTTTGATTACTCATTTTTTAACCGTTTAGTTAAAACATCTGGTCAAAAATAAACATAGAAAATTTAAATACAAACTTTTTGACCAAAAACTTTAACCAAATGGTTAATTCAGATCAAAAAATCAGCCCCGTGAAAAATTCCGGGGCTGGTGTATTATGAGTTCCCGTTGTGTGAGATTGGATTTTGCAGATCCGGATCTATCGGGCTTTCCGGGATTACCGGCTTTCCCTTTAAATAGTCGGGCAGTTCCAGTCCGGCCGATTTGAAGACATCATTCAAAGGAGGAATGGCGCCCAGCATGCCTTGCATGAAATTGGCAGTCGATGTTTTCCCGTCCTTGCTGTTGCCGGTTTCCCAGACGGTAATTTTATCAATTTTAATATTCTTGATGGCCTCAACCTGCGTTTTCACCAGATCAGGAAGCTTGTCTGCGATCATCATCATGACCGCATCTTTTGAATTATTCCCGGCAGCCTTCACCATCATATCGAAGCCTTCCGCCTGTTTGCTCAGAATTTCAAAAATACCCTTTGCCTGAGCTTCCATTTTCATATAAATAGCGTCGGCCTCACCTCGTGCTCGCCGGCGGATTTGTTCGGCCATCGCCTCTGCATCGATTTCAACTTTTTGTTTGTCAATTTCAGCCGGCACAACCACGTTTGCCGTCTGCGTGGCCTTATCCCGGCTGGCACGGACCAGTTCCGCTTCTTTTTCAGCCATATAGGCTTCTTCCAGAGCCTTTGCCTGCTTAACCTTCTCCGCAGCAACCGCGCGCCTCATGGCTTCAGCTTCCCGTTCACGCCGGTCAGCATCGGAGTTGGCAATCGTTACTTTGGCAATATTTTCACCTTCAACGGCAGTTGCATCGGCCGATGCGACCTGCACCCGCTGTTCCTGATGAGCGTCGGCCTGTCCGATCTCACCGTCACGGTTCTTTTCAGCAACACTTTTCTTGGCGTCGTTAATTGCCTTTGCTGCTGCCTCTTTACCCAGCGCTTCAATATATCCCGATTCGTCGTTAATATCAGTCACATTCACGTTAATGAGCTTCAATCCGATCTTTTTCAGTTCGGCTTCCACATTGGAAGATACTGCGGCCAGAAATTTGTCGCGGTTGCTGTTAATTTCCTCTATTTCCATGGTGGCGACCACCAAACGCAGCTGACCGAAAATAATATCCTTGGCCAGATTGCTGATGGCGTCCTGCGAAAGTCCCAGTAAACGCTCGGCGGCATTGGTCATAATGCTTGGTTCTGTCGAAATTCCGACGGTGAACCGCGAAGGCACATCAACGCGGATATTTTGTTTGCTCAACGCGCTCCTCAGGTTGATTTCGATGGAGATCGGCGTCAGGTCAAGAAACTCATATGCGTGGATGATTGGCCAGATAAACGCCGCCCCTCCGTGAATACATTTTGCCGACCGCGATTCACTGTTGATCCCCTTCCCTACTTTACCGTACACCACGAGGATGCGGTCGGAGGGACAACGTTTGTAGCGCTTGGTCATCGCCACAATGATAATGAACAAAAAGAGGACAGCAATGCTGACCATCAATACGAAATAGTTTTCCATTGTTTATTGATTTTTGGTTTTATTGGTTTTTCGGAAACGATCTTTTCAGTGGCGGGCTTTCCGGACCAGCAGGATCTGGTCGCCAACCAGATCAATTACTTCGATCAGCGATGATGTTGAAATGGGTTCCGGATCGTCGGTGACCGCATCAAGTGTCTGAAGCGATTCCTGAACAATCAGTTGTACTTTTCCCATCCCTTTACGGCCGGCAGGAATGGTCAGATAGACTTCACCGGCTTTACCCACGGCATTCTGCATTTTTAAGGTACCGGTTTCGGCAAGTTTTGACATAAAATAAAATAAAGCAGCCATGGCCACCATCATCAGGAAGCCGCAGAGAGAAGAAAGCAGGATCACCATCCAAACCGATAATCCGGCATGGTAGAAACCAAGTCCCGACCAGCCAAACATGGTAAAAAATGCAACGATGTTTTTCAGCGATAAAAACTGAAAGGAAATACTGTCACCGTCAGCCAAAGAGGTATCAAAGCCGGTTTCAACGTCAGCACCAACATCGGCGCCAAAAATCGTCATCACGAGCAATACCAGAAAAATTAACGTAGAAGGAACGGCGACCATCCAGTAGATTTGCTCAAGCAAACTGAGGTCCTGCCACACGGGAAGAATAGCGTTGATCATGGTTTATTGAAATAGTTTGTTAAAACTAAAAAAAATCCGGATCATTTCAAAGACAGCAAAATATTTCCTATCTTCATCTGCACTCAATTCAAATCATCATGAAACGTGAAAACCGGCCCGCATTTTTGTTTCTTCCGCTGATCCTGGCGACTGTACTTTTATCCTGCTCATCAAAAAAGGAAAACGGTTGGATACAACTTTTTAACGGCAAAGACCTGAACGACTGGACCATAAAAATAACCGGATCAGAAGCCGGTGTTAATTACAAAAACACCTTTCGCGTTGAAGACGGGATGTTACGGGTAAAATATGATGAATATGACCATTTTAATGGTGAATTCGGACATCTGTTTTACAAGCATCCTTATTCTCATTATAAATTACGGATTGAATACCGTTTTACAGGAGAACAGGTTCCGGGGGGCGAAGGATGGGCGTTACGGAACAGCGGCGTTATGCTTCACGGGCAGACACCCGAAAGCATGGAAAAGGACCAGCAATTCCCGACTTCGATTGAAGTTCAGTTTTTAGGCGGAAACGGCACCGACGAACGCACAACGCTGAACCTGTGTACCCCGGGAACGAATGTGGTGATGAACGGTGAACTGATCACCGACCATTGCACCAATTCAACTTCTAAGACCTATCACGGCGACCAGTGGGTAACGGCTGAAATTGAAGTTTGCGGCGACTCCATCATTAAACACATCATCGACGGACAGGTGGTCCTGCAATACAATCAGCCGCAACTGGATGAACGCGATCCCACCTATAACAAGCTGCTGCCGGCCGACGGCAACAAACTGCTGAAAAGCGGGACAATTTCGCTTCAGGCAGAAAGCCATCCGGTCGATTTCCGGAAAGTGGAATTGCTGAATCTGGGAGAGGAATGCTATTAGGAAAACGGAGAACGGTAGCTGAAAATCGGGAAGTCTCAGTGGTCAGTCTCAGTATGCAGTAAAGAACTGTTATCAACTGCGACTGTAAACTGCGACTGTAAACTTATCTCTTACGACTTACGACTCATTACGAACAACTATCATCTTCTTCCGGTTTGAGTAGCTGTTAACGAGTAAGGACGCGGCAATGATGAGCATTCCGGCAACCGAGATCAGGTCGGGGCTTTCGTCGGGGATCAGTATCCAGCTTAAGAGGGCTCCGGCAACGGGTATAAGGAATTTCCACATGTTGAGTTCCGAAACCTTCACGCCGGGACGCTGCAAAAGGGTATACCAGATGGCGAAAGCCGCAGCCGATAAAAAGCTGAGCCAGCCCAGCGAAACAAAATATTCGGGAGCAATTGCTTTCAGGCCATATCCTTCAACGGGAATCGAAATGAGCACAAGACCGATCCCGCCAAAAAACAATGAGGAGGCACTCAACACAATGGGCGATACCGGTTTTGCGCGTTTAGCGATCAGCACATTTGCCCATCCCGAAAAGAGATTGTTCGTCAGCAGCAACACCACACCTAACAAACTGATGGCCAGCCCGGAGGAAAGATGGGTCCGGCTCAGGCTGATAACAGCCACTCCGGCCACACCCATCAAAATACTGAACAGTTTTATCCGGTCCATGCGATCGTCCCTGACCATAACATGAGCCACGACCGAAATAAACAAAGGCGACGATCCGGTGATCATCGCAGCAATAGACGCCGGCAACAGGTCGAGGCCGGAATAAAACAGCATGTATTGAATCACGGTCTGGAGCAAAGCAATGAGGGCAATAAAACGCCAGTTTCTGACTACTTCCTGCCAATAATTACGGATATGGTTAAAATAAAGGATCAGCATCATCCCTGACAACATAAAACGCACCCCGGCAAACTGGAACGGCGTATGATATTTCAGACCGATTTTCACTCCGGCAAATGCCGAAGCCCACAGCAACGATGCCACGATTGCCAGGAAAGTGGTATCCGATAACGTCTTTCTGATGCTTAACATGGCCCAAAGATGCCAAAATTAAGTTGAATTTATCATTCATGCGCGGCTTGCAGATGCTGAATAAAACAATTCATTAAGAAACATTTATCTTTTCGCATACGTTGTTTGATTGACGCTCCGAAAAGATGTCACATTTCAATATTCATTCTAATTTTTTAACGATATGAAGAAAATATTATTCCTGACCGGCGATTTTGCCGAAGATTATGAAACGATGGTCCCGTTCCAGATGCTCCAGATGGCAGGCTATGAGGTTCATGCGGTTTGCCCTGACAAAAAAGCCGGAGAAACTATTAAAACTGCGATTCATGATTTTGAGGGAGATCAGACCTACACGGAAAAGCCCGGCCATCATTTCCTGTTAAATTACAGCTTTAATCAGGTAAACTTCGATGAGTATCAAGGTCTTGTAATAGCAGGCGGAAGGGCGCCCGAATACCTTCGCCTGGTTCCGGCTGTAATCACCTGCGTCAAGCATTTTTTTGAAGCCGACAAGCCGGTTGCTGCCATTTGCCACGGCATTCAGATCCTGACCGCTGCCGATGTAGTCAGGGGACGAAAGCTTACCGCTTATCCGGCAGTGGGCCCTGAAGTAACATTGGCAGGAGGAGAATTTCAGTCCATCCCGGTCGATGGCGCCTATGTTGACGGGAAGCTGGTTACGGCTCCCGCCTGGCCTGCCCATCCGGCGTTCATCCGGGAATTTTTAAAGGTGATGGGCGCAAAAATCGAAATCTGATCCATGCAAAGGGCCGCCGAAACCGGCAGCCCTTTTTGCCTTTTTATCGAATACCCAGTTTTACAGCCCAATCATGCCAGGCTTCATCCATCTGTTTTAATTTATCCGGATGTTTTGCCGACAGATCGGTTGTCTCGGTATGATCTTCAGCTAAATTGAACAACTCCCATTTTCTTTTCGGCAAAGCCGACATTTTCCAGTCGCCGATACGGATCGCCCGTCCGCCTTCATGTTCCCAGTATAGGGTATCGTGAATGGCCTTCGTTTGTCCGTACACCAGAGGCATAATACTTTTCCCCGGAAGAGGAAACGCTTTCTGTCCGTTCACCTCCTCCGGATAACGGCTCCCGGACAACTCCAGGCAGGTGGGCATCAAATCCATCACATGCGCTACGCTCCTGTTAATGGTATTTTCCTTCCCTTTCAATCCTTTAGGCCAGTGAACAATGAACGGAGTCGCCGATCCGCCTTCATACGATTCTTTTTTCCAGTAACGGAAAGGCGTGTTTGCCGCGCTTGCCCAGGCATTGCCAATATAGTTCCAGGTTGTTTCCGGTCCCGGATGAGGAGAATTGTATTCAATGATCACCGAATCCCGGGTGAAGCCCGGACGGTCGAACCCGGGGGGATAGCCCCTTTCATACGAGGCGCCGTTGTCCGACAGCACAAAGATGATCGTATTTTCATACTGTCCGGTCTCCTTCAGCTTTTGAATGATTTTTCCTACGCCCTGGTCCACATGGTCGATCATCGCGGCATGCACGGCCATACAAGCGGCTTCATAAGCCTTCTGTTCACAATCTTCCCACTTTTTACCCGCCGAATTCTCAGGCAACGGATAGGTTTCCCGGTCGATCAGTCCCAGTTGGACCATCCGCTCGTAGCGGTTTTTCCGGATCGCATCCCAGCCTGCCGTATAGGTATCCTTATACTTTTCAATATCCTCCGGCAGCGCGTGCAGCGGCCAGTGCGGCGCCGTATGAGCCACATACAGGAAAAAAGGCTGATCGTCCCGGCCATACTGTTCAATCAGATCAAGCGATTTGCCGGTAACGAAATCGGTCATATAAAAATCGTCAGGTACTTCTTTAATGGGCTCTTCATTGTGGACCAGACTGAAGGGATCGAAGAAATTCACCACACCCCAGATCGTACCCCAGTGTTCCTGAAATCCCCGGTTGCAGGGATAGTTCTCCAGAGGAGAAAACGGTCCGTGATCAGAGCGGTGAGCCAGCCAGCGCAGGTGCTCAGCATGATCAGGGAGCGCTTTGGTTTGCGACAAATGCCATTTGCCGGTCATTCCCGTTTTATACCCGTTCTCCTTTAACACTTCGGCAATGGTGGACGTGTTCATGCTCATGTTCACCCCCATGCCGTTGATGCCTGCCACCTGGGGATGGTGTCCGGTGAGCAGCGAGGCCCGGGTCGGACAGCAGCGGGCGCTGTTGTGCATCTGTGTAAACCGCACACCGGTTGCCGCGAGCCGGTCAATGTTGGGCGTTTTAATCTCTCCGCCATAACAGCCCAAATCAGAATAGCCCATATCATCGAGCATGATGATCATGATATTGGGGCGCTCAGGCTTTACAGGCTGTGCCTGCAGGCCCGCCGACAGCAAAGCGCCCCCGATGGCCAGCAATTCAAAGGGTTTTAGCCGGATCATCTTTTCTGTGATTTCTAATCCCATCCTTCATTTTGGGTTAAATTGGTATTTAATTGTCGCTCATTATAGGGTATCGGCCAAAGATAATCCCTGGCGGCGAATTTTTTCTTATAATCCGTGGTAATGGTGACCAGTTGTCCGGTCGTTTTATCCACATAGCGCATTCCGGTGATCTGATCCATGTTACACACGCTTTCGGCAATTTTCCAGCGCCGGATATCAAAGAAGCGGCTCCCTTCGAGCGCCAGTTCCACCATCCGTTCGTGCCGCACAGCCTGACGCAGGGCAACCTGCCCGGAAATGCCTGTTAACGCAGGCATGTTGACGTCGGCACGTTGACGGATCCTGTTGATGTACTGCAGCGCAACACCGGGTTCGGTGTTCAGTTCGATCCGGGCTTCGGCAGCAGTCAGCAGGATTTCGGCGTAGCGGACAAGAATCAGATTGATCCCGCAGTTGCTGCGGTTGCTTTGTCCCACATCTTCGGGATTGATGTACTTTCGGGGTAGCAAACCGGTCTTTGAAACCTGGTAGCTGGCTCCTATCACATCGCCGCTTGTGCTCCACCCCGGACGCGAATCATAGATTGTTCCGTTTGGCAGCACGTCGCCCGGAACATACAGGGTATAGCTGAGCCGCGGATCACGGCCGGCATAAGGATTCTTCGGATCGTAGGATGCATCTTCAGTTATCATTTTCCCGTTTATTGTTTCATATTCATCAACCAAAACTGCCGTAGGCGACATACTCGAACCATTGTTTCCCAACGACACTGCCCCAAAGTTATTCATGACAGCATTGGCGTAGACGTCTTTCAGGTATTGAACATCGAACACGACTTCCACGCTGTTCTCGTTTGCATACTTGAACAACTCCTTATATGCCGGCAGAAGATCGTATACGCCCAATGCAATCACGGCATCGGCTGCATCCATGGCACGTTCGTAGTACATCTCTGCCCGGGCATCGGTACCGGTCACGTTGCCGGCTGCAAACAACATGGTCCGGGCGAGAATGCCCAGAGCGGCACCTTTGGTCACACGGCCTTTTTCGGTTGTGGTTGCCGGCAGGGCGTTCACAGAAGCGGTAATCTCGGTATAAATAAAATCGTAGATCTCAGACACCGGCGTACGGGTCAGCGCCTTTGATTCTTCAATACCGATTGGCGTGGTCACGAGGGGCACGTCGCCGAAATAAGATGTAAGGCGGGAATAAAAATAACACCGCAGTGTGCGGACCTCGGCGGTGAGGCGGTCAACTTTTGCCTGGTCGGCAGGCGTTATTTTCTCCACATTCGCCATGTAGTCATTACAGCGTCGTATCCCTTTATACAGATCATTCCAGGTATTCTGAAAGATATTGGTCTGCGGGTCCGCAATACTGGCTTCGACCTTTGTTTCGTCAGAGGTTTCGAATGTAGCGCGCGCCAGATCCGACATCTCATCACGTCCCAATATGGTGACCGGGCTTTCCAGAAAACGGTAAATGGCATTGGCCGCATATTCGGCGTCTTTATCAGTCTGCCAGTACACGTCAGACGATAAACGGTCGGTAGGTACCGTATCCAGCACGTCGCTGCATCCAAACAGGACGACAGCGAACATCATGATCAGAAAATATTGATGTTTTTTCATTGGTCAGTGAGTTAAAAAGTTAAATTCAAACCCAGGGTATAAACCGACGTTTGCGGGTAATACAGAAAACGTCCGGAAACAAATTCCGGGTCAAGCCCCCACTCCTTGAGCGGCGAAAACGTCAGAATATTGCTGCCCGCCACATAGATACGCGCTTTACTGAGATACAGCTTCTGGCTCAGCATGCGCGGCAGGGTATAACCAAGCGAAATATTCTTCAACCGGAGGTAACCGGCATCAACGACCCAATAGTCCGACATCATCGCATTATAATCGACGCTCTTCCTTGGGCGCGGAAAACGGGCGTCCATATTTTCCGGTGTCCAGTAATCCTTGAAAATGTCAAGGGTGAAACCCTCAAAGTTACCTCCTTCAGCCAGTGCTCCGGAAACCCGGGTCTGCGCGTCCATCACCCCCTGGAGCATAAACGAAAAGTCGAATCCTTTCCAGTTCACGTATCCGCTCAGGGCGAAGGGGAAGCGCGGGAACTCATTCCCGATCACCGTCATATCCTCTGCATCAATCTTATTATCCTCACTGCGGTTTACATATTTCACATCACCGAGGGTCATCCGGCTGTCGTAAACCGGGTAGCCCGCATCAAGATCGGCCTGGGTAATCAGGCCATCCGTCTGGTAACCCCAGTACGAGTTAATCGCGTAGCCTTCCCGCACGGTTGTAATGACATCGGACGCACCGCCGCTTACGGTGGGATTCGCCCCGCCGAGGCTGATGACTTCATTTTTGTTGTTTGAAATATTGAAGTTGGCACCATACGAAAAATCACCGGCTTTGTGTTTCCAGTCGACCGACAATTCAAATCCTTTATTATCAACTACGGCAGCGTTCTGTACCGGTGCATCGAGACCGATCGTACCCGAAATAGGCAGGTTGACCAGGATACCCTCTGTTCGTTTGTAATAATAATCAGCACTGATGGTCAGACGATTATCCAGCAAACCGGCATCGATACCCAGATCGGTCTGGGTACTGGTCTCCCATTTCAGGTTGCTGTTTGCCAGCGAAGTTTGCATATAGCCCTGCACAACCGCGCCGCTAAAGTTATAGGTGGTGGAACCGTACGATTCATAAAAGGCATACAGACCGGCGGTCTGATTTCCTGTTTTACCCCAGGAGCCTCTCAGTTTAAGATCAGAAACGAGCTTAAGGAGATTGTCGCTCCAGAATGCTTCATTTGAGATCCGCCACCCCCCGGAGAACGACGGAAATGTTCCGTACTGGTTGTCGCCGGTGAAGCGCGAAGTTCCGTCATAACGCAGGTTACCCTCCAACAGATAACGGTTATCGTAGTTATAGTTTAACCTTCCGAAATACGAACGCAAGGCGTACTCGTTGTTATACCCATAGCTTTTCCAGGTACTTTCCGAGCCCATATTGATCGACTGAACGTCATTGTTGTAAAAATCCTGGCGATAAGCCTGATTGTGCGACCATTCGTTTTCAATTTGAGAAAAGCCTCCCAGTGCGTGCAGACCGTGCCTGCCGAATTGTTTCTCGTAATCGAGCAACAGATTAAGGGTATATTCATTCTGGTCCTGACGGTAATCATCCATGCTGTTACGGGTGATTGACCGGGTACGTTTGCGGGTGGCGGAAGGGTTATAGGCTTCGTCTCTTGCAGTGGCTCCCCAGTCGAGAAAGTTCGTATCGACTACGGTATAGGCATTGGTGAAAGCCACCGTTTTATTATAGGCAAAGCGCTGGGCATACTGGGTGGTGAACTTAAGCCCCTCGAAAAGACTCAATTCTGCTTTCAGGCTGCCTATAAACAAATTATTCCATTGTTCATCATCACCGGCCATTCGGGCCAGAAGAAGCGGATTAGCATTTTTATTGCCCAGACCATAGGTCCCATCGGGATATTGCGGTACAACAAATTGTGTGGCATGAAACATCGAATAGAACACGCCTCCGCCATTTACATCATAATCGTAAGCACCGACAGGTGCCAGCGAATAACGGGTACGAAAATTGGCGTCGGCCGAAAGCTTAAGTCGTTCCAAAGGTTTAAAGTCGGTATTGACGCGGATCTCTTTAATATCAGAATTAAAATGAGGCACCACGCCATCCTGTTTGTAATAACGTAATCCCATCAGACCTTTTGCTTTTTCGTTGCCCCCGCTCACTGTGAGGCTGTAATTCTGCTGGAGCGCATCGCGGTATACCGCATCCTGCCATTGGTTGGCTTTACGGTAAGTGACCGGATCAGCATCATGATTGTCGATCCATTCCTGAATAAAAGTATCAGAATATCTCGCCTTCTGCCCGGCATTTTGGAAGGCATAATTTTGCTGGCGCATGTAGGTTACAGTCTCCATATGCTCCACCTTATTCGTCACGCTCTGCATTCCCCAGTAGGTGTTCAGGTCGACCTTAACCCCGCCTTCCTTACCGCGTTTGGTGGTAACCAGCACCACCCCGTTGGCTGCACGGGAACCATAGATCGCTGTGGCAGAGGCATCTTTCAGAATGGAGACACTTTCAACATCGTCGGGGTTGATATCGGATATCCGTTGCTCTACACCGTCTACCAGAAACAAAGCCGCATTACTGTCAACGCCATCGCCGCTATCACTGTCAATGGTCGTAATTCCCCGGATCCGAAGGGTTGTATTTCCGCGTCCCGGCGAACCGCCCTTGTCCAGGATTGTCAAACCGGGCGCCACCCCCTGCATAGCCGCAGTGGTGTTGTTGGCCAAACGGCTAATGCTTTCATTTTTGATACTGCCCACCGCTCCGGTAACACTTACCTTTTTTTGAGTTCCGTAGCCGATGGCAACGACCTCTTCGATGCCGATGGTCTCTTCTTCCAGCGTTACATTAACAGTAGTTTTTCCGGCAACGTCAACTTCCAGTACCCGCATCCCCACAAAAGAAAAAACCAGTATGGCATCGCCCGAAACCTTTGTCAGGTTATAACTGCCGTCGGTGCCGGTTATGGTCCCCTGGTTTGTTCCCTTTATAACAACTGCCACTCCGGGAAGCGGAGCGCCCGTTGCGTCAATAACCCGGCCTGAAATTGTTTTAACCTGCTGGGCGAGTGCAACCGGATTAATCTCTTTTACATCGATCAGGATACTCCGACCATCAATTTTATAACTGATATTCTGACCACGAAAAAGCTCATCCAGCACCTCGCCTATTTTTTTGTTCTCCATATCCACGCTCACAATCCGTTGATCGTTCAACTGATCGCGGTGATAAAAAAAATAGTAGTCTGTTTGCTCTTCAATCGAATTAAAGACCTCTGCCAGAGTCGAATTCTTCATCTTCAACGTTAAGGTCGAATTCTGTGAATAAACAGAACTTGCTGAAAGGGAACCCAGTGCAAGTAAGATCATTAGTGCGCATAATCGAATCATAAGCCATAGTTTTTTTAGCCAGGAGCTGTAAATCTCCCCTCTTTTAAAGCATTTTTTCATAAATTTGAATGTTTAACATTAAAATTGATTTAGCAATTCGTTGCAATCGGTTTAAAGAGGGAATGCTACTACCTATTCCCTCTTTTTTTGCAACTCTTATTTTTTACTTAGCCATACTTCCTTATCCTTTATGTAGTAATCAATGTGTGCTGTTACCTTAAACTTTTCCAGTGCACCGATCAGGTTATTGTCGTAGCTAAAGATCCCCCGGAAACGATAATTGCCGAGATCCGGATCGCTTAGCCTGAATTTGACATCATAAATCCTTTCCAGTTCTATAATCAGGTCGCTGAGGGTAGCATCCTGAAAGATGATCTCGCCATTTCTCCAGGCAGAATAAACCTCAGGGTTCACCTCCTGAACCAGCATTTTTTTCTGACCGGCATCAAAAACAGCTTTTTCTCCCGGCTTAAGTTTTATGCTTTGATCAGGATTCCTGCCTTCAAGCTGCAATTCAATGCTTCCTTCAGTCAGTACAGTTTCGAATGCTTTTGATTTGTGATCTGCTTTCAGGTTGAACGAAGTGCCGGTCACTTTTACATCGGCTATACCGGTCCTGACATAAAAGGGACGGCTTTTATTTTTGACCACTTCAAAATAAGCTTCGCCATCGAGGCTGACTTCCCGTATTCTACCGTCAAAACCGGAAGACTTATATAAGAGCTGCGAGCCGGAATTGATCCACACGGCTGTTCCGTCGGGAAGCATACATTTTGATATATGGCCGGCGGGAGCCGACATGACAATGGTTTGATCAACTGACTCAGATGAAGAGGAATCATTGAAAAGAAAGCTTAGCGCCATGGCAATCGGGAAAGCCAGAACGGCTGCGGCAAGATAAATACGGGAACGCCGCTTGGTACGATAGGACTGAGCGACCAACCGCTGATTGACGTCTCTGACTATTTTTAGTTTGTCGTGCTGAATGAGATCAGGCTCCAGCCAGGTTTCAGCAACACTCCAGGTTTTTAGACTTGCCTGATAGACCTTCAGATTATCATCAGACTCAGCAAGCCAGTTTTTGAGTTTCAGGCTTTCCTCAGCACCGGCGTTTCCTGAAATTTCTTTTATAATGAGCTCATGTATTTGTTCGGTATTTATCATGTTCCATGGATTTAACACCCATAGACGGAAATTCACACCAATACCCTGTAACGATTTTCATCTTTTTTTGCAGAAAATACACACCATGAGCTTAATCACCTGTAAATCGGACAGTTTGTCCTTCATTTTTTTCAATGCTATACCCATCTGCATCTCGACCGTCTTCACTGAAATATTTAGTTTTTCTGCAATCTGACCATATTTCAGGCCTTCGAAACGGCACAACAGAAAGATCTCCCGGCATTTCTCGGGCAGTTCACTGATTGACTGATTAATGCGTGCATTTAATTCAGCTTCTTCCAGCTTATCTTCGAAAGGAGAATTCAGACTGTATTCCGGAACGGCGGATAAACTGACCGTCTTTTTCGATTCCCTTAAATAATCAATCGATTTATTCCGGACTGCTTTAAAAAGATAGCATTTGACCGAATCCTTTCCGACAATAAGTTTTTCCCGTTTTAACCAAAGATCCACGAATAATTCCTGAACCAGAGATCTTGACAGGTCTAAGTCACCGAGGTATTTATTGGCAAATAAACAAAGCGCCGGATAGTAGTCATCATACAGTCTTTCAAAAGTATTGACATTCCATTCAACCGAATCCGGTTGAATTGCCCGTTGCATATCTTTTTTGCTGTACAAATCCGGCGAATTTAGGTTTTAACGCAAAAGTATTAAAAATTAATCAGGGGCAACCGTGTTTGGTCTTTGAGCAAGCGGAAATAAGCGGGGCCGTCAGTTATCGTGACAGCCCCGCAACTATACCATAAAACCTATTTCTGCATCTGATTGCCAGGTTGCAGGGTTGAAAGGTAAAACAGCAATCTTATAACCCAGCTACCCAAAAACCTTGCTACCATGCCACCTATTCTTCCGGTTTCCCGCTTATTCTCCTTCTCCTGTCTTACTACTTACGACTAACTACTTACGACTAAATCCTATTCCAACAGTTTTATAAAATATCCCCCAACTACCGACCTCGCCTGAAATCCTACCTGTTTGGCGTCGGGCGTTTCGTACCAGTCGCTCATCGGCACGCGGTCGGGCGTTTCATTTACGAACCTGTGCAAGGGATCAATGAACTTTTGGAAAGTCGTCTGGTCATCGGCCAGGGTGGCTGTCCAGACGATCCAGTCGCTCTTGGTATAGGTCCTCCGGTTGTCGAGCGGCAAGCCGTACGCATTTTGCCTGGTAAGGTAATAAGCCAGTTCCTTCTGTGCAACTTCTTTGGGGAAAATATTTAGTCCAAGCAACTTGTCCCATACCAGGTTGTACTTCTGACTCCAGGTTCCCGGCTGATCGAAGGTTAAGCGGTAGTGGTCACCGTCGTCGGCCATCTTCACCCATTCGCCGGCCATCCGTTTTGCTTCGGCCGTATATTTTTCAGCCACGTCATTTTTACCCAGCATCGCGGCCAGATGTCCATAGCCGGCAATACCCATAATCGCTTTGACCGACAGATTTACATTGTGTGCAAAATGACCGGCAAAATCGTCGGTGCAAAGCTGATTTTCCGGATCAAGTCCATTCTCCAGCAGGTAATCGGCCCAGGTCGTCAGTACTTCCCAGTGTTGCTGCGCATAGTCGGCATTTCCTTCTGCATGGGCGATAGCAGTAGTCAGGATCAGCATATTCCCGCTTTCCTCTACCGGCATGTCGCCGCCATAGGTTTGTCCGTTAGCCAGCGGGTAAGTACCTACATCATGGGCCGCGAAAGGCTTGGTCCACTTCCCGCTTTCCGAGTAATAGAAAATCGGGTTCAGCATTCCTTTCAGCAGGTCGGGATTATATTTCAGGAACAGGGGCGCTGAGGGGTAAGTCACATCGACCGTCCCGATCGAGCCATTGCTGAAGTTTTCCTTTGAAAGGAAAAGAATCGTTCCCGCCGTGTCTTTCACCAGTTTATGAGCAGCGATGCTCTGCCGGAAGGCCAGCACGCACAGATCGGCATAGTTTTTACCGCCGGCAGCCTTGGTCTCTTCCCACACCCGATTATCCATTTCCGTGCAGCGTTTCATTACGTCTGCATAATCGCCGGCTGCGTCCTGCAGAGCCTGGTCCATCGTCACCGTGCCGTTTTTGGTCCACCAACCCTTCAGATTAGTGCCAAAATACTGGATTGACTCCAGGTCGTCATAGCCGATCATCACATATCCGCCCGCAGGTTTATCTGAAACTTCACCCAAAGCATCCACAACCACCATCGCCGGCATTGCTTTACTCATTCTGGCCGTCAGTTTGTCTGGTCCCGCCTCCACAGTTCCGTTTTGCACAAAAGCATTCTTCGGTGCGGCATAATTTTCCGAAACGCCCACGGTTTGTTTTTCACCGGGCGCAGCCAGATAAAAGTATCCCCAGTCGATCCTGACATTATCTCCTTTTTTTTGCAGAACCGGCTGTTCGGTGGTTCCGGTTTTTACATAGCTGACATGACCTGCCCGACCCTTTCCAAGCTCAACCTCCTGGCTCAGTTCGTTCACCGCCCATTGCGGGGTACCTTCAAAATAGAGTTGGACATCATGTTTCCCGCCGTCGTTGGCAACCACTTCGTAACTGATGTAGTTGACCGGGCGCGAGAGCAGATCCAGGTCTCCGGGGAGCAGCGGCGAAGTAAACTGCAAGCGCAGGTCGACGGAACCGCAGACAAAGGTATAAACAGTCGATGTGGCCGACAAGGCCACCGCTTTCTGAGCGGCCGGCTGCGCAAAAGCTTCCTGCTGGTCAGGATCGGTAAATAAGCCGAAGTCCACATACCCGCCACCGGTGCGGTTGTGGCAATGGGCTGCGATCACATTTTCTTCGCCCGCTTTCAACAGGTTCTTATCCAGTTTTAGAACCACACCATTTTTCCATTCATAATCTGTTTTGACGAGTTGGCGGCCATTCAGGTACAGCTCGAAAATATCATCATGCGAATAGTTCAGGTAAACTTCTCCTTCCGGTACTTCCGAAAGAGTAAACTCCCGGCGCAGCCAGATATCTTTCGTTTGCCAGGGAGTCTCGAGTGCTGGCATGTCGTTCGTTCCAAAGGCGCCTCGGCCCAAGGTCCAGGAGCCGTCGTTAAAGCCGGTTTTCTCCCAGCCTCTTCCCGGTTTTTTCAGGGTGTACCTGGCTTCCCACGCTTCTTCGCCGGCCATGGGAATGACTGTTTTAAGCGGGACATTTTCTTTTCCGAGGAACCGGTAAACCTGTCCGTCAACGCGAATCGCGCCGATGAGCGGATGCTCTTTTCCGGTCCAATGCTTCACCGGTCCGTCAAATAACTGGTCGGTTGTCGCCCACGCACTGGTATAAGGATCAATGGTCACCAGCGGATAAGCAGGAGCCCGAAGCCCGGTCGTGGCTGCCTCTTTTTCAACATGAGCCTTTGGGGTGCAGGATACACCGGCCATTCCTGCAAGCAACAATGCCAATACAAAAAATCTTTTTCTCTTCATCTTTAACTTTATTTATTTCTTAAAAAATAATCCTTCGTTTCGTTGTTTATACAGCCGGACCCCGGCAGTTACTCATCGTCAAGACAAAATTTCGAACCGGATATGCATAGAGGGGGATACTTTTCAGTACCTCCCTCCGCATCAGAATAATTCTTTTTTACCACTCGATGGCCTGATCTTCATCAGGTACCTGCGTGTTGATTTTGCGTTCCAGGATTAAAAAACTTCGAACTGTATAGCCAGAACATATTCATTTTCATCGTATTTTCTGTGATCACCGTTATATTGGATTGCCTGAGAATCGGCGGCAACCCAATATATAAAGCAAGATTTCCCCCTACCATTGAATCTGCTGATCTTCGTCCGGTATCAGGGTGTTCAGATCGCGTTGCATTGACAATGAACCTGAAACCGAATAATGTAGCACATTTCCCGGGACTGTGGTATAATCTACGAACTCATATGCCAGATTAAGGGTGACGTAGATATGTTTCAGATAGGGCTTTGTTACATCCATTGCTTCCTCTACTGAGTAACCCGGCTGTCCGACCACCTTAAGATTGATCTCCGGATTATCTGTGTAAAGCCTCAACTTCTTAGTCAGGAGGTCTATTCTTTCGTCGGTAAATTCGATAAAAATCTTATACAGTTTGCGATCCTGAGAATCGATGTTTCTGTTCCCCGCGTAGATAAAAATGGTTTTATCATCCGCCACATACGTTCTGTGGCTGCTCAAAGTCAGCGGATTCTTGGTATCTCCTTCCAGAACTATCTTGTATAACGTGCCGCTGTACGTGCCCGAATAATCGTTAAACGGGCTGATAAGCAGGAGAGCTCGCCGGTAGTATTTGCGGGGATTAACCTCATAGTTGTCCGACGGCTCATCGAGGATCATCAGGGGCAATACCCACTTGTCGGACTGGTCAAGATCACCCAAGGTAAATTGAATGGGCAATAAGCCAGTTGATTCACCAGCGGGTATCTCTAATGTTTCCGGAATGCTGTAATATTTGGGATCCAGCGCCTTGAAATAAAGTTCCTCACGGTGTCCATATTGTTCCATGTTCATGATGGCTAATGTGTCGAGGTCCAAACCGATACGTATGGTACGGTTTTTAGCGTTCGGTGTTGAGCCGCTCATGATCACCGGAAGCTGATAGGTCACATTCCCTTCGGGGTAATAACGCAAATAGGTAGAAGTTACGCCATTCGAACCGGGCTCGGCTTTGAATGAGGCTAACTGCACATATTGCTCATCTTCCCACTCATTATTACATGATACATAGCATATCGCTGTTACCATGGCTAAAAACAGAAAACAGACATTTTTCGCTGCGCGCAAAATACTCTCGTTCGGCAGAGCTTCAAACAAGTTTGAGCTCTGCTCTCTCTTAATCGTATTTTTCATTCTTCCTAATTATAAAAAATTATTCAGGATAAGTCCAACCCGGGTTTTGGGTCAATTCCTTGTTACGTTTCAATTCCGTATAGTGAATGGGCCATAGCCACAGTTTCAGGGAAAATACAGGCGCCAAAGAAGGAACCTCGACAGGGGTGTGGTAAAGATCAGCCATTTCTTTACCGCAATAGATGTTGCAACCATAAACAGAGGCCGCCTCCTCAACCGGAACATCCATCCAGCGGCGTATATCAAAATAGCGGCATCCTTCGGCAAAGAGCTCGATCTGGCGCTCACGTTTCAATTTCACACGGAACCGGTCGGCATCGGCATATACATCGTCTGTATAGTCGGATATCCCGGCGCGGATCCGAATGGGCTGAATGCCTTTCTTCATCTCGGAGACGTCGCGGCCTACCGTGTGTACCTTGCTGCCATCCCACGAGGGAATGCTGTAATTTCCGGCCAGTTCATTCAATGCTTCCGCGTAGATCAACAATATTTCTCCATAACGGAGAGCCGGGTCTACTTTTTCCCGTATACGATCTCTGTTATAGGAGCCTCCTATTAAACTGATATCGTCCGGATGCACGTATTTCTTTATGCCTATACCCGTGAGCAGCGAGTAGCTGATCTTATATCCGTTATCTTCGCCCCGGTAGTAGAATATTTGTTTGTTTTTCTGTTCCTCCGCACTTTCTTGGGCATTCAGGAAATACCAGGTACTGCCGTTATAAGCCACCGATGCATAGAAACGGGGCTCACGCTCCGCATATTGTTTGGAAACACCCGTCCCCTGAACACCCAACTCAGGATATTCCGCCAGTTCCGCTGCCGTCACATACCCTGCTGCACGCGGGCGGCTATCGTACCGGCCGGCGTATCCGGACAGGTTGGCATACATGGAGTTCATGCCCGGCGCATCGGTGCCATCAGCCATATAGTATGCATCGACTTGCTTTTGTGTCATGGCATGCGAATTATATCCTTTACCCCATGTTCGCGGCAGCTGATGAAGCACCATAGCTGCTATATTCTCATTCGGGCTATTCTGCCCCCTGGTAAAAATAAGTTCCTGATTTTCACTGGCAGTCACCTCTCCGTTAAACAAAGAACGATACGATTCGAACGGGTCTATGTTTTTCCAGCCATCCGGCCAGTCCTTGTCGGAGAAGTTCGCGTCGTAAGGGGGCGTGACGGTTGCCGGATAGCCAATGGTTTCGGTGTCTTTGCGATAGGAGACATGGAGTGAATAGAAATTCAAATCCATCACATCCTTAGCAGCGGCGGCAGCTTTGGCCCATTTTGATTCATCGTATGTTTCCGGCAGCAAGCGTCTGCCCTGTTTGTCTACGAGGGCGGCAGCCACCTCGACCGGCGCCTTTCCGTTGAATAACGGGCTGGCCCCGAACAATAACACTTTGGCCCGAAGCGCCAGGGCCGCTCCCCGGGAAGGACGGGCTAATGCTTCTACCGAGCGTTGAAGCGGAAGCGTTTCGGCTGCCGTAACCAGTTCTTTCGTGATATAGTCCACGCATTCGTCATAGGTATTACGCGGCTGCGCCACTTCATCATACTCTTTTGTGTAATCAATACCTTCGTCGGGGACAATAGGCACAGGACCATAGGTGCGAAGCATGATCCAGTAGTAATAGGCTCTTAAGAAGTGCGCCTGCCCTTTCATGTCGGCAATCTCCTGCTCACTAAATTCCTTATTCATATCAATGTAATTCAGGAAGATGGAAACCTGGCGAATCCCTTTGTAAGCGTTTTGCCAAATCCCCTGAGATTCACCATTCAGGCCGCTTTCACTGTATTGGCCGGCTTTCCAGTTCGCGTAACGGTTACTCTCGCCGTCGAAATACATGTCGTCGGCGAAATTGAACGGATAATCCTTTTTACTGCATACATCCTGCAGGTAAGCGTTTCCCATATAGGAATAACCGCGTGCCAGCCATTGATTGGTATAATCCTCGTTGGTAAAAACATCTTCCATGGACATCCGCTCATCAAACAGATAATCCGAGTCAAGGTAATCGCTGCATCCACCCAGGATAAGGCTCAATCCTGTGAAACAAGATAAAATTATAAGTATTCTTTTCGTCGTGCGCGAAATACTCACACTCGGCAGAGCCTCAAACCAGTTTGGCCTCTGCTCTCGTTTAATCGTATTTTTCATATTATTTATTCGTTATAGGTTAACCGCTACTCCCAATGAAATGCTTTTGCTAAGCGGATACTTTTTCCCGTCTGAGCTACCCATTTCCGGGTCCCAAAACTTGAACCCGGAGAAAGTAAGCAGGTTGGTTCCGATAAAGAAGATGCGGACTTCATTAAAATGGGCTCTGTTAACCAGTGCTTTGGGGAGCGTGTAGCCGATATCCAGCGTCTTGAGGCGTATATAGGAACCGTTCCTCAGCCAGAATGTAGATTGTCTGTAATTATTGCTATTGGCGCCGTAACTTAAACGGGGATAATCGGCATCCGGATCCTCGGTTGCCGGATCACCGGAAATTTCAGCAGAGATCCAGCGATTCGAATTAGCCATGTCTTTTAATACATTTCCCCAGCCGTCGCCTAAACTAAACATGTAAACCGTGGAACCATTAATGAAATAGGTCGATTTTCCCACTCCCTGGAAATGCGCGCTTATATTGAACCCTTTCCATTTGGCAGAAGCGCCGAACCCATAGGTCAGATTCGGTTTGGTCGTCGCTCCGATAGCCACCCTGTCATCGTCATTAATGACACCGTCTCCATTAACATCTTTGTATTTGATATCACCTGGCATCACGTCGCCGTAGGTTTGCCTCGGACTGTTCCTGATATCTTCATAATCTTTGAACAGGCCCAAATCAATCAGGCCCCTGGCCTGGTTCACCCGATGTCCTTTTTGCATCTTATACCAATAAACCGTATTCTCTTCGTCCCGCTCGATAATCTCATTTTTGCTGTAGGTCATATTACCGCGCAGGGTCACGTTTACATCTCCCAGTTTTTGTTTGAGCGTAAAATTCCCGTCAAATCCCTTGGCTTCCACGATACCTACATTCGCTGACGGATTGCTCTCCAAACCTGCCGACCAGGGGAGATAATCACGCGTCATATAAATTCCGTCGCGACGTTCCCTGAAATAATCGACCGCTCCCGACAGTTTGTCGCCAAACAGTGAAAAATCAACCCCCAGGTCTTGTTTGATGGCAACCTCCCACGAAACGTTCGATGAAGCTAAAGTCGAATAACGCATACCGCCGTAATATCGGTCAAAATTATAATCTGCGAACTGGTAACCACCGCTGGGATCACCATCATCGTTTGTCATCGTCTCAATGGTGTACAAATAGGGGAATCGAATATCACCTAAATCATCGTTACCGGTCTTTCCATAAGAATAACGGATCTTCAGCATATCGATCCATTCCAGCTTCTTCAGGAAAGGCTCTCCCGAAACATTCCAGGCGCCTGAAATAGCCGGGAAGAAACCGAAACGGTTATCTTTATGGAAGTTCTCCGAGCCGGTATATCCGAAATTGAAATCAATAAAATAACGAAGCTTCCAGTTATAGTTGGCACGGCCCGCCAATCCCTGGTTGCGGCGGGAGATCCCGTTTTTAAGATCGGATCCGATGTTCTGGGTCTGTATCTTGGCTGCCTGGTTGTATTTTACTACTCCTCCAATACGATGTTCTCCCGATCTGCGATCGTAGTGCATCTCCCACTCAAAGAATTCTCTTCTGTCTCCCCCGGAAGCCGAGCTTTGTGTCATCTTTACTTCTTCCGCCACCCGTTCAAAGATCAACTCACCATCCTGAGAACGATAGCGTTTGGCTAACCACAGTTCCGGATTCTTCCTGCGGGTGATCTCATTAGAGTTATTGGTGTCGTATCCGAATCGTCCGACAAACCGGAGGCCTTTTGTGATGAAATCCAGATTTTGCTCCAACGATACATTCGTTTGAATGTTATTATTCCAGTTTTCTCTGTATCCGGTCATGGTAGCCTGCACCCACGGATTGAAACGATCCTGATCATTATCAGGATTATCATCACCATCAGGAATAGACGGCACTTTCCCATCGGAATAGAGTTGGGGCACCATAACCGCATTGTATCCCATAAGGGCTGTCCATATCGCATCACTTCCCACCCCCGGATCGTTTTGCTTCTGCAATGAGCCGGAAATACCCGCTTTCAACAAGGTTGTTTTGGTAATATCCACATCGATATTCATGCGGTATGTCCATTTTCTGAAGTTGGCGTTGGTGTTATAATCTTTCAATGCCTCATCCGTTTTGTACATTCCCTGCTGGGTCTGATAGCTTCCCGATATAAAATAACGGGCAGTTCTTCCGCCGCCGCTCATATTCAACGCGGAGCGCGTACTCCATGCCCAGTCCCGCAGTATCATATCCATCCAGTCTACATTGGGATACAGATCCGGGTCTAACCCCAACCGGAATAACTCCAGTTCTTCCGGTTGATACAGCGGTTCCTGGTTGCGGGTAATCTTTGCTTCGTTGGCCAGGGAAGCATACGTATAGCCGTCTGCGAATTCCGGGAGTTTGGTAAACGTATTGTAAAACCCTTCCGTCTTCGCACTGATATTGATCTTTCCATCCTTGCCCCGTCTCGTATTAACCAGGATAACCCCGTTGGCGCCCTTGCTGCCGTAAATAGCAGTGGCGGAAGCATCCTTCAGCACGCTGAACGATTCGATATCTTCCACATTGACCTCGTTCAAATCGCGCTCAAAACCATCGACCAATACCAGCGCCGCGGTGTTGGCGCCAAAAGTGGAAATACTTCGTATCCAGAACTCGGAAACGCTGCCGGGACGGCCGGAAGTTTGCATCGCCATGATACCGGGAACAACTCCTGCCAACCCGTCTGCGACGGACGTGGTGGGGTTTGACTTCAGTTCCGCTGCATCTATACTCGTAATTGCCCCGGTAACAGCTATCTTTCTTTGTGCCCCGGTAGCGGTGATCACAACCTCATCAAGCATACTGGCATCCGACTCTTTCATGGTGACATTGACTACCCGCTGCTCCTTGATCAGTACCTTTTCCGTGTCAAAACCGATATAAGAAAAAACCAGGGTATGGTAAGCAGGCACTTTTATTGAATAATGTCCGTTAGCATCGGTTATGGTCCCCAATCCCGGCATATCGCTTACCGATACATTCAATCCGGGCAAAGACTCCTTGTTCGTGTCGGTCACGACTCCTGTTACCGTAACATTTTCCTGTGCCAAAGCGCCTGCCGAAAACCCGAGTAATAACAAACATATTAGTAAAAAATTCTTCATCATATCATCTGTTTATCATTTAATATTCCTCTTCATAACCGATCTTGCGGATCAGATAATTACCGGTATCTCCTACATAAAAACATTGCCTCGACTGGTCGTAAACGATCGATTCCGGACTGTTGAACCGGGCTTCCAAACGGAGATCCCCGTCGTTATACCCGGAGGTGCCGTTATTGCCCCGCCCTGCAAATGTTTCGACCCTTCCCAGGGGAGTCAGTTTACGTATGGCATGATTATTCTTATCGCAGAAATAAAAATCATATTCATCTTCCTGCCCTTCGTACTGCGGGTTTTTTACAAATACACCCTGCATGGGCATATTTAACCGGGCGCTGCTTCCCACTCCGTCGGCATACCCTGAAGTAGCTGCCGCTCCGCATACCAGATAGGGTATCGTAAAGGTTTTTCTTTCCTTGTCATATTCGGTCCGCATAATATAATGCCTGTCGGATTCGACGAGATAGGCATAATCACCCGTGGGGTGGATTATAAGAATAAAATGCACGCCGGCATACGGGTTCTGAAATACTGTTTCCAATACTCTGGTTTCAAAATCATACCGTTGCACGTCGCCTGCCCTGTATCTGGTGAAGTACATCTCGCCATTTACCGGGTGCGTTACAGAAGCTTTAACGCCCCGGCCAAGACAGAGGTCATTTCTTGTGTTGAATCCGGATGCACGGGTAAACAGGAAAAGACCTATGGCGGCATCGCTGGCATGGTCGCGTGAGACGATCATATCGCCGTCCAGTTTCCAGTTTACGGAAGAAACATTATCGATGTTGGTCGTAAAGGTGCTCACATACTTGTTATCAAAATCGATCAGACGGGTACCTCTGGTCTGACAGGCCACATACAGTCGGTTGGGATTTTGGTTATCAAAGGAAAGCCACCTCATATTCTGAAAAGACCCGCAATCGTCAAACGGACCATCTTTTCTTACCAGGTCAGATTCTTTCTCAACATGCTTCCCCAGAAAAGTTGAAACAAGCAGTTTCTTTTCGTAAGTGAATGGCGTTTCTGCTTCCGCGCGGGTTATCTCTTCACCGTCGTCACCGAGGATGATCAGTTCAATTTCTCCGCTGTAAGCGCCTGTCGGAACCATGCAATGCAAAGCCTGATTTTTCACACCTACAACTTTGGCGTTCCGGCCTCCGATCGTCACGGACACTTTGGACGCATCATTCCCGAAATTGTCGCCGTAGAGAATCAGGCGGGTTCCCAATCCGCCCTCTTTAGGAGTAAAATCATTGATAACAACCGGTTTATCCGGGTCAAAGCTAACTCCCTGTTCTTCGTTTTCGTCTTTACACGATACACAAAGAACGATCAGCATCAGCAACAACTGCCAATGCCTGGTTTTCATGTTCATTTCAAAATGCATAGATTTTAATTTTAATTAATCTGTAATTAGTTAGTTTTCAATACACAACACGCTTACTCAGCAGATGTGGTCAAAATCTCATTATTCTTCAAGCAAGGCGCCGGCGCACCAGAGATAAGGTGCTTGCCCGTGAAAATCTCCTGCGAGGCGTGGACGGTTATAATAATGTTGTTTATCGTTCTTTTTACCTGTACCGACACAAACTTCGGTTACATTATTCCGCTCGTCAATGTACGGAACCATGGCTAACCAGGCTTTTCTCGTTACAGGAGCATACTCCCGGGCATCCAGCCATCCTTGCCGGATCCCGACAATAAGGGCATAGGTAAACATGGCCGAACCGGACGTTTCAGCCCAACAATCCGGCTCATCAACCAATTGATTCCACATGCCATCCGGGCCTTGATAATGCTTCAGGTTTTTCATCATCGACAGGTAGCCTTCCATAATGCGCGGACGCTCTTTGTGGTCTATGGGCAACTCTCGAAGCAGATCGGCCATGCCCACAGCCATCCAGCCATTTCCCCGTGCCCAATAGTAAGGGACGTCCGGCGCGTGATAGAACAGCCCGTTGGGATGTTGCAGTTCATCCAGATAAAGGACCATTTCTTTGGCCGCCCGGTCAATATATTTGACATCGCCCGTCACTTTATACGCTTCTTTTTGTACAACGGTAATCATATACATATCGTCAATCCACATGCGCGTTTGCCACGAATACCCTTTGTCGGCCCAGGCTTTCTCGTCAGGCTTTACATGCTGGGGCGCTTCCCACTGGCTGTCGGCGTAGGCCAACCCCATATCCAGATACCGTTTATCTTTTGTTATCTGATAAAGTTTCAGGGCAAGGCTTCCGAACATATTGTAATCCACATGGTTCATGGGAGGCAGCAACACTTTTTCACGGGTAAACAAGGGTTCAAATCTGCGTTGCAAAAGTTGAATGAGGTTCTGATCTTTTGCTTTCAAAGCATAATCGAGCGCTCCGTTCCATGTACACACTTCGGCATAGTGGATATATTTTCCGGCGTAAAGGTCATGCCTGGCACCCACAAAATGATATGCCAGGCGCTTGCCTGCCTCTTCGGGGGTATATCTTTCAGGGAAGTCTTGTAACAGGTCAATCTGAGCAAACAGATGAAAAGGGAGAAAGCACAATACTAAAAATAGGTTTTTATTCATAACGGCTCTTTTTTAATAGGAATCACCCCAGAGCAGGCTCTGGTGAATTCCTTTTGGTTAATTAATTTTTAGCGAAGGTCAGAGATTATACCCTTACCAATATTGCCGGTCAAAAATACACCCCCCAAAAAAAGCACACCTGAAATAGCTGGTCAAAAAAAGAGAATGGCAGTTCAATAATGGCGGAAATACTTATCAGGATCGAACAAAAGAATTAACTTTGATCGCGACAAAACCTATAATAATGAACCTAGCAACCATAAGTTCAACCACTTACACATTAATCACGGTCATTGCAATTTCCTGTACCAGTAAAACGCAAGTCCAGCAAGGTGTACTCAGCACACTCGATAAGACCTATACCAATCCTCTGCTTCCATCGGGCGCCCGCCCATGGGCCACATTCTACAAGGATAATTATTACTATTTCCAGGACGCCGGTGACCAGATCACGTTGTGGAAAACTTCGGATATTACGGAGCTGAGAAATGCGCCCAAAAAGGATGTGTGGATCCCCCGGGATAAGACCAACTCTTCTCATATTTGGGGTCCCGAGATGCATTACATGAACGGGAAATGGTATATTTATTTTGCGGCAGACGACGGGAATACAGATAATCACCAGATTTATGTCATTGAAAACAGTTCGGAAGATCCTATTGAAGGAGAGTTTACAATGAAGGGACGGGTCAGGACTGACCAAAACAACAGTTGGGGAATTCATGCCAGCGTGTTCTGTCACCGAAATGAATGGTATATGATCTGGTCGGGCTGGCAGACCCGGCGGGTAGAAGCTGAAACCCAGTGCATCTATATCGCCCGGATGGAGAACCCATGGACACTGGCGTCGGAAAGGGTGTTAATCTCGAAACCAGAATACGAATGGGAACGCCAGTGGATCAATCCCGACGGCAGCAAAACAGGCTATCCGATCTACGTGAACGAAGATCCGCAATACTTCTACACCAAAGACAAAAGTAAAGTACTGATCTACTATTCAGCCAGCGGAACCTGGACCCCGTATTACGCAGTAGGCATGTTGGTTGCCGACGCGAATGCCGATCTGCTCGATCCGGCCTCCTGGAAGAAGTCAGATCAACCAGTTTTTAAGCAAAATCCTGACAATCAAGTATTCTCGACTGGTACCCCTTGTTTTATCCCTTCGCCCGACCAAAAGGAAATCTACTTCCTGTATCAGGCACGGCCTACAGAAAAAGAGCCTTATGGCTCGTTGCCTTCCCCTGACACAGATACCCGTTCGCCCCGACTGCAAAAAATGGGATGGGATGAGAAAGGTTTTCCCGCATTCGGAGAAGCGCAGTCAGAGATTGAAAACATTGTCAGGCCATCAGGATTATAATGCCCGCCCCCATGAAGCGACTCATTTACATGATATGCCTGGGTACCATAACAGGATGCGGGACATATGAAAAACCTTCTGTTTTGAAGAACAACCTCCGTGCGCCGGCCTATCCATTGGTTACCATTGATCCTTATACCAGCGCATGGTCGATGACCGACAGACTTTACGACCAGCAAGTTAAACACTGGACGGGAAAAGAGTTCCCCTTGATTGGAGCTATTCGTGTGGACGAAAAGGTTTACCGGTTTATGGGTGTTGAAGAACCTCCGGTGATAAAAATTGCCGCGATGTCAACAGAAAAAGCATGGACAGGGGTATACCAGGTCAAAAATCCCGGAGAAGGATGGGAAAAACCCGACTTTGACGACGCTTTATGGATTGAAGGTAAAGCTGCCTTTGGAACCCCCGGTGAAGAAAATGTAAATACCCCATGGCAGACTCCTGAGATTTGGGTGCGGAGGCATATTGCCATCAGGGATGATTACAGGGGAAAAAAGGTCTTTCTTCGCTATTCACACGATGACACCTTTGAGCTGTACCTGAACGGGATAAAGCTGGTTCATACCGGGTATGAATGGAAGAAGAAGGTCTACTTGGAACTGCCCGACTCGGTGGTGAAATCACTGAAGCCTGGGAAAACGGTCATAGCTGCCCATTGCAGCAACAAAGAAGGAGGAGGCCTGGTTGATTTTGGTCTTTATGCCGAAGACGAAATCGGGCACTACTTGTCTCAAACTGCTTTACAACAAAATGTCGATGTACAGGCCACCCAGACACATTACACCTTCGAATGCGGACGGGTAGAGCTGAAATTATCTTTTCTCGCGCCTTTGCTCATGGATCGATTGGATTTACTTTCCAGACCTGTCAATTATATTTATTATGACGTGCGTTCACTCGACGGTAAAAAACACGACGTGCAAATCTATTTTGAAGCCTCCCCAAATTGGGCATTAAATATTCCATCGCAGGAGAATACTGGTGAAGGCTATGAGAAAGACAGGCTTCTCTTCCTGAAAACCGGAAGTGTCAAACAAAAAATACTTGGTAAGCGAGGCGATAACATCCGTATTGATTGGGGACATTTTTTTCTATGCGGGGAAGCGCACAAAAGCTCAGGAGCAACAGGAAATCCTTTTCAGATGCGCAGGGACTTTGCCCATGTCGGGAAGCTATTGGGAAATATGACACTTAAAGAAGACGCTGCCCTCGCTCTGGCACAATCACTGGGAAAGATCAGATCTGCGTCGGGAAAGATCATGCTTGGGTATGATGACATCTATTCAATCCACTATTTTAGTGAGAATCTTCGGCCCTACTGGAATAGGTCCGGCGATAAAACCATCGAAGAGATGTTTGCCCTGGCCGACCATGAATTCGAAGAATTGCGCAGGCGGTGCACCCGTTTCGACTATCGCCTGATCTCCGATGCCTGGGATGCCGGCGGGAAAAAATATGCCGAGTTGTGCGCACTAGCTTACCGGCAGGCTATCGCCGCCCATAAGCTAGTAGAATCGCCGAACGGAGAGCTTCTTTTTTTATCAAAAGAAAACTACAGTAACGGCATGATGGCTACCGTAGATGTAGCCTATCCTTCTGCTCCTTTATTTTTACAATACAATCCGGAGTTGGCAAAGGGTATGTTAAATCCGATATTTTATTACAGTGAAAGCGGCAAGTGGGAGAAACCCTTTCCCGCGCATGACATCGGCACCTATCCCTGGGCCAAGGGTCAGAATTACCGAGGCGACATGCCGGTAGAAG
Organism: Prolixibacteraceae bacterium; assembly: GCA_038562555.1. Taxonomy (GTDB): domain Bacteria; phylum Bacteroidota; class Bacteroidia; order Bacteroidales; family Prolixibacteraceae; genus JBCFBK01. The sequence goes on along the minus strand of JBCFBK010000003.1, from coordinate 108,620 downwards.
AAGCAGGAAACATGCTGATCCTGACCACCGCGATTGCAGCCGTTGAAGGAAATGCCGACTACGCGCGAAGACACTGGGATGTGCTTACGCTCTGGGTCAAATACCTGCTCAAAAATGGATTAGATCCTGATAACCAGCTCTGTACTGATGATTTCGCCGGTCACCTCGAACACAACGCAAACCTATCGGTAAAAGCCATCCTGGCCATTGCTTGCTATGGCAAACTGGCTGGAATGCTGGGCAAAAATGACCTGGAGGAGAAATATAGGGCCGAAGCAAGACGAATGGCCGGGCAGTGGATGAAGATGGCCAACGATGGTGATCACTTCCGCCTCACTTTCGATCAGTCCGAAAGCTGGAGCCAAAAGTACAACCTGGCGTGGGACAAGCTGCTCAAGCTAAATATTTTCCCCGAAGACGTCATCCGCAAGGAACTTGCTTACTACCTCGCGAAGCAGAACACCTATGGTGTGCCGCTCGACAGCCGGCACAGTTATACCAAAGCAGACTGGACGGTGTGGAGCGCCAGCCTGAGCGATGATCCGGAAACCTTTCAGAAGCTGATCAATCCGCTGCACCGCTTTATGAACGAAACCACCGACCGTGTCCCCATGTCTGACTGGCACAATACAAATACCAAAAGAATTGTGGGTTTCCGCGCCCGCTCCGTAGTAGGCGGTTACTATATCAAACTACTGGGATCGCAATTAAAAGATAAATAGGACTGGATGTTTGAGGAGTATCGATAGAAGTCTGTCAATCAGCCCCATGATGCACGGTTTTGCCAGGGACGTAGTCTTTCGGTAAAACGCCGAAATGGGCTTTGAAGCATTTGGCAAAGTAGGACGATGAACTGAAGCCGGTTTGGGTGCATATTTCGGAGACCGGCAAGTCGTTCTGAAGCAACAGTTCGGCGGCCTTGTTCAGGCGCAGCACCCGCAGATAATCGTTTGGCGACATCCCCGCAATTCCTTTAATTTTTCGGTAAAAGCTGGAGCGGCTCATGAACATGGTCTCTGCGATCGTGTCGATCGAGAAACCGGGATCGCCGATATGCTCTTCCACGCTGGCGTGCAGGCGTTCCAGGAACTCCTTGTCCCTTTTGGAGACCGGCATGCTGACCACCGCCCGCGACGGATCGGCCGAAAGCATCTTCTGAAAAGATTGTTTCAGTTGAAGCAGGTTTCCAATCTGTTTTTGCAGGTATTTCATCGAAAACGGCTTCTCCAGGTAAACGTCGGCACCGTATTCCATTCCTTCAATTTTCGAATCGAGCGCCACTTTGGCCGTCAGCAGGATCACCGGAATATGGCTGTAGCTGATGTCGCTTTTAATGGTTCGGCACAGCTCAAAGCCATCCATTTCGGGCATCATCACATCACTCACCACCAGGTCGATGTTTTCGGACGAAAGCACATCGAGCGCTTGCCGGCCGTTCAGCGCCTTCATCACAGAAAAGAAAGGCCGGAGCGAATCGGCAGTCATGTCGAGCAGTTCAGCATGATCTTCCACGAGCAGTACCCTGCAGTTTTTGAACGGCGCATCGGTCACTTCCGGTTCTTCCTTCACGGCGTCGCCGATCGTTGCTGCCGGAGCCGGCTGCGTGCTCTGCCCCGTTACAACCCTTTGCGGCGAAGATTCCCGGAACGGGACCGACAAAACAAACGAAGCCCCTCCCCATTCATTGTCGGCAAGGGTAATGCGGCCCTGATGACGTTGGGCGAGCGACCTGGAGAAGGCAAGCCCGATTCCGGTACCGAGCCCGTTTTGCGTTGCGGCCGACTGGTAAAAAGCCTCGAACACCTTTTCTTTTTCATGATCGGCAATGCCCGGTCCGTCGTCGGCAACGCTGATCTTAAAATGATCGTCAAACACCTCCAGGCGAAGGCCGATCTTTGTCCGGGCATGCTTCACCGCGTTGCTCAGCAGGTTGACCAGTATCTTATAAATCTTTTCGCGGTCAATGACGGCATCCCTGTCGTTTTCCGGCAAAGACAGAAACAGTTCCACCTGCCGTGACGAAGCCGTATACGCAAATAATTCGTACGCTTCCCTGACCAGACCGTTTAGGGACTGCCGGCTCAGAACCAGCGGCGCCTCCTCGTTTTCAATTTTCTGAAAATCGAGCAACTGGTTCGCCACGTGAAGCAGGTAATCAACATTCCGGTGAATGACTGCCAGGTAGCCCGACGACTGTGCATCGGCGTGCCGGTCGGCCAGTTTCTCCAGCGGAAGCTTGATGAGAGTGAGCGGCGTCCGGATCTCGTGTACCAGGTTCACAAAAAACCGGATCTTGGATTGATAGGTTTCCTTTTCGGTCCTGATCTGGTAAGCCTCCATTTGTTTGGCAAACTTCTGCCGTGTCCGGTCGGCCAGGTATCTGTATGTAAGGTATGCGGCGCCGGCCAGAATAAGAAAATAAGCCCAGTACGCGTAGACCGATTTCCACCACGGAGGCAGAATGACCAGACTAATCGTTGCCTCTTGCCCGTTCCAGTGCTGATCGTTATTGGCGCCCTTCACCCGGAACAGATATTCGCCGGCGGGAAGGTTCGTATAGGAAGCAAAACTGATGTTCCCGTTGTCGATCCAGCTTTTGTCAAAGCCTTCAAGCATATATTGATAGGTGTTCTTGTCCGGTTGCACATAACTGAGTGCGCGGAATTCGAAGGCAATGCTGTTATTTCGGTACGGAAGTGCGACTTCTTTTACTGTATAAACCGGTCCTCCCAGATTCAGCACCTGCTCACTTTCCTTTTCTCCGACATTGTACAGCCGGGCACCGACAATATACACCGGGGGCACAAAACGATTCTCCACAAAATCGCTTGGAAAAAATGAATTAAAACCGTTAATCCCGCCGAAGTACAACATACCGAGGCCCGACTTCAGCGAGGCCCGGTAATTAAACTGGTTTCCCTGCAATCCGTCTTCGAGGGTGAAAAGCTTCCGGTTGAGCGTGTTTGCGGGATCCACCCGCAGCAGGCCTGCATTCCCCGATATCCAGAAATTTCCCAGGATATCTTCTTCGATGGCATAAATGACCTTACTCGACAGGATTTGATTCTGCGGATCAAAGTCCGTAAACGTTTCAGTCTTTTCATCAAAAGAACAAAGTCCCCCACCGTCGGTACCCAGCCAGATGGTTCCGTTCAGGTCTTCATAGAGCGTGATGATCGCATTGCTGGTCAGCGAGCCGGGTTGATTTTCTTCACGGACAAAATGTTTCCATTGACCGTCTTTCGGATTAAAGCGGAATGCCCCGGCATTATTGGTGGCAATCCAGAGAAAGCCCGACCGGTCTTCCAGAATATCAAAGACCGAAGTCATGGTTCCCACGAAATTCAGCGTCACGAAATTGTCGGCCACCGGATCAAAACGGCACAATCCCCAGGTGGTACCCACGTAGATATTCCCTCCCCTGTCGCGGTAAAGCGATAATACATCGTTGCTGCAGATGGTCGTTGATGAGTTCCGCGTTTGGAAATATTCGGTCAGTTTCCTGCTTTTCAGGTTCAGCACCTTCAACCCTTCGGCATAAGTACCGATCCAGAGCTGATCGCCGTCAAGCAGCAGTGAACGGATATCCACTTTCTGCGTCATACCCGGAACAGAAAACGACGTCACATTCATCGTTTTAACATCCAGAAGCTTCAGACCGTCCTGTGCGCCGACAAAGATATTCCCGTCCCTGTCTTCACAAAACTGACTGACCACTTTGCCCGTGACAGCCCCGGGGTCGTATGCAGGCGGGTAATAGTTAAACACAACGGCCTGTTTGGGAAGATAATTCACGCCGCCCATCGTAGTCGTGATCCAGAAACCGCCTTCGGTATCCTTTAAAACGGCTGTCACCGACCGGTCGCTCAAACTGCGTGAATTCAGCGGATTATCGATGCGGGTAAATTGCCCCTGCTGCAGATTGAAAAGATACAGCCCATTATCGGAACCGATCAGGAGTTCTTTCTCCGAATACTTTGTGATAGCCTTAATCGTGCCAATATGCTGACCGTTACTGCCATACTGCCTTATCTGCCTGGTCCGGCTGTCAAGCGAGCACAGGGTATTTAAGCCAATGCCAAACCAAACGTTGTCATTGACGGTCTGAACGCAGTTAATCCTCAGGTTTCCGGTATTATTCCGGCCGGAACCAGGGAGGTAAGCGTCCAGGTATTTCCCGTTCTGATCATAACAAATGAGCCCTTCCTGCAGCGAAGACGTATAAATGCGGTAGGTCTGGTCCTGGCTCATATCCCAGACAAACGACGTGTGGAGGCTGTTCTGGCTCAGCACGTCTGTTTTCGGGTCATATACAAAAATCCCTTGTCCCAGCGTGGCGATCCAGATCTGCCCTTTTGCAGTCTCCAGAATCTTCCTCACCTCGCTGCTGATCGATACGCCGTACTGTGTTTTCTTATCGAAGGGAATAAAGCGCCCGTTTAGCCGGTGGTAAATATAGATCCCCTCGTTGGTGCTGACCCAGATATTGCGGTTGCTGTCTTCGAAAAGGGCCTGCACCGAGTTATTCCCCAGCGCGTATTTATCCTGATTGTCGTTTCTGTAAATCTTGAACTGCTTTCCGTCGAACCGGTTAAGGCCGTCGGTTGTGCCGAGCCATATAAAGCCATAGCTGTCCTGCAGGATGCATGAAACGGTGTTGTGCGACAAGCCGTTTTCCACCTGATACTTCCTGAAATAGACCGATTGGGCGAATGACTGGCACACCAGCATTCCGGCAAAAAAACAGAAGATCAAAAACTTTTTCATAGGTTTTGCCCAGTCAGACGGCAACCCGGAGGAGCGTCAGCCGTTGGGCAAAACTACATAATTTTGCGGACCGCCCAAACATTGAAAAACCCGCAGGAAAATTCCTGCGGGTTTTTACTTTGTCAGGTTAAGACAGGCGCAGCCATGCTACGCCTGCTCCCGTTCTTCCCTTTTTATACATGCCTCCAACGTCTTCATGGTCTCTTTCTGCTTTAGGCGGACAAAACCACGCGCTTTCAGCGCTTTTCTCTTTGCTTCACGGGGATTTTGCGCGATGGCCAGGACCGCCGGGACAATCCGCGCCACGTCGGCAGGTTTGTCCATATCGAACAGCCATTCCCCAAGACCGATATCTTCCCACATATAGCCTTTGGTGGTCTGTTCATAAAAACGGCACACGATGGCCGGGATCCCCTGCCCGATGCAAATAATAGGCGAGTGCATCTCCAGACCGAACAAACCGGCGGAACGCCTGTAAGTGCTCAGCGCTTCATCGGTAAGCCAGTACCGGTCGCGCCATACCACCTTCGGCTTAACATCGTCAGGCAGTTTATCGAAGATGACCGACTTGCCGATGGCCACATGAGTCTCGTCTTCCGGACAGATCAGCACCTTCAGGTCTGTCTGCCTGACTACCGCCGTAATGGCGTCGCGCAAAGGCGCATTGTCGTGTTCCTTCATTTTTTCGTTGAAGTCGGCGCGGTCCTGGTTAAAGGGCCTGTTCTTCCCTTTGGCCAGCCACTCTTCGGTAAACCTGTACCGCGGAATGCAGCACATAAATTTTCCCTCTTCCAGTCCGTGTTCCTTCAGGAATGCCTCTGCCGCCCCGTCGTTGTGCAGGTCGACGGCAAAGGTGCCGTCGGGTCCAAAGCCCATGACCGGACAGCTTATTCCGTTCTCCTTTGCAAATTTTAGCGACGGAGAATCGCGGAAGTAGACGAAATCGGCTTTGTTCAGCAATTCCGTGTCGAGCGGCCGGGCCTGCACGGCGACATCTTTTGCCGCGTACACGCCCGGGAAAGTGATGCCGTAGATCCCAAAAGGTTTACCGGTTTCCTTCACCCACCTCGCCAGGTGGTTCCTCGCCACCAGCGAAGGTCCGGAGCCGTGAAGGAAAAAGCCGGCCTTCTGAAAGGCGTCGTTTATTTCCGCTTCACTTTTAACGATCCGTACTTTCGGGAACCGGGCATTGAGAATCGCTTCCACTCCGTTCCCCACGTCGAGCGGCCACAAAATCACATCCACGTGAGGCAGGCGCTGTTCCAGAATCGTCAGCACCCCGGGGGTGTGGGCGATGTCTCCTATATTGAATGTTTGCCAGGATGAGCAAAGCAGCAGGGTTTTCCGCGCCGCGGGACCGGCATAAGCAAGGGCCGGGGATAATCCCAGCATGGCCGTGAACGCCGATGCGCCCTTAATGAATTCTCGTCTGTTCAACATGATCCTGTTTGTTTAAATTTGTGTTCTAGTACCCCGGGTTTTGTTCCAGGTTTTTATTGATATCGAGTTCTTTCTGCGGAATGGGCCACAGGTAATCGCGCGCAACGTCGAAGGCGCGCTGGTCAAAGTTGCGCAGTTTGCTTGCGTAAGCATCGTAATGCGGCATCCCGTCTTCATCGAAAGTGGGCACGTACGTGGCTTTGTAGTCCTTTAACGGGCGGCCATACAATGATCCGACCATCACCTTTTCGGCGAGCTTCCAACGCCTGATGTCGAAAAAGCGCAGGCCTTCCATGGCCAGCTCCACTTTGCGTTCCTGGCGGACCAGCTTTCTCATTTCCGGTTGCGACTTGTTCTCCACAACGGGCATGGACACCCGTTTGCGGACCAGGTTAAAGGCGTCGTAGGCGCTCTGGTCCATTTGGCCCAGTTCATTTTTGGCCTCGGCATACATCAGCAGCACCTCGGCATAACGGATCAGCATGATGTTCATCTCAGTGGCTTTGATATACTCTTTGCTTTCAGCCGTATACTTGCGCCAGCAATACCCGGAGAAGGTCGCGTACGGGTTCGTGGCATCCTGATTATTCCTGCGGACAGCCGGAGTCACGTTATAGTCCCAGCATTTCAGGCTGTCAGGATGCGTTTCGAACTGATAGCCGGCAAAGACGCTTCCCGGAACAACAACCGTTGCGGCCAGGCGCGGATCCCTGTTTTTAAACGGATCAGCGCCATTGTAGAGCGGCGAGAGGTTGATCGGCAGGCCGTCGGTGCAATAGTACGAGTCGACCAGCGACTGCGAGGGCACCTTATTGCTGTAGCCCGCGGCCATTCTCGACAGCAGAGCCACCGGGGTGGCATGTGTTCTGTCGTTTACCCGCGAGTACTGGACCTCGAGTATCGATTCCTTAGAATTTTCACCCTGGTATCCGAACAGCGATCCGTAGTTGGGCACAAGCGAATAGGCCTTTGAGTCGATGATCCGTTTGCAGGCGTCGGCCGCCACCGCCCAGTTCCCGTTAAAGAGCGCAGCGCGTGCTTTCACGGCCAGGGCAGTCCCCGAAGCAGCCCGCCCGGTATCGTCGCCCGAATACGAAACCGGCAGCAGGCCTGCCGCCGTTTCCAGTTCGTTAAGAATGAATGCCACGATATCATTGGCCGGTGTTGCGGCAGGTTTTTCGGTAATGTCCGACTGCGGTTCCGTAAGCAACGGTACATCGCCATACAGGCTCGTCAGCAGATGATACGAATACGCCCTGAAAAAGCGGGCTTCACCTTCAATCCGGCTAAAAACCTGCGCATTTGTCGTTTCTTTGGCTTTGTGCATATTTGCCAGCAACAGGTTACATTTTGAGATCGTGCTGTAATACTGAAACCAGGTATCGGAGAACAGCTTCTGCGTGGGGTTCTGGAGGCCGCGCGCCGCGAGCTGCAAGGTACTGTTGGCATCGCGGTCCCAGCCGATATCCGATACGCAGTCGAGCAGCAGATTCAACTGTGTGCTGTTGGCGGGATGAAAGTACAGATCGCTGTAAACGCCGTTAATGGCCAGCTTCAGTTCGCTTTCGGTGCTGTAGAAGGTGGCATCCGAAGGTTTGTCGAGTGGAAACTTGTCGAGGTAATCCTCACACGAATGCAGGCTTATGAGCGCCACAACCGCCAATATGATCTTTTTAAATCGATTATTCATGATCCGTTCATTTATAAATTAACACTGACACCAAAAGAATACACTTTTACCATCGGGTAATAACTGCCGGTTCCGATCGGAGCTTCCGGGTCGAATCCGTCGTAGAAGTTGTCGATGGTAAACAGGTTCTGACCGCTAAAGAAAATGCGGCAGGAATTCAGACACGTTTTGGCGATTATTTTCTTCGGAATGGTATATCCGATCTGAACGTTCTTCAGGCGGAGGTAAGCCGCGCTTTTCACCCAATAGGTAGAAGGCTGTTCATTATTGGGCCAGTTGAACGTTAATCGGGGGTAAGAGGCGCCCGGGTTTTCGGCGGTCCAGTAGTCCTTCTGCCATTCGCGCGCCGTACCGCCCACGTAAAACGCCCATACGCCCTGTTCAGAGAGGTAGCCGTCAACTTTTCCGACACCCTGCAGCAGGGCCGAGAAATCGAAGTTTTTATATTTTGCATAGAGGTCGATGCCATAGCTAAAGCGGGGGAAATAGTTCCCCATCACCACGCGGTCGCCGGCATCGATCTTGCCGTCGGTTGCGTCGGGGATGCCGTCTTCATTGCTGTCGACCGTCAACTGGTCGGTATATTTAATGTCACCGGGCTGCACGCTGCCGTATTGTGTGGCGTGCGAAGCAATTTCGTCGGGGGTTTGGAACAGACCAGCCGACTCCAGGCCGTAGAGCGAATAAATGGAATAGCCTTCCTGTTTAATGTAGGGAGCCTCAATGTAAGGGCCGGTACCTACCAGGTCAATAATCTCATTTTTCACGTCCGACAGGTTAAAGCCAATGCGATATTCCAGATCGCCGGCCTTATCGTTGAAGCTGAGGGTATAATCCCAGCCGGTATTCCGTACTTTCCCTGCATTCTGGTAGGCCGGATTCAGTCCCATGGTCATCGGGATCGGAAGTTTCAGCAGGATGTCTTTCGTATTCTTAATGTAGTATTCAATGGAGAATGAAATTTTCGACCACAGCGACATATCGAGTCCGAAGTTGATCATTTCGGCCGTTTCCCAGGAGATACGCTGGTTGCTGGCGTCGGTGATGGCGCCGCCCTGGGCTGCCGTATTGTTGTTGAATACGTAATCCTGGCCGAGGGTGACCACCGACGAAGAGGGATAGTCGCCGATATTCTGGTTCCCGAGCTGACCCCAGGAAGCGCGCAGCTTCAGATTATCGAGCCATTCCGTATCGCTCATGAACGCTTCCTCCGTAATCCGCCATCCGGCCGAGAACGAGGGGAACAGACCGTAGCGGTGCCCCTGTGCAAATCGCGACGAACCATCGTAACGCAGGTTGGCTTCGAACAGGTATTTCTGTTTGTAATCGTAATTGACGCGTCCAAA
>JBCFBK010000003.1:61209-99367 GCA_038562555.1 Prolixibacteraceae bacterium | reverse complement strand
GCGCAGCGAGTTTTCAACGGCGCTCCCGGTTGCCTGCTGGTTGGTGGTGGGGCCGGCATTCAGGACTTCATAGTTCTCCATCAGGTACTCGTCGCGGTACCCCCGCATCCAGTCGTAGCGGTACGACAGTTGTTCAAAACCGGCGATGAAATTGAGGCTATGGTCGCCGAAGGCTTTCGTGTAAGTGGCCATCAGCCTCAGGTTATCCGACATATTCTTCTCATACTTTTCGGCGAGGTTTGCCTTGAAAGGGCTGGCATTGTAGATGCTTCCGTCGGGATAAAACAGGTCGACATGTTTCTGGAAGTCCTTTGAATGCGTCAGGATGAAGTCGGGCGCATACATAAAATTCAGGTTTAAGCCTTTCACCGGCTGCCAGTCGGCATTGATTTTCGCAGTAACACCGTAGTCTTTCTGGTGGTACATGCCGCCGTCCTCCAGCGTAGCCCAGGTATTGGTTCCGTCCCAGCCGATGCCCCAGGTTCCGTTTTCATTTTTCCCGGCCAGGTTGCGCGGAAAGCGGTTCAGAAAATACCAGGGCGATCCGGCCGTGGCATCGTCGTCGGTACGAAGCGAGACATCAAATCCAAACTGAAGATTCTCTTTCAGCCGCACATCGGTGTTAAACCGGGCATTGATCCGTTCATAACTGTTGTTGATGGTGATCCCGTCCTGCTTCAGATACGTAACGGATCCCCTGAAGCTGACTTTCTCGCCGCCGCCGTTAATACTGATGTGGTGATTTTGCTGCAAGGCTTTATTTTTCAGCATGGCATTATGCCAGTTGGTTTCCGGATATTCGTCCGACGGCGCGTTTTGGGCATAATTGTCAATGTATTCCTGACTGAAGGGCTCCGGTTTATTCACGTTTTTATTGGCCAGGTTGATCATCACCATGTGGTCGTATCCCGAAACGATGTCCTGCATGTTGGTTGGTTCCTGCCAGCCAATGTAATTATTGTAGTTGATCGAAAAATTACTGTTTTTGGCGCGTTTGGTGGTGATGATGATCACCCCGTTTGCTGCGCGCGAACCGTAAATGGCAGCCGAAGCCGCATCTTTCAGCACCGAAATGGTTTCAATGTCGTTCGGATCGACAAAGTTCAGGTTGGAGCTGATGCCGTCGACCAGAATCAGCGGATCAGAATCGCCCATCGTGCCGATCCCGCGAATACGGATGGTTCCGCCGTCCTGTCCCGGTTCTCCCGATTTCTGCGTTACCGTCACCCCCGCCGTCATTCCCTGCAGGGCCATCGATGTTTGGGTCACCGGTTTTTTGGCCAGCTCGTCGCCTTCGATCGAGGCCACCGAGCCGGTGAGGTTCAGTTTTTTCTGCACGCCGTATCCTACGGCAACCACTTCGCCAATACCCAACAATTCTTCTTCGAGGACGACATTCAAAACAGGCTGGCCGCCGGTTTTGAGTTCCTGACTCCGCATGCCCACGAACGAAAACACCAGGGTGGCATCGGCAGGGATATTATTCAAAAAGTATTTCCCGTCGGTATCGGTGATGGTTCCGGTCGTTGTGCTTTTTATGACCACCGACACGCCCGGAAGCGGTTGCCCGCCGGCGTCGGTCACAACGCCCCACACTTTACTCTTTTGCTGGGCAGTTGCTTTGCCCGCTTCGTTTGTCAGCGCGATCTGGCGGTCAATAATGGTGTACGAAATCCCCTTGTCGCGAAGAATCTGATCCAGGATCTGTACCACCGGCAGGTCCCTGCAACTGATGCTGGTACGCTGGTTAAGATCGACCACGGTAGCGTCGAACATGAAATAGAAATCGGACTGATCCTCAATTCGCTCCAGCACCTTCAGGATGGTTTCGTTCTGCACATTTAAGTTCAGCCGGGCTTCCTGCGAGAAGCCGTTTAAGGCGAGCGCATTTGAAATACTGACCGTAATTAAAAACAAGACAGTTCTCATAAACACAAATAGTTTTGATTGCCAGCATCTGAATAGGCCGGGAACCAGTGAATAACATTTTTTTTTCATAAATTTGTTTCACCTTGGATTATTAATAATTCATGTACTTGTGCCTCCCAACGCAATTGACGAGGCATGAAAATTTCGCAAGAGGGATGTTTGCAGCATCTCTCTTTTTTTTTTGCCGGTTAATCACTCATATGTATTTGATTTAAGTGTTGACTTCATCGTTTACTCTTAATCGTTATTTGGGGAACCGAACCCGTGTCCTGCTTCACCTGAAAGCTTACCGGGCAGGAATACTCAATCAGTTTTATGATCTGACCGAGACTCTCGTTCCTGATTGTCGCTGTGAAAATTGAATTGTACACCGCGGCGTCGGCCACATTAATCCGGACGTTGTACCACCTTTCCAGTTTTTCGATGACCTCGCTCATCGGATCGTTCTTAAATACCAGCAAGCCGCTCTTCCAGGCCGTATAGGTTTCAACGTCTACCCTGCCGGTCACGATTGTCCGGGCGGCCAGGTCGAGCTCGCCCATTTCACCCGGCTTCAGCATATAGCTCCGGTCTTCCAGGCGTTCGGGAAGTAACTGCACGCTCCCCTCTTCGAGGACTACATTGATTTTCCCGTCGCCGGGGTAAGCGCTCACGTCGAAGCGGGTTCCCAGTACCTTCACCACCAGATCGCTGCAATGCACGAGCAAAGGCAGTTTTTCGTTCCGGCGCACATCGAAAAATGCCTGGCCGGTGAGATAAATATCGCGGTTTTCCGAAGCGAAATCAGGATTATACGACAGCGTGGTGCCCGAATTCAGCCACACCACCGAACTGTCGGGCAAAATAATCTTTGAGCGCTGACCATTTTCGGTCACCACGGTAGCCAGGAGGGCGGTTTTAGATACGGCCGGCAAGCGAACAGCGTCGCGCATCAGCACACCGGCCAATGTCAGGGCAAGAATAAGGATGGCGGCATAAGGCAGCAGGCTTTTCAGCGTAAAGGGTTTTGCGGTTGTTTCGGCCGCATCCATTCGGCCCCTGATAGCTGCCAGCATTTTCACGGTATCGGGCACTACCCTTTCGTCATCTTCAAGCGATCGCCAGTAGCCATTGAGCGCCTGATGAACTTCGCCGTCCCCCTTTTCGCTGTTCAGCCAGTGGAACAACTCGTTTAAATCGCGGTCGGAAACCGGACCGGCCGAAAAATCCTGTATGGTTTTAATCTTTTTGATGTCCATTTCCTGTGTGGTTACATGACGAATACACCTCAGGAATGGTTTCCTGTTATCCGAAGTCAAAAAAAATTTCTGTCTAGACAAAAAGAAGGAACAGCAGGCTGTATTTTTTCAGTTCTTCCTTCATATACCTGTTTGCCTTCAGCAACTGGTTGTCTACCGTCATGACCGAGATGCCCAGTTTCTCCGCAATTTCGGTACGCGAAAGTCCGTCAATTCTTCGCAGCAAAAAAATTTCTTTGCGTTTGGATGGCAGTTTATCCATGATTACACGCAGAATGGCCTTTGTTTCCTGGTACAGCACGTAGTTTTCGGTTTCGGCCGAATGCTGGTCGCCAAAAAAAGCGAGATGATTTTCAAACACCCTCCGGTTTACCCGTTTCCGCTGCAGGTTAAGAAATGCATTTTTGGCAATCTGAAAGATGAAAGCCTCGAACGGATAGCTTTCGATGAAATCTTCGCGCCTTTCCCAGACTTTCAGAAACGAATCCTGCACAATTTCTTCGGCGTCTTCCTTTGAATGCAACAGGCGGAACAGAAACAGGTAAAGCTTCCGGTGATGGCGCAGGAACAACTCTTCAAATGCCGGCTTATCACCATTTTTGAAGGCCCTGATTAATACTACTTCATCCTCTTTTGCGCGCAACGGAAGTTATCTTTGAGAAGTTTCGGCAAAAATAGTCAAAAGTCCATTACAGATTACCGGGGGCCGATCTTTATCACTAAAATTCAACGGCAAATTTCTTTTTATTCTTATTTTTTTGATCATGGAAAACCAGGTAAAATCATGCCCGAATCGTTATTAGCAATTGGTCTATATCTTATATGACTTTAAAAATTGTTCGGCTGTCATTGCAGGAATTTTGGAATTTTTATAATCCTTCAGGTTCCTTGTGATTATTATATCCTGATCGTTCTCAATTGCAGAAAAATACTGTACTCCATCCTCAAAGTCTTTAAAATCCTTATCATTAAGAGCAAGGTTTATTATCTTGTCATCAAGTGATAAAACATCATGATTCGTGAAGTACCTGCTTTTTCCTGCTTCTTCTTTCCGCGGGCGTCCAGTTTCTGCTGGCGTTCCAGCGTCTCCCGTTCCTTCTCTCTGGCTTTTCGCAGAGCCTTTTCCCTGTTCTGTATATCCTGGCTTAAGGCGTTGTTTTCTATCCGCTTTTGTTCGGCATAAAAGTCATAATTGCCGCCGTAAAGGGTTATGCCATTTCTGCTTAACTCACAAACAGGGTTCATCAGGTTGAGCAATTTCCGGTCGTGACTAACTACAAGAAACGTATTTTGCGCAGCAGTACCGTAGCGACTTAAATACTAAATTACCACTGAATTATTGTAATTTTTTCGCGATAAACCATTCAAAATCTGATTGCATTACATTGCTTCGTTCTGAATCATACAATAAAACCCTCACTGTTAGCAACGTTCTGTTTTTTGCATTTAGTTCTTCCATTATCTTCATCCTGTCAGTACCCACAAAACTTGCTTTTGAATAAATAGCTCCTTGCGCTGGTTTCTTGTATTTGGTTTCAACCTTACGAACAACCGGAAAAATATCAGTTAATTCCCGAAATTCATTGATTAAGAAAAAACCACTGGATGCTTCCGCCAACGCAAATTGAGCGCTTGCATGCACTGTTTTCAAATGGTTGAGATATTCTTCTTTATCTTCCAATGCCAGCAAATATTCTGTATCTAACGACGGTTCTATTCCTACGAATCGATTAAAAGGCAAGTCAAAAACATTCATAAAGCGATATTCTTTTGTTATTCCTGATCAGTCCGATTTTAATTTCATTCACTATGTTTCTGTAAATATATTAATTTCAGGCTGTTGTCTGCCTGCTCTTCTCTGCAATCTGTATATCCGAGTTTTCGGTAAATCGCCAGATTTTTTATACTCTTGTTTCCGGTAAACAATTCATAAACGGAACAATTATCAAATGCCTTTTCGATTTCCGACATTAGTTTTTTGCCAATTCCCTGATTTTGAAAATCAGGTTTCACAATCAACTTGCCTATTTTACAAACATGGTCAACCAATTGAGCCCGAACAGAACCTACTATTTGTCCATTCGTTTCTGCTTTAATTACAATTCCATTTCGCCATTCTGCTGCTAATGAATCAAGTTTTTGCGTTAATGGCTGAATCTCAAAGTTGTTGTAAATCCTGGCCTCTTGAATGTATGCTTCTTTTTGCAGTTCAAGTATTTCATTTAAATCACTCAATTCAGCTTTGCTCAAGGTAAGAGTTGTTTGTCCCATCTTCTTCCTGTTGTTGGTTTCACAGTTGCTTTTCCGGCGGTCATGTCGCACTTACATTTTTTCTGCCTGGCGTATCCGCATTAATTTTTAATCTTGAGCTTCATTATTACGGAAGTATCATTTTGTCCGGCAATTTCAAAGTTATTCTTTTCCAATACCCGTATTGATGGCGTATTTGTTTTGTAGGTCTCGGCTTTTATTATTTGTATCTTTTTGTTGGCTGCTGCCCATTGAACCAATCCCGATATTGTTTCGGTCATATACCCACCGTTTCTATAACCATCGTCAGTTCCGTACCCTATTTCAACTTCTCCGTTTTCATCCGGCTCCCCATGAAAACATATTCCGCCAATTATTGCTTTTTTACTCTTCTCAACCACTATCCACATCGTATAAAACAAATAATCTTTCTTTAAATCGGAAAGGTTTGGCAACAAATCATTCAAAATGGCCTCTTGCACTTCTTTTTCTACGAGAGATGCAGAAGGTGTCAGACCCAAATCTTCTGCTAATTCATTTGGAAACTTTGTAAGCTTCATCAATTCGCTACCCGATAATGGTTTTATTATCAGCCGTTTTGTTTCTATCATTATTCTATATTGGAAATATTGAACCTCAATGATACTGTGCAAAGGTACTACATCTCTAAGATAGAAAATGGTAAAGGAATATTCAACTGTCGACTCTGATCAGGATTTTCGAGAAAGGACTCAATAAGAAGATTGGGTTGACTTTTTTATAACAAAGTAATACATCTCGCCAGCGGAAATCAAAAATCAAGTTGAATCAATCGTTTGGGTGACTTTCAATGCCATTTATAGTCTGTCGTTTCCAGAGGATCGATATTTTTTAAATCGTCAAAATCACGATGCTTGTTGTTCTCCCACCAGTCAAAATAAGCCTTGGCTGCAGCGGTGTGCGAGAGTTCATCCGAAACCAGGCTTAATTCATCGGCATTCCTAAGTGCTAAAATCGGATTTTGCGACGGAAATGCCATAATCAAACGATCGTTATTTACCGACACAGCCCTGATCGACTCAACGGTCCACAGAACGTACATGCCTAGCTTACACTCCGGCTCGTATAAAGAAGAAATCGGGTTATGAGGAAAGTTAGTAATAAGTTGACTTTCATTTCTGTATTGCAGCAGAACAGGAATGTCTTTATCGGTAAATGATGGAAGGTAATTAAAATCATACTGATTTGATTTTAACAACGTAATATAAGTTTCGGCATCAATACCACTTATTTCTTCTTTGTCCTTTTCTTCACAGCTTGTAAAGCCGGACAAAAAAATCAGCAAGAACAAGTACAATATTGTTTTCATCCTGGGATATGATTAGTAATTCCTTTAGCCGAAAAACCGGACGATTACAGCCCGGAAAATCCGATGATACCTAACACCGCGAGTATACCGAGTCCGGTTTCCATTTTGTTCGCTTTTAAATTTATAGTCTTATTAAAAATGCTCTGTCAAATCTTTGTGTCTTGTCCATTTTCAACAGGTTCTTCAACAAATATACCCACCAGTCAGGATCCGTTTCTAATTCAGCCCCTGTTTTAGCAAAGTTAGCTAATTCAATAGAAATGAACCCATCGCCGCGCCAATTTCATCGTTATAGCCCGGGTGGTCATTCGTATTGTAAACCAGGTCTGTGATCCGCTTGCTTCCCCGGAACAGCTCATTAAGAAAGAAAATGAGCAGATCCCTATTAGGCTCTGATCCGAATATTTTTTTAAAAGTCACATCTACGAAAGGGTCGATATACTTTATTTTTATCATAGGGAAGTGATTTTTGGTTCTTTACAAAAGTAGTCAAGTATTTGTCAAGTGTAAAAATTTTATGCGTTAATATTGTTCATTATCAGCTGTATGAATAATAAAATGAAGTCCATAATGTCTTCTATCTTTCAAAGTAACCGTTTTTACAACGGCAGCTTTCTTCTTCGTTTTTGGCGCATTCGCGCTGAACTCGTCCGGTATTAACCGGGCAATCGCTAAAATGACCTCATTCATGGACATCGCCTTCAACCTGGTCATTGCCATTGGCTCGCTCATCGGGCTTATTGGCAGCGTCAGGGTAACGCCATGAGGGCGTCTTCCAAACCCAATGTTGCCTCCGCTCATCTGGTCATATGTCTTAACGTTTTGATGCCGGATAGCACAGGATTCTTGCTTCCTTTGATTCCAAATCGAAATGATTTACAGTACGAATAGAGACGACGGTCTTTTTTTTGTCCGATACCGCTATTCTGTACTTCATGTCGGGCAAAACCGATGGGATCGCATTGTCTCCGTTGGTATCGAACTTTTGATATATGCCCGATTTTGGGAACAGGCCGACATGGATGCCGTCCTTGTAGATATTGAAACGCTTAATGCCCGATTCAATGTCGGCATTGGCTTTCCAGCTAAGTTCGATGGAATCGTTCACCCATTCGATTTGAAGATCATAAGGAACCGGGGGCGTAGTTTGGTCGGACACACTTCCGGTAGTCACATATTCTTTCCACTTCACAGCCGTTGCGGAATCGGGCAACCAACATAGGTCATCCTTGTTTCCGGTACAGGCAGATGCCTGGCATATCTGAAGTGTTTCCGTGTCACCCAGCCAGGCCTTTCCTTTCTCTAAATCTTTCATTTCGGGAGAAGCCGCATTAGGCAAGCGCTGGGTAAGCGCCGCTTCGTAGAACGGGATCGCCATATAGCGGACATAGCTGAAATTATGATTTTGTCCGGGCGTATAAGCTATACTGACCGGCGCATTCATTTTCCGCAGCTTACTGAAAACGTGCAAAGCCGTTCCCCAACAGTCTATTTCGGGCTGGTTGCCATCGTTGCTGCCTGCATGCCTGATCAATAAAGGAATTTTAGCAGCCGCTGCAGGAAATTGCCATTGAGGATCAAAAGCAGGCGAATAACTGAACACAGCCAAAATCCGCTCAGGATAGTTTTTCATCATGGCAAGCGCCCAGTACCCACCGCCTGAATGTCCCCACAACAGCCATGGCGCGGTATTCAGTTCGCCATGGCCTGATAAACGCCCGATTTCGTTTAGCGCCTCCAATAAAGCGGGACCTGAACCGGATTCCGGATCGCGCCATTTGTGACAATCGCCGTATAGAACAGGTTCAACCACAGCCAAATGCCATTTTCGAGCAAAAGCCTGATATTGTACATCAAAAGGTATGGTTAATCCAAATTGTTCCATCCCGCAACCATGCTGATGAATCAGTACTCCGCGAATAGTGGTTACTCCTTCAGGAATAAAAACGCCATAATCGGCATGATCAAACGGATAAGATTCTTCACGAAGGGTTATCTGGTATATTTTACCGTTCCATAACTGGCAGATGTTTGATTTGCTCTTACCCGCAAAAGAACAAAGGCAGATCACACATATCAGCACGAGTATATTGATTAAACGCTTCATCATCTCCTTAAAATTATAAGATCATTGAACCCTATTCGTAAATCTCGGGTATATCAATCCACGTACGGGTAAACATCCGGAGCGAGCCTTTTGCATTGGGATGGTGATAAATGTGCCACCCGTAAGTACTGCTGTAATCTTCGTACCACATCGTGCTTTTATCAACTTCTTTTCCGTCATGGTTCAGGGAAGTCGCCAGATCAAATTTACATCCGTTAATATTGTATTTCTGGCGCACTTTTTCAATCAGAAGATTTATTTCTGTTTGGGTGCCGCTTTCATTACATGGGACGTTGTTCAATATAGGGACAGAGCCCTGCGACAGGATGTATTCTACCAGTTCGCTCAGGTTTGCCTCCGTGTTTCCGCCATTGGTCCCAATGGTTACCATCACATATTTTGCCTTGATAAAGGGCAGTTCATTTTTGATGTAATCCAGTACCATATCTATCCGGCCGCCCCCACGACCGCTGGAAACTACCTCTCCTTTTACATGTTTCATGATGAGTTGCGTCCATGATCCCGGAAAATCATTGGTGGGAAAGTAGCCCTCCGGCTGACTGACGGAATCTCCGTATATCAGCAAGGCAAGACCACATTTCGGTGATTGTACGCATATTTGTTTGACGAGCATGGATGTACCTTCCTGCAGACCAAAACAGTAATAATCCCACTGCAATCCTACCTGGAATCCCGGCTGCACTGCACCTGCTCCGCACCCTCCGGTGCCATCGTGTATCACTTCCAGATCTTCAGATTGTCCGGTAAATGCATCTGTAATCCGGATCGTTGCCTTTTGATAAACGTGCCGGATCTCCACAATATACTCATGATCACGATCCAGAAAACTAACGGTCTCTATAGCCTCCGGCTTTGTATTGATCGATATCGTTTTTCCGGCGATATCCACATACGCTTTGAAATCCCCCGTGTGGCTCTGGAATACGGCCACAGCATCGTCTGAAAATTTAACGTGGTACCGGATGAGCCGCTCGCCCAACGCGTAAAATTTATTTAGCCGGACAAGCTTGTCTTTCCCTGTAATATACAAACCATCGGTTCGATACCCGGCAGCAACATCATTCAACCGGATTTCAGGGAAGGCGGCTCTGTCATTCAGTATTTGTCGATATAAAATCACTGTCGGAGCCAACACACCAGCAGGTTCGGCAGCACTTGCCGGAACAAGACCTGGCAACATACATCCCGGCATCAGGAGCTTTAATAACCACGTTTTTTTCATCCGAAGGGTTTCAGGCATGTTTCACTATTTTTGAACCTTTAAATCCATACCAGGCTACGAAGATATGACAAGCAAGGATAACGATGAAAGATTGCTGCACACCCAATGTATCTGCCACCAAGCCCTGCAAGGGCGGAATCAATGCGGCCCCCAGAATGGCCATGATCAGCAGGGAGGATCCCTGGCTGGTATATTTACCCAGCCCTCTGATAGCCAATGTAAAGATATTTGACCACATGATGGATGCGAACAATCCGATACCAATTATGCTCCACATCGCTACCTGTCCTTTTGTGAAAAAAGCGATGAGCAGCAGGATCATGATGTGCAATGAGAAGATGCCTGTTGTTCTCCCGGGCAAGGAATGTCCCAACCTAAAAGCAAGCAGGTTGAATACCATCAATAAGGCAAATATACAGGCTATACGGATATCCTTTGTAAAAAACACCACACATAAAGCAGATAGAACGATAGCTCCCGAAAGCAGTATCTTCTTTCGGACTGAGCCATCGCTGAACGATGTCGCTCCAAGCAATCGTCCTGCCATCAGTCCGCCCCAATAAAAAGCAACAAATTTGCTGGCTTCCACATTATTCAGTCCCGCGATTTCGTCCAATTTGAAGAAATTGATCAGCAGGCTGCCTGTTGCCACTTCTGCACCTACGGCCATAAAAATAGCCACTACACCAAATACCAACTGAGGATACCGGAATACGCCGAATCCCTTTTCGGGCGGGTCGGAGCGGTGGTATTCGGGAAACGGAGTAACCTGAACGATCACCGATAAAACCAGAAATATACCTGCAAAAACAAGATAAGGAACTTGGACCGCCTTTGCCCCGGAACTTGCCGGGCCGAAAAAGTATTCAAAAATAAGATAACCGCCCAGAAGCGGCCCGATAACTGTTCCCAGTGAATTGATACCCTGAGCAAGATTCAACCGGGAGGAAGCGGTTTCTTCAGTGCCCAACAACGCAGCGTACGGATTGGCTGCAATTTGCAGAAAAGTGATCCCTAATCCAAGACAAAACAGGGCACCCAGAAAAAATCCGTAACTGTGGAAAGCGGCGGCAGGATAAAATAACAGGCACCCCATGCCTGCCACGAACAAACCAAGCGACATGCCGTTACGGTAACCGATTTTGGAAATCGGGTCGCCCACCCTGACCGACAGGATGAAATAGACCAGCGACCCGATGAAAAACGACCCGAAAAACGCGAATTGGACCAACATGGCCTGGAAGTAACTCAGTTCAAAAATCCCTTTAAAATAAGGGATCAGGATGTCGTTCATGGAAATGATAAATCCCCAGATAAAAAACAGACCGGTAAGAACAACAAAAGAAACCCGGCGATGAGTATTCGCGTTAACTGGCATATCCGTGATCATCTTGAAAACAATACTTTACGCATGAACCGTGATGTAGCCACGGCATCGTTCAGTTTCACCAAAGCATCGATTTCAGCGAAATTTTCTTCTACAATCTGTTCAAATTGCCTCACCCAGTGGATACTTTCGGCAATGGCATCAGTCGCATCTTCCCGGTACGGATACTGGTCCATTGACAGCCATCCGGCGTATCCCGTCTTTTTCAGATTGTATAACAGATCAACATAGACTGTACTGTGAACCGTCCCCACAATCATGTCATCGTCCCATGCACCGTGATTGTCGTTGAAGTGCATGTGAAAAAGTAAATCGCCTGCACGTTTTGCCAGTACCACCGCTTCGGCTACGTTCTCTCCGGCAGCAAATCCGTGTCCCGTATCGATGCAAATGCCTACATTGTTGCAACCGGTTTCCTTAGCCGCCAGAATGGTATCGCTCATCCGGGCATGATAAGAAAAATTACGGGGCTCCTTAGGCTTATACTCCAGGGCAAATCTTAGGGTTGGGAACTCGCTCGCCAACCGGGCAGTTCCTTCACGCAGCCATTCACGCTCCTGGTTGTAATCGGCGGCCAAAAGGTAATCGTAGCCGTCCTGTGCCATCCAAAGATTAACGACGCTGCAACTCATTTCAAGAGCTATTTCACTCATCTGGCGCAGATAATCGATTGATTGTTTACGAATGGCAGGATTAGTACTGGTGATGGTTCCTTTGCTGTATTCCTTGACTGTGAATACATCAGGAATGATAGACACGCAGGTCTTTCCATAATCCTCCATGCGCTTTTTCATGTCCTTTACGTTGTCGGGACGAATATCCCAGGTCCCCACTAATTCGATTCCTTCCACGTAGGGGATCCTGACTGCCTGCGCCAACATTTCTTCGGTTGACGGATTGTCTTTATACCCTTTGCAAAAACGATCGCAGGTATTCCCTAAGTTGCCCAGTATTACAGAATATTTATACATCTTTTAAGATTTTATGGAGTTAACGGAATAGTTGAATTGAACGATTACTGCCAGGCTTCGGGCTGGGTTAGCCCCGTCATTTTTTTAGCGTCTTCGATGGGGATCGGCATCACCAGATATTTATTGGTGTAAGATTGATAATCCCTGATCTTTACGCGTCGATAGTTAAAGGAACTGGGTTTACCGTCGGTGCCGGTTGCTGCCACAGTGATTCTCATTCCGGTAACCAATTTATTGGTCGGGTCGAGGATTTTCCACCGCCGCTGGTCATGAAAACGCCAGCCTTCCAAACAGAGTTCGACGCGCCGTTCATTGCGGATCCGTTCGCGAAGGAACTCCTGCGAATTGACAAAACCGGGAACGTTCTCAATTTTCGGTTGCAATGCTCTCTGCCGGATCACATTCAATGCGGATTTCGCTCCCTCCAGATCGTTGACTTCGCATAAAGCTTCGGCTTTGTTGAGATAGAATTCCGCCAACCGGAAATATACCCAATGAATATCTGGTCCAAGGCCCGACTGATTTGGTCCCCAGAACCGCACATCCTTGTCTTTGCGACTGTTATATCCCGTGCAGGAATTTTTAGTTTCCTGTGAAATGACATCGTTGAAACCGTGCGCTCCGCCTACATAGGTTTCGACAATAACCGGCTGGGTGCAGTTAGTCGGGACACCATAGTTGGCCCCATTATACAGGATGTCTACATAGAACCGGGCATCCCTGTTGATATACGGATTGCCTCCGGTCGATTCGCTGTAGCCCGCAACGACTGCGTCAGGATTGACGGTCACATTGGTATGTGTCGCATCATTGTACTTAACCGGGAGCGCTCCATTGGTCATTTCGAAGCAGTCTACCAGTTCTTGTGTCGGTGACTCGCCACAGTTCCAAAGGGCTGGAATACTGGCATAAGGATAAGGAGAAACATTCAATCCGTTTGCATTATTAATATGCTTGTTGCTGGACGGGGACCTCCAGATAATTTCAGGAATATCTGTTCTGAATGAGCCTACGAATAAAGTTTTATAGTCGGCCATAGGCACTAAATGATACTCCGGCAAGTCGATCACATCCTGAGCCGCATCTGCAGCCCGTTGCCATTTTGCCGGATCGTTGTTCGGATTATTCAGCGGGCTGGCATTATTGAGCAGCACGCGTGCCCGGATTGCATAAGCCACCGCGTTGGAAACAAACTCGGCTTCAGAAGAGGATCGTCTGTTTGGAAGTACCTTCGAATTGATCACGTCCATGCATTCATTGTCGATGATCGAAGCAATTTCGTCATAGCCTGGCCGTGGAAGTGTATTCCATTCTGCATAATCAGGTTCAAACGGAAAATCAATCCAGGGGAAAGGGCCATAAAATTCCAGCAGATTCATATAGTACCAGCATCTAAGGATCCGTGCTTCCGCAATCCACGTATCCCGTTCCTGCTCAGTGATCAGGGTCGACTTCGGGAAATTGGCAATGGCAATATTAGCGAATCGTATGCCTTGCCAAAAGTCAGGCCACAGTCGTTCGGAAGGTGATGACCAGGGCCAGTTGATCACCGGGTTAGACAACGACAAAGCGCCGTTGTGCCAGTCGTAGGCATTATAGGTGGCCGCCCAAAAAGCGTTATCGGTAAGGCATTCCAATGGGTTCATCACAAAAGATATCTGATCTCTGTTTTGATAGATCTTACCGTAGGCGACCGACAAAAGCCCTTTGGTGCGTTCATAATTGTTCAGCACTTTATCAATAGTCAAAGTTCCGTCGGGTGTTTTTTCCAGCGTATCCTCACATCCGGTAAAGGCTATCGCTGCTAATAATATGATAGTAAATATTCGTTTCATTTGTTCATGAATTAAAATGATACATTCAGACCGACATTGTACGCTTTGAAAAGCGGATAAACATAGTTGCTGTTTTGCTCGGGGTCGTAATACTTAACAGGATAATTATCAAATGTTAACAGGTTCAAACCGTTCGCATAAATTCTGATACGTGAAGCCCCAATCCTTTCGGAGATTTTCCCGGGAAGTGTGATCCCGAGTTCAGCATTTTTCAGACGAATATAGCTACCGTTCGCCATCCAGAAGTCGCTGGTCTGCTTACTGGCATTACTGCCCGGGTCCAACCTCGGATAAGAGATTTTTTCACCATTGGCATACTTCTCAGCAGTCCATGCTTCCTTGTGCCATTCATTGAAATTGTCAGTTTCCCAGATGCCCATTCCGTTCAGATAATAACTGCTGCCTGCCGAGCCCTGGAACATCATGCTCAGATCGAACAGTTTCCATTGGATTTGAATAGCGCCGCCAAACGTCCAATCGGGTACATTCGGATCCCCAATGGGCGACATATCCCTTTCATCGACCTTGTCATCATCATTTTTGTCGACATATTTCAGGTCGCCGGGCTTCGGTGCCGATCCCAGTGGCGTCTGATCATACCATTCTTCGATTTCTTCCTGGCTATTGAAAAAACCTGCCGTCTCATAACCGAATGGCTGTCCCAGCCGGTAACCGGTACTCCTTAGACGATAGGCGTATTCTTCGGGTAATAACACTTCGCTCAAATAGATGACCTTATTCCTGTTATAGGCGGCATTAGCGTTTATTCCAAGGGACCAGTCCCGACCAATTGTTTTCTGGTATGCAAGCGAGATCTCGAAACCTTTGTTTTTCACTTTCCCCGAATTGATCGGAGGAAGCTGGACTGAGCCGCCGCCGTAGACGGATCCGGTACCAAAGACCCCGGTAGGTGTAGTGCCGGCATCCCGCACCAGAATGTTGTTACGTTCCTCATAGAAAAGGTCCAGATCGAAATTAAAGCTCTTGAGAAAGCGCGCTTCCATCCCGATATTGTATTTATTATTGATTTCCCAGGAGATGTTCCTGTTTGCAATACTGTTTTCAACGGTACCTGTCGGCAGCCCTGACCAGCCGGAACCACCGATGCTCCAGTTTTCAATATACAGGAAGCGGGCTGCTCCCATACGATCGTTACCTACCTGCCCGTACGACGCTCTGACTTTCATAAAATCAAGCCATACCGAATGCTGCTTCATGAAATCTTCTTCGGAGAGCACCCAACCAATTGAAAAGGAAGGGAAAAAACCAAATTGCTTACCGGGAGCGAATTGCTCGGAGCCATTGTAACCAAAGTTAACCTCCGCCAGATACCGGTGGTTGTACCCATAGGTAACCCGTCCCACCAACCCGATGTAATTGTAGGGTAGTTCGATATTAATATTTTTTTGATAACGGTTAAACAGCACCATCGCTGTTATATCATGCAAGCCAAAAGTACGTGCATAGTTGACAGATGCATCCACATTGAAGAGGTTGTTAAATTGCTGTCTTTGCACGTCATTTAAGGGCGAATTGGTTGCCGCACCCAATGTTTCGTAGCGGATAGAATCGGAGGCTGCAGCATCTCTCACAGCCTCGTATACCTGGAATGTTCGTTGCCTGATCTGTTGGTTCAACGATGTGGCATCATAGGAAACCACCGCTCTGGCAGTTAACCCTTCGGTAATGAAGCTAAGCTTTTGTTCAACCCCAAGCGTGGTAGTTACCTGAGAGGTCATGACGTTTTTAAACCCGGTACGGTTCAACATACCGTAAGGGACGTTATTGGCATTACCACCCCTGAGCCGGGTGCTTAACACTTCGCCGTCAGGCGTTAAATCATTGAATGACAAGTTGGGTATGGATATAATATTGGAAAGCAGTACCGAATAAGCAGCGACATCGTCATAGTAGGACGGATTGTTCGGGACTAAAATCGGATCATTTTTCCGCTGCATATACCCGCTGATATTTAACCACATTTTCAGGGAGGAATTGATATCAATGTCGAAATTGGAGCGGAAATTCACCCGGCTGGCTTTTGATTTGGGATCGTAGTTATACTCATCGAATTTTTCGGTAGGAAAAAGACCTTCCTGGTACACATATCCGACTGTCGTGAAATAACGCATTTTCTCCGTTCCACCGCTCACATTCACATTGATCTTTTCCATCGGGAAATTCTTCCTCGTAAATTCTTCAACAAAATTTCTTACGGGATATAAATCCGGCTTATCGCCCATTCGGTAACGCTCCAATTCCCAGCCCGAATATTCGGGCTGACTGCCATTTTGTTCCGCAACCTGATTTCTTAACTGCGCATAATCATAAGCTGAAACCATTTTCGGCAGTCGGGTCGGCGATTGCCATGACTGTTCCATGGTGACATCGATCACAGGCTTGCCGGGGGTGCCCCGGCGGGTGGTGACCATAATCACGCCGTTAGCTCCACGTACACCGTAAACCGCCGTAGCAGAAGCATCTTTCAAAATCGAAATCGTCTCAATCTCGTGCGGATCTAATGCGGAAAATTCCCGTTCCACACCGTCAACCATCAGCAACGGCCGCTGCTCATTCGTAGTACTGCGTCCCCTGATATAAAATTCCATTTGCTCAGCACCCGGGGCTCCCGAACGTTGTAATACCGTCAGTCCGGGCAAACGTCCCGCCAGTGCAATACCGATATTGGATGCCGGAGTTTGCATCAGACCTGTCGCCTTGATCGAAGATATGGACGCAACCACACTCTCCTTTTTCTGAGCCCCATAGCCTACTACCACCATCTCATTCAGCTCAGTTACCAATTCGCGCAGAGTCACATTAACGGTACGTTGCGTGCCGATGACTATTTCCTGCGTTTGAAAACCAACAAATGAGAATACAAGGGTAGCTTTTGTATCGGGAACCTGAATAGTGTATTGACCATCCCTGTCGGTTGTCGTTCCCTGGGTCGTCCCCTTTAGTTGCACAGTGACTCCGGGCATTGGCGCTCTTTCCCCGTCAACGACGACTCCTCTGACGGCGAACTGACCACCCTGACCTGCATATACTGACAGATTTTGCAGGAATACGTACAGAATACTAAACAGAAATAATTTCGTCTTCATTTTCTTACATAAGTTTGATAGTTAGTGCATATAGAATATTGTGGCTCGATTACTCCATTTATCGTCATTTCAAATGATACATATAGCTTAAGCGTCCCATCGGCATAGCGCTTCCCGATTGGTAATAATTCATAATGTCGGAAGGATTCTCCACACCGGCGGCAAGTTTGAAATAAAATTTATCCACCGTGTTATTCAGGCTGATTGCGGCTCGGGGAATCCGCATTTGGATTATACTGTCTTTCAGAACATACCTGGCAGTTCCGACGCCAGTTGCCGTAAAATCATTATTGAGGCGGCCTATATCCGCTTCGTCGTTTTCATATTTCCGGCCGATCACATAGTCATAGCTTTCCCATCCTTTCAGTTCGGGTTCTCCGGTTCCGACAAACAGGTTAATCCAATTGTCCTTTCCTTTATATGAGGTAATGCTTTCCTTGCATTTGATGAAAAAATATAAATACTCGTTATCATGTGTCACTTTAACTTCCTGAAGCTTATCCGCAGGAGCTGCCTGGGTATACCTGACGGTCATTGCCCCACCATATGAATCTCTGGCGGGATAGGTGTCGTCAATGCTTTTATGGCCATACTTTACATGATCCCACTGTGAAAGGTCACCCATGATGTCGACGGTTGTATTTTCCACCGGTGCCGGAGCATCATTCATTCCCTTGTACCTGCGTATATTTCGGATCATCTGGATATAAAACGCATCCTGATAGCCACCGTTCATGGGTTCAATATCTCTTGAGAACTCTTTATTTACCGCATCGCATAACATATACTCACCATCATAGGGCTGTTTGTAAGCGATCCACTCATTCCAGCCTCCGATGGTAATCATTTCAGGGTCAACCGACAGGGCATGATCCCATTGTGCCTGAAAAAAAGCGCCCTTATCAACATCCGATTCAACATTTTCCTTCGTGTTGGTATTCCACCCTCTCCCCCAATTCTGATTTCCCCGTGTAACGGAGAACGACATGGGAATGGCCGGGTGACTGGCGACAGTTACATTGATTACTTTGTCATGCAGCGGTTAAGGAAAGGTCCATTCCACCCAGGGGAAACCATCAGAATAGACAGGATCGCTCGGCCACTGTGGCCTGACAAAGTGAAAAAAATTCAGGATATCCGCGGACAAAGGGCCCGTCGTATAATTTTTATCTCCCCGCGATTTAGCTTCGGCCAGATCATCTTCCGGATTGGTATATGCAATAATCATCGGCTTGCCATTAACCTTATACCATGTATCCGGATACAGGTTAGGTCTGTATAATTCCCGGTACAGGTCCCTTGTTGTCTGAAGTGAATGCGAATGGGTATAAAAAACCACTCGGGGAGGATTCCATCCATTCTTTAAGTACTCATCGATAACAGCCAACACTTTCATAAAAACATTTTTATAGATCAGGGCATTGGTCGTATCAAAAAAAATAAAGTCAATACCGGCAATGGTCAGCATCTGTATTTGTTTCCGGATCACCCATTCATCCTCCGAATTGTAGTACCCCCAAATTGGTTCGCCCCAATAGTGCGCTTGCCCGTTAGGACTGACGCTTTCGTCCAAAGAATTGAAATCGGTTAGAATTTTCATACCATTTGGCATGGCGAGGATTTTAGTGGCATCCCAAATACCTGAAGCATACGGCTGGCCAATCCAGGGCCAAAAGAACAAGCCCACCTGTTTTTCATTTTTTAAAGAAGTGATCGTGGTAAAACTTCTGCCAAACTGGTCGACCCCAACGATCTGATAACAGTTTAGGCTATGCTCCGTCTGCTTGTCCCCGTTTCCGACGGAATCGTCCTTCTGTTTCTGGCATCCGGAGAAAAGCACGAAAAAAATGATGATTTGCACATACTTATTCATAACAGATAGCTAAATCAGATTTTTATTTCAGAATTTTAGTTTTAAAACGGTAATCTCCCGAACCTGCCTGCAACACAACATAGCCATCTTCTTCGCCGGGAAGAATGACGAGTTCTTTTATTTTAGTGAGCTTTTCACCGCCTTCCGTGATCGCTCCGGCATTCGTTGCCGGGATACAAATTCTTGCCGTCGTATTGGCAGGAATAGTCACGTTCAGCGATAAAATGCCATTACTCTTTCTCCATGCACTTTTGATCACGCCCTTTACTGTGATAAGCTCACCTTCTGCAAAATCCAGTTCATTAAAGATGACCGGCCGAATCGTAAATTTTTGGAATGCCGGATAATTGATATCAGGTTTTATACCTAATACATATTTATAAAACCACGAATCGACCGAACCCATCATCGGGTGATTGTGCGAATTCATCGCATCGCCGGTAGCATATTCCCAACGCTCCCATAAGGTTGTAGCACCATTTGCCAGCATGTAACCCCATCCGGGATAAGTTGTTTGCGCTGCTATTTTATATGCGACCTCCGCATATCCATGTTCGGTCAGCATTTCCATGAGGTATTTGGTGCAAAGATTGCCGGTGGTCAAATGATATCCATGTCTTTTTACATCTTCGGCCAGATTCGAAACGACACCAGGTACGTTTTTTTGATCCACTAAACCCATGTACAATGCGAAGGAATTGGACGCCTGGTTATTCGAAGCATAACCTCCCAACTGTTCATTCCAGTAGGTATCGTTAAAAGCCTTTGCCGTGCGGGCTGCAAGTTGTTTATAATAATCCTGGTCTGCTTTATTCCCGGTTATACGGGCCATGTCGGAAATGATTTTTGCACAATAATACAAATAACCTGTTGAAATCATTTTTCCCGGCGTGTTCTTTGAAACCGCAGAATTGGATGCATCCCCGAACTCTTTTGGAGGACACCAGTCGCCATAATAACTATAATTGACAATCCCGTTTTCGGTCCTGGAATAAAGAAAATCAACCCACGCTTTCATCCCTGCATAATGCTCCCTGACGACCCGTTCATCTCCATAAAATTCGTAACATTTCCAGGCAAGCAGCAAATAACTGGCCGATACGGGATCCGCAGGACGCATTCCGAACCGGAAAGGAGCAACGCAGGTGATCGAACCGTCACTGTTTTGCGTATCCTCCACATCGTCGATAAACTTGGGATAAAACCGCGACATGTTAAAATTGTATATGGCCTGTTCTATTCTTACCGTCAGGTCATTCAACCATCCCATCCTTTCGTCACGCTGGGGGCAATCGGTCGGCACACTGTGAAGGTTACTTGCCTCGGTATTGACAATCATTTGGTGGATGTCGTTCAGAAGCTTGTTACTGCAGGCAAATTTGCCTGTCCGGGCTACCGCCGAACGGACAACATGCACACGGATATCTCCCGGTTGAGGACGATACGGGAAACCTTCCACCTGAATATACCTGAAGCCGTGATAAGTAAACGACGGATGCCAGCTTTCCACGCCTTTACCATTTAGTATGTAAGTATCCTCAGCTTTCGCGTTTCGTAAATTTTCCTGGTTAACAAGGCCATTTTCATAAAGAGACTCCGCAAATTTTAATGAGATTTTTGTTCCCTCCTTTCCTTTTACTGTCAGCGCAGCCCATCCCGCAAGATTCCGCCCTGCATCAATAACATAAATACCCGGCACCGGCTCGTTGATAATGGTGGGGACAATGGTATCCACGACTTTGATTGGTTCCAGTTTCTGGGAAACCATGTTGTTTCCGGGATCATCGGTGTTATGCGCCCATGCCCAATCCTTATTCATTAAACCGACCGGTACTCCGGGCTTGTACAAATCAGCCCGGGCCAGTCGTGCATCATACCCTTCCCCGTCGAAAATGGTTGAATAGACGACAGGCCCCGTGGTCACATGTCTCATATCATTGGATGTGATCCATGTCCGGCTACCGTCCGAATAGGTAATTTCCAATTGTATCCGTAATGAAGGGGTACCATACCAGCCTGGCGCCACCGAGACCAGGATAACATTGTTGTCTTCCGATAAATATTCCGTTACATCATAGGTCGAATAATAAATCCGCCTGGAGTACGTGCTTTGTGCAGGCTCCAAAACATGATCTCCCACTTTTTTCTTATTGATGTGCATCTCGTAAAAACCCAATCCTGACAGATACGCTCTGGCTCGCTTTACCGGCTTGTCTTTATTGAAAGTGGTTTTGAAATATAAGACCTTTCCCGGAATACCGGGCACGTAGGCAATCCAATCGCTCTTCCAGTCTTCCGGTTTTAATAATCCCATTTCGAAAAAAGAGGGTTCTGACCATTCACTCTCACGATTATCGTTTGTCCAAACCCTGACTTTCCAGTAATACCGCGTCCCGGAAGACAACTCCGGCCCATTGTAGCTGATTCCGGTAGAAGCATTCGTGTTTATTCTGCTGCTATCCCAGATATCCCCTTTGTTTTGTGAAAGTTCTTCAGGCGAACCGGAGACAAGAATTTGATATGCTGTTTGCAAAATACCTCTTTGTTCCGATTCAATCTGCCAGCTTAACCTTGGCGATTTCAGATCCAGCCCAATGGGATTGATCGCATATTCGCAGGTTAAACCAACTATTTTCAGCATATTATCTCCGGCATAGGATAAACTCATGCTCAATATACTACACAAGGCACAACAGATGATTTTTTTCGCACTCAGCATGTTCAAATGGTTAGATTTGTCTTTTTTGTTCTTTCAATCCGTACGGTTGTTTTTACCTGTACAAAGTAGTGGCAATTAATCCGGATTGGACGTCTGTTTTGTTTCATGTTTTTGTATTTTTCATCCGATGTGACCGAAGACGTTTTGGTAGTTTTTTTTCAATAATTGTAAAAATCGTCCAAAGTTATATTCCTGCTTGTCCCTTGATGATGCATTTTATATCTTAGAGGTGTTTCCAGAACAACATGTACAAAATCCTGATCATTGCATTGATTATTGCCGGTTGCCTGTGTTCCTGTGAAGACTCCGGGAAAATCGCCGTACCAGAACCTAACAGGGGGCAAAAAGTATCCACACAGGTGTCCTATCTTAATATTCAATCATTTTGTCAGGACTCGCTTGGATATATGTGGATTGCAACGTTACATGGCTTGAACCGCTACAACGGATACGAATTTTTTCAATACTTTCACGACGCTTCCGATTCTACATCATTGGATAACGATCTGGTTTTTGCATTACATCTTGATTCTTCACATCGCCTTTGGGTAGGCACGCTAACCGGCACTAACCGTTATGACTTTAAAAGCAACAGGTTTATCCGCTACGATAATAATCCTAAATATGGAGCGAATGTTTATTCTTTTTTTGAAGATCATTCAGGAAATATCTGGGCAGCGACACATGCCGGTCCCGGGCTCGTCGACACGCTAAACCAAAAAGTTATTTTTCCTTTCACGGACCGCTGTGTGGTTCGTTCATTCTGGGAGGATGATTCCCGGCGGTTGTGGATGGGAACCAATCTTGGACTTGCCGAATGCAAAAACAATTCATCCTGGGAATATTATCCATTACCCGGTGAGCGGCAGGTAACATCTTGTGTTTACAAAGATCCTGGCGGGATATGGTGGTTGGGCACCAATGCAGGTCTGATATGCTTCGATCCGGTATCACGTACCTTTAAAAATCTTCCGGCATCGTGTCTTGAGCATCCTGATCTGAGCAAATCCAGAATTAGCTTCATTAAAGAGATTAGCCATTTGAAAATTCTAATCGGCACAGAGTCCCGGGGGCTTTTCAACTATGATATCCTGTCGCAAACCTTGCAACAAAATGAACCATGGCGGCTTAATAATCTGAATTCGAAAGAACTGCTGGCCTGTTATATCGACAGACAGGATAATGTCTGGATTGGCTCTTATGATAAAAGCTTTACCGTATGGAACAAGTCTCTTGAGTATTTCAATACAGAGCAGCAGCTGAGCAATATGGTCAAAGACAAATTTGTTACCCGAATTATAGAAGACCGATATGGTAACCTATGGGTTGGAACCCGTTATCATGGACTTTTCAACTATGGTCCGTCGGGTAAAATACTGACATATAACATTCAGAATTCAGATTTATTTGATGGAAACAGTGGCCCTATCGAATCGCTCTTTGTTGATTCCAAAAACAGGATATGGATCGGCCTGGCAGAACAACTCATTTCAGGCGCTGTTTCGCCCGATGGGCATATTGATATCCTTGCCCGTGAAAATATAGAACAGGTAAGAATGATGAAAGAAGATCGACACGGAAATTTGTGGATCAGTTCCTGGAACGGATTATTCAAACTGGAAACTAAAAAAACAATCTCCGATAAAATTCAGGCCATCTATTTGTCGAATGTTCCTGATATGTGTATCCTGAATTCAGGTGATATTCTATTTTCGTCATACGGAGAAGGTATTTTTCGATTAGCTGAAGGAGACAGCATACCACGGAAAATTGAAATGCCTGAAAAGGAAATGACTATTGCACAGGGTTGCGTTACTCTCTTTGAAGATTCGCAGCATCGGGTTTGGATGGGAAGTTATGGTCACGGAATGCTTTGCTGGTCGAATGGTGAGTATCTTACCTTTACGAAAAAAGAAGGATTGCCAAATAATAATGTCCTTTGCTTCCAGGAGGACCGACAGGGGAATATATGGATGAGTACTTCTAATGGTATCTCGAATCTGAACTTGGCCGATACCACCTTTACCAATTATTCGGCAAGTGATGGTACTTTAGGAAATCAGTATCATGAAAAAGGGGGGTTGAAGCATTCAGACGGGCGTATATTTTTTTCCGGTAACCATGGGCTTACGTTTTTTAACCCGATGATTGTTTTGCCGGACAAAAACCGACCGGTTGTGCATCTCGAAGATCTGAAGATCCTGAACCGGAGCGTTCAGCCGGAAGCAGACGATTTGGTGCTTCCCATGAGTATTACGTACGTCAGCAACATTACCCTCAACCACAAACAATCCAACTTCTCTCTGGACTATACCGGGATTGACTTTATAACACCGGACAAATTAACCTATGCGTA
Organism: Prolixibacteraceae bacterium; assembly: GCA_038562555.1. GTDB lineage: Bacteria > Bacteroidota > Bacteroidia > Bacteroidales > Prolixibacteraceae > JBCFBK01. The sequence continues at coordinate 75,004 of JBCFBK010000003.1, read as the reverse complement.
CAAACTCGAAGGTTTTGACGAAAATTGGAATTATATGGGCAATTTCAGGCGAGCTGCCTATTCGAATCTTCCGGCGGGTAAATACACTTTTTATGTTAAGGCCATTAACAGTGAAGGCGTGGAAAGCCTTCGACCGGCCAGCATACAAATCACGATTAAACCGGCACCCTGGTTCTCATGGCAGGCATGGGTACTGTATGTGCTGGCCTTTATCTCAGGTACTTTTCTCCTGTTCCGGCTGAGCTTCAAGATGAAGATGAACCGGCGTCTGCTCGAAATAGAACACAGTGAGCGGGAACGTGAGCACGAAATATCCGAAATGAAGATGAACTTCTTTACCAATATATCGCATGAACTGCGGACCCCGCTGACATTGATTTCTGCGCCTCTTGAACAACTGACTGGTCTTGAGGCCTCAAATGATACAAGTACCCGGCTTTTAAATACCATTTCACGAAATGTACGAAGTATGTTGCGCCTGATTGATCAGTTGCTTGATTTCAAAAAAATGGAAAACGGAATATTATCATTAGAGGTTCAGGAGGAAGATATGATCCTATTTATCCGGAATATTCTGGAGGTCTTTGTATATCCTGCTGAAAAAAAACAGGTGGATCTGGTATTTATACCCCACATGCCCAGGCTCATCATGTGGTTAGATACGGATAAACTGGAAAAAATCCTGCACAATTTACTGTCCAATGCATTGAAACACACGCCTGAGAGAGGGCATATCAAACTTGTTACCAACGAACTGACCTGCATTGAAGCAACGAAGAAATATGGAGAATCAGCCGGGTTACAAGACTTTCCTTATGTCGAAATTGTAGTCTCTGATTCAGGACCCGGCATTCCTGAAGATAAAATGGGAGAACTGTTTGTCCGCTACCGCAGGATCAATGGCCCTTCCGGGTTCAGACCTGATTACGGGGGCAACGGCATTGGTCTGCATTATACCAAACGCCTGGTAGAAACCCATCACGGAACCATCCAGGCGATTAATCAACCCAACGGCGGCATGAGCTTTTCGTTTGTCCTTCCTATCGGGAATGTTTATTCTGACAATGAGAAAAAAGTCAACCAAAATATGCTCCTGCCGGAAAATAAACAGGAATATCCGCTCAAACAAAATGAGGTGGAAACTAAAAAGCCCTACACCATCCTGATTGCCGAAGACAATGTGGAGCTTATGGATTTTATCAGGAACCTGTTAAACAGTCAATATGAACTACTGGAAGCGCCGGATGGCGATAAGGCATGGGAAATAGCACAGAATGGACAACCCGATTTGATCCTTAGCGATGTGTTAATGCCCGGAATATCAGGGTATCAATTATGCGCACAAGTCAAAAATCATCCGGGACTTTCTCATATTCCGGTCATACTGCTTACCGCTAAAAGTACTGTCTTCGATCAGCTTGAAGGTCTTGAACAGGGTGCGGATGTATACATTTGCAAACCCTTCAACGTTGATTACCTGCTGCTGACCATCAAGAACCTGTTCATGTTACGGGACCGGCTTCGTCAATTTTACGTTACTCCCCAAACGCAAAAAGAGCACGAAACTTCAATCCCGGTAGCGCTAAATCCGCACGACCAGAAATTAATGAACAAGTTGACCCTGATATTGGAAAGAGAATTATCCAATCCCGATTTAAATGTAGATTACATCGGAAGAGATCTGGGGTTCAGCCGTACCGCTTTTTACAGGAAAATAAGGGGTCTGATGGATATGTCGCCTATCGATTTCCTCCGTAGTTACCGGCTAAGAAAAGCTGCTGAAATGCTTCATGAAGGCTCATTATCGCTGACTGAAATATCGGATAGCACAGGCTTTAGCTCCTATTCCTATTTCTCGAAATCGTTTAAAAAGCATTATGGGGTTACGCCCAAAGAGTACATCAAGATGTAAAACCACCTGTCCTGGGGGGTAAATTTCTTCTTTTACGATGATGCAACATTGGAGGATAAATCAGGATTGAACAATACCCGTTCCCGGTTAGAGAAATGAAATGCCTCCGCTCACTTAATCATCGGCAAATCTTTGAGGCCGAGGGCTATTGTATGGAAACGGCCAGGTGTCGTTTCCATACAGCTTCCGTTTTACAATTCCACTTCTTTCACCAGCTTGCGGCAAGCTTGCGGGAAAGAGCGTGTGTTGATGTACCTGGTCCACAAATTTTGGTCAAACTGAAAATCATTGTCGAGCAGGCTGCTAAGCTCGCTTCGTGCAAATTCGCGGAAGTTGGAATGAATATCATTCAGATAGGTGACCAGTAAATGATAACCTTTTGCAGAACCACATCTTGCCAGGGCTGCGGCAATATTGAGTTCCAACAAGCCGCCGTAAACTCTCCAACGGGTATCATGATACTCTTCTGTGGCAAAGGAACCGATGTTTTCATCTTTCAGCAGCGTTTCAAAGCCGGCGTTCAAGTCGGTTGCCGGCACACGTTCCGCATAAAAGCATAAATTCAGTATCCTGTTGTAGAACGGAATGATCCGGAGATCGATCCGCTCATTGAAATAGCTGTTTTCGCGGGGAACCATGCCCCCGCCCGATGTGGTGTTTTCGAGGATCCTTTTAATAAGCGGGGTGCTGCTCTTGCTGTTTGCCATAGACAGAAGGGCAATATTCTGATTGATTCGCCAAAACAGCCCTTCCAAAACGTTTTGCTCGCGTCCGCGAATGTCATCGTAGGTATCGATATATCCGCCGGGATAGCCGTCGGCTTGTTCCGCTTCACAAAGCTGCGTCAGTTCATTTTGAATCAGTTCTTCTCCCGATGCATCGCCAAACCAGGCCAGCGCTTTTGCTGTAAGTAATTTCCCTTCCGGGTCAGAAAGATGTTGAAAACGTTCGCTGAGTGGAGGCAGGGCAGCTTCTTTGGGCAACTTACAACACGCATATAAAAACTCTTTCTTTCCTTGAGCGAGGTTTTCAATCCTGCTTTCTATTTCACCGGATTCGAGGAAAACAGGACCGGCTTTCTTTGCGGCGTACGATTTCGGCAAATAGCCTTGCGCATACCACTCCTCCTGCAGCGAAGAAATGTTCATTGTTTTTAAGTCCAGCCCCCTGTTTGCGGCTTCGGCAGCGATCTGACCAGTCAGGTATCCCAAGGCTGTGAGGTCGGCCGACATACGGGTGAACTGTGACGCGTTCTGTGTCTGACTAAATGCCTTCCCCGAGATCAGGATACCGCTCAGGTCTTTGGGGATGATTGAACGGAACGGAATTTCAACGGTCACAATATTGGAGTGAGGCAGCAGAAAACCGCAGCGTGTAAATTCAGAATAACCCACGAAATGAGGATCATAGTCGCTGCTTGCCAGTCCGATCAGATCATTGAAATGGGTTCCTTCGGCGGCATCGATCAGCGTTAGTTCGTACAATCCTTTAATCCTGCGTGATTCGCGCACGGTCAGGTATGGATGAAAGTCGTAAAAATGGGCTTCATAATGGGAGAGGAACAGTCCGCGCTGAAGCTCGGAGATTTTGGTGTTATCAATAATATCGTAGTCGGAATTCGTGCTGTACGGCGGTGTTCCGCCTCCCTGCAGGTTCCACTGGCTGTAGTTTTGGGTGACCCGGTTTCGCTGGTTACCGTGATCAAACTCAGCGCCGGCAAAGCTGGCTACATCTCCGTCGCCCGTGGCATCAATAACCACGTCGGCAGTCATTGCTTCCAATTTGCCGTTCCTTGAAACCAAAATACCGGCAACTTTCCGGTCTTCCTTTATGGCACCGCAGATGATGGCACCGGGTAAAAACTTCGCACCCATTTCGGAGAAGCGATCCAGTAAATAAATTTGACGACAAGGTTTTTTATTAAAGTTAATTTCTTTGGAGAACCGCTCCGAATCCGTCTCAATGAATTTGATGAAGAGGTTGTCTGTGAGTCCATGGTAGTATCCCATCACCCCTCCCATGGTTTTGGTTCCGCCGGGATCGTTGAAATAGTCGACCACCGTCACCTGGCTTCCTTTTTCAGACGCCCCCATGGCCGCGGCGGCACCCGAGGTTCCGCCGCCGGCCACCAGTACCTGGCCGTGTTTTTCGTTTCTGATGAGTTCTGTCAGCGGCAACTCACATTTCCGAAGGGAAATGGCGAGTCCGGGCTCAGTCGGTTCGTTTTGGACAACTTTCTTAAAGCGGATCGACGTTCCAACCAGGTGAAGGGTTTTGTATGCGGCGCCACGCTGCGATTTCCGTAATCCGGCAATACGCGCAACAGCAGCCTGACGTATGGCGGCGACATTGCTGCAACTCAGTTCGTTGTAGCCATGAGTGAGAACGGTGTGGCCGTCAAGGACAGGCTGGGGCAGCGAAACCGGTTCCAAAACGACGGAACTCTCATAGGCATAATAGTGAACTTTCGCCTGCCGTAAAGATGCATCAATTTCAGGGAGGGATCGGCCGAGTTCTTTTGCAATCGTCCGGGATTGAAGTTCAATTTCTTCGATACCTTGCGTGGTCACCGGGAACTGATATTCAACCAACAACTGATGCGGAGCATTTTTCCCGGGATGGACCATAATCCGGTTGTTGAGAAGCCCCAAACCGGCAGGGACCGCGATCGTCTTTTTCTGCGGATTTTCAGCATTTAGCAGTTCGAGCACAAAACCGGCGTGTGTGATGCGATACTGCTGTCCCAAAAGATCTCGGCTAAAAATCAATTGATCGGACGCGTCGATAAAATTCCGGCATTTGACCGAGAACAGGCCGTGTTTACAGGCGAGCATCACCCCGCTCACGTTTTTGCCGTCCGAAATCAGCCCGCAAACATCGGTCATCAACAACACATGGACCCTGTTAACGAGTAAGTTCCGGAGTAAGCCTTTTTTTACAGAACCTGCAAACAACAATAATTCGTCATCGAACCGGCTGTTATTTGGCCCGTCACCTCCTTTTCTGAAAATTTCCTGTTTTTCCTGTTCCGGGAAAAACAAGTTTTTCACCTCCGTGTCCCAGGTATCGAAACCTTCGTGCCTCAGCCAGGTTTTTCGTTTGGCCGTTATTTCATAGCCGGGGCTGGGCCTTTTTTCCACCACGAGAACCTTCAATCCCTTTTGCGAAGCTTCAATAGCTGCAAAATAGCCTGAAAAACCGGCCCCGTTGATAACGACATCGTATTCATCGACGCGGTCCTGATGGCTGAACTGCCGGTTAATTTCGGCCATTGCCTGAAAATTCATCAGGCCTGGTGCAATCAGGATTGCTCCTGTGGCCGGGAGGCTCAGGCTGAGAAAATCGCGTCTGTTGAGTTTTGCTTTCATGCGTTGCTGTTTGATCCGATTAAAACTGTAAATTCATTGAACAGGACAACCGGGAGCCGATCTCCCGATTGTCTGAAAGGTTTGCCTGCAAATTGATCAGGCCCCCGGGTAGCCGGGGTTTTGTTCAAATTTTGCTCCTGTGTTCGCATCAATCACCTTTTGCGGAATAGGCCAGAACCTGTTAAAGTCCTGAATCGTCGTACCCGAGGAGATGCCACCTGGCACGGAAGGTGCTGAATTATACGTACGGACACGGTCTACCAGACGCCCCATCCGGATGAGCGTACGCAACCTCGGTTCTTCAACCAGGAGTTCTCTTGCACGCTCGTCCAGGATAAAATCTTCCGTTACATCAGCACCCGAAATTAAGATTGCATTTGACCTCGCGCGAACAACGTTGATATCGGCAGCAGCCAGGTCCAGGTTCCCTTTTCTAAAATAAGCTTCGGCACGCAGAAGATAGGTTTCGGCTACCCGCATCCGGCTAAAATCTTTGGCCGTATTGCCACTTAGCACGTTGTCATTGAAAGGACGTCCTTCAATTTTACGGATATAGGGATAATAGTCTTTTAACGTGTCAAGCGCCGTATTTGTGAGCGTTCCGTCCCCTTTCGTTATATATAATTTACCGCCACTGCGCTTTGTTTTTATTTCCTTGCCAAAATATTCCGGATCCTTGGGGTTGTTGTAATAGAAGACCCGCCTGATATTGTATTTTGAATTTCTCATATCATTGGGATCTAGCCTCCAGATGTCATACTTCACATAGTTTGTCGGCGAATTTACGCCAATGCCCCTGCCTAAACTGTCAGATGCAAGGTTAGCCAAACCATTGGGTGATTTGATCTCATCATAAACCGGCCCCCAATACCGGATGCTGTTGTTGGCCATGGCGGTCGTATTCGCACCGCCCGGAGTGAACGATTCAAACTGCCAGGCCCACATAACTTCCTTGTTCCCTGCAGATTTATTTATTTGTCCGTCAGCGAAAATATCAGAGAAAACATCACCCGGTTTTGAACTGGCCGGACCAAATCGCTGGGTCATGATTTGGTAATCGCCGGCTTCTTTATTGATCACCTTGCCGGCTGCAGCGATCGATTTGTCATAGTATGTTGCATCGCCGGTTTCCATCCCCAGGGAGATATAGATCTCACTTAGCAAATGAAAAGCAGCAGCGCGCGGGATCCGGCCATCCCCGACTTCCAATGGCAGTATCTGCGTGGCTTCTTCCAGGTCTTTTGCTACAAACAGGAGAACTTCTTCTCTGGTGTTCCTGACAAAATCAAACTTCGGCTCTTTCAGCAGTTCCGAAACAATGGGGACTCCTCCATAAACATTAGCCAAAAAATTATACGTGTATGCCCTGAAAAACAAGGCCTGACCCTTAATATTGCCCCTTGCTTCATCGGAAATTTCCAGATTCGGATCATCAATATTTTCAAGGACCGTATTGGCTCTGATGATGACCTGCTTGTAGGCCCAATCCCAGTATACAATTGTGGCAGACAAATTGGAATTCAACAAGCTGTAATCTTTATTTCCGCGGGAATCGTTCCGTCCCCATTGTGTAAGGTCGGTTGCCACAGTCATGTATTCAAAATTGTTCGATGCGATCGTGTGCTCCTGACGTGCGCCTGCATAAATGGCGATCACTGCCGCATCATATCCCGATTCATTTGTCAGCAGATTTTCGGGGCTAAACTGGTCCAGTGGAATCTCATCCAGGTAACTGTCGTTGCACGAATACACCAGCACCAACAAAACTATGACTGACAGAATATTTAATTTTATACGTTTCATATTACGAATTTTTACAATGAGATATTAACGCCTATCGTATAAGTTTTAAGAAGGGGGCCGTTTTTCCCGGGGTCCCTCCCACCCGATCCAAACTCAGGATCCCAACCTTCCCAGTTTGTCCAGGTGACTAAATTTTTACCGCTTGCATAAATTTGCAGAGCCGCAATGCCAATCCGTTGAACAATTGAACCCGGAAAATCATAGGCCAATGAGACATCCTGAAGCCTTACAAAGCTCCTGTCCTGATAAAATGCATAACCCAGCGGATTTTTGTAGTCAATTCGTGCCGCTGTATTTATCTTATTTTCAGGAGTCCAGTACGGAACGTTCAATACGTTTGACGTGTTGGCGAAATTAGTCCCGTGATTGAGCGAGGATATTCCGCTTTTGCCACCTTGCCTGGTGTAAAAAGTAGAAGTGAAGCTAAAATTCTTATACCTGAAAATGTTGGTGATTCCGGCGAGAAAATCGGGTTGGTCGTTGCTTATAACGGTTCTGTCATCGGGCGTAATTTTACCGTCAGGAATCCCTTCCGGACCACTGATGTCTTTAAACCTGATGTCTCCGGGTTTTGCGCCCGGGATCAAAGAAAGGTCATCGCCTTCCTGGAAAATACCATCAAAAACATAATCAAAATGAGACCCCTGGGGTTCCCCAATAAACCACTTGCTTGCAATATCGTCATCCTCTACACCATTGCCGTCTAAATCCCTGCCGGTAAGTTTCATGATCTTATTTCTGTTGAAAGAAAATGCAATCCGGCTATCCCATTCAAAGTTACTGGTTTTGATATTGACGGTGCTCAAATCTATTTCGAGTCCGTAATTTCTTGTTTTCCCAATATTTCTTAAAAAGGTCTCATGCCCATTGGTGTTCGGTATCGTCTGTTCTAATAACAGATCAAAGGTATTGCTCGTGTAAAAATTAACCGAAGCGGAAATACGGTTCTTAAGCATACGCAAATCAGTCCCGATATTGAGGCTTTCGGTTGTCTCCCATCCCAGGTTCGGATTTGCAAATGAGCTTACGTTTAGCCCAACCGCGGTGCTTCCTCCATCCCCGAAAACATAATTGTTTTGCTCGACCTGACTCAACGAAGAATAGGCGTCAACACCCTGATTCCCGTTTCTTCCCCACGAGACCCGTAGTTTCAAAAAGTCAATATATCCGGCAGCCGCCAGGAAATCTTCTTCCGACACGTTCCAGCTCACAGCAACAGCAGGGAAAACCCCATATTTCCTCCCTGCCCCAAAAGCCGAATATCCGTCGCGGCGCAAACTAAGGGTCAGATAATACTTACTTGAATAAGAATACCCAATCCTGGCCATACTTGAATTCTGCTTTTTTTCTTCAGCCCCGCTGTCAATGTCAAAACTATCACCAATTTCCAGAGCGTTATACCCCAGCGCGTCATTAAATATATTTTGACTCGACAATAACGAAAACTGATTCCTGAATTCATAAATGCCATATAAAAGGGTCAGGTCAACCTTATGGTTCTCCAGAAAAGTATTGCTGTATTTCAGAATATTTTCCAAGGTGAAATTCTGGTTTTCCTCATGCCGCTTCGATCCAGACCCAAGCCTGTTCAACGGCTCATATGAAGGGCTATATATAAACTCTTTGGAGTCGGTTCGGGTATATCCGGTATTCAGCCTGTATGAAACTCCTTTCCAGATGTCCGCATCCAGGTAGCCATTTGTAAACAAGGCATTTGTGATTGATTTTCGGTCATTCAGCAAATAACTAATAAGCGGATTTCCTACTAAGCCGACATCCTGCGGCAACGGCCTCGGAGAGACGCCGTCTTCCAGATACAGACTGGCAAAGGGGCTCAAGTAGGTTGTGTTTAACAAACTTGCGCGCTCTCCCGAATCGTCCCTGGATGAATAGCCGGAGTTAATGCCAACTCTTAACCAGTCGGTTGCTTCGACTCCGACGTTCAGGCGGCTTGACAAGCGGCTGAAATTATCGCCCTTTACCGGAGAACTGACATCGGAATAGGATCCTGAAAAGAAATAATTGACTTTGTCGTTTTTTCCCGAGGCGCTTAATTCATAATTGGAAATTGGGGCATCCTGTTTGATTTCTTTGAACGGATTTATTGACCGTCCTGCTTCCATATTTTCGAGTTCTATGGGTTGAAAGGGGGTTGGTCCGGCCGCTGCTGAATAATCTTCGCGGGCAGCAATATATTCTTCAGCGTTCATATAATCCGGGATATGCGCAAAGTCTGAGAACCCGGTATAAGCATTGAAAGTAATCCTGGGTTTTCCTTCTCTCCCTTTTTTCGTCGTTATTTCTATCACGCCGTTTGCAGCCAAAGAACCATAAATTGCCGCAGAACTGGCATCTTTTAAAATATCGATCGATTCGATATCACCCGGGTTAATATCCGATAAATTGCCCCCGGCGTAAATAATTCCGTCCAGAACGATCAGCGGATCATTGCTGGCGGAAATTGAATTTCTTCCCCTGATCATGATAGAACCACTGGATCCGGGCCTTCCGTTGTCGGTTACCTGAACCCCGGCTGTTGTCCCCCGTAAAATCTGGGAGGCGTTGGCATTTGGCTGAATCCTGGTTTCCTCAATATTGACCCGGCTAACCGCCCCTGTCAGATCTTTCTTCTTAGCCGTACCATATCCAATGGCTACAACTTCATCAATGCCGATCGCATCTTCGCTCAGTACCACGTCGATGGTTGATTGATTACCAACAGCAATCTCCTGACTTTTCATCCCAACAAAAGAAAACATCAGGGATCCGTTTGCGGGAACACTTCCAAGGGTATATTCCCCCATGGAGTCGGTTATTGTTCCCAGGGATGTTCCTTTAATAACGACGGTGACACCGGGAAGGGGTTGTCCGCCTGTATCGGTAACTTTGCCGCTGACTTTCGGAAGGTTCCCGTCCTGACGGCCTTTCTCCTCGCGTTTGGTAATCACGATGTTCCTGTCAATGATTTGATAGGCATAATTCTCAGGAGGCAGCAATTCGTTCATGATCTTTTCGATGTTGGTATCCCTAAAATCGATATTGTACGTTTTTGTCAAATCCAACTGGTCGGTTTTAAAAAGGAAACCGAAATCGGTGACTCGTTCAATCTCGTCAAACACTTCGATAATAGAGGCATTTTTGACACTCAGGTCGAAGCGTGAATTTTGCGAATACGAGTTGGCGGCCAAAGCCATAACCGATAAGAAACAGAGAAACGTTGTCAATTTCATAACAATAAGTAATTTCTTGATCCCGCGCCTGTTTAAAGCTGGGAATCCTCGTTTTTTCTTCATAATTTTGGATGTTCTTTGTTAAACAATAGCCTTCGGTAACGGCAAATTACCCCAGGCTTAAATTTCAAAAACATGGGCCGGGAAGTCGTCAGCTTTCCGGCTTTTATTTTAGCTCAATAGTTCATACTCATCTTCTTCATAGGCTATGTTTTATGATTGGTTTGTGCGGTCTCTTATCAATAAATCACCACTTCATCGGGGCCATTTGCCTGCTCGGTGATCCGGTATTCAAAATCGGCCATTAACCTGAGCGTTTTCAGCACATGTTGCACCGTAGTTGATTTTTTAATGTTCCCCGTGAACCGGTAATCGCGAAGTTTTGCATCTTCAAAAATGAATTCTACATCATACCATCGGCTGAGTTCGCTGAAAATGTCTTCGAGCCGTTGATCGCGGATGACGAATTTTCCCTCCCGCCAGGCAGACAACACATTGTCGGAAATTGACCGGAGTTCAATTTTTTTATCGTCTGAAAAATACAAAGCACTTTCACCCGGTTTAAGACTTGCCAAAGCGGTGCCTTTAGCACTCAAAATGTCGGCTTTCCCTTCTACCAGCGACGTTTCAATAAACTCATCTTCAGGATATGCCTTGATATTGAACGTGGTGCCCAAATCGCGGATGGTTATTTGACCTGCTTTCACCAAAAAGGGATAACCTTCCCGGTGAACCACTTCGAAATAACCTTCTCCTGTGAGTTCCGCCAGCCGCTGCTTATTTCTTTTATCATCCCTGTATGTGATTTTTGAGTCGGAGTTCAGCCAAACTTTCGTTCCATCCGAAAATTCAACGATGCTGACACTTCCTTTCAGGCTCGTGTATTTTAGCGTCTCACGATCCGGATTTTCAATTAAACTGCCGCGAATCAGGTAGCCGGTCATGCTTCCAATCCCCAAAAGAATGATTGCCATGGCTGCATACCGGAACCAATTTTTAAGCGACGGTGCAGGTTTCCCGCGTTTTCCGATCCTGGTCCACAAGTCATGGAAATCGGCATCGGTGGCCGCACTTATTCTGTGCATGGAACTGCGCAGCCATAAGCTCTTCATTTCATAAAAGAGCTTTTCTTCTTCTTTGTCGTCTTGCAATTTGCGGTAGAATATCTCTTTTTCTTCCGCTGTGGCTTCTCCGCTTAAAATATGCAAATACAGGTTTTCGTCCATTGGGTGCCGTTTCCTAATGAACAAACAAAGTCGGGAATACCCTAACCGGAAAAAAGAAAAATTGCAATCGGGAAAGGGAAATGCTATTCGAACATTCCGCGGAAAACGAACAACACGGGCAGGTAATCTTTCAATTCGCCTCGCAGGATTTTGAGCGCTTTGGTCAGATGAGCTTCTACTGTTTTTTGTGAAACCCCCAGTTTTTCAGCTATTTCACGGTTCCTGAGATCTTCGAAGCGGCTCATCTCAAATACCCTCCGGCAATACTCGGGAAGCTTTTGGATGGCCGTGTCTATTTTTGCTTTCAGCTCATCGAACTCCATATAACTTTCTCCAATTCTCGCCAAACTTTCACTCTGATAGTGAATTTCCATCATCCGGATCCGCTCGTGATGCTTTAATAGAATCTGTCTCCTTTTTAGATTATTTAAGCAGCTATTCTTTACCAAAGTGAAAAGGAAATTACGAATATTGGATACTGCATGAAGTTGATGCCGGGTTTCCCAAAGCTTCACAAAAGCTTCCTGGACAACTCCCTTTGCCTCATCTTCGTCATCGAGATAATGATTGCCAAGATGGCACAAGGGCTCGTAATATTCCTGAAAAATTTTCTTAAAACTGTTCTTGTCGTCCAAAGAAAAACGGAAGCCGGCATCAAGCATAATGAGAATTCATCTTTCCTCCAAATATAGAAAAAAAGAATACAATCCTGCCGGTGAAAACCTGGCTCCTCTTTCTTTCAGAAGTATGATATTTATCATTATAATATATTTTGAATAGTTAAAAAAAATTTCGATATTTGTTTTTTTATGTACTTATTTTCTGATGCTGAGCGCGTTGTAAAGGAATGATATTTATTTTACAAAAAACTAACCCGATAACCAATTGATCCGGATGAATTGATTGTAGTTTGATTTTTATGAAAAAAAACCGAAAGCACTGACGCAAAAGCATAAATGAATAAGTTACCTGCAATTTTTATTTTAATCTCCGGCTGGTGCCTCTGCGAAAATGCTGCCCGCGCGCAAAATTGCTCTGTTACAGGCAAGGTCATCGATATGACCACAAAAGAACCCATTGCCTATTCCCATGCGGTCCTTATATCGGAGCGGGATTCAGTTACGGCGAACGGGGCATTCACGGACGAACATGGCCTCTTCAAAATTGAACAACTTCAATCAGGAACCTATCGCGCAAAAATCAGTTTTATCGGGTATCAGTCTGTTTTAATAAGAGACGTCCTCGTGCAACCCGGGGTGCGTGATCTTGGTCAGATCGAACTGCAGGTGATGGCCGAAAATCTGAACGAAATTATAATCAGGAACACCGATCCTGCATTATCGTACAAGGTCGACCGCAAAGTAATCGATGCAGGAAGTTTCCCCGGCGCGGACATGGCCATGGACCTGCTCGAGAATGTTCCGTCTGTCCAGCTAAATTTCGAAGGGAAGTTAACCTATCGCGGCGAAGGAACATTCAAAGTGTATGTAAACGGACACCCCGTTGCCAACGGCGAGGAAAAACTCAGGCAGTTACCGGCAAGTCAAATCGACAAAATAGAAATCATCACCAATCCCTCGGCCAAATATCACGCTGAAGGGACCGCCGGGATCATTCAGATTATTTTAAAGAAAAACCGTCTGGAAGGTTACGCAATCAGTTCCAGCATGAAAGTGAACACCCGGAATGGCTATGACTGGCTTTTCTCGGTTGACAACAAAGGCAAAAAAAACGGATGGTATATGCAGGGACAGTGGTCAAGATATGTCTGGGCCGATTATAAAAGTAATGAAAACCAACTGACCTTTAACAACGGGCTGACTTATGAAACCGAAACCGTCAACACAGGCAAGCGCCATAAAGATTATTCCTATTTCGAGGCAGGATTCAATTATGATCTGAGCGATAAGGACTATATCAACTTTTCGGGCTATATCTATCCCGAAACCGCAAAACAGGTCTACCGGGAAACCGGCCATACGTCCGGGTTAATCACGGATGAAAGCGGAATAACCACTTCCGTCGACTACGAGCTGGACAGCCGGGTGGATATGGACTTTCAATACGCCGGCACCACCTTCACCTGGGACCACGCGTTTAATAAAAAACGCTCGCATCTGCTCTCGGTTTATATTGATTATTCAGGCTACCTGCAGGACCTTCATGACCGGCAAATTGACAGGAAAGCCTATGATTCGTATACTGAACTGGTGGGATACAAGGGCTCGGAACAAAACGAAATTGTTGTCGAAGGAA
>JBCFBK010000003.1:0-61199 GCA_038562555.1 Prolixibacteraceae bacterium | reverse complement strand
AATGACCGAACCAATTTTGAAGCAGGGGTTCAGGTCAATACCGACCACATCCCTGCATTAACGTCCGTCAGTGGAACCTTCGATGAAGAAGGCAATATCACCCGGTTTGAAGATGAACCGGCGAACCAGTCGGTCAATTTTGAACAGGACATTTACGCGACATACCTGTCATTGAAAAAAGACTGGAAAAAACTGGTTCTCCAGCTTGGCATGCGTATGGAATACACGAAAAGACGATCGGACTACCATTACGATACAGCAGAAAACGTGCATGAAATTATTCCGGCAAAAAAGAATTACACAGACTTCTTTCCTTCGGGACATTTCACCTACAGCCTGTCGAAAACACATCAGCTTTATGCAGGTTATTCCCGGCGGATAAACCGTCCGAACTACTGGAGTCTGATCCCGTTGGAGCAATACGAGACACCCTATGCTGTTTACAAGGGGAACGGTGCGTTAGACCCGACACTCACAGATGCCTGGGAGACCGGGTATAAGAAATCGTGGGACAAAGATTTTATATCGGCTGAGGTTTTCTACAGACTCACAGATCATGTGATTCAACATATCTCCCGGACAAGAACCGAAAACAAGTTAATCCGCTCACCCGAAAACGTTGGAAAATCATCGAGCTTCGGCGCCGAGTTTATGACGGGCACGGATCTGATGAAGTGGTGGAATATCAATCTGTCGACGAGTTTATTTCATTACCGGCTGAATATCGACTTTGAAGACGTGCAAAGGAAAATCACACAATTAAAAAGCAATGCCCGTTTAAACAATACCTTTTTGCTTCCCGGATCGTTGACATTAAAATGGGATCTGGCTTACACCAGTCCGCTGAAAAGCGCTCAAACCAAACGCGATGGCTATCTCATTTCCCACCTGGCAATAAAAAAATCCTTCAGTAAGGACAGGTGGAATGCCGCATTGATCTTTAATGACCTGTTCTCAGGACATCAATACGATGAAATAACAACGGGAACCGGTTTCAGCATCAAAAAATGGAGGAAAGAAAGGCCTTATATGTCCTTTACGATCGGCTATCTTCTGGATAATCAAAACAAGTAAGGTTCAGGTCAACCACCCGTCTCCGGGTTCCGATCCTTTTCTGCATCGGCTCAGCACCGAAACATACCGCTTTTTAAATCTGCTTTAAAAGCGGGAAACAAATTCTCGTTATATTCGCAAAAAAGACGCATGCAGTCGGAACCGGTCACCGGGATCATCCTGGCGGGAGGCAAAAGCAGCCGCTTCGGAAGCAACAAAGCTTTGTTTCACTATCGGGGAAAGCCGATGGTGGAGCATGTCATTGAAGTATTGCGCCCCCTTTGCAGCGAATTGTTGCTGAGCACCAACCATCCTGAGGATTATCAGTTCACCGGGTTGCGGTGCATAACCGATATTTACCCGGACTGCGGTCCGCTGGGAGGCATTCATGCCTGCCTGCTCCAGTCTGCGAATGGGCACAACCTCATAATCGGCTGTGATTTGCCTGAACTTGATCCCCGCTTATACCGGACGCTGCTGCAGCATTGTTCCGGCTATCAAGTTGTGGTGCCGGTTCATCACAGCCTGAAAGAACCGCTGGCCAGCTATTTTAATAAAAATGCAGTTTCACTCATCGAAGAATCGCTGACACAAAAGGACTTCAGCTTGCACCATGTCATTGAGCGGCTTCACACCCTTTTTCTCCATGTTGAAAATGAGGATTTTTATTCCGGTAAACTCTTTGCCAATGTCAATACCAGGAAAGACGCCGGCAATCTGAATAAGGCTGAATGAAGACGAAAACACTCATTTTGTCATTTTTTGCGGCAAAAAATTGGTTTACCTTGTTGGACAGGACAGACACACCTGACCTTGTGGACAAAAACAGAAACGATGCAAAAAGAATATCCGCTTCAGGAATTCCGGTACGGTGAGGACACGCTCACGATTGGCCGGGCCATCCGGCTGGTTCGCGGCCGGGAAAAAGGAATACTGACAGCCGGCGCGCGCGAAAAAGTGAGTCAGAACCACCAGGTCATTGCCGATATTGTCCGCAATCACCGGATCGTTTACGGCATTAACACCGGCTTTGGTCCTTTATGTACCACCCGGATCGACGAGGAAGATACCAAAACGCTGCAATATAACCTCCTGATGAGCCACAGCGTCGGCGTCGGAAAACCGGTCGATACTGAAATCGCGAAACTGATGCTGATCCTGAAAGTCCACTCCCTGGCAAAGGGGTACTCCGGGGTTTCGCTGAACACGCTCGACCGGATCATCTGGCATATCGATTCTGATGTCATACCCTGCGTCCCCGAACAGGGCTCGGTAGGCGCTTCAGGTGACCTGGCGCCGCTGTCACACCTTTTTCTCCCGCTGATCGGGATGGGAAACATCTGCAGCGACGACGGGGTGAATCCGGCCGCCAAAGTACTGCAACAAAAGGGCATGCAACCCGTTGAACTTGGCCCGAAAGAAGGGCTGGCGCTGATCAACGGGACTCAGTTTATGAGCGCCCACGCGGTGATGATCCTGGAAAAACTGCAGAACTGCCTCGATCATGCCGATATTATTGCTGCAATCAACCTCGAAGCCATGATGGGCTCCGTAAAAAGCTTTGATGAAGAATTGCATACCCTCCGACCCCACTCCGGCTCAATCTATGTGGCCGAACGGATGCGGACATTGCTGCGGGATTCGGAAATCGTCGAATCGCACCGGAACTGCACCCGCGTCCAGGATCCCTATTCGCTGCGCTGCATCCCGCAGGTGCACGGCGCATCACGGAATGCCTGGCTCCATCTGAAGGAAATTGTTACAACCGAAATCAATTCCGTTACCGATAACCCGATCGTTTTTTCGGAAGAAAAAACCATCAGCGGCGGACTCTTTCACGGACAGCCCATCGCCCTGCCGCTCGATTATGCCGGACTGGCCGCCGCCGAACTGGGGAATATTTCCGACCGGCGCATCTATCTTTCAATGACTGAAAGTGTTCCTGGTTTGCCGAAACTGCTTATGGAGCACACCGGACTGAACTCCGGGCTGATGATCCTGCAATATACGACGGCCGCATTGGTCAGCGAAAACAAAACCCTGTGTTTCCCCGCCAGCGCCGACAGCATTCCGACCGCGCTCGGGCAGGAAGACCATGTGAGCATGGGGTCGGTCAGCGCCCGGAAAACCCTGCATATCGTGAAAAATCTTGAAAAAATACTAGCCATCGAACTGATCACATCAGCCCAGGGATTTGATTTCCGGAAGCCGTTGAAATCGGGAATCCTCGTCGATGCGGCCCACGAGTTTATCCGCCGCTTCATCTCTTTTCATGAGAACGACCGGATCCTGTACGAAGACATTGAACGCGCCGTCTGCCTGATCCGGTCGAAAGAGATCATCACGCACCTGAACCGGACCGCCGACAACCGTCAGTTGAACTTTCAAAATGAGCAGCATGAACAGTTCGGAATTTATTGAAAAGTATGCCTCGCATCCGCATTACTGTGCCCCCACCGGCAACCGGCTTCATGCCCGTTCGTGGCAAACGGAAGCGCCCCTGCGGATGCTCCTGAATAACCTGAACGCCGAAGTGGCCGAAGACCCGGCCAACCTGATCGTTTATGGCGGGACCGGCCAGGCCTCCCGGAGCCCCGAAGCCGTGAAGGAAATCATACGGGCATTGCTCAAACTGGACGAAAACCACTCCCTGCTGGTGCAGTCGGGCAAGCCGGTGGGCCTGGTGCGCAGCCATCCCGAGGCGCCGCGGGTGCTGATCGCCAACAGCAACCTGGTCCCGGCATGGGCCACCTGGGAGCATTTCAATGAACTCAGATCGCGGGGACTGATCATGTACGGGCAAATGACCGCCGGAAGTTGGATCTACATCGGAACACAGGGAATCCTCCAGGGAACCTATGAAACGTTCGCCGCCTGCGGCCGGAAGTATTTTAACGGGAACCTCCGCCATAAGCTGATCGTTTCGGGCGGCCTCGGAGGGATGGGCGGAGCACAGCCGCTGGCGGCAACCATGGCCGGAGCCTGTTTCCTGGGCGTGGATGTGGACCCTGAACGAATCGAAAAACGGATCAAAACCCGGTATATCGACCGGATGACCGATAGCTATGACGAAGCATGCCGGTGGATACAGGAGGCGAAGAAAAAAGGAGAAGCGCGCTCGGTCGGACTGGTGGCGAATATCGGCGACGTGTTGGAAAAATTACTGGACGACAACCGGATTCCCGATATGCTCACCGACCAGACTTCGGCCCATGACCCGCTTAACGGCTATGTTCCGCATGGCCTCTCCCTTGAAGCGGCACGCGGTCTGAGAAAAAACAATCCGGCTGCTTACCGGGCTCTTGCGCTGAAAAGCATGGCCCGGCATGTCGGCTTCATGCTGGAAATGCAAAAAAGGGGAAGCGTCACCTTCGATTACGGCAACAACCTGCGCGAATTTGCCCGCCAGGGCGGTGAAGAAAACGCCTTTAGCTACAAGGGTTTCATCCCTGAATTTATCCGTCCGCTTTTCTGTGAAGGGAAAGGCCCCTTCCGGTGGGTGGCGCTCTCGGGCGATGCAGAAGACATTTACACAACGGACCGTGAACTGATCAAGGCTTTTCCGGAGAATGAGCATCTTCGGGAATGGCTTTTACAGGCACAGGCGAAGGTGGCTTTCCAGGGACTGCCCAGCCGGATCTGCTGGCTGGGAATGGGCGAACGTGAAAAAGCCGGACTGCTCTTCAATGAACTCGTAAAAGGCGGCCGTCTTAAGGCCCCGATTGTCATTGGCCGCGACCACCTCGATTGCGGCTCGGTCGCTTCGCCTAACCGTGAAACCGAAGGAATGGCCGACGGCTCGGATGCTGTTTCGGACTGGCCGCTGTTGAACCTGATGGCCAACACCGCCGGTGGCGCCACCTGGGTGTCGTTCCATCACGGCGGCGGGGTAGGCATCGGCTACTCCCAGCACGCGGGCATGGTGGTGGTCGCCGATGGAACGGAACGCGCCGCCAAATGCCTGTCGCGTGTGCTGTATAACGATCCTGCCCTGGGAATTTACCGTCATGCCGACGCAGGCTATCCTTCTGCCATCGAAAACCGTACGCATTTTAATCTTAACTTTGAGTGATGAGACAGGGAAACAGATCTAAACGCAAAGAAAGAATTCTTCGGACTCTTCTGTATCTTCGTCTTGTGTCTTGATACTTGTGTCTTATGTCTAAATTGAAGCAATGAAACTAATAGGCCCCTTTAAACAACTGCTGACGATGGCAGAACTGCCTGCCCGCGGACCTCTGTCAGACGACCGGCTGGAGATCCGGGCAAACCAGGGCATCCTGGTCCGCGACGGTAAAATAGAAGCCATTGATGACTTCCAGCAACTGGAAGCCGGCAGTCATCCCAAAACCATCGAATACCTGAACGAGGACTTCGTTGCCCTGCCGGGGATGATCGATGTACATACGCACATTTGCTGGGCGGGCACGCGGGCCGGCGAATATGCCATGCGTTTGGCAGGAAAAAGTTATACTGAAATCGCCGCAGCGGGCGGAGGCATCTGGAACACGGTCAAAATGACCCGGCAGATCCCCATGCAGGAACTTGCCGGGATCACAGCCAATCATGCCCGGCAACTGCTGGAACAGGGAATTACCACCATCGAGGTCAAGAGCGGTTACGGCCTGGCTGTTGACCAGGAACTGAAAATTCTGCAGGCCGTCGCCGAGGCAGGAAAAACGTCAAAGGCCGACCTGATCCCGACCTGTCTGGCTGCCCATATGCTTCCCAAAGATTTCGACGGAGACGAAAGGAAATACCTGAATCAAATTCTCAACGAGCTGTTGCCTGTTGTATTCAAAAAGGGTCTTTCACGGCGGGTCGATATCTTTGTCGACGGAACTGCATTCTCCGTTCAGACAGCAAAGGACTACCTGCTGAAGGCCCGCGAAATGGGCTTTGATCTGATTGTGCACGGCGACCAGTTCACAACCGGCGCGGCACAACTGGCCAACGAAACGGGCGCCCTCAGCATCGATCACCTGGAGGCGGCCGACGATCAGGAAATTGCAGTTTTGGCAGGAGGAAATACCATTCCGGTGGTATTGCCGGGTGCGTCGGTCGGGCTGGGGATGCCTTTCGCTCCGGCACGCAGGCTGCTTGATGCCGGAACATCGCTGGTCATCGCTTCCGACTGGAACCCGGGTTCCGCCCCAATGGGTAACCTCCTGATCCAGGCGGCCATTCTGAGTGCCGCACAAAAGCTGACCATGGCTGAAACCTGGGCCGCTCTTACCTGCAGAGCTGCACAGGCATTGAATTTGAACGACCGGGGAAGCCTCAAAAAAGGTAATTTAGCCGACATCATGGTCTTCAAAACGGAAAATTACCAGGATATTCTCTACCATCAGGGCTACCTGCCGGTGGAAAGGGTATGGAAAAACGGGAAATGTGCGTACAAACGGACGCTCATCGAATCGAACTGTGACCGTTTTTTTGAAGTACAGGAGAATGACTAAGGGCAGGAATGAAAACTGTCCGGCGGCAGGGAAATTAAAATGAACAGTATGCAAAGGATCATTGAATGTGTCCCCAACTTCAGCGAGGGGAATAATCTGAATACCATCAGCCAGATTGCCGAAGCGATCCGCTCGGTCGACGGCGTTAAACTGCTTAATGTCGATCCCGGCAAGGCGACCAACCGGACAGTCATGACGTTTGTCGGCGAACCGGAAGCTGTTTGTGAAGCGGCATTCCGTGCTGTAAAGAAAGCCGCCGAACTGATCGACATGCGCCGGCACAAGGGAAAGCACCCCCGTTTCGGAGCCACCGACGTGCTGCCTCTGATACCAGTAACCGGAGTCACGATGGAAGAAACCATCGGGTATGCCAATCTGCTGGGGAAGCGCATTGGCGACGAACTGGGGATCCCGGTGTATTTATATGAAAACACCGCCACCTCCGAAATCCGGAAGAACCTGGCGAACTGTCGCGCAGGAGAATACGAAGGACTGTGCCGGAAGCTGCCCGACCCACTCTGGAAGCCCGATTTTGGCCCGGCCGAATTCAATGCCGCTGTAACACGGACCGGCGCAACAGCCCTCAGCGCGCGAAACTTTCTGGTGGCCTACAACGTGAACCTGAACACCACCTCTACCCGCCTGGCGAACGCCATTGCCTTCGACATCCGCGAAAAAGGACGTCTGAAACGGGAAGGCGATCCGCTCACCGGGAAACCGGTAACCAATGAAGCCGGCAACCCGGTTTATGAACCCGGCATGCTGAAAGGTGTAAAAGGTATTGGCTGGTATATTGAGGAATACGGAATCGCCCAGTTGTCGTTCAACATCACCGACATCACCATCAGCTCCATTCACCAGGTTTTTGAAGCAGCTTGTGAGCGGGCGGCCGTACGGGGGATCCGCGTAACCGGCTCCGAGCTGATCGGACTGATCCCGCTACAGCCCATGCTCGAAGCCGGAAGGTATTTCCTGCATAAGCAAAAGCGCTCGGCCGGGGTTTCGGATGAGGAACTCCTGAAAATCGCGGTCCGGTCGATGGGGCTGGACGATCTGGCTCCTTTCGATCCGCAAAAAAGGATCATCGAATACCTCATTGAAGAACCTGCCCCAAAGAAACTGACCACCCTGAGTGTAAAAAAATTCGTTGAAGAAACCGCTTCCGAATCGCCCGCCCCCGGCGGAGGTTCGGTTTCAGCCTGCATGGGAGCGCTGGGCGCGGCCCTTGCAACCATGGTGGCAAACTTGTCGTCCCACAAAAAGGGATGGGACAGCCGCTGGAAAGAATTTGCCGCCTGGGCCGAAAAAGGCAAAGCCATCCACGACCACCTTTTGCTGCTGACCGACCAGGATACGGAGGCGTTCAATGCCCTGATGACAGCCTTCAAAATGCCAAAAGGAAATGTAGAAGAAAAGGTGCAACGGGAAGAAGCGATCCAGACAGCAACACGCCAGGCCATCGAGGTTCCCCTGAACGTCATGCAACTCAGCCTCCAATCGATGGAAGTGATTAAAGTCATGGCCGAACACGGCAATCCCAATTCGGTTTCAGATGCCGGCGTTGGCGCGCTTGCCGCCCGTTCGGCCGTTATCGGGGCCGCCCTGAATGTTAAGATCAATGCCGGGGGGCTGAAAGACAAAGCCTTTGTTGCTTCTGTCCTTGACGAAGTCAGCACCCTGGAGCAGAAAGCCATTGCGCTCGAAACGGAAATCCTGGAAATCGTCAGCAAAAAAATCGGGTTCTGAGTTCATGTTCTGTTTTTCAGAAACAACAAATTACTCATTATACGACAGTTAATGAAGTGACGGGCAAATGACGGGTGAAGTTCTTTCTGATTTTTTTGCCATATCGATCCAAGTCCGTAAAATTGCTTAACAATTAAAAACCAGGACCATGAAGCAACCGGAATTAGGAAGGAAAATCTCCGAATTAAGAAAAGCAAAAGGATGGACACAGGAAGAGCTTGTAGAAAGATGCAATATCAGCGTCAGGACCATCCAACGGATCGAAACAGGGGAAGTAATGCCCCGCGTCTATACCGTGAAAACCATTTTAGCTGCACTGGACTATGATCTGAATAAAATTTCAGATGATCAGGATATTCTCGATTCATTCATGAACTGGTGGAAAAGGCTGCTGCTTGTCGACATCGATATCGACAAGCCTTCCGAATATGTCATTCGCCAGCTCAACGGAGCCTGGCTGTTCGGCGTGCTTTATTTTATCCTTGGATTTTTGGAAGGAGCGGCTGAGTATTTCCGTTACCAGGATAACGAGCTCATCTACGGCAGCACCTTCTATGTAATTATGAAGCTCGCTGTTCTGATCTCGTCGGTTTATTTCCAGCGTGGTTTTATCCTGCTCGGAGGCTTGTTCCGGAATTATCTGCTCAAAATTGTTTCGGTGATCTCGATTGGCTGTTCCATTTTACTGATTGCCTATGATATCGCTTCCATTTTTTATGATTCGGCAGAACGCCATTTCATTCTCGGAGCGGCCGCCCTGACGTTCGGCGGTATCGGGATCATTTACGGGCTGTCGTTAAAAAGATTGGAATATTCGATCGGAACGATCGTCAAATACGCGGCTTTTTTTGAAATTCTGGCCGGGTGTTTCTTTCTTACCATCGTCCTTTCGTTTATCTCCTTTATCCTGCTCATTCCTGCCGGACTTTTTGAAATCATTATTCTTTACAAGGCGGTGATCATCATTAAGGAAAAACAGGAAGAGCATGCGCTTGCTTAGGCGGGCAAAATCTGTCGGATCGGGGTACTGCCGGGCTTTTCTCATTCTCCGTGTGAAGAAAAACGGAAGATCAGTTGAAACCCCTGAAACCTTAACCTTGGCCAACCTGTTATTACAGAAATGTCGTACCTTAAGAGTAAAATTTTACCATGAGGATAGCAACTTATAACGTGAACGGCGTGAACGGTCGGCTGCCGGTGCTATTACGCTGGCTAAAGGAAACATCGCCCGATGTGGTTTGTTTGCAGGAGTTGAAGGCGCCCGAGGAAAAGTTCCCGCTGGCCGCGATACAGGAGGCCGGCTATCACGCCATCTGGCACGGTCAGAAAAGCTGGAACGGTGTGGCCATTTTGTCGAAGGGGCAGGAACCGGCCGAAGTGAGGCGCATCCTGCCCGGCGATCCGGATGACGTGAACAGCCGGTATATTGAAGCCACCGTAAACGGGATCCTCATTTGCTGCCTGTACCTGCCAAACGGCAATCCCGCCCCGGGCCCGAAATTTGAATACAAACTCCGGTGGTTCCAGCGCCTCACCGACCATGCCGCCGGACTGATCGCTTCGGGAATCCCGGCTGTGATGGCGGGCGATTACAATGCCATCCCCACCGAAAGGGATGTGTACAA
This sequence comes from Prolixibacteraceae bacterium, assembly GCA_038562555.1. Classification (GTDB taxonomy): domain Bacteria; phylum Bacteroidota; class Bacteroidia; order Bacteroidales; family Prolixibacteraceae; genus JBCFBK01. The sequence continues at coordinate 51,316 of JBCFBK010000003.1, read as the reverse complement.
GCCGGAAAGCTGGGTGAAAGATGCGCTCTTTCTGCCCGAAGTGCGCCTGGCGTATAAGAACCTGGTCAGTCAGGGCTGGACCGACGCCATCCGAAAAATTTACCCGAACGAGCGCATTTATACCTTCTGGGATTATTTCCGCAACGCCTATGCCCGCAATGCCGGCCTGCGTATTGACCATTTTTTGCTCAGTCCGCCGCTTCAAAACCGCCTCAAAGCTGCCGGAGTCGACTCCACCGTAAGAGGATGGGAAAAATCGAGCGATCATGCGCCGGTCTGGATCGAACTTATTGACAATTAACCACGATTAATTTTACATATCCGGCAAATTGACGCCCCTGTTAAAAACCGCCGTACGACATTTTTAGTACTTTTGCTCAGTTTATAACTGCCAATCCGATCGGATTGGCAGTTATTGCCATTTCACCGGATAACCTAACGACGTGATCATGGATCAATTGCTGTTTGAACTGTTCAATCTGGCTGCAATTTTCACCATTTTGGGTATTCCTTTCCTGAGCACCAGGGGAAGAGGCATTCTTACCTTAAGCATGACGGGCATCCTGGCAGTTGTCGGCAGCTTGTTGTCGCTGTCCGTTTTCATCAATGGTCCGGCCGATATCATTTACGCAGGCTCATCTGTCACCGGAGAAATAGCCGTACGGATCGATCCTCTCTCGGCATGGTTCATCCTGATGATCAGCTTTACCTTCTTTACCGGCGGCTGGTATGGATTCAGGTATATGCAGACTTACCGCGATCAAACCGACAACATCACCATGCACCTGATCGCGTTCCTGCTGCTTTTCGCTGCTCTTATTGATCTTTGCATGATACAAAATAGTTTTGTGTTGCTGGTGGTTTGGGAAATCATGGCCTTGTCTTCTCTCATAGTGGTCATTTTTGAGCACAATAAGAAAGAAACCCTGAAAGCGGGTATTAACTACCTGATCCAGTCACATATCTGCATCCTTTTTCTCACAATCGCCTTTATCTGGGTGAAGGTAAAAACGGGCTCGTTCGACTTCACGGCGATCTCGAAATTCAGCACCTTCCAGCCCCCTCTGGCAGGAATCGGCTTATTCATCTTGTTCTTTTTTGGCTTCGGGATCAAAGCAGGATTTGTGCCGTTCCATACCTGGTTGCCCCTGGCCCACCCTGCTGCTCCGGCGCATATCTCCGGGATCATGTCGGGGGTGATCATTAAAATCGGTATTTACGGAATATTGAGAGTGCTCATGCTGATCAAAACGGATATGGTCACCATCGGCTATCTCATCCTTGCCTTTTCCGTAGTGACAGGTGTATACGGGGTTATGCTGGCAATCGTGCAGCATAACCTCAAAAAGCTGCTGGCTTACCACAGCATCGAAAACATTGGCATTATCGGCATCGGCATCGGCCTGGGCTGCCTCGGCTTAGGATATGAATCGAATACACTCGCCGTGGCCGGATTTGGCGGTGCCCTGCTACACACGTTGAACCATTCGCTTTTCAAGTCGCTTCTTTTCTTTGGCACGGGAAACGTCTACCTGATCCGGCACACCCTTAGCATTGAAGCGCTCGGCGGACTGATGAAACGGATACCCCACACGGCTTACCTCTTTCTGGTTGGCTCGCTGGCCATTTGCGGACTGCCTCCCTTTAACGGCTTTGTTTCCGAATTCTTTATTTACAGCGGACTGTTCAAAGGCCTTTCGTCCGGACTGTTCCTGTTTATTCTGGCTATGTTGTTTTCAATTCTTGCGCTGGTCCTGATCGGAGGACTGGCGCTGATCTGCTTCACAAAAGCATTCGGAATCGTGTTCCTGGGGGAAGGGAGAACGGAAACCGGAGAACGGAAACCGGAGACCGAAGAAGGGAGGAATGTGCTGCCATTGTACCTGATTGCAGCGGCAATTGTTGCGATCGGATTATTCCCCTCCATCCTGGCCATACCCCTGGCAAAAACCATTACCTTATACCTGCCGGGAACCGCAACCGAATCGTATTTCCAGGTTCAGAAACTGCTTGGCAGTCTGACCAGGGTAGGTTGGTATTCCCTGGGCTTCGTGGCGCTCAGTGCCGCGATCTACCTCCTGCGGACCAGGCTCGTGAACCGACGCAGTCAACGCGCGGAACCAACCTGGGGGTGCGGCTATACCGGAGATACAGCCAAAATGCAATATACGGCCTCGTCATTCATCCGGACTTACCGCAAACTGGCGGAACCGGTTCTGTTCATCAAAAAACACAAGAAAGATGCCAACGGCCTTTACCCGGACCAGATCGAACAGGAGACACATCCGGGCGACTGGATTGAGATCCTGTTTATCGACAAGCCCCTGCTGTTTTCCAGAAAGTTTCTGCGACGGTTCGGATTTCTTCAGAATGGCAATATCCAGGCTTATATCCTGTATGGCTTCATTTTTATCAGCGTCGCGGTATTGCTGCCGCTTGTCGTCAGTAAAATCGGGATTTTGATTGAATTCTTAAACCACCTGTAATCTATGGTCAGTTTCATCCTTATTATCCTAACAAGCCTGTTCTTTACCGGAATTGTCGTCCGGACCAAAAGCAGGACTTCAGGGCGCAGGGGTCCGGGGATCTTCCAGCCTGTGAAAGATGTTGTACGCTTGTGGAAAAAAGGTTCCGTGTACAGCCATACAACCAGTCTGATCTTTCAGATCGCTCCCAGTGTTTATCTGTCGTCGGCACTGATGGCTGTGTTGATGGTTCCCCATGGCAGTCATCCCGGCTTTATTTCATTCGACGGTGATTTTGTCATGTTTGCCTATACCCTGGCCATCGGAAAATTTCTGATGATCGTTTCAGCCCTCGATACCGGAAGCAGTTTTGAAGGAATGGGTGCAGCCAGGGAAGCCCTGTATTCCATGCTCGCCGAGCCTGCCTTTTTCGTCCTGATGGGTTCGTTCTCCCTTTTCACGGGACAAACGTCCTTTCATGGCATTTTCAGCGCCCTTCACTATGGCTCGTCGGTTTCATACATGCTGGGGGCACTTGCGGCGTTTGTCTTCATCTTTATCGCCATGATCGAGAACAGCCGGATGCCGGTCGATGATCCGAAAACCCACCTGGAACTAACCATGATCCATGAAGTGATGGTTTTGGATAACAGCGGATTCGACCTCGGACTGATCACCTACACCTCTTATTTGAAATTTGCATTATACGGCGCGATCATTTCCAATTTTTTTATCGGATCGATGTCTTATCTTTTTTCGATTCCGGCATTCTTTGGCATTCAAATCTGCTTTGCGGTCGCCGTCGGACTGATCGAATCGTTCATGGCCCGTTTCAGGCTGGGGCACAACCCGCAGTTTATTTTTATCCTGACGTCGGTGTCGTCGCTGATATTCTTTGGTGTGTTGCTTGTTATGGGAAAATTCATCTGATATGACCGATATACTCCTCATCGCATTATCCATGTCGCTGCTCTATGTCAGCATCGCCAACAGGCTGCTTACCTACCTGCGGATACTGGTATTTCAGGGATTCATCCTATTCGGCGTGACCTTTCTGACCCTTACCGAAGTGAATAATGTCAACCTGGCCCTCATCCTGCTCGAAACGATCGTATTTAAAGCCATTGCAGTTCCCTGGTTCATCAGTTACATCATCCGGCGAAACGAGATCACCCGCGAAGCGGAGCCCTATCTTCCCAACTTCCTGTCGCTGATCATTGTGTCGCTCATTTTCGTAGCCACCATCATCCTTTCACATTCCATTCAGGACAAGAATCTTGATAAAACCTATTTTGTCGTAGCCCTGTCGACGTTTTTCACCGGTTTATACCTGATCATCTCCCGCAAGAAAATCATCACCCACGTCATTGGCTACCTCTTCATCGAAAACGGCGTGTTTACGCTGTCGCTGGCTGTGGGCAATGAAATGCCTATGCTGGTAAACCTGGGCATTATGCTCGATATTTTCGCCAGCGTGCTCATTCTCGGCGTGTTCTTCAATAAGATCGGCGATGTGCTGAAAAATCCCGACGTTAATCTGTTACGCAACCTGAAAGACTAAACAAATGATGACCGGCATATTTTTAACAGGGACCCTGATCATTGGCAGCGGATTGTTCTTCAACCGGAATACGGTTGTCAATTATTTACTCCTGACCGTCTATCTGGCTTTGTTGTGGTTTTTCAGCATCAGTGAGCTGAACGACCTGAATAACATCCGGTGGGGATTTTTCAAACCCGATTCGCTGGGCGTACTCATGCTCCTGACCATCAGCTTAGTCAGCATCCCTGCTTTCTGGCATGGATACCGGTATATCGCCCTGCACGATGAGACCCCGAAATCGAGAGGCTTATTTTTTGCCGCTATGGTCATGCTGATCTCGGCCTGTTCCATGGCCTATATTTCCAACCACATTGCCGTGATCTGGATCTTTACCGAAATAACCACCCTAAGCGCCTCAGCCCTGATCTACCACCACCGGAATATCCGTGCACTGGAAGGAGCATGGAAGTATGTTTTCATCTGCGCCATCAGCATTACCTTCATTTATATCGGCATTCTGTTTCTGAGTCTCGCGGTGAAACAGGCCGGAATCGATGATTTGTCGTTCGATTCGTTATATGCTCATGCGTCCGAATTAAACCCGTTCTGGCTTAAACTTGCTTTCCTGTTCATTTTCACCGGCTTCACAGCAAAACTGGGACTGGTCCCGATGTACACCGCGGGAATTGATGCCAAAGACAAAGCTCCGGCACCCGCGGGAGCCCTTTTGGCAAGTGTGCTGATGAACCTCGGGTTTATCGGCGTATTCCGGTTTTACGCGGTCTTTTCGCACACGCCCCTGTTGAAATGGGCCGGCACGGTCATGATCTTCGCGGCGGTGCTGTCGGTGTTCGTGGCCACCGTGTACATGACCCGCATTAAAAACATTAAACGCATGTTTGCCTACTCCGGGATCGAGCATATGGGACTTGTTATTCTGGGACTTGCCTGCGGAGGCATCGGCGTTTACGCGGCTGTTCTGCACATCGTGCTTCATTCGTTTGTGAAACCCAGTCTCTTCTTCCAGTTTAACCAGGTTTACCGCGTTTATCAAAGCAAAAGCATTTATGATACGGGAAGCTACTTTAAGTACAACAAAGCCGGAGCCATCGTTTTGCTGCTGGGATTTTTCTCCGCGACCGCGATGCCGCCTTCAGGCTTGTTTGTCAGCGAATTCATGATCTTCCAGTCCTTGTTCGAAGCGCATAATATTCTGATCCTGGCCGTGGTCCTGATCCTGCTCACCATGATCATCTGGGGTTTTGGCTCCAATATTTTCAGGTTGCTCTTTATTCCTCCCATCCACATCGAAGAAAAACAACTGCCGGCAATAAAAGCATGGGAATCGCTTCCCCAGTACCTGTTGCTGATCCTTGCCGTCTATCTGGCTTATGCCCCTCCTGCCTTGCTTGTAACACTGTTGCAGGATGCCGTAAAACTTATATCCTGACGCCATGCTGTATATTTCCATTCATAATAACCAGTCAATCGCCCTGAAAGATATCCCCGAACATCCCTATCGGCTGTTCATGGAAACGAATCTTGAGCTGATGAAAGAGGGGCGGGCGAGGCATTGTGTAAATTATTTCGGTTACCGCGATGCCGGCCGGATCAGGCTGATCTGTTGTATTGCCGACGATGGCCGCCATAACATCATGGTCTCATCTGCCGTGGTTGATCCCGGGACCCGTCTGGCCTCCCTCACCGCCCAAAACAGGAATTTTGAAAAATTCGAAAGGGAGATTCATGAGAACTTTGGGACCCCGTACAGCGACCATCCGTGGTTAAAACCGGTGCGATACGCGCATAACCGGGCCGACCAGGCAGAAAAGGCAGAGAATTATCCGTTCTGCCGTGCCGAAAGCGAAGAGCTGCATGAAGTCGGTGTAGGACCGATCCACGCGGGAGTGATCGAGCCGGGGCATTTCCGCTTTATCTGCAACGGGGAGCAGATCATGCATCTTGAGATCCAATTGGGTTATCAGCACCGGGGCATCGAACAATTGTTCCTGCAAAAGAAAAAACTTCTGGAACGCACAACCCTGGCCGAAAACATTGCCGGCGACACCACCGTGGGGCATACCGCTGCCTTTGTAAACCTCTGGGAAAGCCTGTGCGGCTATGAACCTGACCGATCGCTGAAATTTGCACGCACCCTGGCCCTCGAACTGGAACGAATCGCTATCCATACCGGTGATCTTTCTGCCATCTGCGCCGATATCGCTTACCAGCTGGGCAATGCCGTTTACGGAAGGTTGCGGACACCCATCGTTAATTTTATGCAGGAGTGGGGGGGCAACCGGCTGTCAAAAGGCCTGATCCGGGCAGGCAAGATCAATTACCCGTTTTCGGATGAACTTGCAGCAAAACTGAACGCTGTGTTGAATGCGTTTGAGCCGGATTTTACCGAAATGAGCGAAAAGCTGTTTAAACTGCCCAGCGCCCTTTCGCGAATGGAGAAAACCGGTGTAGTCAGCTATGAACAGGTTTGTGAGATCGGCACAGTGGGAATGGCTGCCCGGACGAGCGGATTAAACCGGGATATCCGCCGGTCGCATCCTCATGACCTTTATGGCAGTGCAATTAATCATTTGCCGGTGATCAGGCATCATGGCGACGTGTATTCACGGGCGCAGATCAGGAAAGAAGAAATCCTGCAATCGGTCGGCTATGCCCGGAAACTGACCGGCAACCTGCCTGAATTCAAACAACCTGAAAATTTCAGCATGCCGCCCGGGAAGGAACGATTTGTGCTTTCGCTGGTTGAAGGCTGGCGGGGCGAGATCTGCCACTGTGCAGTGACGGATCAACAAGGAGATCTGATAGTCTATAAGATCAAGGATCCTTCGCATCACAACTGGATGGCGCTGGCACAGGCGGTCAGGAACAACGAAATTTCGGATTTCCCGATCTGCAATAAAAGCTTTAATTTATCGTACTGCGGACACGATTTGTAAACCGATTTCATCATGTTTGACAATATCAAAATCTTATGGCACCAGGGCAAGCAGTTCATTCCTGATGTAACAAACGCCAAAGTCCCCGGTATTTTTCGGGGAAGACCGGTCATCACCAAAAAAAAGGCGGACGAAGCTGCCCTGATCGAAATCTGTCCGACTCACGCCATTGCCGGCAACCCGGTTCGGATCGATCTGGGAAAATGTACCTTCTGTGGCGAATGCGCCATCCAGTTTCCCAAGAAGATCAGCTTTACCTCCGATTATAAACTCTCAACCAACGAACGCGAAAGACTGATCATTGCTGAAGGCGATGAAAATTCAATTCTGGTCAATCCTGCGCTTGTACGCAAAAAAATTCACCGGCTGTTCGGCCATTCGCTAAAGCTCAGGCAGGTATCGGCAGGTGGCGATGGCAGTTGTGAATGGGAATTAAACGCGGCAAACAATGTTCAGTTCGACATGAGCCGATTTGGGATTGATTTTGTCGCCTCGCCGCGTCATGCCGATGGCATCGTGATTACCGGTCCCGTCACGGCAAACATGGCGCAAGCACTTGAAATCTGTTATCATGCGGTTCCTGATCCGAAACTCATGATCCTGGCCGGTACCGATGCCATCAGCGGCGGTATCTTTGCCGGCAGTGAGGCACTGGACCGCAGCTTTCTCTCGCGATATCCCGTCGATTTGTACATTCCCGGAAACCCGGTGCATCCGCTGACATTTATCAATGGGGTACTAAGTCTGCTGAAAAAGCAAAAATGACGATATACCGATCCGGGATTTTGCCCGCTTTACCGTTCCAAAGGTCCGTTTCGCGGATCAGACGATTCTACAGGACCGCGTGAACACTATCTTTGTACTGATTTAATACAACCGCTTTGAAAGAGCAGGACACCATACGAAATCTTCATTTCATCGCACTTAAAACCTCGCTTGTGATCGGGGCCTTATTTGTTGTGCATGCACTGAACCATATCCCGTTTTCGGTTCCTGTCTTTTTGCCGGGACTGTTCACTGCTTGTTTATTTCCATTTTTGATCTGGACCACGAATATTTATCTCGTCCGGATCAGAGAAAAGCACGAAATCACACCCTCCGCGACGCGGTGGCGGTATCTGATCAGTTATCTCGTCAACAGTCCGATCATAGGCTTACTGGTGGTCATTCTCCCAAGGGATTTTATTCAGATTATGCTGGTCGACACCGGACATCCCATTCAGTATCCGTTTTCAGTAGGCATTTTACTTAATACGATTGTCCTGGTCATTCAGGAAAGCGTTTTACTGCGGTCAAAAAAAGCACTGGTCGAACTTGAAAACGCCCGGCTGCGTATCAGTCATGCCGAAGCGCTGAACCAGCAGCTGAAGCAGCAGATTCATCCGCATTTTCTGTTCAATGCGCTGAATATTCTGAAGGCGCTCATCCGGAAGGACCCCGACAGTGCGGAAGACTACCTGGTTCGTCTGTCCGATTTTTTAAGGGTCTCCCTTTCATCGAACAATCAGAATAAAGTGAAACTGGAAGACGAGCTCAAGCTGTGCACCGATTATATGGAAATGCAGCGGCTGCGGTTTGGGAACGCGCTGGAATACGCCATTGACATACCCGAACCAATCCGATCATCGGGCTCTGTTCCTGGTTTTTCCATCCAGCTCCTGCTTGAAAACGCTATTAAGCACAACTGGCTCACCCGGGAATCGCCGCTCCGGATTTCGGTTACCGGCAAAGACGGGTTCATCACGGTTGGTAATAACTTGCAACCTAAACAAAGCACGGAAATTACGAGTGGTTTGGGTTTGCCAAATCTGGCTGAACGCTACCGGATACTCGATGGCGAAGGCGTTCAGATCAGCAGTGACGAAAAAGAATTCCGTGTTCGCATTAAAATACTGGGGCTATGAGGGTCGTGATTATCGAAGACGAAGAACTAACGGCCGGCGATTTGTCGGAAACCATCAGGAAGGTTGAACCGGACGCGCATATCGTGGCAGTTCTGAAATCGGTCGCGGAAGCTGTTGCCTTCTTCAATGAAAATGAACGTTCAGCCGACCTTATTTTCAGCGATATCCAGCTGGGCGACGGATTGAGCTTTGAAATATTTAAACGGACCGCCTGCACAGCCCCGGTCATTTTCTGCACTGCGTACGACGAATATGCGCTCGAAGCGTTTAAGACGAACAGCATCAATTACCTGCTGAAGCCATTTTCACCGAAATCGGTATCGGATGCACTTGAAAAGTACAAAGCCTTACAAAACAGTTTCCTGCGATCGGGCATGAATTACGAGACTATCCTGGAACTTTTCGGCAACGATAAAAGCCGCAAGCCGGGATCACTGCTGGTTTATCACAAGGACAAAATTTTTCCGGTAAAACTGGATCAGATCGCTGTCTTTTATATTGAAAACGAAATGACCTGCCTGCTTACCCTGAATTCGGCCGTTTACACGGTTAATAAAACGCTTGAGGAGCTGGAACAACTTACCACCGACCAGTTTTACAGGACCAACCGTCAAACCCTGGTCAACCGCAAGGCCATCCGCGAAATCAGCCAGTATTTTGGCCGCAAATTATCCGTCTTGCTGATCGTTCCGACAGGCCGGAAAATCATTGTGAGCAAGGAAAAAAGCACGGACTTTCTAAAATGGCTTTCCCGTTGATTTCCCGATATTTCGCCTGCGAACTTTTTGCTCATCGTTCGTTTCACCCCCGATTTTGTCCGCCCGGGGAAGATTTGTATGGCCCGGTTGCCGCAGTTTATCGAGTTTTGCCGGTGAAATCAAAAATAAGAGAGCGATGAACACCACGGATAATCTGAAACGAGCCATGCACGGCAGGGTTAATACCAGATCACTGTTTACCGGAAAACTGAGTAAAGGCATTGTCGATATCATCCTGTTGATCTGCCTGATCCTGTGCATACACTCATCGTCCGCATTTCAGGAAGGGTTGGAACGGGTCCGGAATGGAGCCGGTTATGGATCCGTCTTTGCATGGGGCACCTTACACTGCCTGACGGGACTCGTCTTTGTCTGCTTCATGGCTTTCCATATTTGGCAGCGCTGGAATTTTTACAAAGCGCTGATGCGGAAGAAACTGTACAGGAAAAACAAACTGGCGACCTTCGTTTCGATCACTTATATATTCCTGATAATCAGCATACTATTGTTTCTGACCGGATTTACTGAAAGCACCATGCATTTTCACCTGTTGTTCGCCCATCTTTTTGCCCTCACGGTCATCATTCACGCTGTTACAAGACTGAGGCAGTTCGTTTCGCTTTTCCGGGGAGACAGGGGGATGAGGTTAATCAGGCCGCAAAGAAAGCACAGGCAACAAAAGGCACATGCACATTTGGTGTTATAAAAGCTATTTACTCCTGCCATCGTTTTTATATGACTGCAACGGCTAACGGAAAAATCTCCAACTTTAATTTCTCCTTCAGGGAACGGTTACAACTTCCTGCAAAATTACTCCCCGGGTTGGCGTTGAGACCTTTCTCCTGCTCAATCGAGATGCGCCATCAAAAAGACTGAAATGAGGTTTACCAGCTCCCGCCGGCACCGCCACCGCCGAAGCTTCCGCCGCCGAAGCCGCCAAATCCGCTACCCCCGCCGCCAAATCCGCCTCCGCCGCCGGAAAAGTTTCCAAATGATCCGCCGCGGTTACCCGAGCCCATCATGCTCCCCAGCAACAGCCAAAATGGCAAATTACCACCGCCGGTATAATATTTACGCCGCCCTCTGAAGAGCGAGATAATGAAAAACAGGACAAACAAAATTACAATGAAAGGAAAACCTCCTGCGCCTTTGCTCACCTGATCGTGATATTCCTGGGGCGTGAATTCGCCGCTTGCAAGCGACTTGATTACTCTGGCAGCATTCGAAAATCCCCCGTAAACATCACCGGCCTGAAAACGTGGTATCATTTCCTTATCAACAATGTCGCGATTAGCCACGGCATCAGGAATAACACCTTCAAGTCCGTATCCAACAGCGACAAACACCTGCCCCCGCTCCTCATTTGTTTTGGGTTTAAAGACGATGACAACACCATTGTCTTTGCCTTTCTGTCCGACTCCCCACTTTTCCCCCAATTGAAAAGCGTACTCGGAAATTTCGTGCCCTTCCAATGTCGGAACGGTCACAATCACGATTTGGGTGGTTGTTTGCCTGGCATAGGTTGCCAGTTCCTGCTCAAGCTGGCTCTCTTGCCCATCGTCCAGAACTCCCGCCAAATCGTTAACAAGCCTGGGAGGATTTGGACGCTCAGGTATATCCTGTCCGAAGACCGGAAGAATTGCCAGAAAAGCAAAAAGGAATATGATTCTTTTTATCATGTAGTTTAATTTTTATTATCCGAATGACAGGTCATCAGACAATTCATTCTGGTCATTCTTCTGATACGGGAAGTGCGCTTTCAGTTGTTCTCCGGCCATCAGAATCCCCTCTGCAAGACCATCGGCAAAAAGCCCTTCCTTAAACTTGGCCCGCATATGATCTTTGATTTTCTCCCAAAAATCTTCCGGAACTTTGCTGTTGATCCCTGCGTCGCCCAAAATCGCAAATTTATGATCATTCACTGCGAGATAAAACAGCACCCCATTCCGGAGTTCGGTCTTATGCATGCCTAACTTCCCAAACCAATAGGCAGCACAATCCAAGGCATCTTCTTTACAATGCCCTTCCACATGGACCCTGACCTCACCCGAGGTATCCAATTCAGCGGCCCTGATGGCTTCAGCTATTTTCTTCTTCTCGTCGTCCGTAAAGAAATTATAAGCTAACATAGTGAGTCCTCCATGTTTTAGAAACTGACTTCCGGTGCCTTTTCAGCTCCTTTTTCAGCTTCAAAATAGGCCTTGGGCTCAAAATTGAAAATGCTCGCGTAGATGTTCTTGGGAAATTTCCGGATGTAGGTATTAAATGTACGTGCGCTGTCGTTGAATTTACGCCGTTCAACAGCGATCCGGTTCTCGGTCCCTTCGAGCTGAGCCTGCAAATCAAGGAAATTTTGGTTTGCCTTCAGATCGGGATATCGCTCTACTACCACCATCAGACGGCTCAAAGCTGAACTTAAACCCTCCTGCGCCGCCTGAAATTGCTGAATAGCCTGCGGATCGAGGTTCGTAGGATCGATGGTTACAGATGTAGCCTTCGACCGGGCTTCAATAACTGCCTGAAACGTCTCCTGTTCATGGGCCGCATACCCTTTTACCGTATTGACCAGATTCGGGATCAGATCCGCCCGGCGCTGATAAACGTTTTCGACTTGTGCCCAACTGGCCGAAACTGCCTCATCCATGGTTACCATTGAGTTGTAAGTCCCCTTAACCGATGAATAGATGATTATAATCACGACGACAATGATGCCTAAAATGATCCAGGTCTTTTTCATGCTTTCTGTACTTTAAATTGTTAGTGCTTATTTTTGTAAAAATACCCTATTTTTTCGGAAAATCAGCTGATGGTGGTTTCGTTTTCAGCGAAAGACGGGACTTTATATTTCAACAGCGTAAAAACAAATGTGCTTCCTTCATTGACAGAGGACTCTACGGAGATGCTCCCCCCGTTTACTTCAACAAATTCCTTGCACAACAGTAATCCAATGCCCGACCCTTTTTCATTGCCGGTTCCGTATGTGGAAATATGATTGACTTCCTGAAACAAGGCATTCCTGTTTTTTTCGGGAATGCCAATCCCGGTGTCTGCTACTGAAATTTCGACAAACTCATCCTGATCTCTGGCAAAAATATTCACCTCTCCAAATTCTTCGGTAAACTTGATCGCATTCGAAATCAGATTCCGGAGGATCAGGTTGACCATATTGTGGTCTGCAAAAACGTAGGTTCCCGGATGGATATGCGATGTTAACTGAATCCGTTTTCGTTCAGCAAGCCGAGAATGTAACAGCACGTTATTATCCGTCAGCGGAGCCAAATCCAATTTTTCTGGCCTGTAACTGATGCTGTTTTTCTGGCTCTGTGCCCAGGAAAGCAGGTTCTCAAGCAGAAAATACGTACGTTCTGCCTCGTCACGAAGTTCCTGAATAATCTGTTGTCGGGTACCATCGGGGAACATCTCCGGAAAATCGGCCAGTTGTCCCACAACATCCTTAAAAGCCCCAACCGGGTTACGCAGGTCATGCCCGATGATCGACAGGAACTTGTCTTTAGTCGCATTCACCCGGATCAGTTCGAGCCGTTGTTCGTTAATGCGCTTATTCTTTTCCTGCATCTGCAGGTTAATCTGCTTACGTGAACGGATGTAAATCAGCATGCTGACAAACAATGCCAGCAGAAGTCCGATCAGGATAATAAGATAACGGGCCTGTGTCTTTTGTTTTTTAATACTCAGATCTTTAATTTCGTTATCCTTTAAAAGCAACCGGATTTCATTGTTCTTTTCAGAAATGTCCAATTCTCCCCTCAAACGGGCAAGTTCTGCCATTTGCTCTTCCTGATAAAGGGTGTCGTTTTTTTGAATAGCCAGACCTAACATTTCAAATGCCTCCTTATACCGCTGTTGACCCGCATATATAGCGGCCTTCACCTGGCAGGCCTTCTGCTCCAGCTCGAGGATCCCCACAGCCGAAGCAATTAACAGTGACGAATCGGCTGCCTTCAGTGATTCCTGGTACCTTTTCTGATGCAGGTAGATCTGCGATTTAATGAGTTTTGAAAGGGCGATACCTTCTTTCATCTGAACCCGTTCAAAAACAGCAAGCGCCAAAGCAACATTCTTAAAAGAAAGATCATCCTCTCCCATCAACAGGTAGGTTTCGGCCAGTCCGATCCATCCGTACGATTTATAAAATTCACCAATCCCGGTGCTGTCGGATAACTGAATTGTCCGCTGGTAATAAGGGATTGCCTTTTTAAATTCTTTTTTGTCCTTGTAAATTTCCCCGATATTATTGAAAACAATTGCTTCGCCAACAAAATCACTGAGCTTACGATATGAAACAAGGGTTTTCCGGTAGTAATACAGCGCCTGATCATAATCCTTCCAACTATGATAGTTTACTGCAATATTGTTATAGATCCGCGAGGTCATTTGCTGCTCTTTCCTGCCTTCGAAGTACTCCAGCGACTGCAGCAGGTATTTCAATCCGTTAGTCCTGTCACCCCTCGAAGTAAGTATCGAACCCAGATTAACCCGTGAATTGGCTGCCATTTCCGGAAGGCCGGATGATTCGGCCAGATTTAAGGCTTCATGAAACAACTCGAATGCCAGATCGTAATTTCCACGATTCATCTGCCAGGCAGCAAGCGAGTTCAAACCAATACACATGTATTCAGGGTGATTTAACTTACGCGCCTTTTCAAGTCCCGCATCAATGAATTCCTTGCATGCGTCGAAATTTCCGGAAAGAAAATTTCCGGTCCCAAGCAACAGATTGGCGTAACATTCCTGTTCCGGGTTACCGGCGCCGCGGGCTAACGGTAATGCCTTTCCGGCATACTCAATCATCCTGAGGGGATCAACATAATTATAGGCACGTGAAAGTTCCAGGTAGATTTGTGCAAGTCCCTCGCCCTTTTGCAGCGGCAGGAGACTGGTCAGGCTGTCAATCTTCTCCGACCGAGCCCCTGCGTTAAAACCTGGCAGGATTAGGGTGACCAAACAAAGTATCAAATAAAAAGATCGTTTCAAACCAAACCAATTTAATGACAGCTAAAATACGCATTCTGTTGGTTTCTGCAGCAAAAAAAAAATCAGGAAAACATCAACCGGTAAGGGCGGTCGATCCGGGCTTGTAGCTCTGCCAAAGAAAAGCTTCCGGTTTTTCTGAGAAACTCGCGTCCATCAAAAAAAACGATCAGCGCAGGAACGGTAAAAACGCTGTTCTGAACAGCCAGTTCGGCTGCTTCAGCCACGTTTACTCCGACTCGCTTCATCTCCGGAAAATGCTCCCTGAGTATATGGTCCGCTTTCGGCATCAGCGCATGGCAGACGTGGCAACTGTCGCCGGAAAAAAAGACCGTGACAGCCCGTTCATTTTTCAAGAACTGCCGGAATTCTTCCGGGGTTGACACCGATGTAAACATCAGTACTGCCCCGTTCCGAGTAACACCAGCGTGCAGGCCTCTTCCGGCTGAATTCCTGCCTCTTTAAGCTGTACTTCAAAGGCCTGATTTTCAGTTCCCGGATTGAAAATCACTCTCCTGGGCTTCAGTCTGATTATATAATCGATAAAGCTCCCCTGATTCAGAGGGCCAAGATACAGGGTGACGGTATCGATATCCTGAAAATCTTTTTGTTCGGTCTCAAACGTGACGTCTCCCACTTTTCCCGGCCGCGGGGCCAAAGCAATCACCTCATGTCCATGCTCCCTCAACCGCCGTATTGCTTTATTGGCATATCGTTCAGGCTTCTCGCTCGCTCCAATCACTAATGTTCGTTTCATAAAATTGCTAACTGGTTAAATTGTCAAACTGTCGAATTGCCAAATTGTCATGTTAGTCTCGCTACCCGACTGCTCATGACTCGCCACTCGTTACTTCCTTCCCTCTCACAACCGGCTTAACAGCACTACGGCGTATACCGATATTCCCTCTTCCCTGCCCTCAAAACCAAGTTTTTCGGTAGTTGTAGCTTTCACTGAAACGACATCAGCGTCTACGCTCAGCACCTCCGCCAGCTTCTCTTCCATGAGAGGGATATAGTCCTTCAGTTTGGGTTGCTGGGCGGCAACGGTGACATCGATGTTTCCAATCTCATAACCATTTTCACGAACCAGTTCCCTTGTTTTTCTTAACAAAATTTTGCTGTCGATGTTCTTAAATGCACCGGAATTATCGGGAAAATGATAGCCGATATCCCGCAAACGTGCGGCCCCCAGCATGGCATCGCAGACCGCATGGATGACCACATCACCGTCTGAATGAGCGACCGTACCTTTTGAATGGGGAATTAAAATGCCCCCCAACCAGAGGGTCTCTCCCTCTGCCAGACGATGCACGTCATAACCAAATCCGACCCGAATGTTCATAATCGTTTAGTATCAGGTATCAAGACACAAGTATCAGGAAAAAAGCGACACGAGTATCAAAATAAAACAACTTAAAAATTTACTGTAAAGATACATGTATAAACCTTAAAACATGCAAAAGCGTTTCCGGGGATGAGACAATCCATTATATTTGCGTTCACGAAATACGTCTCTAATGTTTTAAGCAGCCATGGATATACAGGATTTATACCAACTTTTCCTCAGCCATCCGGTTATTTCGACCGACAGCCGGAACATTTCTGCAGGATGCCTCTTTTTCGCTCTTAAAGGTGACAACTTCGACGGAAACCGTTTCGCTGCCGAATCGCTGGAGAAAGGCGCTGCCTATGCCATTGTTGATGATCCGGGACTAAATGAAAAAGCGGGTTTCATCCGGGTTGACAATGTTACTGAAAATCTTCAGAAGCTCGCCAACTATCATCGGCGAAAACTCAATATCCCGGTGTTAGCCATTACAGGGACCAATGGAAAGACCACAACAAAAGAGCTTATCTCTGCGGTACTTCGCCAAAAGTACAAGATCGCCGCAACGCGGGGAAACCTAAACAACCATATCGGGGTACCTCTCACCCTGCTCGGCATGAAAGAAGGGACGGAACTGGCAGTCATCGAAATGGGAGCCAATCACCCGGGCGAAATCGCAGCACTTTGCAAAATTGCTGAACCCGACTACGGGATCATTACAAACATCGGGAAAGCACATCTGGAAGGTTTTGGCTCATTTGAAGGTGTTATCCGTACAAAATCGGAACTTTACGATTTTCTTCGCCAAAACCAGGGAAAATGCTTCGTTAACGCAGATAATGAGTTGCTTTTAAAACAGTCGCAAGGACTTCAGCGGTTCACCTATGGCAGGGGACCGGAAGCGGAGCTGCAAGGCGTGCCGGAAGAAGGCCCCTGGTATCTTACCATAAAAGCCCAGTTCCCAAAAGGATGGCTCTACCTGAAATCAAAGCTGATAGGAGGCTATAATTTTGAAAACATTCTCGCTTCCGCACGCATCGGTATGTATTTTAACATTGACCCGGTTGCCATCCAGCGGGCAATCGAGTCTTATACTCCTGACAATAACCGGTCGCAGCTCATTGAAAAAGGCACGAACCGCATCATCATGGATGCCTATAATGCCAATCCTACCAGCATGACTGCCGCGTTGAAGAATTTCGCCGGTATCGTCCATCCCAAAAAAACGCTCATTCTGGGCGATATGCTCGAATTGGGAGACCACGCGGCCGAAGAACACCAAAAGATTGCAGACCTTGTCCGACAGGAAAACTTCATGCAGATCTATTTGGTGGGACATCATTTTGCAGCGGTTGACGCCGGTACAGCGGGAAAGTTCGCTGACTCGGAACTGCTGGCCGGCTACCTGGCCAAACAACCTCCTTTAGCGGACCATCTCATCCTGATCAAAGGTTCCCGCGGAATCCGGCTGGAAAAAATCCTCGAAAAACTATGACGCAAGACCTGAAATTTTGCCACCTCTCCGTTAACCTGTTATAGTTAAAATTTTTTTCGTGTCGTTGTGACTTCGTGTCTCCAGCCGGAAGAATCAGTTCACCGGTTTCTGAACCTTCAGCACGTCCGAAATAGCCTGCTCAAATGTGTTTTTAGGCAACGCTCCCATAGCCATCTGCGGTTGCCCGTCGACGGGAACGAACAGCAGCGATGGTATACTCTGAATCCCAAACATGGAAGCCAGTTCACGCTGATCTTCGGTGTCTACTTTATAAATATTCAGCGAGCTGCCATATTCCTTCTGAAGTTCCTCCAGGATCGGGGCCACCATTTTGCACGGACCGCACCAGTCTGCATAAAAATCGATCAGACAAGGGGTATTTCCTTCAAACTTCCACTCTTTATTTTTTTCGTAGTTAAAAACCTTTTCTTTAAAAGTTTCCTTAGTTAAATGTTCCAACATAATCCTATTTTTTAAAATTATACAAATATATACATTTTTCAATATATTGATATCAACTTTCATGCCATTAAATTTCGCTTCCGGAAACTTCTCCCTGCTTACGAAATAATTGTAATTTTGTCACGGTTTTTTACAAAATGACATATTGTTATAACGTTTTAAACTGCAGAATGATTTTAGGAACGAGCCGTTAACCCAATGAGAAAACATTTAAAACATCCTGTATTTGCAATTATTTCGTCGGAAGCAACGAAACTTGGACAATCGTGTTTTGTAATCGGAGGTTTTGTCAGGGACTTGTTCCTGCACCGCCAATCGAAGGATATTGATATTGTTACTCTGGGGAGCGGAATTGATCTGGCGAAAAAGGTTGCAGAACGTTTGGGTCCTCGTACGCCTGTCAGTATTTTTAAAACCTTCGGCACTGCGATGATCAGATCGCAGGATTTGGAAATAGAATTTGTCGGTGCCCGCAAGGAATCATACCAGACCCACTCACGTAAACCAGAGGTGGAAACAGGCACGCTGGAAGATGATCAAAAACGGCGTGACTTCACTATTAATGCCCTGGCGATATCCTTAAACAGCGAAACCTATGGCGAACTGATCGATCCCTTTGAGGGGACCGCCGACCTGCAGAAGAAGATTATCCGGACACCCCTTGATCCGGGGATCACGTTCTCTGACGATCCGTTGCGGATGATGCGGGCCATCAGGTTTGCTACGCAGCTTGGCTTTACCATTGAAGAAAAAACGCTGGAAGCGGTTACGACAAACCGCGATCGCATCCATATTGTATCGAAGGAACGGATCATGGATGAATTGAATAAGATCATCATGACCGACAAACCTTCTAAGGGATTCCTGTTACTGGACAGAACCGGTCTGCTTGAGCTGGTTTTTCCCGAACTGCATCGCATGAAAGGAATAGAAGAGGTAAACGGGATCGCACATAAAGATAATTTTTTGCATACATTGGAGGTGCTTGACCGGATTTGTCCGCACACAAACAATTTATGGCTGAGATGGTCGGCCTTGTTACACGACATTGCCAAACCCCGCACCAAGCGTTTCATTCCGGAAATTGGCTGGACTTTTTATGCGCACAACCACGTGGGAGAGAAAATGATTCCCGGCCTTTTCCGGAGGATGAAACTCCCGATGAACGAGAAAATGAAGTTCGTTCAAAAGATGGTATCCCTGCATATGCGGCCAATCACGCTGTCGGAGGAAGAAGTCACCGATTCGGCGATCCGCCGGTTGCTGCTTGAAGCCGGTGACGATATTGACGACTTAATGACGTTGTGCGAAGCCGACATTACATCGAAAAACAGGGATAAAGTAAAACGCTACCTGAAGAACTTCAAGCTGGTCCGTGAAAAACTGAAAGACCTGGAGGAACGGGATCATATTCGAAATTTTCAGCCTCCCGTTTCGGGAGAAGAGATCATGGAAGTATTCGGGTTGCCTCCGGGCCGCGAGATCGGTATTTTGAAATCTGCCATCAAGGAAGCTATCCTCGAAGGAGAAATCCGCAACGAACATGAAGAGGCATTTCGCTTTATGATCGGGAAGGCCAAAGAGCTTGGAATCAAACCGGTTAAAGATCAATAGCCGTTGGCAATTTTAAGTCTGACGGGAAGATGATCGCTGACACCTCCCTGATAACGATATCCGAGGTAGGTCCGGAAGGGTCGCCTCCCCTTAAACCGGGGATCGGGCTCGAGTAAAAAGGTATCTGACACAATTTCGGCGTAAGCAGGACGGGTATAAAAACGATCGTCAGCCAGCAAAAAATCGGAAACGATAATCTGATCAAAAACCTGCCAGCTTTGGCGATACCTGATCGTACCCTCACCGCGCCAGGCTGCAGAAAGATTGATCAGCTCTCCGGCTACCTCAATCCGGTCTTCATTTTTGGCCCCCAGTTCAACGGCTAAGCTCTTGTTTTGCGGTTGATCATTAAAATCACCCATAATGACGATGTTCGGCTCTTTTTTTGTTTTCAAAAGAGCATGAACATGTTGCTTCAGTGTTCTCGCGGCAAGTATCCGTTCCGGTTCCGACTCCGCCTGGCCACCAAAACGCGAAGGCCAGTGATTGAAAAAAACATGAACCGTATCTTTTTGACCAACAGCAAAACAGGCATAAAGGATTTCACGTGTAGGGACCGTCTCTCCGTGTTCGTTCTTCAACGGAAAGTAGCTGTAAGTGATTGGTCTGACGAGATCCGGGAGGTACAGCAGCGCCAGATCAATTCCCCGTTCATCGGGTGAATCCTTATGGATGATCCGGTACTGAAGCAAGGCGAGCGGACTCTTGCCTGTCAGGGATTCGAGGACATACCTGTTTTCCACCTCGGCCAGTCCGACAATGGCGGGAGCATTGAATCCGCAGGACGCTAAAATTACCCTGGCAATATCATTCTTTTTCTTCTCAAACCGTTTACCGGTCCAATAGCGGTTTCCCTTTGGCAAAAATTCATCATCTCCGGCCAGGGGGCCATCCTGAATATCAAAAAAATTTTCAGTATTATAAAACAGGATATTTAATTCCTTTCTGTAAGCGGGACTACCGCCACTCACACATCCGGGGAAGAGACAAAAACAGGCTAAAACAAACCCCTTATTCCAATTTCTTTTCAATGCGTTCATAAGCACCCAGATCAGGACCGTCATCGCCCGTTCGGCTCTGGTTGAGCATGTCGAAAGGAAACAATTGTGAAACTTCCGGAGCGCCTGCGTCCTTTGCAGGGCTGAGTGAGTCGAGTTCAAAGTTCATTTCCCGCAACGGATCTCTGAATTTTGGATCCGCGCCTTTTAAAACGCTGTGATAGCGGCTTCCCTGCGAGATATTAAATGTATCATTCAATTGCAGCAAACAGTGTTCAAAGCGAAAATTAAAAGCTGCATCTCCTGATCTGGCCAGTTCCACTTCATTGCCGCCGGCAATGTCACCGGCAACAATGGTATTGGCAAAATAGGCTTTTTTCAGATTGCCCGTATAGGTAACACTCTCATCGTCCTGATCCACAATAACGTGATCTGATATCAACAGCGATGCTGTTGTCCGGGATTGGGTCGAAAACCCGGCTGTATAATTCGCGATCGTGGAGTGATAGAACTCATACTCACCGCCAACGAGGAGGGCAGCTCCGTATAGGCCGCAGTTTGTGATCAGGGTATTATATGTCCTTACTTTCGATTTCAAGGCAAAGATACCGGCGTAGGCATGATTATATATTTTTGAATTCCCAATGACTACAGAGGCAGATCCTTCATTCTCGATTGTTCCGACCTGTAAACCGATATTGGCGTTTTTTATTTCAACATGATTGAAAACGTTATCCTGACTCCCTGAAAACAACAGGATCCCATTCCACTGGTCCGGAATATTTTTGTAAATACTTTCTAGCCGGTCGCCCTGAAAAATAATTGGTTGCAGAAGACTCCCCTCTGCAATAACTTTACCCCTGACATAAAGTCCGGTCCCGTTATGAAAATGAACACGGGTACCGGGGGCGATCGTCAAAACGGCTCCCCGCTCCACGCGGGTTCCTGAATTAACCAGGTAGGGTTTCTCTGCTGTCCAGTTAACAGATCCTGTAATACTGCCGGGGACAAGCACAACATCCTGGCCCCAGGCCATCAGATCCACGTCCTGGAAATTTTCGTTTGTTTTAAAAACAATTGAATCTTTCACCACGAAAGGCAGGTCCTTTTCCCCGATACCGGCAGCTACTTCCACGAAAATGTAAATACTGTCATGAGGCGGAATTTCAACGTCATGAAGCTCATTCGCTGCCACGCCGTTAATGGTCAGCCGGAATCCGGAATCTTTGCCTGATGCCAGCCGGATATTCGAAATCAGGACTTTTTGATCGTACGAATTGTAAACTTTTAAATGCTGGGTAGCCGATCCGATGGTAGGGAAAACCGTATCGAACTTTATTGCCCGAACTGAAAAACCCAGTCTCACATCTGAAGAGGAAACATATTTATCGTCCTCGCAGGAAACCATATTCATCATGAATATAATGGCTATGAGTATGGAAAGGATCTTTCTCATTCATTTTTGGTTTGATCTGCTGGCTTCCCCTTAAGCTTGGTTAAATTTAAGAAATGATTTTCACAAATTTTAACATTTTTTATCAAAAAACATAAAAAGGTGTATCAACGGAAAGATTTTTCCTATGAATTCACAGATTTTTAACGTTCAACAGGAAAAGAAGAAACGTCTGTTTTAAAAAGGGATACTTGGAGAGCAATTATGAGGGTGTAACGGATTACTCCGGATAGAGTAAATATTCCCGCCTAAGATCCACATATTGTTGAAGCTCTTCGCGCCAGGAAGCTTCAATGGCGTCCAGTGTCATTCCAGCCCGTACATCTTTGATCACTTGATCATTACCAACCAACAGGTTAAACCAGCGTTCGGAGCTTAAAAATTTCTTTTCTTCATCAAAACGGTGATAATACATCAAAAAATAGCTCAGACTGAATTTGTTGTCCAGACTGGCTTGCCTGAGGTCATCGCCGTAACAAATCTTCCCCTTTTGCAGGGGCTCTTTTGCTCCGGGCACGCTTTCAGGAGTGAACATAAACTTTCCCATCGAAGGGTCGGGATAGCCGATCACCTGGAACGGGAATGGTGTCCCGCGACCAATACTGGCATGAGTGGCTTCAAAAAAGCACAGCGACGGATAAAGCCGCACGGCAACGTCGTTCGGCAAATTTGGCGATGGCTTAACCGGCAACGTATATCGGGTCTGATGACTGTAATTCTGAACAGGGACTACCGTCAGCATGCAGCTTTCACCATTACTCAGCCATCCTTCTCCGTCGATCATCCCGGCAAGTTCTCCCAACGTACATCCGTGTACAACAGGTATGGGTATCATACCAACAAAAGAACGAAATTCCGGCTTTAATACAGGGCCTGCCACATAATCGCCATTCGGGTTAGGCCGGTCAAGAATAATCAGCGGGACATCATTCCCGGCGCAGGCCTCCATAACGTAATACATGGTGCTCAGGTAGGTGTAGAATCGTACCCCTACATCCTGGAGGTCAAAAACAACAATGTCAATTCCCGTAAGCTGGCCGGCGGAAGGTTTTCTGTTTTTCCCATATAACGAAATGACCGGTATACCAGTCGCCGGATCTGTCTGGTCAGTGATCTGCTCTCCCGCATCTGCTTCTCCCCGGAATCCATGCTCAGGGCAAAACACTTTTTTTACTGAAACCTGTTTTTTCAGTAAAAAATCGAGCAGGTGCTGGTCGCCTGCGAGGGAGGTGTGATTGGCAACAAGTGCAATGTTTTTGCCCTGAAGAAGTGGTATAAAAATAGCAGGCTGGTCGGCGCCTGGCCTCACCGACTGAGCGGAAATCCGGGCTGATAAAATGACAAACAATATGATCAGGAGACTTGGGATCTTCATCTTTTTTTGCTTTTCACGAAGTTAATAAAAACCTGTTAAAAGGAGATAAATATTTAGGTATCCGCCCAATCTTTTCTATTTTTATCCAATCATTCAAAAATCATGAAATACCGCTATAAGGCCCTGTTCATTCTGCTAACCGCGACCTGTTTCTGTTGTTCACTACGAGCACAGGAAGCTCCTTTTTTACGCTATCTGAATGATTCCTGGGTAGATTCGACACTGTCGGAGATGAGCCTGAATCAAAAGATCGGCCAATTGTTCATCGTTCAGGCATATGGTAAAACCGCTGCACCGCCATCCGATCTGATCAGCCAAATCGAAAAATTTGAGGTAGGCGGACTGATATTTATGCAGGGGACGGCGGCCGGCCAGTTCAGCATGACCAGGCAATTGCAGCAGCGTAGCGCCATTCCCCTGCTCATCACCATGGATGCCGAATGGGGACCGGCATTCCGGTTGAAAGACACACCAACCTATCCGGTGCAAATGGCGCTTGGGGCCATCACCGACGATACGCTGATCTACCGGATGGGTTATGAAATCGGAACACAGTTAAGGAAGCTGGGTGTACACGTTAATTTTGCGCCGGTAGCCGACGTGAATAATAACCCCAATAATCCGGTAATCAACTACAGAAGTTTCGGGGAAGATCCAGTGAAAGTAGTTCGCAAATCATGGTTGTATGCGCGGGGAATGCAGGACGCCGGCGTATTGGCGGTTGCCAAACACTTCCCGGGTCATGGTGACACCCGGACAGATTCTCACCTTGGCCTGCCCATTATACGCAAAGACACAACCAGCTTAAGAAAAACAGAACTCTATCCGTTCGAAGAACTGGTCCGGAAAGGGATTGGCGGCGTCATGACCGGTCATTTGAACGTGCCTGCGCTTGATCCCACTCCCGGACTTCCTGCCTCATTATCACCCCGGATTGTTAAGGATATCCTGATTAATCAGTTCGGGTTCAATGGACTCATTGTTACAGATGCGATGAATATGCATGGCGTAACCAAGCAATTCGGCTCAGGAGAAGCAGCAGTACGGGCACTCCAGGCAGGAAATGACATGCTTGAGATTGTTCCGGATATTGCCGAAGCAATCAGCGCTGTCAGGGAAGCCGTGAAACTGGGGAAAATAACCCTTGAAGAAATCGATTGGAAATGCCGGAAAATACTGGCACTTAAAAAATGGTCAATAACACATCAAAAAGGGGAAAAGCCATTGCCTGATGAGGAACCGGAAGAAGCGCTGAAAAATCCGCAGTATCAACTGACACAGCGTTTACTTCATGAACAGTCGATCACCTTGCTCAGAAACAACCGGGAGTTATTACCGCTTCAAAAGCTCGATACCCTTAAAGTTGCCGTAATCGCCCTTGGTTCATCGGCCGAAACAGCCTTTCAGCGAATGACCGCCCGCTATATGGATCCCGATTTCTTTTATCTGAAGGAGCGGGCAACCTCCCAGGAAGTTGAACATCTCGTTAGTCAGTTAAAGTCCTATAACCTGCTGATTTGCGGCGTCCATCACCTGAATCTGAGTCCTTCAGGCCAATACGGTACTGATGCGTCTTTGACTGGGTTCATAAAAAGAACAGCGAACCGAAAAAGGATCGTCGTGTTGTTCGGAAACCCATACGCATTAAACCACATTCCCGGTATTGACCAGTCAGATGCGCTGGTGGTCACTTACCAGGAAAACAGGCTGACACAGGAACTTGCTGCCCAGGCTGTTTTCGGGGGTATTGACTTAACCGGAAGGCTTCCGGTTAACGTAAGCACCATTTTCAGATTAAACGACGGCATCAGTTTAAAAAAAAATTCCCGTTTGAAATATACCAGTCCCGAAGAAGCCGGGATCTCCTCCCTTTACCTGGAACAACGCATTGACAGCCTCGCCCTGCTCGGACTTTCAAAAAAAGCTTACCCCGGTTGTCAGGTCCTCGTCGCAAAAGACGGAAAAGTAATCTTTCACAAATGCTACGGATACCATACGTACGAAAAACTCACCCCGGTAGCCGAAAACAATCTTTATGACCTGGCTTCCCTGACCAAAATAATCGGACCGCTCCCTGCTTTGATGAAATTATATGAAGAAGGAAAATTCAAACTTGACATTCCTTTTTCCACTTACTGGCCGCCGTTCAAAGACACAGATAAGGCCCGGATGACCCCACGGCAAATGCTTGCCCACCAGTCGCGCTTAAGATCCGGGATCGCTTTTTGGACTGAAACACGGCTGAAAGACGGTCAACCCGACCCGATGATCTTCCAGGACAAACCCTCTCCGCAATTCGATATCAGGGTATCATCCAATTTGTATATGAACCGCGACCATCTGCGAAGAATGTACGACCAGATCCGTGATTCGAAATTGCTCACCCATGCAAAATATACGTATTCCGACCTGCCTTTTTATTTGTTTCCGGAAGTAATTGCCAACCTGACCGGTGAAGATTATGAGGCTTACCTTCAAAGAACCTTTTACGCCCCGCTCGGCGCAGGGTCCATTCATTTTAATCCATACGAACACTTTCCGCTCAGTCAGCTCATTCCAACCGAACGGGATGACCTTTTCAGAAAAGAGCTGATTCATGGTTTTGTACATGATGAGGGTGCGGCCATGCTGGGAGGGGTATCGGGGAATGCGGGATTATTTGCCACGGCGAACGATCTGGCAAAGATGATGCAGCTTTATTTGCAGAATGGTTACTACGGCGGGCATCAATACCTGAGCCGTTCGGTCATTGCTGAATTTACCAAAGTGCAGTATCCCGAAAACCAGAACCGGAGAGGGCTGGGATTCGACAAACCGTATATTAATAACTACCTCTACCGAAAAGAGAATGCTTACCCGGCCCCCGATGCCGCTCCGGAAAGCTACGGACACGGGGGTTTTACCGGAACTTTCGTCTGGGCTGACCCTTCAAGGCAAATTTTATTCATTTTCATGACCAACCGGATTAATCCAACCCGTGAGAACACCCTTTTATCAAAATTAAATATCCGTTCGGGCATACTTCAAGCCATCTACGACAGCATCTCAAAAGATGTTCCCATTCATTAAAAATTGTTAAAACTGTTCTTAAACATTTTGCCCCGGACGATTGTCCGGACTGTTGTGAAGCCCCAACGGGTTCAGGCTTTCAGCAAAAAATCTGCGTCTGGTCCGGCACTGAAAAACGACTGCAACGAAGCAGGAAGTCTTTAAACCTCCAAAAGCGCACACATTATTAAATTATTAATTTTAATTTTATGGGAAGTTTTGTGACATATTCATATAACCTATAAAATTTACTGCCATGGAGAGGAAAATCACTTTCAACGAGCTTCGCAAAATCAAGGATAGCTTGCCTGACGGGTCTATCCGGCAACTGGCGCATGAATTCGATATGGATGTTGAAACGATCCGGAATTATTTCGGAGGCGCCAATTACGACCGCGGAAGATCTGTCGGGCTGCATATTGAACCGGGACCAAATGGTGGAATAGTGTTACTGGATGATATCCAGATCCTGCAAAGGGCTGAAGAACTGCTTAAAGAGTTTCATTAAGGGAAACAATTTTGATTATTAAAAAGCTGCTCCATCCGGAAATGAAGCAGCTTTTTTTTTATTCCTGCCAGCGCCGTGACAGCAACAGGTTACTTTTTGGCGGATCGCTTTTTGAAACCGGCATGCTGGGTTTCAGCTCTTCTTCCACGGGACCTGCCGGAACGGTCAGAGCGATCGCTCCGGTAAGAACTGGCAAACCGGTCCGATTGCGATGCCGCCCATTCCTGACCGGTAACGCGGTCAACCTTCAGCGAATGTCCGTCAATCGACGTTTGGCTGACCGTTTTGATCAGTTCGTCTTCATAACGGCTGTCTATTTCAAAAAAGGAGAACTTACGTTGTATATCGATCTTTCCGATTTCAATGTTTTTCCTTTTCAAATGGTCATTAATCAGCCCCAGTAACCGCGATGCATTCAGATTCTGTTTTTTCCCGGCGTTGATGAACAAGCGGGAAAAGTTAACACGCCCGGTACTACCTGCACTTTTCTTATCGAAACGTGCAGATGAGTTGTCTCTTTCATGGACATTCAAATCGGGTGCATCTTTATAATAAGACAGGAACTGGTTGAATTCGGCAGATACAAAACGCTTTAATATTTCCTCACTGTTAAGGCCTTCAAACTTCTTCTTAATTTCAGGCAAATAAGGATCAATACGCGAGTCGTTCACCTCAACCTGGACCACTTTGTCGATCAGGTGCATCAATTGCTTTTCACAAATTTCTTCTCCACCCGGAACCATTTTGCGGTCAAATCGTTTTTTTGAAATCTGTTCAATCTGCCGGAGTTTTCCTGTTTCACGCATATGGACAATAGACACGGAAATTCCGCTCTTACCGGCCCTTCCGGTACGGCCGCTCCGGTGAATATACACCTCCGGGTCGTCGGGTAAGCTGTAATTGATCACATGAGTCAGATCGTTCACGTCGAGACCGCGTGCCGCCACATCGGTTGCAACGAGCATCTGAAGATGGCGGGTCCGGAAACGGCCCATGACATGATCACGCTGAGCCTGCGACAAATCGCCATGCAGCGCATCGGCATTGTATCCGTCGGCCATAAATTTTTCTGCCACCTCACGGGTTTCGATCCGGGTACGGCAAAAAACTATGGCATAACAGTCAGGATAATTATCAGCGATACGCTTTAAGGTGGCATACTTATCCTTGGCATGCACCATGTAGTAATGATGTTCTACGTTTTCTGCACCGGCATTCCGTCTGCCGATCGCTATTTCCTCGGGATGATTCAGGTATTTCTCAGTGATCTCCTTAATTTCCCGGGGCATGGTTGCCGAAAACAACAACGTTTGTTTTGCAGGTGGCGTTACGGACAAAATGGCATCAAGTTCTTCCTTAAATCCCATTGAAAGCATTTCATCAGCCTCATCCAGCACAAGCCATTTAATTTGAGAGATATCAAGTGCCTTCCGGCGGATCAGGTCATGCATCCTGCCGGGGGTGCCCACAACAATCTGTCCTCCTGACCGCAGGTCACTGATCTGCTTGCGGATGTCAGCACCGCCGTAGACCGCTATATTTCGCTGCCCTTTCATATTTTTGGAAAATGCATCCAGATCACGGGTGATCTGCAGGCATAATTCCCGTGTAGGGCATAAAATCAACGCCTGGATCTGTTTTGAGGCAGCATCGATATGATTCAGGATAGGAAGTCCAAAAGCCGCGGTTTTACCGGTACCCGTCTGAGCAAGCGCCACAAGATCGTTGGTATTGTTTAAAAGATGCGGGATTGTTTTTTCCTGGATAGGTGTAGGTTGTTCGAAGCCCATTTCTAAAATGGCGCTCAGGATTTCGGGCTTTAAACCCGTTTCTTCAAATGTCATCATTATAAATTATTTTCAGAAGAACAACAGATTCTTCTGTTCCAAGCAGCACTGATGACATTAAAATTTATTTTCAACGATATACCCCTATGCCATCCATGCACATAATTGAGGCGCAAAGATAGCGTTATTTCTGTAAGTATGGAAGCAGCTATTTTAATTCAGCTTGAAATCAAACTTTTCAAGATCCTTTGCCCTTAAATGAATCACCTTCCCATTGCTGTCAGATACCACCAAATTCAGATCCCTTTCCTGCTTCGATTTTATCAATTTTCGGCATGTTAAGTCCAGTCCCTCAATAATTTTGTTTCTAACAGTGTTATCCTTTTTTATCATCTTGAGCTACTAATTTTATCTTGGCAAAGATAGTATAATTTTTAATATCCAATTCTTTCACTGTATAACCTTCGGCTATCAGTTCCGATGCCAGTTTGGACTTGTCAAAGATCATCCAGTAATCGCACAGCGGCATATAAAGGTCAAACAGATTTTTTAATCCGGCATAATATCGTCTGATGACCACCTGGCTCGGAACATCGTGTCCTCCCTCGATCACCCGGGTTTTGACCCTGGCGACAGCCAGATCCGGAGAATCGAGCCAAAAAAAAACAAGTGTCACCAGATAACCGTTCTTTTTGGCCTTTTTTATAATCTCTGCATAGTTTTTCGACGAAAGGGTAGCTTCAAATGCAAAATCATGTTTGTCCTGCATTAGCCGGTCTATTTTTAACAACATAATTCGTCCGGCATCAATGGCTACGCGTTCGGGATTCTGCGGGCACAGTTCTTTTGCAATTTCGTCCGCATTCACAAATTCCTGGCAATTGAGCATTTCAGGCAGCACCGTCAGCGACGCTGTTGTTTTTCCCGCACCGTTACATCCGGAAATTATATACAGATTCGGCATAACACTTCGTCTTACCCATTCGACCTCAAAAATACCGGTTTTGAAGAATCTTCAAAACCGGTATTTTTTTATATATTCCTGTTTTTTAACAAATCACGTATTTCGGTCAATAAAATTTCTTCTTTCGTCGGAACAGGTGGTGGCGCAGGCGCTGCCTCCTCCTTCCTCTTCATCGAATTCATGGCTCTGATTGCCATAAAAATAGCAAATGCCACAATCAAAAAGTCAATGATGACCTGGATAAACATCCCATAATTCAGTGTCACAGCCGGAGTTTCCCCCACTGCCTCCTTCATGACAACAGTAAGGTCAGAAAAGTCAACTCCGCCGACCAGCAGACCGATGGGAGGCATAATGATATCGTTGACAAAAGACGAAACAATTTTACCGAAAGCGGCGCCAAGAATGATACCGACAGCCATGTCAACCACATTGCCTCTCATGGCAAAAGCCTTGAATTCATTGATAATTTTCATAAGTATCCCAATTATAAGGTTAATAGATCCTCAAAACTCCCGGCCATATCTGTTTAACCGGCCATCAATCAAATTTATGCATTTTTTATTTTGAAACAATCGCCAAAACCCTAAATATTACGGACGTTTGGGATCCCGGAACGAAAACCCCTCCCGGGTTCTTCGGATCATATACCTATAAAGACATACCCGTCTTCCACCTTTACGCGGTACGTTTTCAGATGATAAGCTTCTCCTGTCAGGCATTTCCCGTCAACAAGCGAGAAGGTCTTTTTATGAAAGGGGCAGGCCACCTTGGGATGCCCGTCGCAGTCGCCTGTTAATCCGCGGGAAATAGCCATTTCCCCCTGGTGCGGACATCGGTTTTGCGTTGCAAACCAAAGCCCTTCATCCGAAAAATTGAATACAGCTATTTGTTCTCCTTTTACCAAAACTGCAGCTCCACCGTTCTGCGGAAAATCGTCGACAGAGGCGGCCTGAACCCACTCTGTGACTTCGGCATCGATAAATTCTTTTACTTCCATGATTCACGATAATTAGTTTATTTTCACCGGGCAGGGATCTTTTGATCGCGCATGCTTACAAATTTGACCGTGTCATCTGTTTTGTCGGAGTTCACAAAATGGCGGAATTTTTTCCTCAGTTGGGGATCCCGGACTACCTCTGCCCACTCGCATTTATAGTGAGAGATCAATTCAGCCATTTCCGCTTCGAGTTTTTCGCCGATCCCAAGCGAATCTTTGACAATCACATCTTTCAGATACCCCAGGCCTCCTTCCAGCTCGGAGAGCCATTTTGCAGTCCGTGTAAGGGGACTGGCTGTCCGGATATAGAACATGAGGAACCGGTCGATGTACCTGACGGTTGTTTCTTTATCGAGGTCAGATGCCAGCAGCGCGGCATGCGCGGGATTAGCTCCTCCGTTCCCACATACAAAAAGGTTCCATCCCTTCTCCGTTGCAATAATGCCAAAGTCTTTGCCCCTGGCTTCGGCACACTCGCGAACACATCCGGAAACACCGCCCTTCAGCTTATGAGGTGAACGCAGGCCTTTATAGCGGTTTTCGATTTCAATGGCAAATGACACGGAATCCTGCATCCCGTAACGGCACCAGGTTGAGCCGACACAACTTTTCACGGTGCGCAGTGCTTTTCCGTAAGCATGTCCGCTTTCAAAACCGGCGTCAATGAGTTCCTCCCAAATGTCGGGCAACTGGTCAACGCGGGCGCCAAGCAGATCAATGCGCTGTCCGCCCGTAATTTTGGTATACAGGTCGTATTTTTGGGCAACCCTCCCGATGACCATCAGTTTTTCCGGCGTGATTTCGCCGCCCGGGATCCGGGGAATCACGGAATATAAGCCACCCCGCTGGATATTCGCAAGAAACCGGTCGTTGGTATCCTGAATCGTATCCTGTTTTATAATGACGTCATTCCAGATACTGGCAAGAAGTGATGCAACAACAGGCTTGCAGGTTTCACAACCTGATCCGTTCCCGTAGGCTCTCAGCAGTCCGCCGAAACTTTTAATTTCATATACCTTTATCAAATCGTAGAGTTCCTGCCGGGTATAGCTGAAATGCTCGCAAATTGTTTTTCGCACCTCCCGTCCCTGTGATTTCATGTAGTGCGTAAGCAGGTCGTCAAGCATGGGCACGCAGCCGCCGCAGCCTGTCCCTGCTCTTGTATGCTTTCTGATCAGGGGAACCGCTTCAGCCCCATCCTTTTCAATGGCTCTTAAAATAGCCCCTTTACTGACGTTCTCACACGAGCAGATACTGGCGCCGTCGGGCAAATCGGCTATACTGATGCCCGCTGCCCCACCGCTGCCGCGTGGACCAAAAATGAAATTTTCGGGGTTTGCGGGAAGTCTCATTTTATTGTTTACAACCTGTTTCAGCAGGTTGTATTCTTCCGCCTCGCCAACCAGAATTCCCCCCAACAGGTATTTGCCGTCTTCCGACAGGTTCAGCCGCTTATAAATCTGCCTTGCTTTATTCTCATAAATGATGGTTTTTACATTCGTCCCTTCATTAAGTGCGTCCCCGAAGCTGGCTACATCTGTCCCGATCAGTTTCAGCTTTGAAGAAAGGTCGGACCCGGGAAATTCAGCATTTTCTCCAAGAAGATTTTTCACCAGGACCTCGGCCATCTCGTAGCACGGCGCCACCAGGCCCCATACCATGTTATGAACGACCACACATTCACCAATGGAAAAAACAGCCGGATCGGCGGTCTCCATTTTGCTGTTCACCACGATACCCCCGCGCGAATGAACTTCAAGTCCGGCTTGCTTTGCCAGTTCATCACGCGGTCGAATACCTGCCGAAATAACAAGCAGGTCAGCCTCCAGCCGGGTGCCGTCTGTAAACTGCAATCCCTCCAGTTTCCCGTTCCCAAGAATAAATTCCGTGCTCTTGTTCAGCAAAACTTCAAGGCTCAACGCTTCAAGCTTTGACTTCAGGATCTCGGCGCCCTGAGCATCAAGCTGTCTCGGCATCAGCCGCGGGGCAAATTCAACGATACTCGCGGGGAGCCCGTCGTCCATAACAGCCTTGGCAGCTTCAAGCCCAAGGAGGCCACCTCCGATAATGGCTGCCTTTTTCGCTTTCGGCACGTATTCTTTGATGGCATCAATGTCATCGAATGTGCGGTAAACAAAAACGCCTTCTTTATCGATTCCGCTGATAGGCGGAACAAAAGCGGAGGAACCCGTGGCCAAAACAAGCACATCGTAGGCATGAATCCCGCCATTTTCCGAAGTCACCGTTTTGGAATGGCGGTCAATGCCAATCACTTTCTCTCCGGTCAGCAATTCAATCCCGTTTTGACGGTACCAGCCGGCAGGGGCGAGCAGAAGCTCATCCGGCACGGTTCCCGTATAATAAGAGGTCAGGTGTACCCGGTCGTAAGCCGGATATTTTTCCTCGCCAAAAACAAGCAATTCGTATTGCAAAACAAGCGGTGAGGAAACAAATTTCTCACAAAATTTATAGCCGGTCATTCCGTTTCCGATCAGTACTATCTTTTTCATCGCGTTGGCTATTTAAAATTTTTAATACTCATTTGGTTATCATCTTCTATCGCTTTCCAGGGCCGCCTTAAAGCACCGGTTAAGGATTGGCAAATGCCGGTTCTAAAATTTCCGTTTCACAAAAAGCCGACCTGGGGGTTTCGCACACCTGGCAGCAATAACTGTCGGGTAACTGATCGAACAAGACGCCTGCAGGGATGCCGGCAAGCATGTCTCCGTAACGTACGTCATAAACGGTCAGGCACACCGGGCACAGATGAACCTGCCGATAATTACGTTCCGCCTTAGCTTTTCCCCTGATCTGTACAGTTTTGCTTTGCAGAGATAAAAGCGAATAATAACGTTTTGTCAGCTCACTGATCGCCTTTGGCAATTCACCTTTACCCAGGCCTGTCGCATATTCAATAAAATGATTAGCGTTTGGATTAAAATTATAAGCATGCCCGATACTGTATGTCCGGGTAAAATCAAATTTTCCCAGGACGGGCAGTCTTCCCTCGGGACGGATTACAATGGTTGTAAAACGTTCGTTTCCGTTAAGCTGAATGGCAAATGACAGGCCGGACACACGAATATCAACTTTGTCAAACTCGGAAACCAGGTATCTTTTCAGTTCCAGGGCCTGCCGGTCAAGCAAGGGCAGATGCCAGTTCAGCTCGAACGAAGAATGTCTCATATTAATGCCATGGCGGCCTATCAGCTCATCCCAGTACACCTTATCCTTAATCCCGATGTCTTTGATCAAAAATGTCTTCCAGGGCGTAAAACTGATTTTCCCGATATTGGTGTTCAGGCACAGCTGACACACCTCTTTTAAAAACTGAACGGGATAGCAGTTATTTCTCCAGTAAAAACCAGCCCAATACTGGTCCTTACCTTCCATTTTATTCAATCCCTCATAATCAGGGAAAAAACCGGGCGGCAGTTTAATACCGGATGAGCTTTCCAGCGTGTGCTGCTGCAGCAGGGATGTTTTCATGACTTCGACCAGGGTCCGGTAGTCCGTAATACCGCTGCCGGTGATATGCTCTTCCATTTCCCGGGCAAAGTCTGCAATATCGTCTGTAAAAATCATCCCGGGCCATGCACAGGGATCCTTGTCCTGCTCAAGATTTAGGAAGAGATGCCAGTAATTCGGCATTTCTGAAGCGATGAAATTGAGATGACCATAAAACAAAGGGACCAAATTCTGCTGCGGATCGACAATATTCACCCTCAGCCGGTGGTTGGTTGTAAACCGGTCCAGCACATGCAGATAGGTCCCCGCATGAACCCAGTCTGTTGACGGCAGGATGTCGACACAAACGTACGACGAAACAATATTTTGAACCCCAGAATTGCGTTTGTGAATGGAAAGCTCCGGTCCGGCCGGCTTATTCTGCAGTGTACCCTCGGGCAGATTAAATAAAATATCCTGTCTGGAGCCCAGATAAACATGTTTGTTCCCTGCATCTTCCGCGATGTTCAGGATCAGGGAGAGATGAGCGGGAGAAAGGACTCCTCCTTTATTTAAGATCCGGCAAAGGTGTTTATTCTGCCTCATATTAGTTTATCATTAGGGATTCCGTTTCTGCTTTCAGCATTTTCTGAACTTCCGTCCGGCAACTTCCGCAGCCCGTTCCTGCGCCGGTTTGTTCACAAATAAGATCCAGGTGGTGAGTTCCGGAGCGGATTGCTTTTAGGATATTGCCTTCGCCAACGTTGTTACACGAACAAAGGAGCTTTCCGATCACCGGTTCTGCCGCCTTGCCCGATCGCAAAAGTTTACCGCGAAGTGTACCCAGTTCGGTTTTTTGTGCAATCAGTTTTCTGAATTCGGCAAATTCGGCCTTGTCGCCCATTAATATGGCGCCCACCAGGATATCATCCTTTACGATGCATTTCTTGTAATAGCGGGCAGCCCGGTCTGTGAAGACCACTTCGTCATAGCCCTGTGACCCGCCCGGAATATGGACAAGCCCGATGGAACAGAGATCAATCCCTGAAATTTTCAGCATATTCATCGGGACAGAACCGTCATACTGACTTAGCGGGTTCCCGTTGAGATGGTTGGCCAGTGTATCGGCCTGTTCTTCGGCTGCAGCAGTAATCCCGAAGAGCTTGCCGTTGAGTTCGGCAATCTCCCCGATGGCATAAATGTCTTCCCGGCTGGTCTGAAGGTGTTCATTCACAACGATTCCCCTTCTGATCTGAACGGCATTCCTGGCATATTCCAGGTTTGGCCGGGTTCCGATAGCAAAAACCAGGGCGTCGAAAGTTATGCGCTTGCCGCTTTTAAAGGTGACCTGATGTTTTTGTCCGCCGGAACGGGAGATCTGGCTGATCTCGTCATTATAAAGGATGTTGATCCCTCTTTCTTCCAAAATGTCCTTTAGCATTTCCGCGGATTCGTGATCGAGCTGCCTGTCCATGAGGCGCGGATTCCGGTTGGCGAGCGTCACCCGGATATTCAAATCGATCAGGGCGGCAGCCACCTCAAGTCCCAGCAGTCCGCCTCCGGTCACCAATACATGATCGGATGACTGAACCGATTGCCTCAGCAGGTCGGCATCCTGTTTGCTGCGTATGGTGAAAACAGCAGGAAACCGCATCCATTCCTGATTCGGTATACCCGGACGCGCACCGGTTGCCAGGATAAGCTTTCCGTAAGTGTAGACCTGCGAATCGGAACAGCTGACCGTTTTATTATCCGGATCGATCTTAACGACCGACACCCCGGTAATCACCCGGATACCGAGTTTTTCAATTTCATCGCCCCCTGTCTTCCTCAGGTCTTCCCAGCTACATATACGTCCAATATACCCCGGCAAAAGCACCCGGTTATAAAAAGGATAAATCTCCTTTGAGATCACCAGGATTTCATCGGTTCTGTTTTTCTCCCGGAACGTACGGATAAACCGGAGTGCTGCAGCCCCGGCCCCGACTATCAGAACTCGTTCTTTGGGTTTGATATATTTCGCAACGGATACAGCCGTATATTTAAAATCGGGCTCCTTTGATTTCGGATCAATCAGGTCGTTCGTAAGGTTATTGGTCCTGGCCCCGGTGCCCGACAGGAGCCTGCCCCAGTGCATCGGCAGGAAAACCACGCCAGGTTTCATGTCGCCGGTCAGTTTCACCGGTACCTGCACGTGTCCTTTTTTTCCTTTTATGACGGCAATATCATCATTCTCCAGGCCGTATTTTAAAGCATCCTCAGGATGGATCTCCAGGCAGGAGCCGGAGATATGCTGTCCGAGTTTTCTGACCTTTCCTGTACGGGTCATGGTGTGCCACTGATCACGGATCCGGCCGGTGGTTAATATCAGCGGGAAATTTGCTGAAGGCGGTTCCGATTCGTTAAGCCCCTCCACTGCAAAAATACGCGCCTTGCCGCTTGTCGTGTAAAACTTTCCATCCTCAAACAGACGCTTAGTGCCCCGCCCGTTTTTGAAAGGCCACTGAACTGTTCCGTTTTCGGTCAGAAATTGGTACGACAGTTCCTCGATCGACAGGTTTGTTCCGTTTGTAAGCTGCTTGTACTCGTCAAAAACTTCGCGACTGCTTTTAAACCCAAATCCGTGATAGCCCATTTTCCTGGCTACCCGGCAGATGATCTCAAAATCGGGTAAAGCTTCCCCCGGCGCATCTGTAATTTTCCTCAGATAGCTGATTCTCCGGTCGGAGTTAGTCATCGTGCCGTCTTTCTCCAGCCAGCCTGCCGCCGGAAAAACAACATCTGCAAAAGGAAGGGTATCTGATTTGTCAGAGATATCCTGGACGACAACAAAGCGCGCTTTCCGTAGGGCTTTTTCAACTTTATTGGAGTTTGGCAAACTGACCATCGGGTTGGTACAGATAATCCAAACGGCCTTAAGCTTATCACTCTCCAGCGCATCGATCATTTCAGTAGCGCTGAGACCGGGCCGGGCCGGAATAGAATCAACTCCCCAAAAACCAGCCACTTCTTTCCGGTGCAAGTCGTTATTCAGGTCACGGTGTGCCGGCAGAAGATTATACATACCGCCCACTTCGCGGCCACCCATTGCATTGGGCTGACCGGTCAGCGAAAAAGGACCGGATCCCGGCTTCCCTATCTTGCCGGTGATCAGCGACAGGTTGATCAGCGACAGGTTTTTATTTACACCGATAACACTTTGATTCAGGCCCATGGCCCACATGGAAATATAGCCTTTGGCCTGACCAATATATCTGGCCGCCGTGACAATCTCTTCCTTTGACAGTCCGCATATGGAAGCAGATTCATCCAGCGAAAGCTCCATCACCTTTTGCCTGTACGCCTGGTAGCCTTCGGTACTGTTTTTCACAAACTGCCGGTCGGCATATCCCTCTTCAATCAAACAGCGGCCAATCGCATGATTAAGAAAAACATCTGTTCCGGGAGTGAGCTGCAAATGCAAATCGGCCAGCGCGCAGCTTTGCGTTTTTCGCGGGTCGGCAACAATAATTTTAACATCGGGATTTGCCGCCTTATGCGCTTCAATCCTCCTGAACAGGATCGGATGGCACCATGCGGGGTTGGCACCCGCGATATAAAAGCAATCGGCGAGTTCAATGTCGTCGTATGAAACAGGCACGGCATCTTCACCCAATTGCATTTTATAGCCGGCTACCGCGGAGCTCATGCAAAGTCTCGAGTTGGTGTCGATATTGTTGGTCCCCCAAAATCCTTTGGCCAGTTTGGTGGCAACATAATATTCTTCGGTGAGGCATTGCCCCGATACGTATAAAGCGACAGCATCCGGTCCGAATTTATCGATCAGGGTTTTAAATACAGTTGCAACCCGGTTAACCGCTTCCGGCCATTCAGCTTTCCTCAACGGGTATCCTTTTGCAAGCCTGACCTGCGGATATAGCAAGCGGTCGGTCTTGTTATTGACCACGTAATGAAGATTAAGACCTTTCGAACAAAGCTTTCCGCGATTCACAGGATGATCGTCGTCGCCCCTCACCATGACTTTCCCGTCGGGCTTTTTCGAAACGACGACTCCGCATCCGACGCCACAGTACGAACAGGTCGATTTATAGTGATCGTTGCTAATCATCCCGTTTTTGATTTAGTTGCGGTGACAACGCAAAGTAATAGGCGTAGGCCGGTTGCAATCTCAGTTTCTTCTTTCGGAGAATCCTGTCGGGCATTTCCTTTTCGGCCGCTTTTTCATCTTCTTCAGAAAAGCGGACCAGGAAAGAGGCGAAAGCGATAACCGTGACCAGAATTCCAATGAAAAAAAGTGCCTGTGGATAGCTCACATCTTCCATTTTAAAGAGGAATCCTGCCGCCACTGCACCCGCATTACCCCCTGCGCCTACGATACCCGAAACAGTTCCAACCGCCTTCTTATTTACGAAAGGAACAACCGAAAAAGTCGCTCCCTCGGCCAACTGAACGAACAAGCTGAAAATGATCATCGTCCCTATTGCCAGTGGAAGGACCGTCATCCGGCTGAAAAGAATAATCGCCAGTCCTTCAAAAAGCAAAGTCAGAAAAAGGAAATAAACCCGCCCTTTTAAACCCCATTTCATTCCCGAACGATCTCCCAGAATGCCGCCAAGCGCGCGGGCAAACAGGTTCATCAGTCCAAACAGGCCGGCAATTATGCCGGCTGTTTTTACATCGAGCCTGAAATAATCGACATAATAAAGGGAGGCAATATTATTAATGGTCAGCTCAATACCGAAACAAGCACCGTAGATCAGGAAAAGCCCCCAGACCCTGTAATCTTTTAAAGCGGCGACGAAGCTATTCTCACCCGACTGCTTCTTAACAGCAAAATCCGGATCTGATTTTCTCAGGTCCCTCAGGTCACCTTCCGGGGTATCGGTCGTATACCGGTAATAGACGACTCCCATCACAATCATCAGTATGCCGGGAATGATCATGGCAAGCCGCCAGGCCTGGCTGTCGATAAAACCCAGGCCGACAAAACCGGCAAAAAGCAGTGGCATGACCATCTGCGTAACACCTCCTCCCAGGTTACCCCAGCCTGCTGTCGTGGCATTTGCAGTTCCCACGACATTGGGGGCAAACATTAAAGAAGTGTGAAACTGTGTCAGGACAAACGATGCTCCGATAGCTCCGATTGCCAGGCGGAAAATAAGAAATGAATAATAGTCATTGCTTAGCCCGATGAGCATAACCGGTAATGCGCCCAGGATAAGCAACCAGGTGTATGTGATTCGAGGTCCTATTTTATCTGCAAGCCATCCGATAAATAACCTGGCGAAAATCGTTATCGCTACCGACGATATGATAATATTTCCAACCTGTGCTTTCGATAAAAGAAGTTCGTCACGGATAACCGCCATCAGGGGCGCTACACCAAACCAACCGAAAAAACACAAAAAGAACGAGAACCAGGTAATATGGAAGGTTCTCATCTGAACGGTCCGAAGACTGAAAAGCTGAATTTGTGTTGCTTTCGCCGAGGTTCTTTTCTCCATAGTCAGACAATTAAGATATTTTTATCTTTTTCTCAATGCAAAGAAAAGAAGGAATATTATCAAAATGCCACTTTTTTTATTACTAAAACATTAAATTGACATTTTTTTGTTTTATTTAATAACATAAATACATCTTTTAAGTATCTATATAAACAAATGTCTCTTTATGCGGAATTTACAAGACGCGTACGGCGCCCTTAACTGACAGGAAATGAAGCAGGAAGGATAACAAAGTTAGAGACTGTTGACATCGGAATACTAAAATAATCATTATATAATCAAAACGGTTTTTTATAAATAATTATATGACCATTTTGAAATAAAATATTCATTTATGATAACAAAGTGAGATTTTTTTATTAAACTAAGCACTCTCCGCATAAAGGATGAAAAAGCATTTAAAAAGGAGACCGTAACTGACTTTTGATCAGCTACGGTCTCCTCACTCTTAACTAGCTGTCAATTATTTTATTACAAATAATTGACCAAAATCACAGCATCTTTTTTTTTATTCAGTTCCGGGATGTCCGGACAGCTTTTTGCTCCGTTCGATTGACTGAAGGGCCAGGTAGTTGTCGCCAAATTTCTCCATGTTTCCCATTTCAATGTCAAACTGATCGAAATGGCCTTCTTCCTCTTCAACTAAACCTTCAAAAATCTTTTTGGTTGCCGAATCCGCGTTTTGTGCGCATTCGTTTGCCCAAAGGTTATATTCATGGGCACTCTCTTCTTCCATTTTGCGGGCCATAGTCAGCATTTCCCGGACATCATGCGTTTTTTTAACTTCCCCGCCGACAGCCATCTCCACGTCTCCTTTTAAGAACAGAATGCGTTCAGACAAGGTCTCAATGTGCATCATTTCCTGAACGGCCGTTCTTTTGAATAAACTGGCCAGCAGGTCATAGCCCTGGTCGTCACAGTGGAAGTGGAAATACATGTACTGATGTACAGCTAACAACTCATCAGCTACCGCTTTGTTTAGTAATTCAATGCTTCTCTCTTTCATTTCTATCGTCTTTTATATTTTGTAAAACGTTGAATAATTATTGCTTTCCCGCAAAATCTGCTGACCTTAAATTCAACCAGCAGGGAAACGGGCAGCTTTGCATCACCTAAAAGTACGAAAAATTCAGATGAAGGATAGCTGAACCCGGGCTTATTACGTTGGATCGGATAATTATTTAATGTCGCGATAAGTCAACCAGGAAAATATCGCGGAACCTCATACTTCTGCCCTCCGCTGTAAATATTCCAGAGATATTTACGTTTTGAAAATAATCCTCCGGTTGTTCTTGTTGCGAATGATTTTAATACTTTTGATCCCATACCCGGAAAACCCAAATGCTTTCTTATGAAGAAACTGATAGTATGCCTGATTGCCTATACCTTGTTAACAGGATGCGGAGACTTTTCCCAAAGGGAAAACTCTTCATCTCCTGAAACCTTAAGTGAGCTAAAAAAACTGTGTGACGATAAAAAATATTTTAAACTGAAGGAAACCTACGAGTTGAAGAAGCATCAACTCTCCTGGCAGCATGCCTTGTATTTTCGGGCCATTATTGACAATACATTTAACAAGGGAGGCGAATCGAATAAAAGCATCGATGAACTATTAGAGGCCGGAGAACTTACCACATTTACCGATCTGATGGTGAAAAATCTGTATGAGCGCAAACTTCAAAACCATATCAACCTGTTTGAATATGAGGAGGCATCGCGCACCAACCGGTTCATTCAGGAAAATTATGCCGCGCTTATCGATTCGGCAGAGATGGAAGACTTTAAAAATACACACAAAATTTGGGAGGCCTTAAAAGATACCCCGAAGCAGAAAATAATCAAAAGCAATGATTTCACAGTCCCGTTAATAAAAGACCAGGTTGGCCTGATGAATATTGATGTTTCTTTTCAGGATACGACAATGAAGCTGGTGTTTGATACAGGCGCAAATTTTTCAGTAATCCAAAAATCCATTGCGAACAGGCTGGACATGAAAATTATCGAAACTGATTTTATGGTGTCAACGACAACAGGTTCAAAAGTTAAAAGCAGCCTCGCTATTGCTGAGAATATGGATATTGGAGCCGTGACTTTCAAGAATGTCGTATTTCTCGTCTTTAACGACGAGGATTTGTCCTTCCCTCAAATTGGGTATCACATAACCGGAATAATCGGGTTTCCTGTTATCAGGGCCATGGAAGAGATCCACATTACAAGAGACAACCAGCTGTTCGTCCCGCAAAAGGCCACGGTGTTTCCGCACAGCAACCTGGCCGTCGAAGAGCTTATGCCAATCGTTGCCTGTATTTATAAGGGCGACACCCTGAGTTTCCATTTTGACACCGGGGCAACAGGAACGTCACTTTTCCCATTGTTTTTTCGCCAATACGAGAAAAAAATCAGTGACCGGTATAAAAAGCAGACGTTTAGGGCTGGAGGCGCCGGTGGTGTTGGCACCTTTCAGGGTTTTGTCATTGATAAACTTGATCTGGAGATTGCAGGTTCCGTGGCAACTTTGGACAGCGTGATGCTACATATAGAAAACATTGGCGACGAAGAAAATTACTTCCATGGAAATCTTGGACAGGATTTTATCAAGCAATTTGAAGAGATGATTATCAGCTTTAAACATTCATCGGTTTTGTTCAAATAAAAAAAGCAGCAAACCAATTGATTTGCTGCTTTTTTTTGTGGGCGGTGAGGGATTCGAACCCCCGACCCTCTGGGTGTAAACCAGATGCTCTGAACCAGCTGAGCTAACCGCCCTTTCTTTTGAACGCTGCCTTTATTCAAAGGCGTTGCAAATATATATCTTTTTTTTTTGCGTCAAAAGGAATGCGAAAAATTTTAGGAAAAATAATCAGCCACGACAAAAGAACTACCCCCGATAAAAACCAAATCATTAGGTTCCGCCTGTTTTAACGCCTCATTCACAGCATCTTTAACGGAAGAAAAAGACTTGCCTTCCAGGCCTGCCGATTTTGCTTTTTGTTTCAGTAATTCCGCGTCCATGGCGCGGGGAATGGCAGCCTGGGTAAAATAGTAAGAAGCCTCCTGCGACAAAAGATTCAGCACACCTTCAATATCCTTGTCGTTAACCATCCCAAACACCATATGCAGTCTTTTCCAGGCCGTATTCCGCAGTTGGTCTACAACCAGCCTGATCCCGCCTTCATTATGGCCGGTATCGCAGATGACAGCAGGATTGGCGCCGACAATCTCCCAACGGCCCCGGAGCCCGGTGTTGGCTTTCACCCGCTCCATGCCCCGGTAAACGGACTGAAGGTCAATTGTCCACCCTTTGCTTTTCATGATTTCGAGCACCTTCAGGACACACGCTGTATTCCTGCGCTGATAGCTGCCCAGCAGGTCCGTTCGCAAGGCCGGAAAATCCAGATTTCCATGCCTGTTGAAATTAAATACCTGCAGTCCTTCAGGCAGCATCATGGAATAGGAGGCGTGGTATTCCCGGTCGGCAAAGACAATGGGTGATCCTCCTGCTGCTGCTTTTTTCTCAAAGACATCATTATATTCATCGTCACTTTCAGAGATCACCACAGGGATCCCCGGTTTTATGATACCGGCCTTCTCTCCGGCAATCAGGGGAATGGTACTGCCCAGTAAAGCAGTATGATCTAAACTGATATTGGTAATAACCGCTACTTCGGGCGTGATAATGTTCGTCGAATCCAGTCTTCCTCCCAGCCCCACCTCCACAACGGCAATATCGATCCGGCTGTTCTTAAAATATTCGAAGGCCATTGCAACGGTCAGCTCAAAAAAGGAGGGTTCCAGCGTGGCGGCCTCATCCATTTCCCGAAAACGCTCCACGAACGAAACGACTTCCTCTTCGGGGATCATTTCACCATTTACACGAATACGTTCGCGAAAATCGACCAGATGCGGCGATGTGTACAGTCCGACCCTGTAACCCGACTCCTGCAGCACTGAAGCCAGCATGTGCGAAACCGATCCTTTTCCGTTCGTTCCCGCTACGTGTATCGTTTTAAAATGCCGGTGCGGATGATCAAACATCTCATCCAACGCCCGGGTATTGTCAAGTGTATTCTTGTATGCAGCAGAACCGGTTCGCTGGAACATGGGAAGCTGACGATACAGGTAATCAAGGATCTCCGGATATTTATTCATTCATGTTAATCTTTTCCCCGGCATGTGATGGCCGGAGCTTTTCGACATTCAACACTTTTTAACGGTCAATACAGGCTAAATCGTCTGTTTTTTACCTATTTTTAGAACCTGTCTAAAAAAGGAACGATATGGCAACGCGGAAGCTTACTAAAATTTTCGTGCTGGATACAAATGTAATTCTTCACGATCATACCTGTATTTACCAGTTCAAAGATAATGATATCATTCTTCCGATAACGGTACTGGAAGAACTTGACAAATTTAAGAAGGGAAACGATCCCATTAACTTTCAGGCAAGGGAATTTGTAAGGATACTCGACAGTATTGTTGGTGAACAATCATTTAACGGGGGAATTAAACTCGGGGCTG
Organism: Prolixibacteraceae bacterium; assembly: GCA_038562555.1. Lineage (GTDB taxonomy): Bacteria > Bacteroidota > Bacteroidia > Bacteroidales > Prolixibacteraceae > JBCFBK01. The sequence continues at coordinate 7,197 of JBCFBK010000003.1, read as the reverse complement.
ATCTTGGCAAACTGATCATTGCCACCGGAAAGCCCTTCTCCGAAGCCATAAAACAGTCGTTCAAGGACGATATTCCCGACCACCGCATTTTGGCTATTGCCGATTATATCACGAAAGATAATCCAAAGCGAAGCACCATTCTGGTTTCGAAGGACATCAACCTGCGCATGAAAGCCAAGTCGCTGGGGATCCTCTCTGAAGATTATAAAAATGACAAAATTAAGGACCCGCATGTTTTCGAAAAGTCTATCACCGATCTGGATGGTTTTAATGACCAGCTCATTGATGCGCTGTATAATGAAGGATCCTTTTCCCTCGAGGGGGTTAAATTGCCCGGCACGCCAATAGCCAATGAATATTACATTCTCAAAGGAAATAAATCGAGCGTACTTGGACGCTTTGACAGTGTTACCAAACGGATGGTCCGGGTTGAAAAGAAAACCGCATACGGGATAAAGCCACGGAATGCAGAACAGACTTTCAGCTTGAATTCATTGTTGAATCCCGACATTAAGCTGGTTTCCCTGACCGGTAAAGCCGGTACCGGAAAGACGCTTTTGGCATTGGCCGCAGCCCTTGAACAAAACAAGCTGTATGAACAGATCCTGCTGGCACGCCCGATTGTTGCGCTCAGCAATAAAGATCTGGGCTACCTGCCTGGTGATGCCTCCGAAAAGATCAGCCCTTATATGCAACCTCTGTTTGATAACCTGACGGTCATTAAGCACGTCTTTAATCAGCGCAGTCCGGAATTCCTGAAAATTGACGAACTCCTTAAGGAGGAACGGCTTATTATCACGCCGCTGGCCTATATTCGCGGACGAAGTCTTTCGAACGCCTATTTCATCGTCGATGAAGCGCAAAATCTGACCCCGCACGAAATTAAGACGATTATCACCCGAGCCGGAGAAGGCACTAAAATGGTCTTTACAGGCGACCTCCAGCAGATCGATTCACCCTACCTGGATATGAAGTCAAACGGCCTGGCCTATATGACCGACAAAATGCGGAAGCAGGAATTGTTCTCCCATGTGAACCTGGTAAAAGGCGAGCGGAGCTATCTGGCTGAGCTGGCCAGCGATTTGCTGTAAGGGAATAGCTCAAGTCACTGTCCTGGAAATCAGGCAGGAGACTATCTCAATCCGGAAGCGGGAAAGAAATAACCCCCTGCTGTTTCATGCCTTTGTTGAAAACCCGGCGTATTACTACTGCCGGGAAACGTTCCACCATACCCGGGTGCCGGCTTTATCGCCGCCCGGGCCCAATAACGTTGTCGCTTCCAAAACTGCCTCTGCGTTCATGTCCCTTTCCGTGCTTACAAAAGGTATCCTCCTGATCATCGAATTTGGAGCCACATCAGGATTACTTGACGTTTTTATCGGGTAGAGTTCGGGAAAACCGGTGCGTCTCAATTCCGACCATGATTCGCAGGCATCCGGGAACAGGGCCAGCCACTTTTGTGTCATGATCTGCTGAAGCTGGATGGCAGGATCAGCGCTGAACGCAACAGGGATATCGCTGACAGCCGGCGTGTTGAAATAATCGTTCAAAGGAACCGGCGTGGCTGTGTTACTGATGTAATCATTTATCCTTGCTGCTGCGCTTATGCCCCACTGCCGCATGGAAGTCCGGATACCCTGTTCATAAAGGTCCTTAGCCGATCCACCCATATTCCAGTTATTCAGAGCACCTTCGGCCCGTAAAAAATAAGATTCTGCTGCATACATCACGTAATAGGGATTTTCATTCATCAGATCGGGTGAAAAACGCGGGCCGCAATTATTCAGGGAGTCCATCGTTTTGTATGGCTGAAGGGTCCAGTCCCGTTCCACCAATCCGTTGGGAATACCATGATACAAACCATTCGCATTGGGACTATAATACTCCTGCATTCTGGGATCATTATAGCCTTTCATGTAACTTTCCATGGCACCGCTCATACACATGCTGTTCCAGGCCGCAATAAAATTCAGTGGATTTTGCGAAGTGGGCGACACCCTGATCATGGCATCGTCAGCCACATCGGTCATGACACCGCCGGCAACCGCCTTTTCTGCTTCAGTCTTCGCTTTGGCCGGGTTTACATACGAAATCCTCAGGGCCAGCCTCAGGCGGAGTGAGTTGGCGAATTTGATCCATTTGCCGGGATCTCCGCTGTAAATCACGTCTTCATCGCCAAAAGGTCTTGCGCCGGGATCAGCCTCTTTGAGTCCGGTCACCGCTTCATCCAGTAAAACGAAGAAATCGTTATATACTTCTTCCTGGCTGTCGTAAGAAGTCCTTAGCTCCCCTTTGCCTGCTTCAAAATAAGGAACGGGGCCATATAAATCGGTCAGGATATGCATGGAATAAACTTTCCAGACCTTGGCCACCGCATTGGCCGGCATATCGACTCCTTCCGTAATCTCGATGATTTTATTCAAATGCGGCAGGGTGTGATAATAGATCCCGTCCCAATGAAAGAAGAACCATTGAAGGACATCAAACCGGTCGGTCGGACTGGTTCCCACCGGAGTAAAGTACTGTACCCAAAAGTCCTGATGCCATTGGGGAATAATGTTATAAGTACCGATATCCTGAATACTTCCATAGTTTACCGCGTTGGCAAAAAAGAAGGCGATATTTTCGAGATTCATTTCCTCGATTTTTGTTTCGTCGGTGTTAATTTCTTCGAAATTACCGGTACAGCCCAACAACATGGTGGCAAACAAAATCGCCGGGATAAAACGATATTTTTTCATCATGATACGATAGTTTTAGAAGTTTAAACGCAGTTGAAATCCATAGCTCCGCAGTCCCGGGTTTGAACTGTACTCAATTCCCTGGGCGTTCCCCGTACCGAGCGAGGCCGCTTCGGGGTCAACAACTTTGGCTTTATTGGATATGAAAAACAGGTTCCGCCCGATAAAACTGATGGTAGCACCTTTAACAAGCCCTTTTGTAAGATAATCCGGCAAGGCGTAATTTAAACTTAATTCCCTCAGCCGGATATTACTCGCGTCATAAATGAACTGGCTTCCCACGGGGTAACCTCCCCCGATCGTTTTCCAGTAGGTTTCGGCCGAAACCGGAATATTATTCGGCGTGCCGTCTTCAAAAACCGAATTGGGAACAACAAATTCCGATTCCCTGTTCTTCAGCGTATTCTGTGATGCTCCGGCGTATGACAACATGGCTTCTGTATGGGAAAGGATCACCCCGCCGTGCCGGATATCGATCAAGGCAGAAACAGAAATTTTTTTATAGCGGAAGGTATTCATCATGCCCGCTCTCCAATCGGGATTCGGGTTTCCTGCATAATATTCCTTTTCGCCTGTCAACGGAACGCCGGAGTTATCGACGATGATCCGGCCCTGTTCATCGCGTATGAAGTCTGAGACCCAAAGGTCGCTGAATTTTCCGCCTACGTACGCAGTAATATTTGCCATGCGGTCCCAGACCAGGATCAGCTTTTCGTTTTCGGGGCTTAGCTCCCGGATCTCATTGATATTCCTGCTAAAAGTGACGCCTAAGTCCCACGAGAATTCGCGCGAGGAAAAAGGTTTGCTGTTGATGGTCACTTCTGCCCCCTTATTTTCTATTTCCCCGGCATTGATAATACGTCTCAGGTAGCCGCTGGTGCTCGACATAGGGATCGTCAGGATCTGGTTGTCGGTATTTGATTTATAAACCGATACGTCTATTCCGAGTCTGTTTTTCCATAGGTTCAGTTCAAGACCACCCTCCCACGAACGTGTTGTCTCCGGCTTCAGTTCTTCCAGATACCGGGTACCGTCGCTGTACATAAAAATACTGTTTCCACCCGACCGGTATTCGTACCGGGGAGTCCTGTAGGAATCAAAACCGGTCCCGTTTGCAACAACGGCATAGGTACCTCTCAGCTTAATAAACGATATGGCCTCAGGAAGCTCAAGCACTTCGCTGATAATGAGATTTGCGCCAATTGAAGGATAAAAATACGAAAGGTTATCTTTGGGCAGGGTTGAATTCCAGTCATTGCGACCAGTCACATTTAAAAAAGCAAAATTTTTAAATCCGATCTGAGCCGCACCATAGACGCTGTGTTTTTCGCTCCTGCTCATGTTTTGCTGTGTGCTCAGCCCGATGGCGTTGTTGAGTGAGAAAACGTTGGGGATAACCAGTCCGTTGTTTTCTGTCAAAGTCGTTTCGAAGTCTGTTCGTTCAATACTTGCCCCGGCATTGATATTCAGATTGAAGGCAGGAGAAATATCTTTTACAAAGGTGAGTAAAGCGTCACCGGTCAGCAGACGGTTCGATGACTTTTCCACGATGTAGTTGCCTTGCCCGGGCGTTTCGACCCAGTAGGTGTTATTATAATCCTTTTCTTCTCCGGTATCGTTGTAATAATCGGCACTGCCTCTTAGCTGGGCGCTTAACGCAGGGGTGATCTGGTACTTCAGCGACACCATGCCCATCAACCGTCGTCTGGTCCGTTCATACAGGTTGCGGTAGACCGACCAGTAAGGATTCTGGAGCGTGAATGAGCCGGGGTTCCAGAACTTCTGAACACGTTCATTATTGACAATCGATTCATAATTCCTTACATCATGAAGCCGGATACTTCGGGGCATCTGATAGAGGCTGCTGACGGCAAAATTCCTTTGGCCTGTCGACTGCCGGTTGGAGTCGTCTTCAAGCATCCAGGTCAGCCTGGCATCGACTGTTAAACCTTTTGCCAGCTCAAAGGTTTCGCGGATATTGAAGTTGTGCCGGTTATACTCATTATTAGGGATAATTCCTTTGCTCGTGGTGTTTGTGTATGAAGCATAGGTATGACCCGAAGTGACAGCCAACGTGTTCATGAACTCCGTTCCGGTCCGGAAAAAATCCCTTACATTATTCCGTTGAGGTGTTAATGCCTGCGACTCCCCGGTCCAGTCGGTTACCATCTGACCGGTCATTTTCGGTCCCCAACTGTATTCACTGTTGCTGAGGAAGGCGCCGCCAATGCCTTGTCCGTATGTGTTCTGAAACTTCGGATAGATCCGGGGTGTTGAAACCACCAATGAACTTGAAAAGTCAACACGACGTTTTGTTCCTGTTCCTTTTTTTGTGTTGATGATCAGAACACCGTTGCTTGCTGCAGAACCATATAAGGCAGCGGCTGCCGGACCGGGAAGCACGGTAAGCGATTCAATGTCGTCTGAATTGATATTCGAAAGACCATCTCCCTTATCCCGCGCACCATACGAAGTTTCAGCGTTCGCATCGGAGGTATTATCGACCGGTACACCATCAAGAACAATCAGTGGCTGGTTGTTCCCCAACAACGATTTATCGCCGCGCAATACAAGCCTGCTGGATCCGCCCGGACCTGAGTTGGTACTGTTGATGTTAATCCCCGCCACTCTCCCCTGCAAAGCGCTGGAAATATTTATTTCCCGGGCATTATTCAAATTATCTCCGCTCATTTGCCGGGTGGCATAGGTAAGTGTCTTTTTGTCCCTGCTGATGCCCAAAGCGGTAACGACAACCTCATCGATACCTACCGCGTCATCTTCCATCACGATGACAGCCGTTTGTCCCGAAACCGGAACTTCCTGTTGTTTCATCCCCACGAACGAAAACACCAGGCTCGCGCCGGCGGGAACACCTGAAAGAGAATAATTCCCGTCTGCATCGGTAACGGTTCCTTGCGTGGTGCTCTTAATCACCACCGAAACGCCTGGCAGCGGGGCGCCGGAAGCATCGGTGACTTTTCCCGTAATTTTACGATCCTGCTGCTGATTACTTTTGACATTCAGGGCAATTACATTGTTCCCGAAAATCTGGTACGAAAATTCCTGTCCTGCAAATATCGTTTTCAAAACAGATTCAATATCAGCGTCCTGAACATCGATACTGATCACTTTCCCCACGTCAAAATTTTCGTTGCGGTACAGGAATTTGAAACTCGTATTCCGCTCAATTTCACTCAGCGCCTGCCGGATCGTTACATTTTTTTGCGATATACTGATCGTCCCTTGCGAAAAAGCTGCACCCGATACGTGCAGGATAGACAGAAACATAAAAAAAGCTATCCACCTGATCATAAACCAAAGTTTTGTGGCTTTCCTTTTTGCGAAAAGGAAAACGGATCGATTTTTTTTCATACTTTTGTACTGAATTAGTTATTAAACATTTACTATTTCGGAACCGGTAATTTCTGCAACAAATTGCCGGTTCATTTTTTTTTCATAGGCCTCATCTCCTGATTAATATGGTGCGATGTTCTATTTTAAAGCTAAAACCAGACGAAAACTGAAGCGCCTTAAGTGCCTCGTTAATACTGATCTCCGAAAAAACGCCCGAAAAACGATAATGCTTAACAGCTTCATCTTCAAATATGATTTTCGCATCATAGGTCCGTTCAAGCTTCAGCGCGATACTTTCGAATGTCTCATTCTTAAAGACCAGCTTGTTGTCTTTCCATGCCGCTACAGTACCGGGATCGATATGCTCCGCGACCACTAAATGCTCTTTGGAGCGAAGATTGGCTTCATCTGGCGAAATATTGGCGGCAGCGGCCTCATCCGCGGTCAGAAATCCTTCTTTTTTTATAAATGTAGCCTGTTGATACGGTTTTAGTTCAAGAAGTTGTTTCTCCTGATTTTCGCCCGTGAGTCTGTTCATCGTGATTTTGCCTTCGACCAGCGTCGCCTCGATCAGACCCTCCGCCGGATATGACTTCAGGTTAAACACCGTTCCCAAAACATGAATGTTTAGGTGCGACGTCTTTACGTTAAAAGGTTTTGACTTGTCTTTCGCCACATCAAAATATCCTTCCCCCTCCAATTGAACTTCTCTGGAGTGACCGGCAAAATGAGTCGGGTAAACAAGCTTGCTTTTGGCATTCAGCCACACCCGGGTTCCGTCCTCCAGGGTAATCAGGCTCTTTGCACCGGCAGGTGTTTCCACACTTTGGTAAACCGGCTGTCCTGGTTCGAGGAAATCAGGCTGCAGCGAAAAATAATGCTGTGCAAACCAGGTCAGTCCAATGGCAATTACTGCAGTCGCCGCGTAACCTGCAAATCGCTTTATCCTGTTTGCAGAAATGACAACCAAACGCTTTCGCTTCAGTTTGAATCGAAGTCGGGGATAAGCGACCGACGGATCAAATTTTTCCGGGTCCAGAATAATCTCTGAGGTATTGAACGCGACTTCAATTTCGCGGAATGTTTTTCTGTTTGCTTCATC
>JBCFBK010000069.1:0-25293 GCA_038562555.1 Prolixibacteraceae bacterium | reverse complement strand
TATACCAGAAGCTTCATCCCGAAACCAGGCGCGTTCGAGACCCGGAGCATGCCATTTACAATGGGGTAATCACCGTAGTCGATCTCATCCGACAAACAGGTAACACCTTCAATGGTCGTTACATTTCCCAGACCCGATGACAAATGGGCGATGTAGTGTGTTTTTAACCTGTCTCCCCAGGCATGAGGACTTGCCAGCATATTCATTTTTTTCAGTTTGGCCATCAGCCTGGTCCATCCGGAAAAGCCCACTCCGTAAACATCATCTAAAAAAACGTCCATTACTTTTTCCTTTCCCAACTGCATGCAAACGTCGTAGTCAGGATTTGCCTCACCATCGGCATAATATGTCTTTTCAAAACCGTTTTGGTTCATCCACTCCTTTAGTTTTCTCCCCGGTTCGATCGCTTCGCGGAATGGCTCCTCCACCCAAAACAGGGGAATATCATTTATTCCCTTCAGAAAATCAATTGTATCTTCCAGACTGTACATGTCGTTGGAGTCGATTAATAACTGGGTATCTTTCCCCTTATAGGCGTTATGAATCAGTTTCACAACTTCAATGTCTTTGTCAAGTCCCTGATTATGCGGATACCATCGCCCACTTCGGCCTATTTTAACTTTTAACATCCGGTATCCGTAGTTGTAGTCCCACTCACAATTTTCAAGGATAATATTCAGACTCTTTGATTCATTTCCCGGATTTAACTCGTCCAGGTAGATCATGCCGCTGTATACCGGAGTCTCCCTGGGCCCTTTACTTCCCAATAACTGATAAACAGGTTTGTTTAATATGACGCCCATCAGGTCATGAAGAGCAAAGTCCACCGATCTGTCCAGTCCTTCGATCAGACCATGTTCCGGGGTTATTAATTCGGAAATTTTTTTATTTTGAATCGCCGGAATAAGCTTTTTTGCATCTTGTCCGGAAAGCCCCCATCCCATCGCACCCTGATCGGTGTATAGCTTCAGTACCGTGGATTTATGATCCTGTCCGTGAAAGTCGATCCTTCCGTTTTTGCCAACAAACCGGGGCCAGCGGTAGTTCACTTCCAGTACCTCCGCTTTGGTAATTCTATGTTTACCCAGTTCCTGATTGTCTTCAGCAGAAATACCCAATAGCGTTTGAGCAATTCCTGATAAAGGTAAACCGAATGATGCGATACCGGCCGAGCCCGTGGTTAATCCGATAAATTTCCTTCTGTCCATAATTGTTTCAAAATGATTTATAATTTGAAAAATGACATTTTGCCCCCTGTCCAATTTTTACAGGGGGCGAAATGCTCTTAATAATACCCTGCGTTTTGCTCTTCTTCAATAATTCCTGCCGGATCCAGACGATCGATATGATTTTGCGGAACAGGCATTAACTGATGATAGGGCTGAATATTTACTGCTTCGGGATTATATTTTTTCACCCTTTCGTACAGCTTTTCGCATCTTTGCAGGTCCCATTTTCTTACAAGCTCCCCATGCAACTCCCGGCCTCTTTCGTCTAACATAAAATCAACAAAAGACTTATCACCCAGGTTCGACGTGATGTCGGCTTTTGTCAGCAACATTTGGGGAAGCGTACTGCTTAATGCCTCTGCAGCAGTTCCTCCTTCCACTTTTATGAATTCGGAAGGTTTTGCTTCACCTTCTTTATAAGCGGCTCTTGTTCTCACCATATTTAAACGTTCAACGGCCTTGTCAAAGTCGCCCTTGCGGCCATAGGCCTCGGCGGCAATTAAATAGGTTTCACCCAGTCTGAAAAGTTTCCAGTCTCTTGAACCGTTTTCTTCTGCAACAGAAGGTCTTTTATTGTCATAAAATTTGTAATTCTGTGGAAATTCAGCATTTGTTTGCCTGTTCCTGGGAATATAATAATACGGCCGTGACGCAAACAATGAATCCATATTTGTATTTTGAGAATATCTTTCCATCGTAACCCAGATGGCCGTATCTCCTAATTTCAATTTGGGTTTGCCTGATAATTCCGCAGGGGGAACAAAACCGGCTTTTGCTTCCCACACAGGAATATTCCCGGTATAATTACACAACCAAACTGTCTTAAATGTTTTGTAGAAACGTGCGTCATGCTTGCGGTCAAACAGATCATATAATGTAAAATCAGTAGGACGTACTCTCCTCCATGGCCTTCCATTTTCAATATCCCGGGTCATTCCGGGTTTATTATCGTAAACCATAGTATAGTACAAATGGATTTTGTTTCCCAAATTGTTATTATACAGCATGTTTGTCGAATATTGAACCGCAAAGATTATTTCGCTGTTTTTTTGATTATTAATATCCCAAAGTTGTTTGAAATCTGAAACTAACGCGTATTTGCCGCTGTTTATGACCTCATCTGCATAATAGGCCGCACTATCCATGTCTGTTGGCTTTTGACCTCTCTCTTCCGTTACCGCACTTCCCCGGGTTAAATATACCGAAGCTAACAAATGACTGGCAGCGGATTTTGTTGCCCTGCCATAATCCGGTTGTGACTCAGGAAGTTTTGATACGGCATCACGCAGATCAGCGATGATTAATGCGTACACATCTGCGACAGGAGACCTTTTAAAATCGGTTTTAGCCTCAATTCCACTTGCATCAACGATTGGAATTTTTCCAAAAGTTTGAACCAGTTTAAAGTAAAACAAAGCTCTTAAAAATTTCATTTCACCCGTCCTGATTATTTTTTTGTCTTCATTCATTCCTGTTACTTCCGGTAACGACAGCAAAACCGTATTGGCACGATTGACCCCTTTATAATAATTCGCCCAGAAATCATACAGAAGTCCGAACTGGGAGTTGAGGCTTGATTCGTACCTGTTGAGTGCCCCTTTATAGCCACCATCCTGGCCTTCCATATACGTGTCAGTGCCCAATTCCTGAATGGCGTGCAGATTTTCACCGGAATAATCCCACCTTAAAGAGGCGTATGCTGCTCCAATGCCGGATTCTATCCCTTCTGCAGTTTTCAGGTAATCATATCCTACTCCGGAAATTACTTCTTCATCTAAAAACCGGGTACAAGACAGTGTCATTATTAAAAGCAATGACATGATTATATTCTTTGTGCTCATAAGTATTCATTTTTTCGATTCAAATTTGTCTTAGTGTGATCCTTTCTCTAAATCTAAAAGGATACGTTTAATCCCATCATGAAGGTCATCGTGCTGGGGTTTGTATAACCGCTGGCACCTTCCGGATCAAGCCCTTTAAACTTTGTAAATAACAAAGGATTCTGGGCCGAAGCGTACAACCTCATATTTGAGATCTGCAGTTTTGAAAGCAACTCTTTTGAAAATGTGTATCCCAATGTCACAAATTTCAGTCTTACGAAAGAAGCGTCCTGATAATAAGTCAAATTGATGTTAGGAGGAGTCTCCCAATCGGCGCTGGGTTTCGGATAGGTAGTACTCGGATTATCGGCGGTCCAGTAATCAACTTTTACAGAATTCCACCGTCCTTCCATTCTCAGAACCAGGTCGGAGTAGACCATATTCCCGAAACTGGCGTACCACTGGAATGATAAATCCACATTCTTATACGTAAAATAATTAGTGATTCCTCCAAACCATTTTGGACGCTCCTGCCCCAGAATTTTTCTGTCTTCTGCATTAATCCGGTAATCTCCGTTTTGATCGACAACCTTTACCAACCCGGGCTCGTAAGTTGACCCATTCTGGTTGAATTTGGCCATCTCGGCCAGGTCTTCAGTCGTATTTTGCCAGATACCGCCAAATTCATAATCATAGAAAAGATTCAATGGTTTGCCAATAAACCATTTGTTCCCGATATCATCTTTGGTGCCTCCGTATAATTCGACGATTTCTTCTTTATTTGTTGAAAGGATCAGGTCTGTTTTCCAGCTAAATGAACCTTTTCCCCGGTCAACGTTTATTGAAGAAAGACTAAACTCAAGTCCGGTGTTTCTGGTTTTACCGATATTTTGAAGAATTTGATCAAAGCCCGATGCAACCGGTAATTGCTTGGACATTAACAAATCATGTGTGTTTTGACGGTAGAGTTCCAATGCTCCGCTTAATCGCCCTTTGTACAACGCATAATCTAATCCGATATTAAACTGATCGGTCGTTTCCCACGACAAACTTGGATTCGGAATACTTCCGGGCGCAAATGAGATCAACACATTTTCATCCCAGGCGTAACGCATCAGCGAAAGGCCCCCCTGCGTTTGATAGGGAGACACGGATGAGTTACCTGTTTTTCCATACCCCAGCCGAACTTTCAAGTCGTCAATTTTATTCATCCCGCTCATGAAATGTTCGTCAGAAATTCTCCATGCGAAAGAAAGGGAGGGGAAAAACTGGTACTTGTGCCCTTGCGCTAAAACAGAAGAACCATCTACCCTGCCGGTTGCAGTTAACAGGTACCTGTTTTTGTAATTATAATTTACCCGTCCCATGTAAGAAAGCATTTGCCACTTACGAAGTTCGCTTTGAATATTGACCAGTTCGCTTGCGGCTCCCAGAGCATACCATTGCTGATAATTTGCAGGTATTCCTCTGGCTATTGAATTATCACTTTCCTGTCTGAAACTTTGCGTTTCATGCAACAAAGTAACTTTCAGTGAATGATCATTTCCGATATTACCATCATAATAGAGGATGTTATTGACGGTGTAATTTTTTAACCAGTTGCCCCCGTATTGCGCTTCCGGTAATGCCCCGTTTCTCGCCAACTGTGAATAGAAACGACCGTCACGTGCAGTGCGGTAATCCAATCCGGCATTAAAACGATAGTTCAGTCCTTTCAATAATTTGATCTCCAGAAATCCATTTGTAATAATTCTGTTTCTCTTATAATCATTAAGGTTACCTTCAATGTTTGCAATAGGGTTCACTGCCAGCCCGTCATTTCCGGGATTTCGAATGATATTGCCTTCGTCATCCCTTGCCCTTGCCAAAGGGTTCATGTTTCGGGCATTATCGTATAAATTAATTCCTATTTTCTCATATGCGTACGAAAACAAAGTGGAAGTACCAATATTGACATTTCTGTTTATCCGATGGTCAATATTCGCCCTGAAATTATACCTGAGGTAATCATTCCCTTCCTGAAGTCCTTTATTCTCAAAGTATCCGGCTGATAGCATCAGTTTTGTCTGGTCATTGCCTCCGGTCAGTGACACCTGATGATTCTGGATAATGCCAGTTCTCAATACCTCCTCAATCCAATCAAAACTTCTTACTTTAGCCGGATCATAATTTCCATCTTCATCGTAACCCATCAATACTGATTCGAGTACATAGCTGTCCTGGCCAAAAATCACATTTTTCCGGTCTTCTTCCATCGACGGTACCGGAGAATTATAGCGGGCGGTTGCGTTCTTCCTGTTTCGGTAGGCTTCCCGGACGAATTCGGCAAATTCAGGTCCGTTCATGATATCCAGCAACTTGACTGGTTTTTGGATTCCATAATACCCGTCATAACTAATAACAGATTTCCCTTGTTTACCTCTCTTTGTTGTAATTAAAACAACTCCGTTCGCCCCGCGCGATCCGTAGATAGCTGTTGCTGAAGCATCTTTTAGAATCTCCATGGTCTCGATGTCGCTGGAGTTGATTTCATTTAATCCCCGTTCAATGGGAATTCCGTCAATCACATACAACGGATCGTTTGTGGCGCTCAGTGACCTGTTTCCACGGATACGAATAGTTGTTTCAGAACCCGGACGCCATCCGTTCTGAGCGATCATGACCCCTGAAACCTTGCCTTGCATAGCCTGAACGAGGTTTGTCGTCACATTTTCGTTTAGCTGATCGGAACTAACAGAACTTATTGCCCCCGTCACATCTTTTTTTCTCAGTGATCCGTAGCCCACTGCCACCACTTCTTCAATCCCGACGGTTTCTTCCAGCATGGTCACGTTAACGGTGGATTTTCCGAAAACTGAGATCTCCTGATTTTTCATTCCTACAAAAGAAAAAACCAGCGTTGCGTTTCCCGGAATGCCGGAAAACAAATAGTCCCCGCTTTCATTTGTAATTGTTCCCTGGGTTGTACCTTTTAATACGACCGTGACCCCTGGAAGAGGACTCCCGGAAGAATCAGTTACTTTGCCACGTATATCAATGACATTAACCTGTTTGATTAAGCCTTGTTTTGCCTGAGGACTAATGACGATATAACGGTCGACGATTTTGTAATTCAAGCTTTTATCTTTTAGGAGCGTGGACATAATGTTGTCGACCGTTGCATCCTGAAATTGAACGTCTACTTTTTCATTGACATTGAGTTCATCGTTTTTATAGAAAAAGTAAAATTCACTCTGCTGCTCTATCGCGTTGAAGACATCGATGATCCGGGCATCCTTCATGTTTAAATTAATTCGTTGCGCCTGAGAATAGCTTTCAGCACTTACAGCCAGTAATCCGGATAACAGGAAAAATACAATCAGTTTCATTGCTCTAATTAATTTTCTGCATCCAAAATCATGAATGCAGTTCATTCGCTTTTTTTTCATAAATTTGACATTTAGATGTTAATGATGACCTTGGGTTCCAAGGTTGTTGTTCAGCGCCCATGATGGGTTGGCACTTTATCATGGGGATGAAAATAACCCGTTGTTAGCGACCGCTAATACCGGGTTTTTAATGATGTGTTTTCTTCATAGGCAATTTAATTTTGGTTTGTCAGAATAATCTCATTTTTATCTTCAGGGTTTATGATGATCTTGTAATCAATAGGAGAGGATAGTTTTACAACTTGCAAAATCTGTTCCAACGGCTTATATTTTAAGAAAGTGCCCGAAAAGCGGAACGATTTAATATTTTCCTGTTCAAACGTGATTTTTACGTTGTACCATCGCTCCAATTTCATTGCTATTACTTCCAGCGGTTCATTAAAAAATGTTATTTTCCCTTCCTTCCAGGAAGAATAAAAACGGGTATCGACTTCTGATAAATCAATTTCATGATTCGTAATGTTATATCGGGCAATCTGGCCGGGTACCAGACGAGCGATCTCTTGTCCGGTTTTATTCTGAATTTCCACTTTTCCTTCCACCAATGTCGTGTTAACAAATTGATTCTCTTCATAGGCATCAATATTAAAGCTGGTGCCCAGAACCTTAATATTCATTGCTTTAGTATAGACAAGAAACGGATGTTTTCGGTCTTTTTTGACCTCAAAAAAAGCTTCTCCGGTTAAGCGGACGGCCCGTTTCCGTGAACTGAAATCAGAGGGGTAGGAAATTTTGGAGCCGGCATTAAGCCATACTTTCGTGCCATCTGAGAGAACGAGTTCTGAAATCTGTCCGGCCGGGCAAATAAGCTCGTTCATTTGGCCGGTCCCTGAAAGTTGTGAATCCGCGTACTTATCCTGCACAAGCCAGGTCAGGCCAACTGTCAGGAAGATGATGGCTGCATATTTGATGATTTCCGCAATAAGCTTTTTGGTTCCTGCATTGGTTTTGCTCCGCCATCTCAAATATTCCGTGTCTGTATCATTCAGGCCGCCGCTTTTCCTGCTCAATGCGTAAACGTTTTTAAGCTGCACAAACAGTTGCTTGTTTGCAGGATCCTGATCAATCCAATTCCAAATTTCCGATTTTTCGTTCGGATCAGTGATATGACCGGAAATGTACGCGATAATTTTCTCTTTGTCCATTGTTGAAGCCTCCTAAATCCAGAACAACAAAGCTTGTACTTACCCTAGTCCGGTTTCGAAAAAAATCAATTAGTTTTACAAACACGAAGAATAATGGATAATAAATCAAGTGGATAAAACTTATTCAGACAGCAAAAAAAGTATTAATCCCGAAGGGTAAATCGTTTTCAGTTGATCTTTTAGATGCTTGAGCGCTTTGGAGATGTGCCCTTCAACAGCCTTAACAGATATGCCAAACTTTTCAGCTATTTCACGGTTTTTCATTCCTTCGTATCTGCTCAGTTCAAAAACTTCCCGGCATTTGGGGGGCAGTTGGCTAATCGCCTTATCTAACGCGCCCTGTAATTCATTGTATGACAGGGTGTCGAAATTTAGCCGGACTAAAGCTTCGTAGTTTAAAAGTAAGTCGTTGTAATTGTCCAGCGTCCTTTTTTCATATTTGGCCTGTACCTTTAACCTTTTCAGGTAGTTCAGGCAATTATTCCGGGTTGCCTGGTATAAATATGACTTAAGATTCATATTTTCAGGAAGTGATGACCGTTTGTTCCATAGGCTTACAAATACTTCCTGCACCATATCCTTTGCGACATCCCTGTCTTCAACATATACTTTTGCAAAGATTTCCAGTTGTTCAAAATAAGCAATGAAAACTGCATGGAACGTATTTTCCTTTCCCTCCCGAATAAATTTAATAAGTTCAGTATTTAAATCCTGCGCATTCAATCTGTTATCGTTTAATATAGAAGCCAAAAGGAATTGATTCCCGCCGTTAACAGCCGGATTTCCGGTTTTTAGTTGATAAACCGGCATCCGGCAACAATGACACTGACTGTAAAGCTATCAAATTTTTCCAACGGTAATATCGGATCGACGTGTTTCTCTTTGAGGGAATTAAAAAAGGGGCCGCGTTGATTATCCTCCAAAAATAAGCCGGCCAAAAGTTTTAATGCTTAGGGAACAATTTGTGATTTTGCTTGTTACATCAGGAGCAGTAAAAGTGGGAAAATCATGCTTATTTTTTCCTGACTTTTATAAAATTATTTACGGCATTCCGAAAATTATAAATCAGCTAACTTCTGGAATATCATCCGTTTTGTCTGCTTTGGAAACCGGCGGAAAAACTTAAAACCTAAATCTGTTTGGATGAAAAATTATGTTGTTTTAATTGGGCTCTTCCTGTTGGCCCCTGAGATGCAAGCTCAAAAATTTCTGGAAAAGTTGGGAAAACGGGTCGAGAAAAAGGTCGAACAGCGGGTGGACCGCAAGATGGATGAAACGATTGACAAAGGATTGGATACCGTTGAGGATGCAGCGACGATACCGGAAAAGCAGCCGGGAACGCCATCAGACACATCGGGCCCGGGTAATGCCCCTATTGGCGATGCCTCAGGCGCCGGTGGCAACGATCAGGCATTTTCTTCCTTATCCAAGTATGATTTTATCCCCGGAGAAAAGACAGTTGTCTTTGAGGATTTCTCTCAGGACGCGACAGGCGACTTTCCTGCCCGATGGAACACCAATGCCTCGGGAGAGATCATGAAGATAGCGGGGGAGGAGAGCAATTGGCTGGCTTTGACTGCTAAAGGAGCAGTAACGCCGGATCTGATAACCGTTATCCCGGAAAATGCAACGATTGAATTCGACCTGGCCGTCAGTCCGGATTTTAGTTTTTATAATCAGCCTTTAATGATTTCCATTGCAGAAGTAAAGGATAAAAATGGATTTACGGCCTGGCAGCGGTTCAGCACGACTAAAAAACTATCGGGAATAACGATCCTTTTGCATCCGCAGGATGCGGGCTCGGCACCACTTGGCCGGACAGGCATCGAGGTTTTTGAAAACGGAAATAAAACCCTGGACAATTCAAATGAAGGGTTTAAAGCATTTAGCCGGAAGAATAACCTGGTTCATGTCGCTGTATGGCGGCAGGAGCAACGAATCCGGGTATACGTCGGGGAACAAAAGATATGGGATCTGCCCCGTGCCTTTGTTTCGGGAAAAAATTACAATTCGCTTATTTTCAGCAGAGACGGCGCGAAAGACGGTGAATATTTCTATTTGTCGAACATTCGTCTGGCAGTAGGCGCTCCGGATACGCGCCATAAGCTGTTAAATGAAGGAGTATTCACGACCAGCGGCATTTATTTTAATACAGGGTCATCAGCGATCAGGCCCGAGTCGCATGGCGTGATCAAAGAAATTGCAACTGTCCTGAGAGAAAATCCGTCTTTGAACATCCGCATCACCGGACACACCGATAATGCAGGAAGCCCTGCCGCCAACCAGACCTTGTCGGAAAAAAGAGCCGAAGCGGTCAAGACCTATCTGTACAAGAACTTCGAAATTGATCAGAACAGGATGACTACAAGCGGCAAAGGCGCTTCAGTGCCCGTTGCTGACAATAGTTCGGCAGAAGGGAAAGCGCAAAACAGAAGGGTCGAATTTGTAAAAATGTAGCTAAGCAGACTGCTACTGCTGCGGATTAAACCTCTTAAAATTACAGGCGTAAGATAACCAAAGTCCTTCATTCCCGCTAAGCGAAAGTCTTCTCAACCCGGATATTCCCGCTTGCCCGGGAAAGAAAATGTCCGGTCACAACAAACTTTCGAGTTTTCCCGTGAGTCGGTTAATCTCTGTTTCAAGGGCTTTTAGCGAGAAGTTGATTTGCGTGAGCTGATTTCGTGCGGTGATTACCGCGAGCTGGGTCTGCCTGAAATCATAGCCGTTGATCGCTCCTTTTTCGAGCTGGGTGCGGGCGATTTCCTGCGACTGTTCGGCAAGTTTAATGTTTTCGCGCGCGACCGACTGCTGTTTCTTAAGTGACTGATACGCATAGTATTGATCCAGCACTTCCGAAACAATTAGCTCCGTGGCATTTTGTCGGGTCAGGATACTGTTTTCACTCGCCAGCTTTTCGTTGGCGATTGCCTTGTTCAGCTTGCCGCCGTCAAACAGGTTCATTCTGACGGTGATACCCAGTGTGCGGCCATAGGTCTTGTTTTGCTGGGTGACACCGATGTCATTGATCTGCCGGGAATAGGAATAGCGTCCGAACAGATCGAGCTGCGGATAACGGGCTGCCTGACTGATCCGAACATCCTTTTCAGCAATCATCTCGCGGATCATGGACAGTTTGATATCTTTATTTGCCGTAACGGCCAGGTCTGTAAGCATTTCCTTATCTTCAATTGTGTCGGGCGAAAGTTCCTGATCGGCGGGGATCAGTGTGGCGTCAGGATCACGTCGCGAAAGGCGGTTCAATTGGATTTGCAGGCTTTTTATCACCTGTTGCTGCTCAATGATACTGAGGCTGTCGCTGTGATAGTCCATCAGCGCAAGATTATAATCGAGTGTCGTGCCACTCCCCACCTGTCGTTTTTTCGATTCCAGCTTATACCGGAAAAGGGAGACTTCAAAGGTTTTCTGCAGGTTGTTCAGCAGGTTGTTTTCCCGGATAAGCTGATAATAAGCAACTGAAACATCGGCAATGGTCTGTTCTATAAAATAGCGGGCATCGACGGTCCCGATTTGCTCCAGAAGCGATAATTTATCGCGCATGGCAAACATGCGAAAGCCGTCAAATACGGTCCAGTTGGCCTCAATAAAGCCACTGAGAACTTTACTTTGCGCGTCTTCTCCTTCCCGGGTTGTACCGTTGAAAAGTTCCTGTTTTGTATTATTAACCGCCCGGGATGTGGTTCCCTGAATGTCGACTGCAGGCAAAAAACCGGCATTGCCCAGGGAATTGTCATTAGCAGCCTGCAGAGCCTCATTGCGTACGATCTTTACCTGATAGTTTTCTGTCAGCACGCGGTCGATGAGGTCGCTGAGCGCCATTTTCTGCTGAGCCTGGTTGTTGAGGCTGAAGGCCAGCATCAATACCGGCAGGGTTATGGTCTTAATCAAGTTCTTCTGCATAAGCCCGGTGTTTTTTATTGGCGATGTACGTGTAAAGTGAAGGAATAATATAAAGCGTCAGTATCAGTGAAAAAATAAGTCCGCCGATGATTGCAATTCCCATAGGGATACGGCTGGTTGATGCTTCACCCAGCGCCAGCGCAATTGGCAGGGCGCCCAAAACAGTAGCGAGGCTGGTCATCACGATAGGGCGGAATCGCTGAATGGAAGCTTCGACCGCGGCTTCAGCGACCGGGAGGCCCTGCTCCCGCTTCTGATTGGCGAATTCAACGATCAGGATACCATTTTTTGTAACGATGCCAATGAGCACAATGATACCGATCTCACTGAAAATATTCAGGGTTTGTCCGAACAGAAATAGCGTGATCAGTGCTCCGCACAAGGCCAGGGGTACCGTAAACATGATTGTGAAGGGATCCCTGAAGCTTTCAAACTGGGCGGCCAGTGTCAGGTACACCAGGACGAGGGCCAGGACAAATATCAGGAGGATATTGCCCGAGCTTTTGGCAAAGTCGGACGCGCTCCCGGTAAGGGATGTACTAAAGGTTTCATCGAGTACTTCATCCGCAATGCGGTTCATGGCGTCAATGCCGTCGCCGATGGTTTTACCCTCGGCCGGCGCTGCGGAAACAGTAGCTGCCACATACCGGTTAAAGCGAAGTAATTGCGGAGGTCGGCTGTCGAAGTAAATATTGACCAGGTTATCAAGCGTGACCATTTGTCCGCTGTTGTTCCTGACCGTGAGGTTGGTCAGGTCAGGGGGTTCGTTGCGGTCGGGCTTATTAGCCGCAGCGATTACATAATATTGTTTCCCGTCGCGGATGAAATACCCGATCCGTTGTTCGGCCAGATACGACTGAATAGTACGGGCGATATCCCTCACTGAAACGCCCATGTCGAGCGCCTTATCACGCAGGATGTCAACAGCATATTCGGGTTTGTTAAATTTCAGGTCGATGGTGACCGCATCGAAGGCCGGATCGGTTTGAGCTTTCTCCATGAACAATGGAATGACCTTCTTCAAACGGTCCAGGTCGGGCGCCTGGATAACAAACTGTACCGGCAGGCTGTTTCGCCCGCCACGGGCAGCGGTGATAGTTGGCTCCTGGATAACGAGTGTCTGTGCAAAGTTATACCTCTTCACCAGCCGGCTTAGCTCACGGGCAATTTCCATCTGGCTGCGCTGACGTTCACCAGGTGGCAACAAAGTCAGCCGGACGAAGGCAGAATTGACGCCCGAAGATGATCCGCCTCCGAAAGCCGTTATACCCATCAAAAACTCCTTTTCGCGAAGCGTATCGACCAGCAGCATGAGTTCACGCTGATAGGCGTCCATGGCCTCGAATGAGGTCCCTTCGGGCGCTGTCGAACTGAGCCGGATACGGCTTTTATCTTCCAGCGGCGCCAGCTCCTGCGGCAGGATGGCGCCAAAGAAAGCGATCAGCCCCGAGATTACCGCTATAACAGGAAAGGCAAGCCAGCGTTTCCGCATAAAGAGCGTCAATGACCGTGAATATCCGCGGGTCATGGAATCGACAGTTTTCCTGAAGACGCGCATGATTCGCCCTTCCTTTTCGCTCTTTTTGAGTACGAGCGAGCTCATCATCGGGGTTAGCGACAACGATACGAAGGTCGACAGCAGAATAGCTCCGGCCACGACCATAGCAAATTCGCGGAACAGCCTTCCGGTCAGTCCCTGCAGAAAGAAGATGGGCAGGAATACACAGATCAGACTCACCGATGTTGAAATGACGGCAAAGAAAACTTCACGAGAGCCCTTGAATGCCGCCTGAACCGGGTTCATGCCCTGTTCAACCTTGGTGTAAATATTCTCCATGACCACGATCGCATCGTCGACCACCAGACCGGTAGCCAGGACCAGTCCGAGCAGCGTCAGCACATTGATGGAATATCCCGAAAGGTAGAGGATAAAAAATGTCCCGATCAGGGAGATGGGAATGACAATCACCGGGACCATCGTGATTCTCCAGCTTCGCAGAAAAAAGAAAACGACCAGCAAAACCAAAATGAAAGCGATGAGAATCGTCTCCTGTACCTCGCTGATGGCTTTCCGGATACTGTCGGTCGTGTTGAGGGCAATGTTCAGCTGAATATCTTCGGGTAGTTCCTTTTTGATCTGTTCGATACGCCGAAAGGCTTCATCCACAATATCGATATGATTGGCTCCGGGCTGTGGCTGAAGTGCAACGCCAATCATCGGCACCATGTTGTTGCCGCGCATCAGGGTACGCTCGTTTTCAGCGCCCAGGCGAACAGTGCCGACATCGGCCAGGCGCACCAGTACGTCGCCTTTTTTTGCAATGATCATCCGGCTTAGCTCTTCAGGGGTGTTGATCCGGCCGAGAGCCCTGATCGTATATTCGGTATTCTCGCCTTCGAGACGTCCTGCGGGAAGTTCAACATTCTGACGGGTGAGCGCGTCGCCGACATCGACCGGAGTCAAAGCGTAAGATGTGAGTTTCCGGGGATCAAGTTCGATGCGCATGGCATATTTCCGTTCTCCCCAAATCCGGATGCTGCTTACTCCGCTGATCGTCTGCAGCCTTTCTTTGAAAATATTGTTCCCGATCTCGGTCAGTTCAACCAACGCCCGTTTGTCGCTTTGCACCGTAACCGTCAGCACGGTCTGTGCATCGGCGTCAGCCTTCGAAACGACCGGGGGATCGGCATCGGGCGGTAATTTATATACGGCTCCGGCCACTTTGTCACGAACATCGTTGGCGGCGTTATCCAGGTCGCGGTCGGTGTCAAATTCAATGGTAATGGAACTGCGCCCGTCGGAACTGACCGAGCTAAGGGTTTCAATACCGTCGATACTGTTGATCGATTCTTCAAGCGGTTCGGTGATTTGTGACTCCATGATTTCTGCATTGGCGCCCGGATAACTGGTTGACACGGTTACTACCGGAGGATCAACGCTGGGATATTCGCGGATTCCAAGCGACATAAACCCCACGACGCCAAAAAGCACGATGGCAATGGCAAACACCGTTGCCATCACCGGACGTTTTATGCTCAGTTCGGATAAGGTCATAACTTTGCTGAACTTGACGTTTTACTGATCCTGACCGGCATTCCCTCCCTGACCTGCATTAATCCGGTTGTCAGCAGGGTATCTCCGGCTGAGAGTCCCGCCGTGACCAGTGCCACTTTGCTGTTCCGGACACCGGTCTTCACCCGCTGTTTGACTACGCTCCCGTTTTTACTGAGATATACGGTCTCGGCGCCCAGTTCGGGAACAATCAGTTCGGTTGGGATCACGATGGCCGAGTCCTGAACATCAAGAAGCAGTGAAACTTCGGCAAAATCGCCCGGAAGCCAGTTCTTTTTGTTCGTTAGGAGGGCCCTGATCTGAATGGTACGTGCGTTTGGATCAACGACCGGATTAATGGCATAGATAGTGGCAGGCAGCGAGTCATTGTGGGCCATGACCATGACCTCCTTGCCGTGAGCCAATTGGCTCACGTAGCGGCCCGGTAAATTGAAATCGACCTTCAGCCGGTCTGACTGGGCGATTTCAGTAATAACTTGTCCCTGCGAAAGATAAGCCCCTATGCTGAAATCACGCATACCTACCCGGCCGCTGAAAGGCGCCGGAACACCGGCCAGCGTGACGTAGACAGATAACTCCTCGATCCGTGCTTCCAGTTGCTGCACAGTCGACCGGACTGTTTCCACCTCTTCGCGGCTGGCACCTTCTGCTTCAAGCAGCGATTCCTTGCGCCGCAGTTCTTCGCCTGCCGCGAGGAGCTGAGCCTTTAAACCTTTAATCTGCGCTTTCCAAACCCGATCGTCAATTTGTACAAGCGGATCTCCCTCCCGGACAAACTTTCCTTCGCTGAAATGGATGGCTAATACCGTTCCCGCAACGGGCGTTTTTATTTCTACCGATTCGGCAGGCAGCAGATTAGCCGTGACTGTGAGGCGGTTTTCGAAATAACCGGGACTGACAACAAAGCCTTCAGCGATGAGCCCTTCTTCATTGCTGTTGTTCCTGCCTGGTCCCTTTTTCTGGCTGCAGGCAAGCGTGCAGATGGCAAGGGTCAGAATGCCCGCACGGATCATATAAGTTGACGTATTCATCGGAAATGTCAGGTTGAGTGCTCAAAATGGTTAAACTTCAGTTGGCTATGCAAGTTTAACCAATATTTTCTAAGAATGAGCGGCAATCGATTGTCTAATTAATGGCCGTTAACAAACTTTTGCGAAAAGGCATTCCTGTTTTTGGGCACTGCCTGACGGAGGAGACTGCCCCGGGAATAAACAATTAAACACAAAGACTCAAAGTCACGAATGAGAATATAGAGTAACTAAGCGTCTTCGTGCTCAATCCGAATTTTTTTGACTATTATGCCTTTTCCGGAGGGAATCAACCTAATGGGGGATATTGGTTTACGTCCGTTTCATGCATCATCTGGTAGACAGACTCAAAAATCCGTTCCACATTGGGTTTCGAAAAATATTCTCCGTCAATACCGTACGCAGGCCTGTGTTCCATAGCCGGCAAGGTCCTGGGAGCCGTATCGAGATAGTTAAATGCCTTTTGTTCCTCCAACACTTTATGCATCATAAAAGCGGTGCCCCCGCCCGGAAAATCTTCGTCAACAAAAATCACCTTGCCCGTTTTTTTGACCGATTCCAGAATAAGATGATTCACATCGAAAGGCATCAGCGTTTGAACATCGATCACTTCCACGGAAATGTCTTTTGTTTTAAGAAGGGCGGCGGCTTTTAGTGCATGATGAACATTCCAGCCATAGGTGACCAGGGTCAGGTCGGTGCCTTCTTCCATAATTTCGGGAACGCCCAGCGGCACCCGGAATTCCCCGGGGTTTGAAGGCATGGGTTCCTTGACGTTATATCCTTTTAACGGTTCAATAACCAGGGCCGGATCGTTGCCCTTGAGCAGCGTATTATAAAGACCAGCGGCCTGCGTCATATTACGGGGAACACAAAGGTGGATCCCCCGAAGTGAGCCCAGCAGCATTTGCATGGGGGAGCCGGCATGCCAGATTCCCTGAAGCTGGTGTCCCCGGGTCCGGATGATAACAGGCGCTGCCTGCCGGCCGATGGTGCGGTATTGCATGCTCGCCAGGTCATCGCTCAGGGTTGCCAGTGCGTACATCAGGTAGTCAAGGTATTGAATTTCTGCAATAGGCCTGAATCCGCGCAGGGCCAGGCCAATTCCCTGTCCGATAATCGTGGTCTCGCGGATGCCGGTATCCGAAACCCGCTCGATGCCGTATTTTTCCTGCATGCCTTTCATGCCCTGGTTGACACCCCCCAGCTTCCCGGTGTCCTCACCAAAGGTAAGCAGGTTTGGATATTTGTTGAAAAGGACATCGAAATTATGGTTGATAATTTCCGACCCGTTCACTTCGGGGGGCTCCTGATCATAGGTTGCCGCAACTGCTTCGACCCGGAGCGCCGAATCGGGACCCTCCCGGTACAGTTGCCTGTTGTAAAAATCAGCACTTCTTTTTTCGAATGCTTCGATCCATTTCAGAAGTTCTGCCCTTTCCATGTGGAAATGCTGTTTCCCGTGCAGGTCAAAGCTCAGCCTTTTGGCCAGGCTCAGCAAGGCCCTGCGGGTCGGGAAAATCTTTTCCCTGATCTGATGGAAATCGTGGGTACGGTCAAGCGTATGTCCCGACCGGATGTCGATCCGGTCGACCAGTTGCTCCAGACTTTCCGTTTCTTCTGAAAGATTTTCCGTGTAATGGGTCCAGGCTTTTTCCATCGCCTTGCGTGCTGCCTGGCGGGCCTGCTTTTCAATAAAACCAAGCGTTTCGGGATCAGCTTTGCCATTCTCAAGCAGCCAGTTACGGAACTGCCTCAGGCAATCAAACTCCTCTTCCCAGGCAAGACGCTCCTTCGATTTGTACCGCTCGTGCGAGCCGGAGGTCGAATGACCCAGTGGTTGGGTGATTTCCCGAATGTGAAACAAAACGGGAGTATGCGTCTTACGGCAGTGCTCAATCCCTTTGGAGAAGGTCTTGACCAAGCCGGGATAGTCCCACCCTTTGCAACTGTATATAGAAATGCCGTTCGAACCTTTTTCCTTTTGAAATCCTTTTAAAGCTTTTGAGATACTGGCTTTGGTCGTTTGCAGTTCGATTGGGACACTAATGCCATAGCCATCATCATAGACGGCCACGGCAAGCGGCACCTGCATCACACCCGCAGCATTGATGGTCTCGAAAAACATGCCCTCGGAAGTGCTGGCGTCACCGATCGAGCCAAAAGCCACTTCATTGCCGCTGATATTGTTGTGGAGGTATTTTTTTAGTTCAGGCCTTTGCTTCACGATTTTTGATGCCTGGGCCAGACCGAGCAATCGGGGCATTTGTCCGGCTGTCGATGAAATATCGGAGGCCGAATTATAACGTTCCGCCAAATTCTTTATGTCCCCGTTTTCATCGATATTGGGCGTACTGAAATGATTGTTGAAATTTCTTCCGCCAACAGAAGGGTTAAAATCAGCGTCGGGATCACCGTAAATCATAGCAAAAAATTCTTCCGGACGAAGTAAACCCAGTGCCAGCATAAAGGTCTGATCTCGATAATACCCTGATCTCCAGTCCCCTTTTCTGAACGTTTTTGCATAGGCAATCTGAGCCAACTCCTTCCCGTCTCCAAAGATGCCGAAATGAGCCCGTCCGTTATGTACTTCACGCCTGCCAAGTAAACTCAGTTGCCTGCTTAGGTGAGCAAGATAATAATCATCCAACATTTCCGTCGTATTCGTTTCGGTGGCCGCTAAAAGATCAGTATTTTCAAGGGACATGAATATCAGTTTGAGTTTTTTTATAATCAGTGTTTCGTATTCTTTATTCTTAAAATACAACAAAAATAACATTTTCGGGCGGGGATTTGTTTTTATAAGCCGGAAGGGATCATGCCGCTATGGGAGAAGCGTTATTCATCTTTAATCGGTAATAGGTTATAAGACCGATAGAAATAAGGGACTTGCTCATGAATTTTTATTCTCAGTCCTGAACAATTTAGTTTTTTAAGCGTCATGATTTTCTCTCATCATACACAGGAAACGAATAGTGACGGTCCTTAAATCTGATATTGAAGCTAAGCTCCTGCATTCGCTAAAAAGTGGCGATCATACGGCGTTTGAACGTCTTTTTGAAAAATATGCCCGAAAGCTGTTTATTTTTTCCTTTGCTTATCTGAAAAATGAAGCGGACTCGGAAGAAGTGGTTCAGGAAGTTTTTTTAAAGGTCTGGCTTAACCGGATCGCTTTAAAAACCGATACTTCCTTTCAATCTTATTTATTCACGATTGCCTTTAATGCGATCCGCAAATCATTTAACAGAAAGGCAAAAAATGATCAGTATCGGCTCGATTTGATCAACAGGTTGGATCAGGGACAGGACCACATTGATTTTGAGAATAACTACCTGCTGGTTACAAGCAGACTGGATCAGTTTATTGAAGAAATGCCTCAAAAGAGAAAAGCTATTTTTATCCAGCGAAAGAAACAGGGAAAGCCGGTTCGACAGATTGCCGCAGAAATGGAAATATCGGTCAAGACTGTGGAAAATCAAATCACGGAAGCCATGAAATATCTCAGGCAACGCTTCCATGAAGAACTACCCGGGGGAATGGCCTTGTTTGTTCTTTTCTCTGACGCTGAAAACATAGATTGATGAAGGGATTACTGTCGGTGTTTTTGGTTCCCTTCTTCCTCCTCCGCCATGCGCCGGTCATTTTTTTTAATTTTTAATAGGGGATTTAAAGAAAGCAGGATATAACAGGTAATAATATTGGAAACAAGCCTTAACTGATCAATGAAAAATCAAGACTTTGATAAACAAATACTGGAAAATTTCAAAACCGGGCGTCATAGCCGTTCTGAATATCTCCGCGTTAAACGCTGGTTTAAAGACGGCAATCAGTCAAACCTGCAGCAGGCTATGAAGTCGCATTGGGAGGATCTTCCCGCTCATCAGCCGTTGGATGACCGCCTTGGCCGGTTACTGGACGCCTTGAGGGCTCAGATTGGGTTTCCCCGGCATAGGGGAACACTTTCTGTTTTCGGTATTTATAAGAAAGTGGCTGCGATCCTGTTCATTCCGCTATTAATTGGTTGTATTCTCTGGGCGCTGCAACCGCTCAAAAGCAGGCAGGAATCGTTCGCATCCATTCATTCACCGCAGGGGGCCCGAACGGAGTTTACATTGCCCGATGGATCGACGGGCTGGCTGAACAGTGGCTCTATGCTGACCTACCCGGTCGAATTTAATAATCATCGCGAGGTAACAGTTAAAGGAGAGGCTTATTTCAAGGTAGTACGTCAGGACGGAGAACCTTTTCACGTAAAAACAGACGAACTCAGTGTCCGGGTCCTGGGAACCTCTTTCAATGTTGCAGCCTATCCCGATGAGGCGGAGGTAAATGTAATCCTGGAAAAAGGAAAAATTAAAATTTGCGGTATAAAAAACCAGCCGGATTATGTTGTTATGCCCGATGAAAAATTCAGCTATAACCTCCGGAGAAAAACAACAAAAATCAGCCAGGTAGATGCTGCCTCGCAATTGTCGTGGACCCGGGGTTTGTTGCTGTTTCGGGGCGAACCCCTGTCGGAGGTCATGAGAAAACTGGGCCGGTGGTACAATGTTGACTTTGAGATCAGGGACAAACAACTGCAGAATTACAGTTTTAAAGCCACCTTTAAGGATGAACAACTGGAAGAGATCTTACGCATGATCGCGCTGACCACCCCTATGAAATACCGGATTGAAGAACGAAAAACAACTGATAATGGCATATATGTAAAAAGAAAAATAATCATTGAAAAAAGTTGATCCTAAGAAAATCAGGAGAATATTGGAACTATTCTCCTGATGTAAAACAGAGTCTTAACAGCAAATTTATCAGAACTCTTCAAATGTAAATTTATGGAAAAAAATCGTGAAAGAAGGGATGCCTGCGGGTGGACCTTAAAAAAAACCTGGTTGATTATGAGAGTGACTATTTTCTTTGTGCTGCTGGGCATGTTTCAGGTTTCGGGCGAGACAAGTTATGCCCAGGAAACCCGGATGTCCATCAAGTTAACGAATGTCCGGCTCGCTGATGTCCTTAATGAGATTGAAAATCAGTCGGATTTCTATTTTCTTTATAATCAGGATCTGATCGACGTTAACAGAAAAGTGAACCTGCATGTTGACAATCAGAAGATCGACGCGATCCTTGTCCGGCTTTTTGATCAGACGGAAGTGAAATATTTTGTCCGTGACCGGCAAATTATTCTAACTAATCTTGATGAAAAAAAGATGCTGAGTCAACAGCGTGATCTCAGCGGTACGGTGAGGGGACCCGACGGCGCGGTGATACCGGGCGTAACCGTTGTCGTGAAGGGAACATCGTCCGGTACGATAACCGACTCGTCCGGAAAGTTCAGTATGAGGGAGGTTTCCTCCAATGCCACGCTTGTATTTTCCTTTGTGGGGATGAGAACGCTCGAAGTCCCGGTTTCAGGGAGGGCCATCATTGACGTTGTATTGCAGGATGAAACAATCGGACTGGAGGAAGTGGTTGCCATTGGCTATGGTACCCAGAAAAAAGCAAACCTGACGGGGGCTGTCAGCATGGCCACTGCAGAGCGGCTCGAGAATCGCCCGATCGCTTCTGTCGGACATGGTTTGCAGGGAGTTATTCCAAATCTGAATATCCGGTATGACCACGGCTCGCCAACCGCATCGGCCGATTTTAATATCCGGGGCTTTGAATCCATCAATGGCGGAAGTCCGCTGATCCTGGTCGACGGCGTACCCATGGACCTGGAACGGGTGAACCCCAACGATATTGCCAGTGTGAATGTGCTGAAAGACGCTGCTGCGGCCGCGGTATACGGGGCCAGGGCTGCGTTTGGCGTGATCCTCGTTGAAACGAAGAAGGGAAAACCCGGCAAAGTGAATGTAACCTTGAGTACAGAGCAATCGATTGCCAAGCCGATTTATACGATCGATCCCGTTACTGACCCTTATCAGTTTGTCCAGGCCTGGAATTCGGCAACACTAAGGACGGATGGTACTAATGCCTACGATGAGGATTATGTGAATGGAACAAAAGCCTGGAGTGAGAATCCAACCGAAGAGAATGCCTGGAAAGTGCTGGACGGAGAATTACGGTACTATGGCTTCAATGATTACCACAATAAACTGATTACCGACTTTGCCCCACAGCAGAAATACGACATGACCATCTCGGGGGCAACCGAAAAAACATCCTATTATGTTTCATTCGGACATCTCAGCAAAGATGGTTATCTGAATAACAGTTCGAAAAACGAAAAATACAAGCGTTACAATGTACTGATGAAAGCTGATTTTAAAGTAACCGACTGGCTTACGCTTGATGAAAAGGTCATTTTCAATTCACAGTTCAGTGATAAACCTCACTTTTATAACTGGGATGTAAACATCAATACCTCGGCGCGTATGAAGCCGGTACAACCGCTTCAGTTCCCCGACCTGGAATATTACGTCACCCCCGGCGACCATGATCAGTATGCCAAATACATTGGGATGCACTTCGGAAGCCTTAATTTTTTTCCTTATCTGGAACAGGGAGGCCGTGAAACCTGGACGACCAATGACACCTGGTTCACCCAGGGATTGACTTTAACACCTGTGAAAGGCTTAAGCATCAGGAGTGATTTTTCATACCGGACCTATTGGCGCGATTTCCAGGATGTAGCCAGCAAGGTGGAGGTGATACGGACACAGAACCTGAAGGAAGACAACCTGATCGATAATGGCTTCAGCGGCGATGACTGGATCGATAACAGGACAAACCGGGATCAGTATTATGTATTCAACGCATACGCGGAGTATACCCTGGATAAATTCACCGACCATTATCTCAAAGTTATGGTGGGTTACAATCAGGAATGGGCCCGCTATAAATATGTGCGTGCCCAGGCGCGGCAACTGATCACGCCGCAAATTCCTGACCTCAATGCCACAACCGGGACCCAGCAGACCTGGGGGAACAAATCGCATTATGCACTTAGAGGGGTGTTCTACCGGTTAAATTATATCTACAAAGACAAGTACCTGCTGGAAGCTGATGGCCGTTACGACGGAACCTCCCGGTTTCCGAAGGACGACCGCTTCGGATTTTTTCCTTCGGTATCGGCCGGATGGAGGATCTCGAACGAATCCTTTATGGAATCTACGAAAAACTGGCTGGACAACCTGAAGATCAGGGCTTCCTACGGCGAACTGGGAAATCAGATTATTACCGACAGTGATGGTAATCAGGTGTATTATCCCTATATCGCAACGATGGGAACAGGAACTTCACCTTATATGTTTTCCTCTGCCGGACTGATCCCCTATGTTTCTGCAGCCGGTCTGGTCAGTCCGTCGTTAACCTGGGAAACAGTGGCAACCAAAAATTTCGGTATTGATTTTACGGTGCTTAAACAACGGCTGGATGTTTCTTTTGATGTTTATTCGCGTGAAACCAAAGATATGCTGATGGATGTGGAATATCCTGCCATACTGGGAACTGACGCTCCTCAGTCGAACGCCGCAGATCTCCGGACCAAAGGATGGGAACTGTCGGTTAACTGGCAGGATAAAATTAACGAGGACTGGAGTTACAGGGTCAATGTCGGTATTGCTGACAGTAAAACAGAGATCACCAAATATGAAAATCCGACAGGCGCTCTTTCCGAATACTATGTAGGTCAGGAGATCGGAGAGATCTGGGGATATGTAACGGAAGGCATTTTTCAGGATGACAGTGAGGTTGCAGACCATGCCGACCAATCACAATTGGGTTCTAACTGGCGGGCAGGCGACATTAAATATATGAATCTCGACGGTGACGAACAAATTACTCCGGGCAGCAATACCCTATCCGATCCGGGCGACCGTAAAATCATCGGGAATAGTTCGCCCCGGTATTCGTTCGGGATCAATCCGGATATCACCTATAGAAACTGGACCTTGAATTTGTTTTTTCAGGGCCTGTTCCGTGATTTTCTTCCGCAAAATGATAATTGGAAAGCCTTCTATCCTTATAATGCCGGGCACGTGGAAAAATATTACATCACCGATTCCTGGAGTGAGGAGAACCGCGATGCTTATTTTGCGGCGCCCACCATCGGGACAAATACCAAGAAAAATATCCATCCCCAGTCTCGGTATGTACAAAATGCCGCTTACATCCGGTTGAAAAACCTGACCCTGAATTACAACCTTCCTCAGTCGCTCATCGCCAAACTGGGTATGAGCCGGGCGCAGGTTTATTTTTCAGGAATGAACCTGTGGGAAGCAACTAAAATGCATAAATCGCTGGACCCGGAACAACGGAATGATCTGACGCAGGAGTATTATTTCCAGCGTATTTTCACATTAGGCGCAAAAATTACGTTCTAACCAATTAAATGAAAAACATATGAACCAGATATTAAAAGTTGCCCTGACTGGTTTTGCAGGCCTGGCAGTACTTAGCTGCAATAACGAATTCCTGCAACGGGATCCGCTGGATGAGATCAGCAATGATATTTACTGGAAAACGGAAAATGACCTGGCTGTTTATAATAACAGTATCTACGATCTGGCCCGGAACGACAATGATGTTCCCATCCTGATGGCCCACGACGACGGCTTCGACAGTAACAATCAGAGCCTGTGGTATCTCGATGGTTTTGCCGACAATACGGCTCCGCGGCATTCCCGCCATTCTTTTTACCAGGAAGTGAGGGCCGGTCTGCATCAGATCCCATCGGATCCTCAGTTGTATGGATGGAGGGATGGAGGCTGGGTATTTTTACGGGCTATCAACGTCGGACTGGCCAATTATGGTAAAGCAGAAGTCGACCAGGAAATCATCGACCGGTATGCCGCCGAAGCCCGTCTGTTCAGGGGATGGTTTTATGCCGACAAAGTCTCCAAATTTGGTGATGTTCCCTGGGTAGACAAGGAACTGACAACGGAGTCGGAGGAATTGTACGGGCCTCGCACACCGAGGGAAGAGGTCATGACCAATGTGCTGGCCGATCTGGATTTTGCCTGTGAAAAATTACCCGGCGACTGGGGCGATGGGAACGCTCCCGGACGGATTAACCGCTGGGCCGCCCTGCAGGTTAAATCACGCGTTTGTCTGTTTGAAGGTACGTGGCGAAAGTACCATGGCGGGACCGACCCCAATATGTGGCTGCAGGAAGCTGCCGAAGCCGCCCGGGAACTGATCGAAAACGGTCCTTATTCCCTGTATTCATCAGGCGATCCGGCACATGATTATAATGCCATCCACCGGATGACAGACCTGACAGGCGTGTCGGAGGTGGTATACTGGCGACGCTACCAGTTGGGCGTATTCACCAACCATGTGCAGAGCTATCACCGGAGTTATAACGGAGGCGCCACAAAAAGCGCCGTGGAGGATTACCTCTGTACCGATGGTCTGCCGATTTCGGTTTCACCCCTCTACCTGGGCGATGCGGTTTATGAAAATATCTTTGCGAATCGTGACCCCCGGTTACGCCAGACTGTTTTGCATCCGGCCGATCAGCCTTATTACATGTTTGGAAATCACGACTTTGCTACCTATTCGTATCCGCGCATAACAGGTATGACCGGCGGCCAGCCAAGTGAAACCGGTTACTACATTATTAAGGTTTATGAAAATGTGGCATCTTATGCTACCTATAATACGTCTTCCACCCCGGCTATTGTTCTCAGGCTGGGCGAAGCCTTGCTCA
>JBCFBK010000068.1:0-25298 GCA_038562555.1 Prolixibacteraceae bacterium | reverse complement strand
GATCAATGTAGGTAGACCACATCGCTTCATTGTAGCTGGCCAGCAGCCCCAGCGTGGAATTCCGGAGAATACTGCGAACCCAGGCCACTTTGGCGAACAAAAGAATCTGGTCGCGAATTTCGGCCTTGCTTCCCATCACCACCTTCAGATCTTTGCGGTCGATGCGCGAAACAGAACCGGAGCCTTCGAGCGAACCGACCAGGGTTCCGGCACACAGGTAGTCGATAAAATCGTCCTCATCGAGCGTATCTTCAAAAGAAACCTTGTCTTTTGCGATGTTTACAAACAGAATCGGGATTTCGGGCATATCGCGCAAAAACCTGATCCAGGCAAAATCTTCGGACCAGGAAAGAAAATTAGCCACAATAAAATCGACTTTTTCATTGAAAAAGAGCTTCATGGCCTCTTCCATATCTTCCCTGCTGTAGACAATTCCCGGATGAACCAGTTCGAGCGAATCGTCAAGCGAAGCGACAATTTCGTCCACCTCTTTCAGTTTCCGCTCGTGATAGGTGCCACGGGACAGACCTTCGCCCAGGTTTTTAAACCGGGGGGATGCAATCAGCAGCAACCCGGCCCTGGCTTTTTCAAATTTTCTGGTATTCATATCTGTGTGATTTGTTTTTAAAGATTAAATTGAATTATGCCTTCATCCAGCACACCGGCAAGCTGACCGTCAGCATCAAAGAGCCGGGCAGTGACGCAAAAATCGCCCGGCAGGAACTCCCGGGCAATGAATAGTACGATCCTGATCCCTCTCAGCGGAGACACTGTTGTTTCGTGCAGGCTTGCTTCGCACCCCGAGGCATTATGCCCCTGAATTTTCAGGGTCCCTGCCGAAAAAACACCGTACGCGGCACTCAAAAAGATGCCATTTTCCTGCGGCTTCCAGGTGAATGAGGAAGCAATAACACCCGTCTCGTTGACATTTTTTACCGTTTCTCCCGCAGGAATGGTCGACGCCTGCATCCGGTATTCAAACTGAACTTCCTTCCCCGGCATGATTTCCTGAAGCGGCGACAGCAGCTCCAGTTCCAGGTAAGGCGGGTTCAGCGTCCGGTCGTCAGCATGCTGCCGGACGACATTCCTCGAATAAACCATACCCCGTCCTGCTGTCCAGACCTGAAAGGAAGTATCATTGGGGTAGGTTTTGTCCTTTTCGTACGGGAACATGAC
This sequence comes from Prolixibacteraceae bacterium, assembly GCA_038562555.1. Lineage (GTDB taxonomy): Bacteria > Bacteroidota > Bacteroidia > Bacteroidales > Prolixibacteraceae > JBCFBK01. Next base: position 24,122 of record JBCFBK010000068.1, on the reverse strand, counting down.
CGCCAAAACCTTTCCGGTTTCCTTATCGTTGAAAGCGGCCCAGCCTGCATCGGCGTCCATTCCTATTTTTCCGACCAGGTACTGATAATCAACCTGCACATTCCCCTCCGTATTCAGCGAGAATTGGGGATTATTCACCAGTCCGTGCATCACCTGATATCCGTTGCGGAAGCTGCTCTGCTGATTTGCCGGGCAAACCACCTGGTATTGCCCCTCCCCCTGTCCGGGCGTGCTCATTTGCATGACCGGCCAAACTGACCAGCGCTTTGGAGTATTTGCTGTATTTTTAAAGGTAACGGAAACGTTTACTTCCGGACGGTTTTCGGAAACCGATACTTCCCGGATAATCTGCAAACCCGTGTACCGGTCGGCAGGACTGGTCAGTCGCAGCTCATTTTTGCTGCCATCGGCCAGCTCAGCGACATATTCACCGCTGTCGAGTACCGGATCGGGCGGGCCGGGCCACTGGTCGGCAGAATCCCACCCCTGCGGGGCCGGCCATATTTTTTCGCCGCCAAAGTTCAGCCAGGTATTGTTCTCGCCGAGGCGGGTCGGGCCGGGTTCCTTCCCTTCAAGCAACGGATTAACAAAGAAAAATTCATGCCCCTCCATTTCCAGCTGGATCAACCTGCCACCGAGTTGCGGAACAGCATACAGCCTGATCCACCGGTTCTCAAGCAGGCAAGCCTTCCGGCTTTTATAATCAGTGAACCCGGGCATAATCTTTTTTGTAAAGGTATTTTGAGGTAAAAACCAGTAACAGTCCGCAAACGGCCCAGACAGCAGCGAGCATGGAAAGGCCGAACGAAAGGCCAAATAAGGGCTTCATATAGCCCAGGATAATCGGGGACATGGAGCCTACCAGGAAGCCGGTCATAATCATGACACCCGATGCGGACGAATGATATTTTTCAGGAATCACATCATACAGCACCGTATAGGTATTGGCGTCAAAAAATGCCCGGGCAAAGCCGAATCCGGCAAACCCGATATAAATCGTTGCCAGCACGCCCGAATTACCCATCATGACAATGAAGGGAACCGCGATCAACAGACCGAACCCTTGCATCATCATGCGCGAGGCCGGATTTTTTTTCGCAAACTTATCGGAATACTTTCCGGCCAGAATAACCCCGATAAAGGCGAATAAATGGGTATAAAACATCGAATGGAAGCCGGCGGAAGAAAGGCTCATGTTAAAATTTTCATACAGGTAAGTCGGCATCCAGGTCAGATAGCCGGTCAGCACGAAAATAAGGCCGCTGAAACCGATCGTAAGCATCAGCGCGGTTGGCGTGCCGAAAAGCACTTTAAATCCTTCGAGCAACCTGACTTTCTCTTCCTGCTTTTCTTCCTGAGGTTCTTTTTTATCTTTCAACCTGAACATCAACACAATTCCGTGGATGACCCCGATCGCACCAAAAACATAAAAAGCATTTCGCCAGCCGTAACGCTCGCCAATATAGCCGGCTATATAGCCGCTCAGGATAATTCCGACATAGTAGGAAGTCTGATGGATTGACATGGCAAAAGCCCGGGTTCCCTTGTGATATTGAGCCAGCAGGGAATAGTTGGCCGGACCAAAAAAGGCTTCGCCGCCTCCTGTTGCAATGCTTCGCATCAAAACCAGCATCAGCACGCCATTACTCAGGCCTGTAAACATGGTGGCAATACTCCAGAATAAAATACTCAGCGCCACAATCCATTTCTTACTGAAAATATCGCCAACGTATCCCGCCAGAGGAACCAGCAAGGCATACACCAGATTAAAAGCAGTGGCAATGGAGCCTATTTGAAGATCGGATAACTGCAGGTCGGCTTTAATCAGGGGTAAAACGACATTGAAAACCTGCCGGTCGGCCTGGTTCAGGAAGAAAGCGATCCATAAAAGCGCAAGTACCTCCCATTTGTATTGCTTGTTTTCTGTGAGCATACCAATTAATTTTTGGTTATATTTGAACCACACTACAGCTAAGTCAAATAATAGTGTGGTGTAGTGTGGTGCAAATCTAAATAAGATTTATTACTTTTGCAACTGAATGTGAATTATTCTTGCAGCATAAGCATCAACGTGATTATGATATGAAGCTAAAGATTAAGATTGATACCGGATCGCAGACGCCTGTCTACAAGCAGCTTATTCGGTCCGTTCAGGATCTGGTATCTTCCGGCCAGATTCATGAAGGGGAGTTTATCCCTTCCATGAATGAGCTCGCAAGCGAGCTGGAGATTTCAAAGGAAACGGTAAAAAAAGCCTATTCCATTCTCCGTGAAAAAGGAATCATCGAATCATCGCACGGGAAAGGTTTTTATGTGACCAGCCAGTCTGACGACAAGATAAAAGTACTGTTACTGTTCGACAAGATCAGCACGTATAAACAAGTACTGTTCAGCTCGTTCGCATCGTACATCGGCGATACTTCCGAGATCACCATCCGGCTCCACAATCAGGACATTGACCTGTTTGAGCATTTTATTGATGAAAACCTCGATCATTTCGACTATTACATCATTACCCCTCACTTTCCAATCAGGCCTGAAATTCAAAAACGGACCATAAAAATACTGAAGAAGATACCTAACCGGAAACTGATCCTGCTCGATCACCTGATCGACGGGCTTCCCGGGAACTTCGGCTCCGTTTATCAGGATTTTGAACAGGATATCTTTGACGGGTTGAGCAGGAACGTGGGCTTGTTAAAAAATTTCAAAAAGCTGAACATCATCTCAATGCCAGGCAGTTTGTATGCGCCGCTGATCGAAAAAGGAATCCGGAAATTCTGTCAGGAACACCAGATCAGGTTTGGGATCCATAAAAATATCGACACCGGCAAAATTCAGAAGCAGGAAGCCTTTCTCATTCTGAACAGCCAGCTGGATGTTGAGCTGATCGAACTGGTCCGCGCTGCAAAGACAAAAGGTTGCACGATCGGAAAAGACATCGGCATTATTTCATACAACGAGTCGCCCATTAACGAAATTATCCTTGACGGGCTCACTGTTTTCTCGACCGATTTCCGGCAAATGGGTGAACTGGCCGCCAAAATGATCATCGAAAAAGCAATGAAGAAGGTACGGTGCGACTTTCGTTTAATAAAAAGAAATACCTTCTGAAATTATGATTATTTTTTTCGATCTGGATGATACGCTGCTCGACAGTGAAGCCGCGCATCGGGTGGCTTTAGCGAAAATAACCAGCGATTTTTCCTTAAAAGCGGATCCCGAAAAATTATTCGCCGGGTGGATCAGGATCACCGACCGTTATCTGAATTTGTTTTTCCGGAACGTCATCAGCCAGAGAGAGCAACGGACAAAGCGGATCAAAGAACTTTTCAGTATTTGTGGCAGGGAGATTCCTGACGAAGAAGCGATACCGGTCTATTTGAAATATCACCGTTATTTTATTGAATCCTGTAAGGCATTTCCGGAAACAATTCCTGTTTTGGAAAAGCTGCAAGGATTCCGGATGGGCATCATTAGCAACGGGCCTGCTGCCGACCAGACGAAAAAACTGGTCGACAACAAGCTGATTGGCTATTTCTATCCGGTAATTATCTCTGAAGCCATTGGCCATTCCAAGCCGCAAAGAGAGATTTTCGACGCGGCTTTGGCAGCGGCCGGCGAGCTGCCGTCCGACTGTATTTTCGTCGGCGATTCCTTCGAAAATGACTACATCGGAGGGAAAAATGCCGGTATCAGGACAATCTGGCTCGACCGAAAGAAATCGCAGGCTTCACCGGATTGTGAAACCATTCACTGTTTATCAGAATTGATCAACCTTTTACCAACAAGCCGGTAAGCCCCGGCTTATCTGTTTATTTTTTCGTAGACCAGAACCAGCAGTCCGTTCCCGCCGACCGTGACATCAGTTCCGTTCTCCACTATGGTTTCGCCAACACCTCCCGACTCCACATAGCGATAGCCCGGTGATTCTCGAATACCAGGTCCACCACTTCGGGTCTGCAGCGAAGATATCTGGGAATCATGTAACTAATAGCAGGAATTATATAACACGGCCGCCTCTAAAGATGTTGATCTTTGATCTGAAGGAAAACTTCACTTCCTTGCTCCTTGTCGTAATTTAATATTAAACGTATGAAACTACGCCCGCTCCTCAATCTAAAAAAGAATAAACGCCCTCTTGTTTTAACAACCAGGGTTTGGAGATTAAGAATAATGATTCCTTTCGATTTTTTCCCAAAGGAAAGCGGAAAGCCAATAATGACTAAATGGGATATTTGTCAGATGCTTAATTAAAATAGCTGAAACGAAGATGTTGCTCTTAATTACCCAGGTAGTCGTTTTTAATATCCTGCTTATTCAGGAAAAAGCGTTTGCAAGCTAATCGGTTCTTTTAACACTTAAAAAATGAAAGCGAGAAAATTTATTCTGTTTTACCTGCTTATTACCGTCTTCCTCCCGGGATGTGCATTGAATATGGTAACAGGCCGACAACAACTGAGTCTGGTTCAGGAATCAGAGTTACAACTGATGGCCACGAGCCAGTATAATACATTTTTGTCGGAACACAAAGTATTAAACCCGGGCAGGAGTAAAGATGCTGCAATGGTTGACCGGGTTGGCGCCAGAATATCCAATGCCATAACAAAGTACTATCAGAGCCAGCAAAAAGAGTCCGTACTGAAAGGATATTTGTGGGAATTTAACACGATCGACAGCAAAGAGGCTAATGCCTGGTGCATGCCGGGCGGAAAAGTTGTTGTTTATACCGGCCTGCTGCCTGTAACACAAACCGAAACAGCAGTCGCAATTGTTATTGGCCATGAAATTGCCCATGCTATTGCAAAACATGGCAGTGAACGAATGAGTCGGGGAATGATTCAGCAAATGGGAGGTGTCGCCTTACAGGCCGCTCTGTCTCAGAAACCCCGGGAGACACAAAATTTATTTTTGCAATCATATGCTATTGGCAGTCAGGTCGGAGCAATGCTGCCATGGTCAAGACAGCAGGAAACGGAAGCTGACCGTTATGGGTTAATTTTTGCAGCCATGGCCGGTTACGATCCGCGGGAAGCAATTCCTTTTTGGCAACGAATGTCAGACGCGGGCGGGGCAAGTCAACCGGAATTTCTGAGCACACACCCCTCCGACGAAACCAGGATCAGGAAATTAAGTCAATTTATGCCCGAAGCCCTGAAATATTATAAATAAGCACATGAATGGTCAGAACGGAATGTGCGTATGTTTCCTCAATTGAATGTGAGAATGATGTAACTCTTTGCAGGAATTTTGTAACGCGGGCTGAAACGAATGAAGTTAATTTTATTTTGGGATTTCTCATTCACCGTTAAGTCAAATCAATATGAATGCAAAAAGATCAAATACGATGATCAGAAATATCTTATCCGGTATTTTAATTACAACGGCTATGCTTCTTTTCACGACATGCACAAAAAAAGTAGCCTTTTTAAATTCGTCAGTTGTCCCTGCAGCTAAGGGCTCGGTAAGCATAAAAACGGACAGCAATAAGAATTACATTCTTAAAATACAAGTATCGGATTTGGCTGAAGTGGAAAGACTGGAATCGTCAAAAGTAACCTACGTGGTGTGGATGGAGACAGACAAGGGAAATTTTGAAAATATCGGGCAGTTAAAAAGCGCTACAAGTTTCTTTTCCAAACAACATCAGGCATCTTTGAAAACAGCATCATCATATAAACCGGCCAAGGTATTTATTACCGCCGAAAGCGATATAAATGCGCAATATCCGGACAAACAAATTGTCTTATCAACAGATAGGTTTTAGAACAATTTTAAAGACCCGCTGCGCTGCTATTCGCAAGCTTAATGCATTTAACCGTTAAAAATTAAAATGATCTAAAAATGAAAAAACTCACAATTACTTTAGGCACAGCCTTCATGCTGTTTCTAATTTGTCCGCCACAGTTAAAGGCTGATAATGAACCCACAAAGGCACCGATAACCGCAACGGAAGCTGTCAGACTCGCTGAATCCGAAGCAATGGTTCTTCGTTTAAAAGAGATCAAAGCCATGGATATTTCGACCTTAAAGCCGGAGCAAAAGAAAGAACTGCGCAAAGAAGTCCGCTCGATAAAAAGCGAATTAAAAGCAAATAGTGAAAGCACTGCTATTGAAGGCCGGCAGGGCGGATTCTTTATTTCAGTAGGAGCGGCAATAATTATTGCATTGCTTCTGATAATCTTACTTTAAGTATCTTAAACTAAAACAACAATCATGGGAAATTTACTTTACGTCATCGCTGTTATTTTAATCATTGCCTGGCTCATAGGATTCATTGGCTACAGTGTTGGAGGCATCATACACGTTTTGCTGGTTATTGCAATCATTGCAATTATCCTGAGAGTGATCCAGGGAAGAAGAATCCTGTAGGAATGACAAGGATCGCCAGGATTCACAGATTCATGCCAATTGAAACAAACATGAGATGAAAAAAACAGGAATTTTTATTGCGGTTCTCGGCCTGCTGATGATTATTTACACAGGGTTCAACTATATCACCAAAGAAAAAGTGGTTGACCTGGGACCGATTGAGATCAACCAAAAAGTTAAACACCCCGTGCAATGGTCACCCATCATTGGCGCAGTACTGCTTATTGGCGGCATTGTAATCGTTCTGACCGATAAGAAACGCGCATAAAAGGGTACGTCACAGGATATGCATTTGGCTTCATATTTAATGTAAAAGGATGGTATAAAAATACCATCCTTTTACATATTTAAAATCGGCCCGTAAAAGCGCATAATCTGAAGGAGAAAAGATGTGTTCACGATGTAGGTATAATTGTTGCCTTTTGCGGACAAACACTGGTGTAAATATGATATTTTTGTATAGAAACAGATTGATAATCGAAAACGGCCATTTTCCAAAACGCAAACACAGATAAGAGTGAAACCTGAAAAACAGCAATCAGCATCACACGAAAAATTTCCGGATCCCGATACCGGCGTGTTTCCAATAGTCGGTATCGGCGCATCAGCCGGGGGGCTTGAAGCACTGGAACAGTTTCTGGAAAACGTGCCCGAAAAAAGCGGGATGGCCTACGTCGTTATCCAACATCTGGACCCTACGCAAAAAGGCATGCTGCCTGAGTTGCTTCAGCGTATTTCCAAAATGACGGTTCTTCAGGCAAAAGACAAAATGGCTGTTAAGCAGGATTGCGTTTATGTGATTCCGCCGAATAAAAGCATGTCCATATTAAAGGGTACGCTATACCTTTTTGAACCACTGGAAATAAGAGGGTTGCGCTTACCGATCGATTTTTTTTTACGATCGCTTGCAGACGACCGGAAGGAACGAAGTGCGGGCATTATTCTTTCGGGCATGGGTTCTGACGGCAGCATAGGGCTCCACGCCATAAAAGAGAACAACGGCATCGTGATGGTCCAGGACCCCACCACGGCCAAATACGACAGTATGCCCCGAAATGCCATCGATTCCGTGCTCGTCGATTTGATCGCCCCAGCCAATGAGTTGCCGGGAAAACTCATGGATCTTATTGAGCATATCCCGGTGATCAGATCGGACACGGAAATGGAAAGCAGGGACAAAGGCGCTCTCGAAAAAATCATCATCCTCCTGCGTGCCCATAACGGGAACGATTTCTCGCTGTATAAAAAAAACACCTTATACCGACGCATCGAGCGGCGCATGGGCATCCATAAAATTGACAGGATCATTTCGTATGTCCACTTTTTGCAGGAGAATCCGAAAGAACTGGAGATTCTCTTTAAAGAATTTCTGATTGGCGTAACCAACTTCTTTCGGGATGCGCAGGTATGGGAAAAGCTGAAAGAGATGGTATTGCCTGATATTCTCTCCAACGTGAAGGATGGTTCAATCCTTCGGGCATGGGTCCCGGGGTGTTCTACTGGCGAAGAAGCATATTCGCTGGCCATCATATTCAAAGAAGCGCTTGAAAAAGTCAATCCGCATGGCAGCGTTGCGTTGCAGATATTCGCGTCGGATCTCGACAACGAGGCGGTAGAGACAGCCAGGAAAGGCCTGTTCCCGATAAACATTGCAACAGATGTATCACAAAACCGGCTAAGCCGTTTTTTCATCAAAACAGATGACGGTTACCGGATCAATACGGAAATAAGGGAAATGATCGTTTTTGCCCAACACAACATTACGATGCATCCGCCCTTTACTAAAATTGATATCCTGAGCTGCCGAAATCTGTTGATATACATGGATAGCGAATTGCAAAAGAAGCTCCTTGGTCTGTTTTACTACAGCATCAATCCTGATGGGATTATGCTGCTTGGCAGTTCTGAAACAGTCGGGACCCAAAGCCCGCTATTTACTTCGGTCGACTCCAAATTGAAAATATATAAACGCAACAACACCACTACAATACCCGAACTGTCTAACTTCCCTTCATCATTTTCCCGCACAACAATGAGTACGATTGAAAAGCAGTTACCTGTAAAATCGCCGCCAAACATTCAAACACTTGCTGAACAACTGCTATTGCAGCATTTTTCACCTCCGGCCGTCTTAGTAAACGAAAATGGCGACATTATTTACATCAGCGGACGTACCGGGAAATACCTGGAACCGGCAGTAGGTAAGGCTAACCTGAATATTTTTGCCATGCTGCGCGAAGGTTTGCGGGTCGAATTTCCGGTTGCATTCCGCAAAGCTCTGAACATGAAGGGACAAGAAATGCTGCCCCGTATCAAAGTGGGGATGAATGGCAATTCGCAAACCGTAAGCGTTAGCATCAAATGGATCGATAAGCCTGAAACGTTGAGAGGTATGATTCTGGTCATATTTACAGATGTACCTGACACCGCCCAAAACAAACCCCGGAAAGGGAGAAAAACGAATAACAACATCAGGCAATCGGAACTGGAGCGGGAATTGCAGTATGCGCGTGAGGAGATGCAGAGTACCCTGGAAGAAATGCAAACCTCACAGGAAGAATTAAAATCAGCAAACGAGGAACTGCAATCGACCAACGAGGAATTGCAATCGACTAATGAGGAACTGACCACCTCAAAAGAAGAAATGCAAAGCCTGAATGAAGAGCTTCAAACCCTGAATGCCGAACTGCAATCGAAGGTCGACGATTTCTCACGGGTAAACAATGATATGAAAAACCTGTTAAACAGTACGGATATTGCGACTTTGTTCCTCGACAAAGAACTGAATATCCGTCGTTATACCAATCAGACCACAAAAATTTTTAAACTCATAAAAAGCGATATTGGCCGTCCGTTTACCGATCAGGTTTCCGACCTCCTTTACCCGGATCTGGCAGCAGACGCCCTCGAAGTTCTAAGGACGCTCGTTTTTATACAAAAACAAATTTCGACCAAAGACGGACGGTGGTTTTCCATTCGCATAATGCCCTACCGCACTTTTGATGACCGGATCGACGGTCTGGTCATAACGTTTATCAATATCTCAGATCTCAAACAGATGGAAGTGAAACTACGTGACAGTGAACAGACGAACCGCTTCATCATGAATTCAGCCTCGGACGTGATTATTAAACTGTCGGCCGAAATGAAAATACTTGAATTCAACCCCCGGGCCGAACTATTTTTCAACCGGAAAAGGGAGGACACGTTAGATCAGAATTTTATCCGGGCCTTTGTTCCGGAACCATTGCAAAAAAAGACCGAAAAATCGATGTATGCGCTGCTCGAACCAGGTCCGGCCAGCAAAATTAAAATACCGGTAACGGCATCGGATAAAACTAAACCATTAATTGAATGGTCCGTAAATATCCTTCATAATCAATTAAAGGTGCCCACAGGAATGATTCTTAACTTTAAACCATAACGCCATGATTAACGAAGAACACGATTTCACCGATGCCCGGGACCTCCGGAAAAAAGCGGAAGAGCAACTGAAGATAAAACAAAAAAAACCGGAAGTTCCTGATATGGGGACCGATGTTACACGACTCCTGCACGAACTTCAGGTTCACCAGATTGAATTGGAAATGCAGAACGAAGAATTGCGTCAGGCTTATGAGCGGGCGGAAACGGCTCTTAAAAAATACACCATGTTGTACGATTTTGCACCGATGGGTTACTTTACGCTCGACACAGACGGCAGCATCTGCGATCTAAACTTTACGGCGGCTGAGCTTTTGAAAGACAAACGCTTTAGCCTGATAAACAGCAACTTTAAGCTATTTATTTCAGAGGAATCACGGAATGTATTCAACAACTTCTTCAGGGAAGTTTATGCCAGTAATGTCAAGCAATCATGTGAAGTGACGCTGGGATATGATAACACCCCTTTGTGCCGGGTCTACATGGAAGGCATTGTTACCGACGACGATCAAAAGTGTATGCTGTCGGTATTGGATCTTTCAGGCTTCAATCGCTAAACTTATTTTCTGCATATTCTCCTTCCTGTTTACACCTCGTGTGCGAATGATGTAACTTTTCCCAAAAGTCATGTAACACATTTCCAATGATAAGTTATAAAAATAAGTTACTCAACCTATTAAAAGATTATACCCGATCGGGTCACACATCTGATACAGATCATGTGTGAATGATGTAACTTTTTTCAGAAATGCTGTAATCCATTCGTTGTTTTAGGTTCCGAGCTTAGCCTTTTCAAAATTCATTAATTAAAATTCATACCAATGAAAGGGAATCTGGAATTACTAAGCGTTTTGAATTCACTGCTTGCCGATGAACTGACTGCCATAAACCAATATATGGTTCATGCTGAAATGTTGGAAAACTGGGGTTACGGCAAACTTCATCTTGCCATTCGAAAACAGGCAATGGACGAAATGCATCATGCAGAGTGGCTTATCAAGCGAATTATATTTTTTGACGGAACACCAACTGTTTCTAAACTAAACGCTATAAAAATTGGCAAAACGGTGGAGGAAATGATTGGCAATCAAAATCACGATGAGCTTGAGGCCGTATACGCATACAACAATGCGATTAAACTTTCCCGGGGGGTTGAAGATCAGGCCACAGCAGACCTCTTAACAATAATTCTCAAAATGGAAGAAGGCCATGTCGACTGGAATGAGATACAGCTTGTACAGATTGATCAAATGGGACTGGAGAGCTATCTGGGCAGTCAAAATTGAAAAAATCTCCGTCTAAAAGAACTGCACATTTGATTACCTAACTGAAACCTGAAAGTTTAGAAAAACAAAATCATGGGAAAAAACAAGGAAAAGAAGATCCGAAAAACGACATTAAAGAAAGCATTGATCGCTTCTGAAATTCGTTATCGTACGGAGGAAGAACTGATCGAAGCCAAAGGAAAGACAGAAAAAAAAGATAGCTCAAAATCCGCTTTTTCGCAAGTATGAACCATAAAATCAGAACGCCGATGAATGGGATTCTGGGTTTTACCGACCTTCTTAAAGAGCCCTCTTTAACCGGGAATAAACAACAGGAGTATATTCATATTATTGGGAAAAACGGTACCCAAATACTCAATATCATCAATGATATCATCAGTCTCTCGAACGTGGAGTCCGGACACAAGGAAATTTTTCTTCCCGGGATGAATGTAAAGGAGCAAATGGAGGACTTTTCGGGCCTTTTCAAACAAAAAGCTGAACAAAAGAGACTAGCTGTTTTCTCTGAAAACCGGCTGATCGCTGAAGACGCCTTTAGCAACACAAACAAAGAGAAAGTCTTTGCCGTGCTCAGTAACCTTGTAAAAAATGCCATAAAATTTACGGACCCCGGCTCCATTGGTTATAAGAAAAAGGATACTTATATCGAATTTTTTGTGAAAGACACCGGAATGGACATCCTTCATGCGCATAAAGAACTCATCTGTGAACGATGCAGGCAGGTCGGCGAATTACTGACCCGAAATTATGAAGGAGCTGGATTGGGTCTGGCTATCTCCAAAGCTTATGTTGAAATGCTGGGCGGTGAAATCTGGGTTGAGAGTGATTTGGGTAGATTCATAACTGAAGGACTCACAGAAAAAAAGGGTTCAACCTTTTATTTTACCATTCCACATGACTTCATAAAGGAACCAAGGAATATTTCCGCCGAAACAGACGAGCTGATGGCAGAGTTTCAAATCAAAAAAAAGCTAAAAATATTGATCGCCGAAGATGATCACTTATCAGAAACGCTCATTACAATTGCAACAAAAAAAATCGCGAAAGAAGTCATTCGGGCTGTCACCGGAACTGAGGCGGTTGAGGCCTGCCGCATTCACCCTGATATTGACCTGGTACTTATGGACATTAAAATGCCGGAGATGGATGGTTATGAAGCCACCAGGCAGATCCGCAAATTCAATAATAACGTTCTCATTATTGCCCAAACCGCATATGCTTTGTCAGGAGACCGGGCTAAGGCGATCGAGGCCGGATGCAATAACTACATCGCGAAACCACTTAATCCTTCCTTATTAGTCAAGATGATAAACACCTTGTAAAAAATATCGGAATGAACCGGCTGGCGATGATTCGTTACTATATGTCTATTTTTAACCGCCCGGCAGGAGATGTTTTCATAAACCGATAATATCCTGTGAATCATGTAATTTTTAATTGAAATTATATAATACATATCAGGATTGGAACCATCACCTTTGGAGGGTGAAAATGTCTTCACGAAAAAAAAATTAAATCATGTATACCAGTCGATTAAAAGGAACATTTCACGCTATCCCATTACTACTCCTGATTATTAGCTTGTTATTTATTTCATGTGGCCCCGGCAAAAAACTTCTGGTTTCACAAGCCAGGGTAAATGAATTGCAACAAGACAGTGCCAATACACAAACTCAGCTGACCGAGTGCTACTCTAAAGTAGAAAAACTTCAATCGGAAACGGCATCCCTTAAAGATGAAAACAGTTCGATTCAAACAGAACTGAATTCCCTTTCAACCGAATCAAAACTGACTATTGCCGATCAGGCGAAACGCTTAAGGGATCTTCAACATATGATTCAGTCCCAAAAGGACGTCATGGCCAAACTTAAAAATTCTATTGCCGACGCCCTGCTGAACTACAAAACCGATGAACTCTCGGTCTACACCAAAGACGGGAACGTATATGTCTCGCTTCAGGAAAAACTGTTGTTCAAGTCAGGCAGCGCCGTCATTGACCCGAAAGGAAAAGAAGCACTTAAGTCGCTTGCACAAGTGCTCAATAACACAAAAGATATAACGGTTATGATCGAAGGCCATACCGATAATGTACCCATAAAAACCAATCAGTTTAAAGATAACTGGGACCTTAGCACAGCAAGGGCGACGTCGATTGTCCGTATTTTGACAATTGATAATGGTGCCGATCCGGTCCGGATCCTGGCCACCGGCAGAAGTCAGTTCCATCCCGTAAAATCGAACGACACGGTTGAAGGACGTGCCGGAAACAGGAGGACTGAAGTTATTTTATCGCCAGACCTGAAAGAACTTTATAAACTTCTGTATCAATAACAGTCAACAATATTTCCCCAGATTACTATGTAACAGCAGACTTCCCCTTTTGTCTGCCCGAAAAAGAATCCACGCTCTGAGAGGTGGATTTCTTTAATGTGAGAATGATGTAACTTATTTATAAAGTTATGTAATTCACCCTTTGCTTAAATTGCGTATTATGATCCCTGAATTCAGCTTTAAACTTCTACTCAAGAATTAAGCCTAATATCCGACATACATTTGAAACTTTACGTTAAATACATGGTGAGCAACCGCTGCAAAATGGCGGTCAAGGAAGATCTGAAAAAACTCGGACTGCATTTTATCCTGGTCGATTTGGGAGAGGTTGAGATTATGGAAAACCTTTCTGTCACACAGCTAAACCAGCTTAAAACTGCCCTGCTCGAGTCAGGATTTGAATTAATGGACGACAAGCGGGCTGTACTGATCGAACGGATTAAGAATACCATCATTGAAATGGTCCACTATTCCAACGAGCTGATCAAAACAAATTTTTCTAATTTCTTAAGTGAAAAATTAGATTACGATTATACCTACATGTCCAATTTGTTTTCAGAAGTACAGGGGACTACAATCGAGCAGTTTATCATTTCGCATAAAATTGAACGGATTAAGGAACTGATTATTTACGGTGAATTAAATATAACAGAAATTGCCTGGAAAATGAATTACAGCAGTGTGGCGCATTTATCCAATCAATTTAAAAAAATGACCGGCCTCACACCTTCTCACTTCAAGCAAATGAAAGAAAAAAGACGAAGTCCGATTGAAGAAATTGGAAATATCATTTCACAGGATAAGTCATTATAACAAAAAGATGGAAAGAACATTAACGCTGTCGCGTAACCTGATCGAAGCCAGTCTGGACCCCCTAATCACCATTAGTGCCGAGGGTAAGATCACAAATATGAACGGAGCCCTTGTTAACATTACCGGACTAACACGGGAAGAACTGACAGGCAGTGACTTTCTTGATTATTTTACCGAGCCGCAAAAAGCGCGTGAAGTGTATCAGGAGGTATTTTCAAACGGATCAGTGACAGATTCACCCCTTACCATTTGCCATAAAGACGGCAAGCTAACCGACGTATTGTTCAATGGCTCGGTTTACAAAGATGACAGTGGCCATGTACTTGGAGTAGTCATTGTTGCCCGGGATGTTACGGAACAGAAAAGAATTGCCACAGAACTGAAAGAAGCGATCGGGTATGCTGAAATGGCCACACAGATTGCTGAAGAAGCAAAAAGCAGGGCCGAAAGCGCTACGTTACTTGCCGAAGCGGCGGTAAAAGCAAAACAGCAGTTTTTGTCAAACATGAGTCACGAAATCCGCACGCCCATGAACGCCATCATTGGTTTTACAAAGGTCGTGCTGAAAACGGACCTGACGGTAAAACAAAAGGAATACCTCAATGCCATAAAAATGAGCGGCGAAGCATTGATTGTACTCATTAACGACATCCTGGATCTGGCAAAAGTCGACGCCGGCAAAATGACATTTGAAAAAATCCCGTTTAAAATGGCTTTATCGTTATCAGCCATGCTTCATTTATTCGAAACTAAAATCCAGGAAAAGAATTTAAAACTGGTCAGAGAATATGACAAAAGAATTCCCGAGGTAGTGCTTGGCGATCCGGTGCGATTACACCAGATTATATTAAACCTGTTGAGTAATGCTGTAAAATTTACAGGAAAAGGAAAAATCACGGTGAGTGTCAGACTCCTGGACGAAAGTGATGAAAAGGTACGTATAGAATTTGCAGTGGCCGATACCGGGATCGGAATCGCGGGAAATAAACTGGAAAAGATCTTTGAAAACTTCCAGCAGGCATCCAGCGGAACATCGCGTTTGTATGGAGGAACGGGATTGGGACTTGCCATTGTTAAGCAATTGGTAGAATCGCAGGGGGGAAGTATTCATGTAAAAAGCAACGTTAATGAGGGATCTGAATTCAGTTTTATTTTAAGCTTTCTGAAAACGAATGCAAAAGCTGAATTAGAAACTGAATCGGTTGAATTGGATGCCGATATGATCAATATCAACGTATTGGTTGTGGAAGACATCGCACTCAATCAATTACTAATGAAAACATTACTGGACGATTTTGGATTTGGATGCGATATTGCAGACAACGGGAAAATAGCCATTGAGAAATTGCGGACCAAATCGTATGATATCATTTTAATGGATCTGCAGATGCCCGAAATGAATGGTTTTGAAGCTACGGAATACATCCGGAACGGAATGAAATCGGACATTCCTATCATCGCCCTGACCGCGGATGTCACGACCGTTGATCTGGCGAAATGCAACACAGTTGGCATGAATGACTATATTGCAAAACCAGTCGATGAACGATTACTATACAGCAAAATGATTGGCCTCATGAAAAAAAAATCGCCGGCTACCGGATCCGATACGAATGTAATGAGTGACTACGCAAGGACCAAATGCACGAACCTGGAATATTTGACTATTCGTACCAAATCGAACAGGATACTGATGATGGAGATGATCTCTCTTTATTTAAAACAAACCCCTCCGCTAATCAATGCCATGAAACAAGGACTGCTGGAAAAAGACTGGAACTCGTTGTATTCGGCCGTTCATAAAATAATCCCCTCGTTTTCAATTATGGGAATTAGTTCCGATTTCGAAGACATGGCAAAAAAAGTTCAGGATTATGCAAGTACTCAATTGCGATCGGAGGGAATTCAGGAAATGGTTCTTCAGCTTGAAAACATATGCGAACAGGCCTGTATTGAATTAACCGAAGAATATGATACCATTAAAAACAGCAGATCATGAGTAATGATGGTAAAATAAAGCTTTTCCTGGTCGATGACGATGCGCTGTTTTTAAAATTATTGGAAGTCGATTTTCTTCAACAAGCTGATTTTCAAATTGAAACATTTGCAACCGGGGAACTCTGCATTGCAAGTCTGCCTCACAATCCGGATGTGATCATCCTGGATTATCACCTTGATGGCCTTGAAAAAGATGCCATGAACGGAATTGAAACACTGGATAAGATAAAAGAGTTCGACCCCGGTATTCCTGTAGTGATGCTGTCTTCCCAGGATAAAATCGATGTGGCGATAAGCTGCATGCATCACAAAGCTGCTGATTACGTGGTGAAAAATGAAACTGCAGTTCTACGCCTGCAAAAGATTATCACTACTTCCCTGCGTTTCAGTAAAATGGAAAAAGAACTCAAATGGTATATGGAGCGGATGTAATCGAAGAACGGTTTTGCAGCCGCAAATAAACTTTTTTGTCCGGGACCACCTGCCGGACGAGCATGTGGTAATCATGTAACGAATACCCGGAATTCTGTAACACGGCATCGTTTAAAGATATCGACCTTTGACAAATAAGAGTCATCCAGGATCTTTACAATATAAACAAACAATAAAACAACGACTATGAGTTCAGGAAAATTGTTATTAGGCGTATTGGCCGGTGTCACTGCAGGCGCATTGGCAGGAATTTTGTTCGCTCCGGCAAAAGGTTCAAGGACCCGCCGAAGGATCGTAAAACGGGGAGAAGGCTATGCTGAGGGGTTAAAAGATAAATTCAACGAATTTGTCGAACATATCACCGAAAAATTTGAGCAGGTAAAGAACGAAGTAACAGGCTTCGCCGAAGAAAAGATGGCCAAATCAGAAGCGTTTGATAACGATGCGAAAACAGCGCGGAATTAGTTCTTTCTGAGATTATTTTAACTATTGAAACTGCTTCGGAATGTTAGGTTAGACTTCTGATGCAGTTTTAATTTGTACAGGCACTCAGCGCAAATCAAGATATCTTAAATAAACAACAATGATTGAAACACTGCTAAAAAAAATTGGCGAATATGGCAAAGCAAGTTATGAATTAGAAAAACTTAAAGCCATAGACAAAACAGCGGATATGCTGTCCTCCCAACTGGCCCACGCTGTTATTCTGGTCCTGTTTTTGATTGTTATGCTTTTTCTGAATTTGGGATTAGCTGTCTGGCTTGGTCAAATCCTGGGGGAAGTTTATTTTGGGCTCTTTGCAATTGCCGCATTTTATGCCGTTACCGGCCTGTTCATTCATTTTTTTATGCACAAAAAGTTAAAACGACTTTTTGGCGACATGTTCATTAAACAGCTATTAAAGTGAAAGCCATGGAACCTATAACATCTGTTACCGGACTCAAAAATGCCATCCAACTCCTTGAAATCGATCATACCGTGAAGAAACAATCGATAAGAGACCAGGTCAACCTTCTTTCCGAGAACCTAAAACTTTCCAATCTGATCAGGAATAATCTGCAGGAAATAGGGTCATCCCCAGGTTTGACCGACAACGTTTTAGGTGCGGCAGTGGGATTGGCCTCCGGTTATATCTCAAAGAAAATAATTACAGGCGGTTCTGCCGGTATCGCGAGAAAACTTTTTGGTTCGTTATTACAATTGGTTGTGACGACTGTTATTGCACAACACCCTGACACGATAAAATCAATCGGCCAGTTTATTTTTGAGCATTTCCTCAAAAAAAGAGGTAAATTTGAACAAGAAGCTGCAGTTATGGATAATCCCATTTAGGAGCCGGCTTCAAATTATCCGCACATGAAAGGAGTACAATCAGCCATACGCAAAACGCTTAAAGTGATCATGTGGGCGACGCTGATCGTTGTGCTTTTATTCCTCGTAATAGCCGGACTTATCCGGATTCCTGCCATTCAAACCAGGCTTGTGCAATACGTCACATCTTTTGTCAGCAATAAAACCCATACCGTGGTTGAATTGAAAAAGATAAGCATCTCTTTCCCCAAATCAGTTGTTATTGAGGGGCTCTACCTGGAAGACACCCAAAAGGATACCCTGCTGTATGCCGGGAACGTAAAAGTAAATATTGCCCTATACGATTTATTATCCAATAAGATAAGCTTAAATTCCGTCAGCCTCACAAAGACAACGGTTAAGCTTTACAGCACCATAACCGATCCCCTTTTCAACTATAATTTTCTGATCACTGCATTTGCCGACACAGCCAGGCAGGCAAAAATCGATACGCTGACCTCTTCCAAATGGTCATACAGCCTGAACCGGGTGTTTTTGGAAGGCATCCGGTTTTCGTATAATGATATTTACTCAGGAATGAATGTGTTTGTCGCACTCGAAAAAGCGAAATTAACTGTAAATGAGCTCGCTCCCGATAAATCCATTTATAATTTTAATGAGTTGCTGCTTGAGCAGGTGAGAGCTGAAATCAGGAGGGTATCGTCGGGGAAAGTTCCGTCTGACAATTCAACAAATGTCTTACCGACCATCTCAGCCGAAAACCTTCAGATCAGGAACTCCATGATCAGTTATGTCGATACAGTGGCCGGTTTGTCTGTTCTTTCAGCTGTTGATCAACTTGAACTGAAAGAGGCTTCGATCGATTTGCCAAAACAGTTATTGGCATCCGGTCATTTACATGTTTCAAAAAGCGAAATCCGCTATCACACCTTTGGGCCTGAACAACCGCCTGAACCAGTCGATGAGCCGCCGGTCCCCTCATCCGGACAAAACTGGAAAATCACCCTGGACCGCGTCGATCTCTCAGACAACTCCCTGGTTTTTAAAACCGGGAATAAGCCGGAAATAAAGAACAGATTCGATCCTTACAATCTGGCGTATGACCATCTTTCACTTGAGGCAACGAATTTTCAGTATTCATCGGCCCTGACAAAAGCTTCGATCACTAAATTCAGCGCCATTGATAAAAACAAATTTGAAATTATCGCTTTTGAAACGGATTTCAGGATGGATCAATACGGCATCGCTGCTCATAAAGTGAAGCTCAGGACTCCTTACTCGGTACTCGATGCTGATTTTAACATCGAATATTCATCCTTGCCGGCCCTAACGGATTCCTTGCAATTCAGAAACCTGAATTTATATCTTCGCAAGGTAGGCATACGAACTTCAGATCTGCTGTATTTCAACCCTGAACTGGCAGAACAACCCTTCTTTAAAAACAGGCTGAACGTGACAAGCATTTCAGGAAAAGTAAACGGATCAACAGATGATCTGACCGGTAAAAGCCTGCATGTTAAAACCGGGGCAAATACCGTCGTACAAACTGATTTCAGCATCCGCGGACTGCCGGATCTCAAAACTGCTTCCTACCATTTCCCCAGGCTAAAAATAAGTTCAGGTAAACAAGATATCCTCCTGCTGGCCGGGGCCACTATTCCTGAAAACATTGAACTTCCCGAGCAGATTAATGTGGAGTTGTTTTTTAAAGGCCAAATCAAGTCATTCGAATCGACGGCGGAGTTGACCAGCAGTTTTGGCGATGCCGTCCTCAAGGCAGCGGTTGACCGGGAAGAAAACTTTAATGCCAATATAGCCATTAACCGGTTCGATTTAGGGCAATTGTTCAAAGACTCATTGTTATATGGTCCTGTATCGTTGACCGCCGAAGCAAACGGACAGGGACTGAGCTTAGAAACGGCCCGGGCAAAAATTAAGGCTGAAGCAACGGAACTTTACCTGAATCAATACGCCTATCATAACCTGAAGATGGATGGCGCCATTACCGGCAGACAATTCGAAGGGAAAATAAACCTCGACGATGAAAATGCGGTATTTGATTTTGACGGCCTGGTGAATTTAAATCCCGGTCAGGAAAACTTCAAATTCAAACTGAATGTATTGGGGGCAGACCTTCAAAAACTCCAGGTAACCAAAAATGATGTGCAGATCAGCTTTGTGGCGGCGGCCGATCTGAAAGGCGGATCAGTTGACCAGGTAAACGGAACGGCGGGAATTAACAAGATCAGTATTGACCGTGACGGGAAAAAATACCGGCTCGATTCATTTTTAACGGCCACAGTGAATGACCCGGATAAAAGTGAAATCAAGGTGAGCAGCGCGCTGATCGACATCAACTACTCGGGAACAGTCTCTCCCATTGCCCTTCCTGATTTGCTTAAGCAATTCGTGAATAACTATTTCCCGGTAAGCGATTCCGTTATGCATACCAGGAAACGCCCTCCGGCCAATTTTAATTTCGGGATACAATTCCACAACCACCCCATTCTTTCAAAAGTTCTTCTGCCTCAATTAAAAGAATTTGAGCCGGGAATGATTGAGGGAAGTTTTGACAGCGGGAAAAAGGAACTGAAGCTGAGTGCTTCGATGAAGAAAATCGTTTACGGAACCACGGAAATTAAAGATTTTGCAGTAGCTGTCTATTCGGACAGCACAGCACTGAACTATAAAATTTCAAGCAGCGCCGTTTCCAACGCCCAAATCAGTTTAGACAATTTTTCGTTCGACGGAAAACTGGCTGATAACCGGATAACCGCCAATATTTCCTCTACCGACGGCAAAATTAAAAAGCTGCTGATCATGTCTCAGATCACAAAAGAGAATGGGAACTACAGGTTGACACTTGATCCGGCAAATTTCTATTTGGTGAATAACCAATGGAACATTGCTCCCGATAATTTTATTGAATTTGGGAAGCCGGGGTTTAAGATCCATCATTTCTTCATCGATCATGCCGGAAGCCGGATCAATATCGCCTCCGTAAATGATCAGTTCAACGATGATCTGAACATTGCGGTCACCAATTTCAGGCTCGACGATCTTTCGGGGATTATTGAAAAAGATACCGCCATGATCAAAGGGACTGTAAACGGAAACGTATTGCTGAAGCGGATTGCCCAATCGTACGGTATAATTGCCGAAATGAACGTGGACAACCTGGTTGTCCGTGAAACCCCGATCGGGAATATGACCTTAAAGGCAGCGCGTACGGAAGCACAGAAATTCGAACTTGATCTGAGTTTGTCCGGACCGGCTAATAATCTGACTGCAAACGGATATTTTATCCCGGCAGGTACCACGAATTCGATCCGGATAGAAACAGCGATCCAATCGCTTTCACTGAAAACGATTGAAGCATTTTCAATGGGGCAAATCACGGAGGCTGAAGGAACATTAACGGGAAATTTTCTACTGGAAGGGACAACCTCCACGCCTGAACTGACAGGAGAACTGACTTTCGTCAACGCTTTTTTGAAGCCTTCATTCCTGAATAACCGGCTGGGAATAAAAGAAGAAACGATTCGTCTGAAAAAAGACGGAATTTATTTCGACTCTTTTACGTTGACCGATCGTAATCAGCATACAGCCATTATTGACGGCTCAGTTCTCATGAAGCAATTCTCCGGTTTCATTTTTGCACTGCAGGTCAATACCACCGACTTTTTATTATTCAATACGACGCCCAGAGACAACAAAGAATTTTTCGGGCGCATGATCATTGACAGCAAGGTCAGCCTGACCGGCCCGATGAGCCTTCCTGTTGTCAATGCGAAAGTGAAACTGAAAGAAGGTTCGAACTTTACCTTTGCAGTCCCTGAAAGCAAACTGACCACCGACAAGGGAGAGGATGTGGTCGAATTTGAAAATTCATTTAAATTCCATCCCATTCTGACCAGAGGTGATAAAAAGGGAGGACAAACAACCGGAACGACTGGTTTTGATCTCTCTTCGATTGTTGAAATCGATAAAGAGGCAACGCTCAGGCTGTTAATGGACCCTGCTTCGACCGACTCCCTTGTTGTTAAAGGGGAAGCAGCATTAAGCTTCACAATGGATCAAAGCGGGAAAATGAGCCTTACCGGCGCCTACCATTTAAGTGATGGCAGTTACATGGTTTCTCTTGAATCGGTTATCAAAAAGCGGTTCGATATTGAGTCCGGAAGCACGATTGTCTGGAACGGAGATCCCCTGGACGCCAATATATCGATCGACGCGAAGTACACCGTCCGGGCTTCACCCTATGACCTTGTAGCCGACCAGATATCCGGTTTAAGCGACGTTGATAAAGGCGGGTACAAGCAACGTTATCCATTTTCTGTCATTCTGCAACTACGCGGTGAAATTTTACGTCCGGCAATTAGTTTTGAAATACAATTATCCCCGGAAGATAAAGGAATTTTGGGAGGGGCGGTCGATCAGAAACTGAATATGCTGAATGATGATGAATCGGCTTTGAACAAACAGGTTTTCGCACTACTGGTGTTAGGCCGGTTTGTTCAGGAAAATCCCTTTCAAACCGAATCGGCAACAGGAACGTCAACGCTGATCCGGTCAACCGTGAGCAAGTTTTTGTCGGCCCAACTCAACCAGTTGAGCTCAAACATCATTCCCGGAATGGAATTAAATTTTGATATTCAATCGTATGAAGACTACCAGACAGGACAGGCACAGGGACGAACCCAGGTTGAAATTGGCGTGAAGCAGCAACTTTTTAACGAACGTTTATCCGTCGAACTTGGAGGTTCAGTTGATGTTGAGGGAGACCAGGCCAAACAGAATTCCGCAAGCGATATTACCAGTGACGTAACCATAGAATATAAACTGACAAAAGATGGCCGTTTCAGGATGAAAGGATTCAGACATAATCAGTACGAAGGAGCAATAGAGGGCCAACTGGTTGAAACCGGGGTGGGTCTTGTGTATGTGCGCGATTTCAACCTGTGGCGCCGGTTATTCAAATCGGGAAGAAGGGCTTTGAAATCCCGGGAAGGGGAACTTCGAAACAACGAACGATGAAGCATTTTAAGAAAATCATATTCGTTTCCATCTGCATTTTTCTTGCTGGCTGCAGTGGCACGAGGCATTTGCCCGAGGGTGAAAAGCTTTATACCGGTGCAGAAATAAAACTGGAATCGGCCGGTAAAGTTGACAGCCGGATGATTAAAGCTGCAGCAGAAGGGGCAGTACGCCCCTTGCCAAACAAAAGCTTTTTTGGGATTCGTCCGAAATTATGGCGGAATAATTTGGCGGGAGAAGCGCCCAAAACGAAATTCGAGAGGTGGCTTAAGAAAAAAGGGGAAACCCCGGTATTAATAAGCAGTATAAAGCCCGCGGTAACGGCAGGGATTATCGATGCCAAACTTTTTAATCTGGGAATTTTCGAAAGCTTTACCGAATCGAAAATTGTTGAAAAGAAGCGTACCGCCAAAGTCATTTACACCAGCCATGTTCATCAGCCCTACATTGTTAAAGACCTGATTTACGCTGTTTCGGATGACAGCATAAGCCGGCTGATCCTCGCGGAGAAGGACCGGTCATTGATCAAACCCGGCAAAGATTATAACCTCGATCTGTTGAAAAACGAACGGATCCGCATCGATGCCATCTTAAAAAACAAAGGATACTTCTACTTCAACCCAGATTATCTCCTATTTAAAGCCGATACCTCAACCGCCAACCGGACGGTCACATTCCGGTTAACGTTAAAAGACAGTATTCCCGAAGATGCACTGACCGTTTACCGCATTAACGACGTGTATGTCAATCAGAACTATTCGTTAAACGAGAGGCGGACCCGCAATGCCCAGGACACCGTCATGGTTGAGGACGTTATATTCCTGGGGAAAGAAGAGCGAATGGCAATCCGGCCCAAAGCACTTGCAAAATCGATTTATTTACGGAAACAACAGGTTTTTTCCCGACAGGATCATATCATCACCCTCAACCGTCTGATGTCGATGGGTATTTTCAAACTCGTGCAGGTGAACTTTACCGAAAATAACGATTCAGTACCTGGATTGCTGGATGTCAATATTCTGATGACACCGATGCCCAAACGAACATTCATGGCTGAACTGGACCTGGTATCAAAATCAAATAATTATGCAGGACCACGGGTCAACATCAGTATACTGA
>JBCFBK010000067.1:0-27905 GCA_038562555.1 Prolixibacteraceae bacterium | reverse complement strand
CTTTCGCGCGGCGGCGGAGCTGCCGTTATCTTTGAAAAGAATCCTCTCCTGGAATCGCACTAACGTTGGTGAGGGTATCACACTAACGTTGATGAGGGTGTCGCACTAACATTGATGTGGGTGTCGCACTAACATTGATGTGGGTATCGCTTAACAGATGGGAACGGAATGTATTAATACTGAAGATGTTTTTAGTGGTGGCGCCAAAACTATGTTTGAGGCGCCACCAAAGTTAAACCTGTTTACATCCCAAAATCCGGGCTAATCCCAGGATAAGAACTATTGCACGGTCAGTACTTTTTCGAAGATAACTGTCCGGGGTTCCTTAAGAAGAGTAGATGAGCTAAACTGCTTGGTTATCTGCAGACTATAGGTTCCGGCAGCCAGTGCGGGGATCACGACGATCAGTTCCGAAGGATTGTTTATGGCAATATCGGTCGGATCTACTTTTGTGCTTTCACCCGAAATCTGGTTCGCGAAATATACCCGTTGTCGGCATGCTCGCCCGCACCCTCACTTTATACCCGTTTATTTTCAGGTTCCGGCCGGGGGTAAGCAGATCATTGACCGAACCGGTCTTAATATCGGTTACCTGCAGAACACTCAGCATGGTATCAGCCACGCCCTGAACACTCATTTTAATTGCGGCGTTAGAGAATTAAGAAGTTTAACAATGTTCGCGAACTATAACATAAATTTATGTAATTGAACAATGTGAGTCAATAGCGACGGATGTCTAATTCACGAAGGCCCCTGTTTTTTGGATGAAGTATAGGGTTTGAACTCATGAAGGGCCCTTTTTTCTTGTGATTCATTCTTTTTCGGCAGAAAACCGCGAAATCGAAGGGTTTTTCCTTGCTAAACTCAAACAGATCGCAGATAAGCCAGGCCGCAGATGTCTTGCTTGCTTGACGGACAAGGTTGCCTAAGCTTGCATTAACCCTGAAGTGAAGAACTAAAGTTCAAATATAGCAATGAGCGTCAAACAAAGCACTTCGCCCTGCCTGACGCCAGGCCCTTGGTACCAGCCGTTTTTTCGATCGGTCGTTACGTTGTTGTCTATTTCCTTTCTGCGATGTCCCGTAATTGTGCAGGATAGCGTTCGCCTACGATTTTGATTGTTGCCAATGCTGAATTTATTTTATTCAATTCGTCATTAGTCAATGATACGTTTGCCGCACCAATGTTTTCCTGTAAGCGATGCAATTTTGATGTCCCCGGAATTGGAACAATAAAAGGTTTTTGAGCCAACAACCAAGCTAATGCAATTTGTGCAGGCGTTGCGTTTTTGCCGGTCGCAATGGAAACAACCAAGTCCACCAACGCCTGGTTTGCTTTTCGGTTTTCTTTACTGAAACGCGGCAACATATTTCTTGTATCATCTTTAGCCAACGCTACGTCTGCGTTGATTGTTCCTGTCAAAAATCCTTTGCCCAACGGACTGAAAGGAACAAAACCAATTCCTAATTCTTCCAAGGTCGGAATGATTTCGTTTTCAGGCGCACGGTAAAACATAGAGTATTCACTTTGCAAAGCCGTTACGGGTAAAACAGCGTGTGCCTTGCGAATGGTTTCTGCATTGGCTTCTGAGAGTCCGAAATGTTTTACCTTGCCTTGTAGTATCAAATCTTGTACTGTTCCTGCAACGTCTTCAACAGGAACATTCGGGTCGGGGCGGTGCTGATAAAACAAATCAATGACGTCGGTTCTCAATCTTTTCAAAGATGCTTCGGCAACAGCTTTTATGTTTTCAGGGCGACTATCTAAGCCGAACCGCACATTGCCGTCTTTGAAACCGAACTTTGTGGCAATTACAACTTCTTTACGCACGGGTTCGAGTGCTTCGCCAACTAAAAGTTCATTTTCGCCATAACCTTGCGCCGTGTCAAAGAAAGTAATTCCGTGTTCAACTGCCGAACGAATTAACTTTATGCTTTCTTCTTTTGAAGGTGCGTTTGGAAAACTTAACCCCATGCAACCAAAGCCCAATGCAGATACTTTCAATCCGCTTTTCCCCAATTTTCTTGTGTTCATTTTTCTTGATTTTAAATTTGACACCACAAAGGTTGTTCAATAAAAAATGAAAGCATTTGCCATTTGGCAAAAAGGGATTTAGCGGATATTTTTTCTTATTCTGCTTAAAGAAGATTGTGTAATTCCCAAATAAGAAGCGATGAATGACAAAGGCACACGGTTTACCAATGTCGGAAATTTTTGAATAAAATCAAGATAGCGTTCCGTTCCGTCTTGCGAAATTAATTCGCTTCTTCGCGCAATTTTCTCGCTGTGATATTTCGAAACTATTTTTTGAAGAATATGATCCCAACCAACAATGGTTTCGGAGATTTCTTTCCAGTCATGTTTTGAAAAAACAACCAGTTTGCAATCGGTAATGGCTGACAGATATTCAGAAGGCGTATAAATTTCATCGATCGTACTTCCCGATAAAATCAAATGGTTTTCGTCAATAAAGTAACGTGTAATTTCTTCGCCCTTGTTGTTGTAATAATAAACACGCAGAACACCATCAGTAAGAAAGCCAATTTGTTTAACCGTTTTTCCTGCTTCCCAATAATAGTCGTCTTTGCGAAGTTCTGTTTCTGACGCCCTGCTTTTAATCAGGTCGATTTGCTGTTTGTTCAAATTACCAAACCGTAAAATGTATTGAATAAATTTTCCCATTTGGCAAAGTTAGAAATCATTGTCTGTTCGCTATTTGTCATTTGACAAAAAGTGTCGGACCTGTTTAGTCAAGCGAAATGGGCTGGGAAATAAATTCTCTTCCACTTCGTCTATTGCAACCCGGCAGGATTCTGAGCCAAAGTAGATTCTACGGACTCTCTGAATGTTTTTGTCCGTCTGCCTAATAACCGCTCGATATCGCCTGATTGATATTGAAATTCACCTTCTTCAATTGCCACGACCCAGTTCGTTATAAATTCGGCAACGTTTCGGGCGACTCCCTGGGCAACCATCGCATCGATATATTCTTTTGCTGTAATGGTGGTAAAAAGAACAGGTTGTCCTTTTATTTCCGAAAGAATTTTTGCAATATCAGAAAACGAAACAGAATCGTTGCCGCCTAAAGAATAGGTTTTATTTTCGTGCCCCGGCGTA
Organism: Prolixibacteraceae bacterium; assembly: GCA_038562555.1. Lineage (GTDB taxonomy): Bacteria > Bacteroidota > Bacteroidia > Bacteroidales > Prolixibacteraceae > JBCFBK01. The sequence goes on along the minus strand of JBCFBK010000067.1, from coordinate 24,788 downwards.
GAAAGTATTGCGGCATGAGCTTCCGCCAATTCGTCTCTTGTTGCTGGTGCCATTTTCCCACTACTTGCAGGAACTTTTATTCCATTTTCATAAGGATTGGAACCATAGTAGACCGATAAAAGGTCCATAAAAGGTGGGTGGTATAAAATGGTATAATCAAGCCCTGAGGATTTAAGTATCTGTTCAGTAAAAAGGTCTGATTCCGTAATTTGAGGCATAATGTGTCCCGAACCTTCTCTACGCATAATTGACATATAAACCACATGTTTAACACCAGCCTGGCGGGCAGCGGTAATCGCATTATAATGTTGAGTAGATCGGTCTGTGAAAGCGACCGCACTTGTAAGCATGACTTTGTCAACACCATCAAACGCACGCAGTAACGAATCATAATCAAAATAATCACCAAAACGAACTTCGATGCCTTTTGCTGCTAAGTCTTCGATACCTTCTTTTTTCCGGGAAAGTCCGATAATTTGGCTTGCGGGAATCCCTTTTTTCAACAAATGTTTAACTGTGCCTTTTCCAACTACACCTGTAACCCCTGTTACTAATATTTTTGCCATCATGTAAATCCTTTTATATGTTTTAAAATGGTTAAATTTGCTTTTGATTTGCAAGTACAAAACAAAATTACTACTTTCACATTGCAAGTGCAAAAATAAACAATTACTTGCAATGCGCAAGTAATAAAAACAAAACAATTTATGAAATCAAGTGAAAAGCGCTCCGATTGCCCTATTAGTTCATCATTGGATATTTTCGGAGACAGATGGTCGCTGTTAATTGTAAGAGATTTGATGCTTCATAAAACTCGTACTTACGGAGATTTTACAAAGTCTAGCGAAAAAATAGCAACGAATATCTTAGCGAACAGATTACAGATATTGGAGGAAAACGGGATAGTAATCAAATTACCCTATCCGGATAATAAAGTAAAAGGACTATATAAACTTAGTCCAAAAGGTGTTGATTTAATACCTGCTTTGATTGAAATAGCGCTTTGGGGAGGAAAATATTTATCCGACTCTGATGAATCTTCGCCTTTTCTCAAAGAGGTAAAAAAGAACAAAACGAAATTTCTGAGAAATATGATGGATAAGCTATCGGCAGGAGATGAGGCTAATATTGCTTAATCATTTTTCAATAGAAAGAATAGGGCGGCAGATGTCACAAGGTGCCTAAGCTTACATTACCTGCCCGATATTGGCTGTAGCAATTTATTCCTGGTTTATCAACAAATAAAAAACATACTCAGAAGAAGAACCACTTTCAATATATATGTTCCGATCGTTGGGATTGATCGTATTTACGATTTTATAAGTTACAATTTGCGAAGAATCGGCTGTTGCAATTTTATAACCATCACTATTAGAATTAACCTGCCAGCTATCCGGATATGCGATCACCCTGCCGTCAGTTCCCATACTGGTATTCCAGTCAACAGGATAGGCAATCATTCGTCCGTCAGTTCCCATACCAGTGGTCCATTTAACAACAGTAAAATCGCCCAAATCGTTTTTATCTGATCTAAAAGAACTGAATAACAGCACGAATACAAACAGCAACGAAACAAAATTTATTTTTTTCATCTTTAAATCATTAAATGATAGCTTATGCCGTTACAGCATCCTTACTGGCGCTGCCGGCTGTCGACTGCGTGCAGTTTATCGTATATCAGTTGGTTTGCTCATTTTTGCTATGACCAGCCCTATTATTGGAGTCAGGACCATTGACCAGAAAACTGATTTTCCATATCCAATTTCCCGCTTTGATCCAATGTATTTTGCTATTAAATGGGTCAGTACAATGTAAACCACAATCATAGCAATCCAGGTGTAATCCATGATTTTAAGCTTTAATTAATTCGGTTTTTTTGCATCATCTGGTGATTATCCCAAGTTACAATAATCAGGTGAGACTTTGTTAAGACCGCACGTAAAGAATCGGTCTAAATTTGAGGATGTTGGGGGGTGGCTTCTGCCTGGCATATCTTTCATTTTCCCATTTTGACTACGGAAATCCTCGATTTGCCTACATGCGCAAAAGGACGTCAGCCTAACTTTGTATCAAACATTAAAATACAAAATTATGACACATCAAAATGACACATCAGGCGCCGGCTCTCCCAATACGGAGAATAACCCTGTAGCCCTTGTCACGGGGGCGAATCAAGGGATCGGTCTTCAGGTTTCCAAAGAACTTGTTGCAAACGGTTACATCGTGCTTGTCGGCTCACGAAATTTTGAAAAGGGGAAGGCAGCCGCCGAAACGATCGGAACAAACGCCCATCCCCTTCAACTCGATGTTACAGACCAGGCGTCGATTGCCGCAGCGGCAGAATCCATCCAAACGGCGTACGGCCGTCTCGACCTGCTGGTGAACAACGCGGCCATATCGCATGCCGGAAAGCCCGGACGAACGCTTGAAGAGATGCTGGAGGAAGGCCGCGCAAGTATTGCCCCCCTCGATGAAGTTCGGGCAGTATATGAAACGAACGTGTTTGGCGTGATCGCGGTAACCCAGGCCATGCTTCCGCTGCTGAAAAAATCGGCTGCCGGCCGCATCGTGAATGTATCGAGCACTCTGGGTTCGCTCACGCTCAACGCCGACCCTTCCTTTCCGTACCGTACGGCTTTTGGGATAGGTTACGGAGCTTCGAAAACTGCCCTCAACGCCATTACGCTTGCCTTTGCAATCGAACTGGAAGGAACGAACATCACGATCTGTGCTGCAAGCCCCGGCTTTACGTCCACAGCACTAAATAACTTCCAGGGCGTTGAAACGATCGAAGAAGGATCGCGGAACGTTGTTCGTGCAGCTCTCGGTGAAAACGGAGCCAAAGACCTGTTCACCGGACCGGATGGTCCTTACCCCTGGTAATCACACAACATAACCAATGACCCATTTGTTATCGGTTATGTTGTTATCATTTTTACAGATGAAGAAGACAGAAAACATGCATCAGCGGTTTGATTCACTGTGTGAGGCACATCGGGCGTTTGGGTTACCAAAACCACAACACCCGATGATAAGCCTCATCAACAATTCGGATAACCGGATCAAAATAAACAGGTTGCCCCATTCGCATGTGCTGAGTTTTTACAAAGTATCGTACCGGTCGAGGCTCAGCGGAAAATTAAAGTATGGCCAGGGGTATTACGATTTCGACGAAGGAGGCTTATTGTTCGCTTCTCCGAACCAGATCATTGGCAGTACCGATGAGCACGAAGATCATTGCGGATATACCATGCTGATCCATCCGGATTTTCTGTGGAATTATCCGCTGGCGAAAAAAATAAAGCAATACGGGTTCTTTTCATACGCTGTAAATGAGGCGTTACATTTATCGGACACTGAAAAGTCGACGATCATTTCAATTTTTAAACTGATCGAAGAGGAGTTAAGCAACAGGATCGACGATTTTAGCCAGGACGTCATCATTTCTCAGATTGAGCTGCTCTTAAATTGCTGTAATCGTTTTTATAAACGCCAGTTCATTACACGGAAAGCCGTGAATCATGACCTGCTGCAAAAGCTGGAAGAGCTTTTGGATGACTATTTCAACGACGAAAAGCTGACGATGCAGGGAACACCCACCGTTCAGTATATTTCGCAGCAGCTAAATGTTTCGCCGAGTTATTTAAGTGACATGCTGCGTGCCCTCACCGGACAAAATTCACAGCAACACATCCACTACAAACTGATTGAAAAGGCCAAAGAGTTGCTATCTACAACTAATCTGACCATTTCGGAGGTTGCTTACCGGCTTGGCTTTGAACATCCGCAATCGTTCAGCAAGTTGTTCAAGGCGAAGGCGAAACTTTCACCCCTGGAATTCAGGGAATCCTTTAACTGATAACTTGCCGTATAATCTGCAAATAACAAATAAATACGTAACCATGGAAACGAAAAACAAAATTGCCCTGGTAACAGGGGGAAGCCGCGGACTTGGAAAAAATATGTCGGTTGCACTGGCAAAGAAGGGTATTGACGTGATCCTGACCTACAACAGTAATCAAAACGCCGCAGACGAAGCCGTGCGGGTAATTGAATCGCTGGGACAAAAAGCGGCAGCGTTTCAGCTGAATACCGGCAATGTAAAGTCGTTCGATAGCTTTATCGGGCAAATAACGGAATATCTGCGGAAACAGAACGGAAGCCCGAACCTGGATTTCCTGGTCAATAATGCGGGAACAGCCTTGTACGCCCCGGTCGCTGATGTCACAGAAGAACAATTAGACGAAATTGTTAATATTCATTACAAAGGTGTGTTCTTTTTAACGCAAAAGGTGTTGCCTTTTCTGAACGACGGCGGCGCAGTTATCAATATTTCATCGGGCCTCAGCCGGATGACTCTTCCGGGTTCTTCCGTTTATGCTTCCATGAAAGGCGCAGTGGAAATTCTGACACGCTATCTGGCAAAAGAATTGGGACCCCGAAAAATCCGTGCCAACGTGGTGGCTCCGGGCGCTATCGAAACCGACTTTGGAGGGGCCCGTATTCGCGATAATAAAGAACTCAATGCTCAGATTGCAGGTTACACCGCGTTGGGGCGCGTCGGCCTGCCGGACGATATTGGCGGAGTGGTGGCATTCTTATGCACCGAAGAGGCATATTGGATTAACGGACAGCGTATTGAGGTATCGGGAGGTCAAGCCTTATAACGGGCAAACCCAACCAATTAATTGCACAGATTTAATAATATGTGATGAGTGAAAAGAATAAGGAAACCCTGAAAAAGGCGAATGCAGCAATTGTCCTGGGCGATTATGAAGGATTTCTGAAATTCTGCACCGACGATACGAAATGGACATTTGTCGGGGAACGAATTTTACAAGGCAAAGAAGCAGTCCGGCAATGGATGGCAACTGCATACATCCAGCCGCCAAAATTCAAGGTCGCACTTTTGATTGCCGAGAACGATTTTGTTACGGCACTTGGCGAGATCACCATGACAGAAGAGGGAAAGACAACTCAGTACTCCTATTGCGACGTATGGCGGTTCCGCGACGGCAAGATGGCTGAGCTGACGGCTTTTGTAATTGACCCCGGCAAACCGGAAAGAAACAAGGTAATCATACCAGGAAATCAATAATCCGGATCCCATTGTCCATCCAGGATAGCAAGTGCCTGCCCGTTTTGTGCTGCACAGCCAGTTTTAATTGAGCCAATAGGACAATTTCATCACCAGGGCACGGTTGCGCGAAGTCCAGTCGCCCGTAAAATAATTGTCGGTGTACACGATGAAAAAGTCCGACACAGGTGCGTAACGCCATTGGAAACGCATGTTGATGTTCATGTTTTCAATTTGCTCATTATACTGAACAAAGGCCGACAGAAATACTTTGTCGGAAAAAGTCACATCCAGCTTCGGACCGAGCAACCAAAAATTGGCCTTTTCGAAAGGTGCGGGCAGGCGAATTTCATTGTAGCTCACGTTCATGGCAAAGTTAACGTAGGGCTGGATGCGGTACCCGATCATCGCTTTCATAAAATCGATGTCGCCGTTGTAAAAAGACCCTTTACTGTACAGCGCCGACCATTTAAAAGACTTCCGGTTATCCGACAGGTATTCAGCCCAAAACTGGGTGAAATGATATTCGTTTCCGGCCGGCAGAAAGTGCTCACTCACCCGTGTCGGATCAAAATCCTGCTGAAGCTGAACAAAGAAATCTTTTACTCCGGCAATCACCTTTGCGCGGCTGGCAAACTCGACACTGTAGCCAAGCGTTTGGATATAGTCGATCTTCTCATATCCGGTATTGAAGTAATTCTCACTCTCAAAATAAGGCCCGTGTGCAACAACCGTTTTGTTGGGTACCCAGGTATAGCTTAGGTAAGGCCCCAAATAATTGAAGCCTGTACGGGGTACAAACCCTGCTTCGGCGTTGTAGTCGGCCCCGACACTTGCCTGGTCGAGCCGCGCTTTTACCTTGCGTGTTTGGTATTGCAAAAAGGCGCCCTGGGCATACTGTCCCCTGTCGTGCTTTTCCTCGTCGAAAGACTGATGATAAAAGAATTTTCCGGTCCAGGTATTATCGCTTGAAGCCAGGTTGTAATCGAAACCAATTACCCGGTTGTAATCCTGCTCACCCTCCGGCTCGTTAATATTCTCTTTATTTACCAAAATCAGCCCGGCACTGGAACGGGCAAAAAGCATACGCTGAACCGAGGCCACAGCAAAGTTCCGCCCCGGCAATAAGGAAGTGCTTTCCGTTTGCATATCCATCAGGCCCAAACGCCAGTTGTTGTCGAGCTTGCCGCTTAAACGGGCTCCAAACAATACCGGTGCATCAAGCCCGATCCGTCGCGAAAAGAACGGGGTTACCACATCGTAGCCATACCCGGCAAACAGGTCGGAGTTTTCCAGAAAGAACTGCCTTTTTTCGGGGAAGAACAATTCAAACCGGTCCAGGTTGGTTACCTGCTCGTCCACTTCGGCCTGCGCGAAATCAGGATTATAGGTCAGGTCAAGGTTCATGGAGGTACTCAGCCCTATTTTCGCATCGAATCCGAAATCGGTGTCATAGCCGGCCTTTGTTTTGGCCTCATAATCTTTGGTTACTGAGCCAAACACATAAGGAATGACAGAAAACATCGTTTTTGATTCGGGCAAGGGGTCTTCCCACTCCAACACACCCGTATAAGCCAGCGACGCGGTTGGAAGCTGACGCGGAACCGGAGCCCAGGCCGACTTTTCATTTCCTTTCAGGTCGTTCCGGCTAAAATTGACATACCAGCGGTCGGTACCTGATTTGAAGCGAATGGAGCGAAAAGGAATGCGCATTTCCGTTACCCAGCGATCGGCGTCGTGCCGGGTCTTCGATTCCCACTTGCAATCCCAGTTCAGGTTAACGGCGCTTCCGTCGTACATAATGCCATCCCACTTCGCGCCCGAAGCCGATGTTCCAAACGAAAAGCCATTGGTCTGGTCCAGGAAAGTGTCAAAGAAAACCAGGAAGTTATCATTATTGCCAAAAACAAAATCACGGCGAAACGACTCGGCAATTCTTTTTCCGGGAATGGTGTCAAAAAAAGTAAATGCCAGATAGAAGGCCTTATCATCATAGGTCATCACCACTTCACTTTCGCACTCTGCCAAACCCGTGTCGACCGGCAAAACACGATAAAAATTGTTCGCCTTTTCCGCCTTCATCCAGTCCGGTTCATCAACAACTCCGTCGATATGAATGGCATTTTCGGCCTTCTTTACATGAAGAACATAGTCTTTGTTGAAGGTTTGCTTCAAACTGTCGGGTTGTGATTTTTCAGGTTGAAAAGCCCAGCCGGACAAAGCCTGCATACAAAGGAGGAGCACGAAGATCTTTTTCATTGGCCGGTTAATGGTGTTGGTTCAGCGAGTCTAAAAATATAAAAATGTCTGGCATCTCACGAAGTAATCGGATGTTTAATTCTTACGAAACGTTTTCCTTAACCGGCAAAGGTATTCTTTGTTCAAAAACGCACGATAAACATTGGAGCACGTATGCGGCCTGAACAACGCAGGAAACAGGCTTGCATGCTACCGTTACCGATGTCACAGAAGAACAACCGGATGAAATCGTCAACGTCCCGACTCCGTTACTGCTTTAATAGACATTTTTATATTTCCCAAACATGGTTTTATCGTGTTCAAGTATTTGCTCTCTCACTGAATCCGAATCGCCGTATTGGGTTTGCAGCAACCGCAGTTGTTGTATCAATGAATCTTTTACCGGGGCATATGCCGGTTCGTGATACACGTTCAGCATTTCGTCGGGATCCTTTTTCAGGTCGTATAACTCCCATTCATCAATATCATAATAAAAATGAATGAGCTTATAGCGTTCTGTACGGATCCCATAATGCCGTTTTACTGCATGGAAACCCGGATATTCGTAATAATGATAATAAACCGCCTTTTTCCAGTCGGCGGGTGTATGTCCGCGCAATAAAGGAATCAGCGACCGCCCCTGCATATTATCAGGCTTTTCCACACCGGCCAATTCCAGAAAGGTAGGGGCAAAGTCGAGATTCTGGACCATCGTTTCGTTCACAGCTCCCGCCCCGATCTCGGCCGGATAGCGGATCAGCAAGGGCGTTTTCAGCGACTGCTCATACATAAACCGTTTATCGAACCAACCGTGTTCGCCCAGGTAAAAACCCTGGTCGGAAGTATAGACAATCAAGGTATTGCTGAGCAAGCCATTTTCCTCTAAGTACTTGAGTAACCGGCCCACATTGCGGTCAACCGAACGGATACAACGCAGGTAGTCCTTGATATACCGCTGATACTTCCAGGCGATAAATTCTTTTTTGGTCATTTTAGCCGTGTCGACGCGTGCATCCTCGGCGGTATAAAACCTGATGAGGGCATTGCGCTGCATCGAATCCATCCGTTGAAACTCTCCGATCGTCCAGTTTCCCCTGGCATTTTTACCCGACGCATTTACTTTTAAATCGGACGAAAGGTGCAGGTTCTCCCCGATCTCCATCATTTGCTCATGCGCAGCTCTGCCGCGTCCGGAATAATCATCATACAAGCTTGCAGGCAGGGGGAGGTCGTCGGTAAACTCGCCGAGGTCGGTAGTATCGGGCAACCAGTTCCGGTGCGGCGCTTTATTGTGGATCATCAGGCAAAAAGGTTTTTCCTGATCCCGGCCCGAAAGCCAGTTGAGCGCCTTATCCATCGTGATATTGGTGGCATAACCGTGTTCACGCTTTTTTTCACCATTGTCGGTAATAAAATCAGGATTGTAATACTGCCCCTGATCGATCAGAACCGATGAATAATTAAATCCTTCGGGGCGGTTAAGCATGTGCCATTTACCCACAATCGCTGTCTGGTAACCCACTTTTTGCAAAAGCATGGGGAAAGTAACCACGCCCGAATCCATCCGCATACAAAAAGAATTATCCCTCGCGCCCGAAAGATGACTGTACATGCCCGAAAGGAGCACCGCCCGGCTGGGACTGCATAAGGAATTTGTGACAAAACAATTGCTGAAACGCACTCCTTCCCTTCCGATCCGGTCGATATTCGGGGTCTTAATCAGGCTGTCACCGTACGCGCTGATTGCCTGGAAGGCATGGTCATCGCTCATGATAAAAATAATGTTGGGCCGTTTGGCTTCCTCTTTTGGGGCCTGCGAGGTACAGGAAACGGCAGCCAATCCAACCGTCAGACAGTTCAAGACTTGAGTAAATGTTGTCTTCATCATGAATTTGTATTAAGTTTTTATTTGAAAGATCTGACTGATCGGATCACTTCTCCAGTTGGTTCTCGACCGGCGAAACGGTTGCCAGATGTGCTTTCAATACTTTCTCTATTTCAGCAATAATCTCCGGATGTTCTCCGGCAATGTTATACTTTTCGGACGGATCAACATTCAGGTTGTACAGCAACGGAGGGTCTTGAATTGTCGTCGGGTGATTGCCATAATCCGGTTGCGTAAAAAAATGTGCTTTGTAGGCACCTTTCCTGACTGCAAAAACCTGCGTGTTCCGGTAATAAAAAACGACGTCGCGGTTACCTGAGCCTGTTCCAAACAGAAGGGGCGAAAGATCATAGCCGTCGTATATCCTGTCGCCCGGAAGAGTGATGTTTGCCAGCTTAAAGAAAGTTGGCAATATGTCCAATGTCGTTCCCACATCCGTCACGACACCCGGCTTTATTCTTCCGGGCCACCAGAAAAGACCCGGTTCCCGCATACCACCTTCGTAAGTTCCGCCTTTCCCTCCACTGAGTAATCCGGCGCTTCCTCCCTGGTCGTCATAAACCAGCCAGGGTCCGTTATCGGAAGTAAAAACAACCAGGGTATTGTCATCCAGCCCATGCTGCTTCAGTGCCGATAAAATTTCACCCACGCTCCAGTCCAGTTCTTCAATCACATCGCCATAGATTCCCCTGAGGCTTTTGTTTTCGAATTCTTTCGACCGGAATAAGGGAATATGCGGCATGGAATGGGCCAGGTAAAGAAAAAATGGCTTTTCCTTGTTTTGCTGAATGAAATTAATTGCTTCGTGCGTATAACGTTTGGTAATGGTTGTCTGGTCGGCAGGCCGTTCAATAATCTCTGAATTCCGCATTAAAGGAACGTTGAAATATTCGACTTTTGGTTTGGTCAGCATGGATTTGGAACCGGGACCTTTCACTTTGTCCATGTCGTTGCTGTAGGGAATGCCGAAATAGTAATCAAACCCGTGCGCATTGGGTGCATACCGGGGCAGGTGTCCGAGGTGCCATTTGCCGACACAGGCGGTTGCATAGCCCGCGCTTTTCAGAGCCGAAGCAATGGTTATTTCCGTTTCGGGCAGACCTCCTTTTGAATCGGGGAACAGTACCCTTCGTTTTTCACTGCACATTCCTGAACGGATGGGTAAACGTCCGGTTAACAAACCGGCCCGCGAAGGCGTACACACGGGCGCTGCAACATAAAAATTGGTCCACCGTTGGCCTTCCTGTGCCATTTTATCGAGATTGGGCGTTCTGATCGTAGGATGGCCATATGCGCCCATATCGCCGTATCCCATATCATCGGCAAGGATGATAATCAGGTTGGGAACAGCGGTTTTAACTTTCTCTGCAGCCACGGCACCTTGCTGCCCGGCAATTCCGGCCGACAGCAGGCCTGTCATGGCAATCATTTTTGTATTGAATACGTTCATCGGTGAATATCTGTTCGTTTCATTTTTTTTCTCTAATACTGATTTAGCTGCTTTATTTCCTGATCAGACAAGGCTCGGTTAAACACCGCCAGACCACCAATCTGACCAACAAAAAAGTTTCCCATTCCACTTTTCAAAAGAACTGCGCCAACAGTAAAGTCAGAGCCATTGTCTCCCATTCCGTCAGGAAAATGGTATGGATTTTTAGACTGGACCAATCCATCGGGATAACCTTCAAATCCTTGCGTATGATCAATCAGTTCCGGTTCCCGCACCCTGAATTCGCCATTCAAATATGATTTAATCCATTCACCATCGTAGGTCATGGCAATACATTGCCACTCTCCTTTTGTCACGGTCTGTTTACTTGCGGAATAGTCGATCGAATACGGGAAAGGAGCCGTTGGCTTCCCGCTTTTCGAAATATGGCCGCAAACCTGGTCTCTTCCGTTATAATAGGGTAACGACACAAACAAACCATACTGTCGTTTGCCGCCATCCTGATATTCATTCCACATACCACCTATAAAGCCGGTTCCGCCGTGCCATTTTACCCAGGCGATGACCGTAATTCCCTGATTGTCGCCATAAATATTCAATTTGCCTGTCCGTTCATTGGACAAACTCAAATAGGCCTTATTCCCAAATTGAGCGGAATAACCGGATAATGGTCCTTCCTCAACACGGGGAATTATCCCGTCAGCTTCGGCAAGGGGAAAATTTCCAACGCCATAGGCTTCCCTTTTCTGCCCGCCTTCTTCTTTGAAATCCCATAATGCAATTAAACCATCAGTATTCCGGATGAGGTCTACGATTTGTTTTTGTTTCTCCGGTTTCGGGATCTGATGATTAATCCCCATCCATTTTTTTAAGCTTTCCTGCAGGCTTTCAACTGTTCCGGCAGGAAGAATCTGCAACTGAGGGTCAGCATTCCGGTTTTGGTAAGCTGCCCTGACAACCTGCATTTCTTTATCAATATCGGTTATATTAGTGATGCTCCCGGTGCCGTCGGTAACTCCCCACAGCAGCAACTTACGCGGCGCCAGGCTGCCGGCAAGATCGGGAAGATCGTATTTTCCGATGGAACCCGGAACCGCACTGTGCAGGAAACCGGGTTGATAATCCCTGTTCATTACCAGGGAGCGGTATGAGCAATAGGGTTCAATGAGGGCTATGTGTCTAATATCCTTATTAAAAGCTGCAGCATGAAGCAGTACCGGCGCCATCTGTTTTCGGGCTAACCCGTAGAGTTCTGTTCCCTCTTCCTTTTTTTTGAGAAGATCGGCTAACCGCACCACATCTCCCGCCTGTATTCCTGTGATGCTTCGGCCGATAAGCATAGAGGCAAACCAGATGTTGTACGAAACGCTGTCAACGTACGAATCGCCTTTGAACAGGCCGGGACCTGTTTCGCCTGTTCCGATCACATCGGGAGCAAGCACGGTAAACCCGTTTTTAACAAACCATTCCATTTCTTCACCTTCGGCCGAGGCTGCGGTTTTACCTGAAGGGTTTAAATAAATCAATGCTTTACGGGTAGGTTTGCCGGGCTGCATCAGCAGGTACGGAATGACGTAATTACCCTCACCTTTCACGAAATATTTTTCGACCGTGTAACCGGTTCTTTGAATCCGGCCGGTGAAAACCGGTTCAGTCGTTTCTTCCGGCTCCCGGTATCCTGAAAGCTCTTTGGCCGATTGCAGTAGTTCCGAAAAATATCCGGTCGGGGTTTTTCGCGCTGCTTCTAATTTCTTCATCCGCTCTTCCGCATCTTTTTTATTGAGGCTGAACGCTGTTTCTCCTCCCAGCGACGTAGACAACTGCCCTGTTGCCGTTACCTGGAGGTCTTCTTTTTCTAAAAGCTGGATTTCTTCATCTGAGGCATCGCCGGGATTGTCGAGGTATTGCCGGAAAAAAGAATACATCGCTTCACGGTTCTTCTTTGTGGAAGCGTGAGGCGCATCGTCAGAGACCAGGCAGAAGTCGTTTTCATGTCCGTAAGCCTTATAGATTTTCGATACCTCTTCGGCCGTTTCCAGCGCTCCCTGTACGGGGAACATATCCCGGCTGGTGGTAATCACCAGCGCCGGCTTAGGCGCCCGTACCGCGAGCAGATCGGCCATATCCAGCCCGCGTTCAATACCGTTAAAGAGGTTTTGTTCGGCGTCCTGGGGCCCAATAGACTGGTATAACCGGGTGTAATTGGTGAAATAGTTTTCCGGCGCGACTGCTTTTATACGGCTGTCAAACGCGGCAATAAAAGCGCTCTGGGTGCCGCCGCCCGAACGTCCTGTTATTCCGATCCGTGCCGGATCTGCTTCTTTGCGGGTAAGCAGGTAGTCCACTGCACGAATTCCGTCCCAGATGAAATTACGGGCAAGGGTATTTCCGGTAATGAAAAGCTGTGCCCCGGAATAAGAATGCTCGTATGAAGGCCAGCGGAAACGGGATTTCCCGGTTGGCGGCTGATCATACTGCAAACGTTCGCCCTGCCCCACCGGATCGAAAGCGAACACGATAAACCCCTTCCTGACCAGGTTGAGAATAATGTGCTGATAAGTCGGTGACCGGTACCCGTCGTCAGCATGGCCGCTACAGTAAATCACAGCAGGCGCACGTTTGCCTTTTTTTAGTTCTCCCGGAATAAATAATGACGATGTTACATAATACCCCGGCTGCGATTCGTAAATGATATGCTGTACCTGATACCAGTCTTTATCAACGTTTTTTGTGATTTTCGCATGCAGGGGCGTTTTATCAGGGAAAGGACCGACAGCGTGCTGCAGGGCGGTGCGTATCCACGCCTGCCTTTCCTGCCAGTCCTGTAAGGATTGAAGTTTCGCAGTTTTAGCCGAACGGTTATCCAAAAAACGATAGGCCTCCCCCGCCAGATGATGATATAAGGCATTGGGCGCATCACTGAACATCATCCAGTGCTGCGTACCCCGTATGCCGTCGAACTCATCCTGTGCGCTCAGCTGAAAGCCGGTCAGTAATAAAATGCCGGCGGTCAGCAAAACTGCTAACTTACAAAACAATAACTTCCCATTCATTGAAATTACTCATAGGTATTAGGGTCGAAAATGCTGTTGGTTGCATTCTTTACATTTACTCTGTTATTCAGATACTTGTTATTTGTCATCCGGTTATTGGTAAAGACAACATTCGACACCTGCCGAACATAGCCGCTATGAACGTTGTGATGGATATAGTTGTTCTGCACGTATATATTCGTGACAACCGCTGTCGTTGTCGTTTTGGCAAGCATTTCCACCCCTTGTCTGGCGTTGTGGGCAATTTCACAATTCGTAATATAAACCCGCTGTGCGGTACCCTTATCCGGTTCAATATCGATACCGTCCTGCGGTGCCGTGCCATTGGTGCGGATAAAAGTGCAGGAATCTACAATCAGGCTGTCAACGCCTCCTATCGATAAACCCTGCCGCCTGTTATTATCACAGATAACCTGTTTAATCACGCAGTTCCTGCTTGGATTGCTTATACCCTTCGCGGCTATGGAAATCCCGTCTCCCCAGCAATTAATGATCTTTGTTCCCTTCACCCATGCATTAGTGCATCCATAAATGGCTATTCCCATACCCCATTCGCCGGTGGTACCTGTATGAGAATTACGATCTCCTATTATTTTTCCTCCCAATACCCTGGCATCTGATATGTTTTTCATTTGTATCACGTTATAGCGCAACAGAGAATTGGCTTTCGCAAGCAGTACCCTCGTGGTGTCGACCATATCCAATACAACATTCGACTTCATCTTAATGCAAACGGCCGTGTCGGGATCAACCAGATAGATGCCCTGGGGAACATACACGGTACCGCCGCCAAGAATCGCGACCGAATCAATTGCCTTTTGAAAAGCCCATGTATCGTCGGTAGTACCGTCGCCTTTGGCTCCTGCCGATTTTACATCGATCACGGGTTCGCCCGCCACTGGCGGATCTTCAGTTGATCCATCAAACAAGCCGGATAACCGTTCGCAGCCCGACAACAACATGACGGTTCCTGTGATTAGCGGAAGGAAAAAATTAGACGCAAAACGTTTTGCCTTATAGGGAAATAACATTGGCTTCTTCATCATGATTTGTTTTGGAGATTAGTTTTTCGTTTTAATTTTCAGATGACACACTTAATAGCCGGGGTTTTCAACCAGACTGGGGTTATCTGCAATCCTGTCCAACCCGATCGGCAGATAATAATTCCGTTCGGAAAAAGTACGCATCTGATTAAAATCGCCATCCTTCAGTTTCAAGGTATATTTATCTTCATTAATGTAGTAGACCCAATCCACACCATGGAATCCCTTTCCGTTCAGCTCCTGCACGGCGATCCTCCAGCGACGGATGTCCCAATAGCGGTGTTCCTCGAGATACAATTCAACAAAACGCTCGTTCCGGACATCCTCTATGGTCAGTGTTTCCTTTTCAGGCATCCCTGCCCTGTCGCGAATGACGTTGATCAAACGTTTGGCTTCATCCGGATCGCCGGTTTCAAATGCAGCCTCCGCAGCATTCAGATACATTTCGCCGGTACGGAATACGATCCAGTCGGTTTCATCTTCACTTACCTGAGGTAGTCTGATGGCTTCATTTACCCGTTTCCGTACCATGAACCCGGTCCCGGTCCGGTCCCTGCTCCGGGCTGCAGAAGGCCAGTCGGAACCGGGAGGGATCGTCCCGACTGTTTTGCTGTGAAAATAAACAGTACTTCCCTGCCAGGGCATTTCCGGATAAAATGCTGTTGCCAGGAAACGGGGATCTTTATTCAGAACCAGGTTATCCAAATCAAATTTGGTATTTCCGTTCAGTTTAGTCCAATCCAGTTTTCCGGAAGAGCCATCCCGGTATTCATATTTTTCAAACGATTCCAGGTACATCCGGTGATTGGACCCACCGCTTGTAAACTCATCGGGCATGCTGACCCTGTTCCACGAATGCACTTTCAGCAAGCTCAGGTTGTAAATTTCCGCGAAGATAACTTCTGAGTTTTCGTCATCGATAAACAAATCAACGTAATTGGCCACCGGGTCTGCATTTTCACGATACAAAGCATGCTGACTGTTATTGATTACCTGCATCGCCGCCTCGTAAGCTTTCCGGAAATACTCAGCAGCCTCACCAGCCGGGATGCCAACTAAGCCGGCCAACTGTACTGTTCCGTATTTAGCAATACTTCCGGCATACAGCATCGCACGGCTTTTCAGCGCATATGCAGCCCATTTTGTAGGACGTCCGAACCCATTGGCATAACTCTCAGGCAGGATATCGACGAGTTCATCCATCTCCGCTGCAACAAAATCATAGATTTCTTTTTCCTTATTTCGTGGAACATATAACTGTTCGATGGGTTGATCAATGCTCTGCGGCTCGGTGATCAGCGGAACGCCGCCATAACGTTTTACCAGTTCGAAATACATGTAGGCACGCAGCCAACGGGCTTCGGCAGATTTTTGTTTTATTAATGCCTCATCGAAAGAGGCTTCTTCGAGTATTTGCAGAATCTCGTTAGCCGAACGGATATTTTCATACCGCCAGTATTCCATGGCTGCCTGGGCTCCATTTTCATCGATAATTTTGATGGCTCCCAGCCACGGCTCCTGCCAGGCGGCAAATACATTTAATTCGCCTGCCACCACGCCCAAATAGGCCTCATTCCGTTCGGTATTATTTCCCCCGTAATTATTCCCGTTCCGGCTTCCTGACTGAAATTTCACATTATTATAAACCTTAGTCAGATAGGCATCGAGCAAGACGGGATCATCCTTCACGGCGTCTTCCGAGATCATATTGGTAGGTTGAATGTCTAAAACATTGCAACTTTGCGTGACCACGATCATTATGCTGATTAAAAAGATCAATCTCTTCATTTGTCAAATTGTTTAGATTTTCTAGATGGTAAGTTTAATTCCGAAAGTGATTGTTTTCACCGGTGGATATCTGCGGTTATCCGGACTGGTGATCTCCGGATCAAAAGAATTTTTCCAGATACCGAGGTTGCTCAGGGTAAACAGATTGGTTCCGCTGAAGTAAAATACGCATTGGTTAATTCCTGATCCGTTCACCCACTTCTGAGGCAATACATACGACAGGTTAACATTTTTTAGCCTCAGGAAACGAGCATCGTAAGTCCAAAAATCGGAAGCTTTGGAATTATTCTCAGTGCGTCCGAACTGATTGGCAGGAGGCAATTTAAAATTGCCGGGATTGGTAATATAACTTTTGCCATCCGAATCAGCGCCAACAATGGCCCGGTGTTGATAATGCACATCTAACGGAACGGATTCATTTGAAAACGGCGTCGCCGCATCTCCGCTGATCGTCACAACATAATCTGTGGCTCCCTGCCAAAGCATCCGGATGCTAAAACCCTTATATGCTGCACCCATATCCAGACTGTACATGACTTTCGGCAACCCTCCTTTTCCAATGACCTGCTGGTCGCGCCAATCAATGTAGTCATCTCCGTTCAGATCTTTATATTTGAGATCTCCCACTTTCAAGGTCTGATTTCCATTCTGGTCCTGGTTAATGGGATGTTCGTCTATTTCCTGTTGGTTTATAAAGAAGCCGTCAGACACAAAGCCCCATGTTCTGTCATCCCACTGTCCCTCGTTTACGTTCCGTGCATTCCATAACCGGTTAAAGGTTTTGGTTTCGTCGTCCAGATCGCCGGTAACGGGAAGCACGTTTTCATCCAGTTCCACATATTTACCACGGGCCCAGGAAAACCTGGGGGAAACATCGTAGGAGAAGTCACCCAGCTTGTTCCGGTGAGTCAAAGTGATTTCGAAACCGCGATTATCCTGTTTATTGAGGTTGGTTCGTGGGAATACCGCCCCAAAAGTACTGGGAGCCTGTGTTCTGGGTTCAGCAAGAATATTTTCACGTAACCGGTAAAAGGCATCGACCTCAAATCCGAATAAACCGTTCCACAGGGTACCATCCACACCGATATTGCTGATTTTCATCGTTTCCCAGGTGATATTCGGGTTGGCAAGTCCTGCCGATCTGATCACAGGCGCAGGTGTCTGCCCGAAAATGTAGAAGGATCCCGGAATCTCATAGCCTGTGAGGTAGTCGAATGATGATATGGCATCATTACCTAAAACACCGTACGAAGCGCGAACTTTCAAATTATTTATGGCACTGTAATTTTCTTTCATAAAGGCCTCTTCCGAGATCCGCCAACCCGCGCTGAAGCTCGGGAAGTATCCCCATCTCCCCCGCGAGGGGTATTCGGCCGAAGCGTCAGCCCTCATCGCAACCTCCAGGATATACTTGCCCATATAATCATAATTTAGCCTCCCGATTATACTGGAACGGGCTGTTTCACTTACATTTTCAGCATTATCCTTTCCTTCTTCTGAAGCAAAATCCAGATAAGGAGCTTCATAAGAGAGAATATTTTTCCGTTCACCCTGCAATGTTCTCCTTTTTGTGGTCCAGGTCTCACTGGCAACCATCCCCTTAAAATAATGATTGCCAAAAGTCTTTTCATATTCAAGACTAAAAAGCGGTAAGAGCTTATCTACGCGGTCTGAGTAAACAGACATCCTGTTTTCATTTTGTGTACCTCTCACACTCCATGGATTCTGGCCATCTTTCGCCTTCACAGCATCGTATTCCCAAAGTTCGGCAGGTTTCTCTACATTCTTATCCCAGGAGAAGACGTCTTCATAATTTAGACGGGCTTTAGCTACCAGCCCTTTGATCATCGGAAATGAATACCTTAATTCAACTGTTCCCTGGACAACATTTTCACGGTTTTCAACAAAACCGGAAATCTCTTTGGAAAGCAGGGAGTAAGGGTTTTTTTGCCAGCCGGAATAACTAACTTTGGTTGGGTCGGCTTCGTGAACGATGGGATAAGTGGGTTTTGAACGGTTTGCCATATAAAAGACATTGTCCAGGGTAAAATTAGCCTTGTCGAGCACGGTTTTACGGTAGGCGAAATCAAAAGAAACACTTAAATCGTCTGTGATGCGGGCATCAATGTTTGACCGGAGGTTATACCGGTTAAAGTCATAATCGCCCGATTTAAAATTACTTTCCTGATCGGTAAAGCCTGCCGACACGAAATATTTGATTCTGTCATCGCCTCCCCGGGCGCTGAGGTTATGTTGGGATTGCGGCGTCCAGTCACGGAACAAGGCTTTTTGCCAGTCGTTTCCGGCGTAGTCACTGTTGTCAATGGTATTGATGAGTTTTTTGGTTTCCGGATCATAATGAACGTGAGCGGGACTGTAATCATCCGGATCCAACCCTGTCTCATGCACCATTTCCGCCCATTCTCTGGTCCCGGTCAATTTGGCCAGAAATGTGGGCTGAGTAACAGAGACCGACCCATGGTAGGTGATCTCCGAAGCCTTTCCGGTACCCCGTTTCGTGGTTACCAGAATGACACCGTTACCGGCTCTTGCGCCGTAAACTGCTGCTGCGGCATCTTTTAACACGCTGATTGATTCAATGTCGTTCGGGTCAATCTGAGCAAGCCCACTGTAAACCCCGTCAACAATAACCAGAGGATCTCCAAACCCGCGAATATTGAGCGTCGTACCGTCGGCACCAGGCAAACCGCTGGATTGCCTGGTGATCAGACCGGCAATTTGTCCCTGCAATAATTCAGTCGCATTGGCTGCCGGACGTTGCGTCAGTTTCTCAGCATTCACGGTCGCTATAGACCCCGTTAAGGTTGCTTTTCTCTGAACGCCATAACCAACAGCAACAACTTCATCCAGCCCGATCGATTCTTCTTTCATAACCACATCGATAACCGTGTTCTGCGCTACCAGCAGTTCCTGCGGTTTCATCCCGACAAATGAAAATACCAGGGTTGCGTCGGCCCTCAGACCGGTGAGCGAATATTCGCCGTCTGTGTCAGTGATCGTTCCCTGGCTTGTTCCTTTAACATGCACGGTCACCCCCGGAAGCGGAATCCCGGATGAGTCGGCGACCTTGCCTGAAACAGATTTCAGTTGTTGCGTAATACCCGTGTTTTCTTTGGGCGACAGGATAATTTTCCTGTCCAGAAATGCATATTTCACACCGGTACCTTTAAAAAGCAGGTTCAGTACCTCTTCGATTCCCTGATCCCGGACGTCGATAGAGACTTTTCGACTGGGATCAATCAGTTTTTCATTGTAAAGGAATAAATAATCGGTCTCATTTTCAATCTGATCGAGTACATTAACAAGTTCAGTATTTGAAAAACTGATCGAAAGTGTTGTCTTCTGCGAATAGGCATGGTTCGCATGTAAATGCAGAAAACCGGAAAGTAAAAAAATGACAGCAATGCGCATAATCAGTAAAATTTTCTTCAGGGAATGATACAGTCCTTCCCCTGGTGATTCATTTTTTTTCATAAATTTGAATGTTACTATTAATAAAAACTGTCTGAAAAGATGTTTTTTGAAGGAAATCGTTGGCGCGATTTCCTTTTTCTTTTTTATCAGGTACTGTCTTTTCCCATCGTTAGTTAGGTTATTTTCTTTTTGCTTTATCTAAAATGACTTTTGCTTTTTCAAAAGTCCCGTTTTGAAGCTGTTTCCGCTGGATGATGGTATATTCGATTGGCGAAGTCATGCTGAGCTGCCTGAGCACATCTTCTAATGAATCGTCCTCGAATGTCGCCCTGAATGAAAACCCGTACAAATCTTTATCAGCAATTTCTACCCTCACGTTATACCAACGCTCAATTCGCCTTGCTACTTCGGCCATGTTGTCGCCCCTGAAAATAAGGCGACCATCAGTCCAGGCTTTATATTTTGACGCATCGACAGAACTAACGCGAAGCTGTCCTTCGTGAAGGACCAACTGTTCGGATGGCTTCAAGACGACTTTATTCGCCAGCGTTTTATCTGAAAATTCTACCTTGCCGCTCAGAAGAACGACCTCCACATTCTTTTCGTCTAAATAAGCGCTGACATTGAAGCTTGTACCCAATACTTTAATCGTTGATTCGCCGGCACTGATCCCGAACGGTTGTTTCTCATTATGGAAAACGTCGAACCAGGCTTCACCTTCCAGAGCTACCTCCCGGTGTTCAGTGAAAGGCAATGAATAGCTGAGCGTAGAGCCGCTATTGAGCCAGCCTGTGGTTCCATCGGGCAAACTGAATGCAATACGGGAACCAAGTGGCGCATAAACTTCATAGCTTCCTCTCCGGTCGGCGGTTATCGTGGCAGAGTCGCGTAAATAGCCAAAATATAAGCTCCCGCCAACAATTAACGGCAAAAGCAAAATGGCCGCCGCTTTTAGGTAAAAATCTGTTATCCGAAAAACAAGTGTTTTTCTTTTTTGCAATTCTTTTTCACGAATAAGATGATGAACGCGGTCGAGGATCCCGTTTAGGCTGATAGGTTCAACCAGGGACTCCGGCAGAACATTCCCCCAATCCTTTTCGAGATGATGCTTCAATTGCTGATTGCTGTGTCCCTGAGAAAAAAGATCTTCAATCCAGGCCGTATCGCCCTGATCGGACATCCCCTCGGTGTACCGTGCAATCCGTTCTATTTCATTTTTCTTTAACATTTTTACAAATTTTGGAAGGAGAAATAAACAGTCATTTTTCCCACTTCTGCATGGTTATACACACAAGGAATAACAATCTCATTAAAAAAATAATAAATTTTTTCGGAAAGATTGCGCTGTTGCGGCTAACAGTCTACAGATGACTCCAATGAGGTAAGTGCATTTAAACAAAAAATAACGAAAAGAAAAGCAATACCGAAAGGTGCTTGTCCTTCAAACCGGCGCGAATTAATTTTAGGGCTTCGGAAATGTAATTATCAACTGTGCCCGGAGAAAGCCCAAGTTCTGATGCAATCTCTTTAGTCGATTTGCCTTCCATCCTGCTTTTTATGAACACCGCTTTTTGTTTTTCAGGCAGCCGGGCAATTATCAGTTCGACTTGTTGCATCACCTCCTGATAATCAATCTGATCTACCGCATATTCGGGAAAACTCTGCTGTTCGCCCGCTGTATCGGCGACAAATTTCTGTTGATATTTCCTCCGTCTGAACAGGTTACAAATTTCGTTGTAGGCAATGGTAAAAAGATACGATTTAAAGGAAGTGTCCTTCTTCAGATTCTTTTGATTTTCCCACACTTTCAGAAATACCGATTGAACGAGTTCTTCGGTCTCGGCGGTAGATTTCAGGTATTTCAAGGAAAAGACATAAAGCCTCCTGGCATATTTTTCATATACCTGATCAAAGGCCTCTATGTCTCCTTTGCGCAGATTTTCAACCAGTTTATTGTCAGGCAGAACTATCTTCAATGTCAGCGGCTTTTTTGTGATTTACAAAAATAGATTTTTAATTACAGATATTGAAATTAGCTTATATAGAAATATAGCATTACCAGGGCCAAACAATACGCCGGCAAACGGGTTAGAATGATAGACAACCACAAAATAGGTGAAATGAAGTGTTTAGTGAAGATAACCGGAGTAAAAACGGCTGATGAGCTTGAAGGAGCCTGGAGCGATAACGATTTCAAGGAACTTCTGGCAAGATTTGAGTACCCCGATGCGGAGCAACTAAAACCCGCTGAATTGAAAGAATACCTGTTTATGGCTATTTCAGATTTTGAACCGGCCGAGGCGGCGGCAATCCTGCTTGACTACAAACTTTCGGATGTTCTGGCCGCCGGACAGGTTGTCAATATTTCGCACGAGATGCTGCGGGAAAAAGTTTCTGAAAATTATTCGGACATCTACATTCATCAGACCCTGTTTAACATCAACCAGTTACTCTACAAAGCCTACAACGGAAAATTCCCGCTGACCCGGGCAACGGTTGTGGAATTCGAAATGACGGGCGAACCGGACGAAGAAGCGGAAATAACAAAGGAAACCGTGTTAAAGGCACTCAGCCACGGGGTTTCAGAAAAGAGTTTACTCAAGCGCTTATTGAGCGATCAACTGGAGGGCCGGGAGGCATTTCCCGAGGCGGAAGGAATTGTGTGGAACTTGCAAAAGAACGGAAACGATCATTATTCAATAACCACCTCCGAAAAATGGCTCACCACAAACGACTTCGAAAACATGGAATATGAATGTACGGTTCAGCCGTTTGAAAACGAACCGCCAAAAGAATAAACCTGATAATTTAACCAGGTTCTGCCTGTGTTTTCATTACCTTATGTGAAGGCGCACCAACTTCACATTCCTGACCGATCAGCCATTCAAGTTTCAGTTGCTTCAGCCCCCAGTTGTGTAAATGCCTGATAAACGGTATCAGCTCCCGCCCGGTCAAATCATTAGTTCATTTTTGATTTCTTCTAAAACAGATAGCAACAACGGGATATCCTCCTTAAGGGTCTTATGAATTTCTTCCGCGTCTACATCAAAATAATGATGAACAATTATATCCCTCATGCCCATTGCTTGTTTCCAATTTATTTGAGGATACTGATTCAGAAATTTCTTGTTCGTAATTTTGTCCAGATTCTTTATACTCTCTCCAACGGCCACCAATTTCATACAAACGCTGTCTAACAGGATCATGCCGGATTCTGAAATTGAAAAGTCATCCGCAGATAAGACTCCTGCTGTTCTTTTCCGAATAGTCTCAAGATTTTCAATTATCAAGCACACAAGATCATATGCGAGGTCCCTGTCAAACATAGAGGCCATCTCTTTTTATCCTTCTTTCCAAAAGCTGGTTCATCGATTTTCGAATCCGCACAATATCGACAGGACTTTCGAGTGTGGTTTCAAGTTCATCCTTAAGCGCAGCCAACCGAAATAAGCTTAATGGTTCTCCTTCGTAATAAATATCAACATCGCTTCCTTCTTTATGCTCTCCTCTTGCTACGGACCCGAAAATGCCTATTCTGGAGATCCCATACACAGAACCTCTCGATTTTCTGAATTCAGATAAGAGCCGAATATATTGTTCTTTTGTCTTCATGGCGTTGCGCAGTAATTTTCGGAACCGACGTACGAGCAAAGTTACACATTTTAGCGTAACATCTTGTTCTTTTGGATCAACCAATGTTTATTGGAAAAATTGTGGCGGCGGGTTTTCGAACAAGCATTGGTGTTTCCACCGCCGGAGTCTTCGTTTCTGCCATGTTACGAATGCGTTAGCCTGGTTCTGTCTGAGTCTTCGATACGGCATGTGAAGGCGCACCAACTTCACAGTCCTGATCAATCAGCCATCCATTTTTCAATTGCTTCTGACCCCAATTGTGTAAATGCCTGATAAACGGTATCAGCTCCCGCCCGGTGTCGCTTAGGGTGTATTCGACTCTGGGTGGAACTTCATGATACATTTTCCGGACTATCAGTTGATCTTCCTCCAACTCACGTAGGGTTTGGGTGAGCATTTTGGTCGTGATATCGGGCAAGGTCCTGCTCAACTCGCCGTAACGCAGTACCTTTTGTGCATTCAAATGCCATAAAATACGCGCTTTATATTTCCCCCCGATGCGCTTAAAAGCATAGTCAACGCCACAGGGGGGCATCTTTTCAGAAACTTTCAATTTATTCCTCATTTTTTTCTGCCGCTAAATGGTTACCGTTCAACAATACATACTTTTTAGTACCTAACATACTAATTTGTACATACTTGTATCGTATTAACAAACAGGCTAATATAGCAGTTCATTACATTAGTCGTTTTATACGCCCGGCAAAGTCTCAAACTGCGTTTGGCCTCTGCTCTCGCTTAAATAAAACGTTCAATTATCAAACGAATAAAGATGGATTTAAAATTAAAAAACAAGGTAGCAGTTGTTACCGGCGCATCAAAAGGAATTGGTGCGGGCATTGCCAAAGCATTTGGACGGGCAGGCGCAAAAGTGGTTGTTAATTATGCGTCAGATAAAGAAGGTGCAGAAAAAGTGGTCGGTGAGATCGAAAAAAACGGCGGCACTGCCGTTGCGGTGCATGCCGACATTACAAAGTCGGCCGATATAAAAAGGCTGTTTGAGGAAGTAAAAAACGTGTTTAGCCAACTGGATATCCTGGTCAATAATGCCGGCGTTTACAAATTTGAGCCGCTGGAAGAGGTTACCGAAGAAAGCTATCACCGGCAGTACAATACGCATGTTTTGGGCAACATCCTGTCTACGCAACAGGCGGTCAAGTTATTTGGAAAGGCCGGCGGAAGTATT
>JBCFBK010000066.1:0-28569 GCA_038562555.1 Prolixibacteraceae bacterium | reverse complement strand
TGGATGATTCGTTTTTCCCGAATGTGTAACCCAGTTCGGCGCTTCTCAGCCTCCAGGTATTGACATTCCTTACCCAGAAAGAGGAAGCCCGGTAGTTATTGGCATTGGGCTCCGCCGTCATGCGCGGGAAGGTCGCCGTGGCATGGGTATCGGCAGTCCAACGCCCCTCCGCCGCCCAGGGAGAAATATTGCTGTTGCCGACAAACGGCCAGAACATGTACCCGTCCAGGTAAACGCTGCGGTTGGCCGTGGCGTAGATCAGGACACCCAGATCAAACCCTTTGTACGACATCCCTGCGTTGATGGTATAGTTAATCTCCGGGTGGCTGTGAAACCCGATGGCCACCTCATCATTCAAATCGATCACATCATCCCCGTTTTGATCCTGATATTTCAGATCGCCCGGGCGGACCGGCGAGAATGACTGGAACGGGCTGGAGGCAATATCGCTTTCATCTTTAAAAAATCCCGTTGCCTCCAGGCCGAAATACTGATTCACCGGATGCCCCTCCCGATGGCTGTATGTTTCCTGCTTAGGGGTCTCATAGCTTTTTTCGATCCTGCTCCGCGCAAACGAAAACTGGCCTCCCAGGTAGTAGTCGAGATCGCCCGTCCGGTCGTTGTACATCAGTTCCACCTCGACCCCGCGGTTGGAAACTTCGCCCTGATTTTTCATGAAAGAAGAAGAATAACCGGAGGCATCGGGGATGCTGTTGTTCAGATCCACCAGAATATCAGAACGGTACTCATAAAATGCGTCGGCATTCAGGCTCAGCTTGTTATTCAACAGGCGGGCGTCGATCCCCACGTTGGAGATGATTGCCTTTTCCCAGGTCACACCGGGATTTGCAATGGTACTCTGGATCAGTCCCGGCGACCAACTCTGTCCGGTGCCGAAATAATAGCCCTGGTTTGAGGCGGTTCCCCAGTATTCCTGGTACGAAAAGCGGCTGGCTCCCTTGTCGTTCCCCACCAGACCGGCCGATGCCCTCAACTTCAGGTAATTCACCGCCTTATTTTCTTTCCAGAAGCCTTCCTTATGGATTATCCAGCCACCCGACAGCGCCGGGAAAAATCCGTACCGGTTCCCCGGTGCATAGTTCTCAAGGCCGCTGTACGATAATGCCGCTTCGAGGTAATACTTTTGCCTGTAGTTATAGGTGAGACGTCCCGCCAGGTTCTGCTGGGCAAAGGGCGAAGCATTATTCAATACTGTATATTTGTCCTGCTGGAACATGATCATTCCGCCCAGTTCATGCTGACCGAATTTGCGGCTGTAGTCGAATCCGGTACGGAAAACAATCCGGTTGTTCTCATAATCGCCTCCGGTCGACACCGTCAGATCGCTGTCTACGCCGCGCTGCAGGTAGTACATGGAATCTTGCCCGGTCGAAGAGAGGGTTCTTACCGGCTCATAATAGGCGTAGTTCCGGGTTTTGTCGTAGCGGTTCTGAAACAAATTATCAAACATGGCCCCGCCAAAAACGTTTAATCCTTCGGTGATAAAATCCAGTTTTTGAGTTAACTGCACACTCGTCTGGATGTTGCGGTCGTGCCTGGACTGGTATCCTTTTTCGAGCAGGTAGCCGACCGGATTATTCGGAAAATTGGCCGTACCGGTCATTTTGCCGTCGGGCGTCCTCACCGAATACAGGTTTGGCGCGTAAGTAGCCATGTTCTTCCACATATCTCCGGTGGATATAGGCGGAAACTTCCGGTCCTGAATATTCCCGCCAATCCCGATCATAGCCGATAAACCTTCGGTAATATTCAGGTCGACATTTGCCCGGAAATTGATGCTTTTAAACCCGATGTTGGCGTTATGCTCCTGATCGGTGTGGGCATAAAGGCCCTGGCTGTCTGTAAAGCCGCCCATCACAAAGTACCGGGCCGTTTTGTTGCCTCCATTAAAGGTCAGGCTGTAATCCTGAATATAGGCGTTATTCTGCAATACTTCATCGTACCAGTTTACATCGGGATACAAATACGGATCAGCACCCGTCCGGTAACCGTTCAGATCTTCTTCCGAATACAACGGATCACGACCGTCGTTTGTCCGGGCTTCATTGTACAGCCGGGCATAGTCGTACGAACCGGCGAATTCCGGAAGCCGGACAGCCTCCTGCAGGCCGTAACGGGCTTTGAACGAAATATTGATCTTATCGCTCAGCTGTCCTCTTTTCGTGGTTACAAGCAGTACGCCGTTCGCTCCTTTTGCGCCGTAGACGGCCAGGGCGGCAGCGTCTTTCAATACCGTCACGCTTTCTATTTCGTCGGGCGACAGGTTATTCAGGCTGTTGATCTGGATCCCGTCAATCAGGATCAGAATGCCGTTGTTCAGCGAGGTGTGCATTCCCCGGATCATCAGGCCCGGATCGTCAAACCCGGGCGCGCCGCCGTTTTGCGTCACGATTATGCCGGGAAGCATTCCCGTCAGGGTATTTGAAAGTGACGCGGAATGTGCCTTACGCAGGTCGGCTCCGCTTACCGCCGATACCGCCGCTGTAACCTGATCCGGAGTCTGTGAACCGTAAGCCACCTTTACGGTTGAATCCCGCGCGGTCTCATTTCTTAAAGGCTGTGCCGTCAATGAGAGCGGCAAAGCACAGATAAGCAGGAGTTTTCCGGCCAAAAGCCGTGCCCGGCGGAGATCGTTATTTGGTTGGTGCAAGTATATTCGTTTCATGTGTATATTTTTCGATTTTTAATTGCCACATGGAATTCGCATGATTGGAAAATATTCATTTCGATTGGTGTTTCAGAAGTCATGCTCATTTCACTCGTTTGATTTTTATGCGTTATTGATTCGTTTTTCGCAGCAACTT
Source organism: Prolixibacteraceae bacterium (assembly GCA_038562555.1). GTDB lineage: Bacteria > Bacteroidota > Bacteroidia > Bacteroidales > Prolixibacteraceae > JBCFBK01. Next base: position 25,744 of record JBCFBK010000066.1, on the reverse strand, counting down.
ACCATCCAGGGTTCTGCTTGATATAGCCGATGTTGACTTCGCTTATCCGGAACGGATACAGGTACATCCGGTCGTCCCAGACGCGGTCTTCGAATTTTTGCAGTTTATAGGCCGGCTGAGCGCCCCCCTCAAGTTTCAGTTCATACATTCCGCCCTTCATCACACCTTCCTGTCCGGCAATCTTCCAGCGGCGCACGTCAAAGTAGCGATGCTGTTCAAAGGCCAGTTCAACGGCTCTTTCCCTGCGGATCTTCGCCCGCATGTCTTCCTGATTGGTGTAGGTATAATCCGGCATTCCTGCGCGGCGGCGGATCTCATTCAGCGCATTCACAATTTCAGCCGATGACCCGTTCATCTCGTTCAATGCCTCGGCATAATTCAGGTAGAACTCGCCCAACCTGAAGGTAATCCACCGCGGAGCAGGGTTGGAACCGTTAAAAACTCCTTTCAGGAATTTGCGCAGAAATCCAACGCCATGATACATATCCAGTTGTTTGCCGTGCTGTTCGTAAAAATGGTAGGTTGTTCCGGTACCCCGGGCCCACTCCGTTCCGGAGTGAAAAACGGAAGCCTGAAAACGTGGCTCCAGTTCATCGAGTTTTTCACGATATTGCGCATAGGGATAAGCAACCCCTTCCTGTTCGTCCCAGTTTTGATCGGTCCCGTCGGCTTTCTGGTAATGCTTTGCAAAATTGAAGGTCACGCCGATGTTGACGGGATCGGAGCCGGTATAGACCACCGTTCCGGGAGTCATAAAGCGCACAAAATAGTTTGTCGTGTTGGTTCCCATCAGCCCGCAGTCGAGAATGATCTCCTTAACGTTAGGGTTCACGAAGATCTCTTCATAACGGTCGCGCGGATTATCTTTTCCCCTATATAACTCGCACGATCCGCTTTGGCTCGCCCAATCCAGGACAGCTTTGCCGGCATCGGCAGCCAGCTTCCAGCGGTTGGCATCGTAATCCGGATAACCGATCATCGCCCTTAACTCCGGATCAGTGACCGGCTGATACGGTTCGTTCGAATTAAACAAAGGACTTGCCGCATACAGCAGTGTTCTGGCTTTCAATGCCAGGGCTGCGCCTTTCACGATGCGGCCCCTGTACATGCCGGGGTAGGCATCCGGCAGGCTCTTTGCCGCTTCGTCACAACTGGTCACGATGAAATTAACGGTTTCTTCAAACGTGCTCCGGGGTGTCCTTACTTCAGGTATATCGGCGGCCGACGACACTTTAAGCACCTTGTCGACGATCGAAATTCCGCCCAGCCGCTGCATCAGATCAAAATGCATAAGTGCGCGCATAAAAATGGCTTCCGCTTTCATCGCCGCCTTCTCTGTTTCAGAAAAAGGAGACTTGTCTACATTTTCAATGAACAGGTTGGCATTGCGGATCCCCTTGTAGCAAAATTCACTTCTGAACTCATACCAGTAAATATCCGTGGCGCTCCAGTTGCCTTTATTAAGCGCATCGGCGCCGGTATAGTTGGCATAGCTGTCGGCTTCGTCAGATGCCGCGGCAACAATGGTGTACGTGGCTCCGTAGTGATAATAACCATTTTCACCCGACGCCCAGTAATAGGGAAATTCGAAGATCGATGCCGTCTGGTACACGTTCCACAGGAACTGTTCGGTTTTTTCTTTTGAAGCAAAAACATCGTCTATGGTAATATCACTGCTTTCGGGTTTCTCCAGATAATCCTCACACGCCGAAAAGATCAGGGCAAACGCGGTCAGGATCGTTATAAAAGATAAATTTCTTTCCATTAGGCTGTTCATTTAGTTAAAATTGAAAATTAACGCCACCATTAAATACCCGCATGGTCGGGTAAACCCGTCCCCATAATTCGCGGGCTTCGGGATCCTTGGCGTACTTCATACTGGTCCAGGTGAACAGGTTATTTCCGCTGACAAAGATCCGCATCGACTCAAGGCCAATCTTTTTCATCACATCCGAGGTAAACCTGTACCCCAACTCCAGGTTCTTCAAACGCAGGTACGAAGCATCCTGAACCCAGAAGCTGGATGGCTGGTAATTATGTTGTTTGTCGGGCGATAATTCCAGGCGGGGAAAGGTGATTTTGTCGCCGTTGGCATAACGTTCGGCCGTCCAGCGTTCCGTATGCCACTTTTGCGCCGAACCCCAGTCGGCGGTAAACGGATAGGCGGCTGCCGAAGCGTAGCTAACGGACACATCTTCGGTCCCCTGAAAGAGTACCGACAGATCGAATCCGTTCCAGGAACAACCGGCCGAGAAGCTGTAAGTTATTTCGGGCCAGTTTGAGTGGCGGATGGCACCCATATCGTCGGTTGTGATCTTGCCGTCTTCGTTCAGATCTTTGTATTTCGCATCGCCGGGTTGCAGGCCGCCACCCTCCCACTGCGATACGGGACGTTCGGGATCATTAATTTCATCCCATGAATTATAGAAACCTTCAAAGGTCAGCCCAAAGTACTGGTCGACCGGACGGCCGGTAGCCAACAGCCATTCATGCGGCCGCGGCGGCTCGTCCTTAAAGATGATTTTGTTTCGCGCAAACGAATAAGTTCCTTTCAGCCAATAATCCACTCTGGCGATCTTATCGCGGTAACCTAGTTCGGCTTCGTAGCCGTAGTTCTCAACTTTCCCGATGTTCGCGGCGGGAAGTGAAGCGGCCACCAGTTCTGGCACCGTCGAAAGCTGCCACAAAATGTTGTCACGCTTTTCCGTAAAATAATCGACCGTTAACGAGAGCTTGTTTGCCAGGAGCTTCATCTCCGCCCCGATATTCAGCTTTTTGGCCCTTTCCCAGGTAACATCCGGGTTTCCGATATCTCCTTCACGATACAGGTTATAGCGTGCCATGTTCGTACCGGCTTCCCCAAAAACGACCTGCTGGTGGCCTCCGTTGACCAGCGAGTACGAGCCGTTCAGGTACAGATAGCGTTTTCCGCCAATCTTATCGTTTCCCACTTCGCCGTATGAACCCCGTATTTTCATAAAGGTAAGCAGCTCGTTTTCCGGGAAAAAAGGTTCCTCCGTAACAACCCAGCCCAACGAAACAGAAGGAAAGAAACCAAAGCGTTTCCCTTCGGGGAAGTTTTCCGAGCCGTTGTACCCCATGTTAAACTCGCTGAGGTACCGGTTTTTATAGTCATAGGTCACCCTCGACACCAATCCGAGATAAGCGGTAGGCAACTTATACAGCATGTTTGGGTAATAGGCCCGTTGAAAGTTGCCCAGAATTAGGCCGGAAACATTATGTGCACCGCCAAACGACCATTTATAGTCAATCGCGGCTTCGGTATAGATTTTTCGCCATTTGTTGTTGTCGCCGATACTCTCCGAGATGCTGGTAAAAGGTCCGTCGTCGGCGCTTTGGTACATAATGAAGCCCCGGGGACTGTCGTCATCTTTGATGATGGTCCACGCCGGGAACGATTTTGACCGTACGCTATGTTTCAGGTAGTAACTGTCGTAGGCGCCCATCGCCCTTACCGATAAGCCTTTTACCACTTTGTCGAGGTTATACTTTACAGCGAGGTTGGTATTGAGTGTACTGGAATAGTCTTCGGTAACGAAAGCGCCCCCGGTACTGGTAGGTCCGGCCTGTCCCCAGGGATTATAGTTTGGCACCCCCGATGGAAGTCCGATGATTCGTTCAATATATTTCCCGTCAACATAACCCGGACTGGTCATTGGGGGAAGGTTTGCCGCCTTGTCAAAAGCCCCCCAGGCGCCACCGTTGGGAATGTAATTGTTAGCAATCTGATTACCCAGCTTGACCGATATCGTCAAATCGTCTATCGGGTTAAAATCGAAATTCATCCTGACGTTGTACCGGTCATAATCATGTTTAAACGGAAAGCCAAAACTTTGTTCGGGCTTGTGATATCCGCCGCTTTGATTGAAATAGCCGATGGAGCCGAAATACTTCAGTTTTTCAGTTCCTCCCGAAATATTGGCATTGTGCGACTGCTGGAACGAAAAGTCCCTGATCAGCTCCTTCATCCAGTTTTTGCTGGGGTGAAAGATCGGGTCTTCGCCGGTTTGGTAGAGCCTGATATCTTCGTCGGAGAAGCCCGCCGTCCGGCCCATGTTTCGCTCCGCTTCATTCCGGAGTAAAGCATAATCATATGAATTCAGTAAATCAGGAAGAACAGTCGGCTGAAGCGCTGCCCAGTTGGTGGTAACATTCACTTTGGGCGCACCCTGCTTTCCCTGTTTGGTCGAAATAATAATGACGCCGTTCGCGCCACGCACCCCGAACACCGCGGTGGAAGAAGCATCCTTCAAAATACTGATACTTTCAATATCGTTCGGGTTGATATCGTTATACGTACTGCGCTCCACGCCGTCGACCAGGATCAGCGCGCCCGCTCCCGAAGTATTTAAGGTAGCAATACCGCGGATCCGCAAATCAGCCTGGTCGTACCCGAATTCTCCCGATTTCTGGATTGCCTGCACGCCCGAAGCCAATCCAACCAGGGCATTGCTCACGCCCGCCACCGGAGCACGGACAAGTTCCCCGCCTTCAACCCCGGCCACAGCGCCCGTCATGGTTACCCGTTTCTGTTCGCCATAACCAATAACGACAACATCGGCAAGCGATTTGATATCGGGCATCAGCGCCACATCGATCACCGATTTATTGCCCACTTTTACCTCCTGGGGCATAAAGCCGATAAAACTGAATACGAGAACAGATTCCGGCGAAGGGACCTGGATCCGGTATTCCCCGTCGGCGTTGGTTACGGTACCGGTCATGGTTCCCTTAATGATAATATTGACACCGATCAGGGTCTCCGGGTTCGCCGTTTCGCCCGTAACAACTTTTCCCGAAATGGTCAAAGCCTGTTTACTTACAGCGTTTGAGACGCCCGGGCCATCTTTAAAAGAGAACGCCCTTTCCCTGGCATAGAGATTGCCTGAAATTACGATCATGCTCGCCAGGCACAAGAAATTTAGCAAGATTTTTCTCATTCGTTCATAGATTTATATTTCCGATTAGTTAGCTAACACGCTTTTCTTGTTATCAGGATAAAATTACTGCCAGACAGGCATTCATAAAGACGGTGTTTTTGCCCACATCGCTTTAACGCAGTCGATCAGGCTGATATTTAGGCGCTTAATTTCAGTCCTGAACAATATCCCCCCCGAAATTGATCAGACAACCACCACTCCCCTTCTTCCATTTTGAAAGGAATTGGCATTTTACCCCTTAAGTTTGAAATGATAAATTACGCGATACCTGCGTAGCTAGATGCTGTGGTTACATATCCCGCACTTCCGATTTAGTCGTTCAGTGAATGAATACCTTGTTCTTTAAGTCGTTCAAGATGTTCCTTCATTGCCTTAACCTGCTCTGCCGGGTGTCCCTGCCAAACGGTGACTTCACCCACCACTTTAAACGGCTGCGTGGAGCGGTAAGATTTTGACGGATTACCCGGAAATTTTTTATCGGTCAGGTCCGGGTCGTCCTCGATTTCACCTGTCGGCTCTACCAGATAGATCCTCTCCCGCCCTTCGCCAAAAGCCAGTTCGGCACCCCAGACAGCAGCATCCAGGGTCGCAGTCAGGAAAATATACTTTGCATTTTTCTTTTCCCCATAGTTCGAGTTAAAACCAACTTCAATGAGGTCACCCACTTTCAGGTCAGCCCTGGTCCCGTGAAAATAAGTTTGCGCGAAGGGCGTAGCACCCTGCCCGCCCGGTCTCTGTTCGTTTTTGTTTTGTTCCATTGTCAAAGTCTGTTTACTTTTTTGCGGCCCTGTACGTTGAATACCTATACCTTTCCGTGGCAACCTCACAGGACTCCTATTTAACAACTAAACGACCAGAATAGTTAAGCCGGCGTCAAATGAAGGATCAGAAGTTTTCAATCATTTGTCTGAAAGGACCTCTCTAACCCAATTAAACATAGATCAAGACGTAAACCCAACCGTTTTCAGTCTGACTTCAGGACTATAATTCTTACCCGTCAGATCAATGGGATCGCTTGTGGTAATCTGCTGAAAATAACGGTTATCAATATCTGCCCTGTGCATAAAAGTGCTCGTCAAATAGAAGGGGTATGTTACCGGAGCAAGATGTAAATCATGTAACATTATGCTAAAATTGTGTAACGCAATTCGCTGCTTTGCTTACCACCTTTGTAAACTCTCGCAACAACAGTTTAACTGTTAAAAATTAACAAATTAAATAAAAACAAAATGAGTGAAAATCAAAATCGGGAAAATGAGGCCAAGCTTACATTTTTAAAAGGAACATTAATTTCGGCAGCCATAGTTGCTGCTATTTTCATGGTTGCTTCATGCGGATCGGGCCAAAAACCAGCGGATACCAAAGATGTTGCCGAAGAACAAAACGAAGATATGTTTGATAATAACAAGCAGGAAGCAGACGCACAATTCCTTGTTAATGCTGCCGAAATTAGCCTCGAAGAAATTCAGTTAGGCAAACTGGCACAGCAAAAAGGAACAACAGCTCAGGTTAAGGAATTGGGGAAATTGATGGAAGATGTGCACACGAAATCGTTAATTGATTTAAAGGCACTTGCGAATAGTAAAACGATTACCATTCCAATGTCACCAACCGACGATGCACAGAACGCATACGAAACATTGAATGAAAAATCAGGAATTGAATTTGACAAAGCGTATGCCGATATGATGGTAAGCGAACACAAAGATGCCATTGACATTTTTGAAAAAGCATCGACCAACAGCAACGATGCAGACATTAAAAATTGGGCAACCGTTTCACTGGCCAACATGCGTACGCACCTGGACCACTCGATTGACTTGCAAAAGAAGTAGGACGAATTGGATCCGGCAATAAACAAAACCTAAACAGGGATGTTCCATCATGTAGAAGAATTACAGATCAACGCACGGGTTTCAGAACCCGGCGTGCGTTTTTCAAAACTTTCCCCGAACAATTTGGAGGACCTGACGGAGAACGCAAAGTATCTGATCAAAAATTATCAGTGGTAGCAAAAGATGCGTTTAATGTGAAAGCAGCACAGGAAAAAACATAACTCAAAACACGATGAACAATATTTTTAAAGGACTAATTGCAGGCTACGGGGCAATGAAATTGGGCGGCGGCTGTTTCGGAACTATTGTAGTATTTGTGGTTATCTGGCTTTTGATTGGGCAATGCAGCTAATTTCATATTTATGGAGCATTTAAGCACCTCAGATTTTATTGTTACAACCCCGGTAAAGCTGGATGAATTTCCAACAAAGCCTGAAACCGGCAAATCGAAAAAGGAAAAGAAGAAAGCACTGGAAGAAGTCGGAAAGAAGCTTGCCAGACTACAAAACACCTTATATGCTCACGGCCGTTACGGGGTGCTCGTGTGCTTGCAGGGCATGGATACATCGGGAAAAGATAGCCTGATAAGAGAGGTGTTCAGTAAGTTTAATCCCCGCGGTGTAGTGGTTCATAGTTTTAAGTCGCCAGGCAAAAAGGAACTGCAGCACGATTATTTATGGCGTCACTACATTGCTTTGCCTGAGAAAGGAAAGTACGCAATCTTTAACCGTAGCCATTATGAAAATGTGTTGGTAACCCGGGTACATCCGGAATACCTGCTTTTCGAGAATATCCCGGGGATCGAAAAAGTGGAGGATATACCTGCCGATTTTTGGGATAGCCGATTTAACCAAATTAGAAATTTTGAGGACCATATTACCCAAAACGGAGTCATCGTTTTTAAGTTTTTCCTGCACCTGAGCAAAGAGGAGCAAAGATTACGCTTATTGAGAAGGCTTGAAAAAAAAGAGAAAAACTGGAAATTTGCAGCCGGCGATTTAACCGAAAGGGAGCTTTGGGGAAAGTATCAAAACTACTACGAAGACGCTATAAACAAAACATCCTTTCCCTATGCCCCCTGGCATATTATTCCGGCCGACGACAAACCCGCAGCACGATACCTTGTTGCAAAAATCATTTATGAAAAAATGGTTCAATATACTGACATTACAGAACCTCTGCCGGATACTGATCTTCTGAAAAATATAGACCTTTACAAAGAAAAACTTTCCAAGAAAGAAGTTTAACCAACAAGGTGAAAACAAATCATAGTCTCCAAAACATCATTTGCCTTAAAACCTAATGTACGGTCACCCCAAACAGATACCCAATCAAGGCAGACATGATCATGACAATCGTACCCCAGATACATATTCGCCAAACAGATTTGCTGATCCCGGAACCGCCAACTTTGGCTGCAAAGGTTCCTGATAAAGCAAGAAACAGGATGGAGAACACATACAGGAAGATTATCATGTATTTAAAGGGTGCAAACACAGCTAATAACAGAGGTAATATTCCGCCGGCTAAAAACGAAGCTGCAGATACAACGGCAGCTTGTAAGGGTTTTGCCCGGGTCATTTCATTTATACCGAGCTCGTCTCTCGCATGGGACTCCAAAGCATTATGAACGGTAAGCTGATTTGCAACTATTTTTGCCAGTTCACGTGTAAGTCCTCTGTTTTCATATATTGCGGATAATTCAATTAATTCAATTTCCGGGTCAATTTCCAGAGCATATTTTTCTCTTTCCAAATCGGCAGTTTCGATGTCCACTTGTGAGCTTACCGATACATACTCTCCGGCAGCCATGGATAATGCACCCGCAACCACCCCTGCCAGGGTGGCCAATATAATTGGGTCTCGCTCCACACATGCGGCTGCAACACCAATGGACAGACTGGTGGTAGAAAGAATACCATCATTAATCCCCAGCACAGAGGCCCTAAGCCATCCACTTCTATTTATAAAATGGCTTTCACTTTTCATTTATATTATTATTTAGGTGTAACAGCAATAAGACAACCCCTTCTGGTAACAATCTTGATTCGTAAAACATCAGGTTGTTAAAATTTAAGTATGGTCTTACAAAATTAATTGCACTAAAAAAAAACCATTTACACAATTATAGAAAGAAATTATATGATTCACATTTTTAGGTTCGGGTAAAAAATCTGGTTATTGCCATTGGTCCTATGCCCATCCCAACTCGAAAACACCGGTAGTGTTCAATGAGGCAACGTTGACCGCGAAATCCCCCTATTCGTAACGCCAACTTATCGCAAACCAAGCCGGCTTTATCGCCTTGAAGTAACCAGACATCTGGCGCTGTTCTTTTTAAAGAGGAATACAATAATCATGTAAATGTTCCCAATAATTCTGTAACGTCTTACTCGGTTTACTCCATTATTTTAGCGTTGTAATATGTCACGTGTAATAGTTCATGTTACATAACTTTTTAAAATAAATAAATATGTTTCACCACGTAAAAGAATTACAATTTAATGCACGGGTTTCTAAACCCGATGTTCGTTTCGCGAAACTACTCCTTGAACAATTTGGAGGACCTAATGGAGAACTAAAAGCAGCCATGCAATATTTTGTACAGGCATTTGGCTGCAGAAAAGCATATCCTGCCGAATATGACATGCTCATGGATATTGCAACCGAAGAATTTAGTCACCTCGAAATCGTAGGTGCTACTATTCAAATGTTACTCACGGGCGTAAACGGTGAATTGAAAAATGCTGCCGATGAATCTGATTTAACCAAAATGCTGGATGGGAAAGCGGCAAAGGAAAATTACATTCACGATGCCATGATAAATCCACACTTCTTTATTGTTAGCGGGGGAACACCAACACTTACCGATAGCGTTGGCAACCCCTGGAGTGCAACTTACATTATGGGAATGGGAGATTTAACGGCTGACCTTCGCTTAAACATTGGTGCAGAAACCAGTGCAAAAATGGTTTACGAAAACCTGATGAAATTTACGGACGATGTCCTGGTAAAAGAATCATTGCGCTTTTTAATGACAAGAGAAGTTGCACACTTTCAAATGTTTCAGGCTGCTTTAGACAGTATTCAACCCAACTTTCCTCCCGGGATTTTGCAAAGCGACCCACGTTTCAGCAACAAGTATTTCAACATGTCGAATGGCAAAGAGTTTAAAGGTGCATGGAATAAAGGCAAAAGTCCGGAGATGGGCGAAGAGTGGCAGTTTATAGCCAATCCACTCGAACACGTTCGACAAACCAATGGCTTATTAGACGAAAAAGCCGAGGGAACACAGCGGACAGAAAATACGGTTCAAAAAGACAACATGTCGTTAAGCGCGGAGCGTAAAGCAGAAGTTGATGAAGCAACAATTCCTGAAAATGGAGTTATGAGTTGGTCAGTTTAAAAAAAGAAGTTGAAGTGCCGAAACGGAAGATATGAAAACTCAGAGGAGCTTAAAGAACTTTCCCATAGTTTGCGTGGGTGGATCGGCTGGCGGACTGGATGCCTATATCAGGTTACTTCGGAATCTGCCTGCTGACCTGGGAGTAGCCATTGTTATTGTTAATCATCTGAGGACAGTAGCGACGTTATTACACGAAATTCTCCCGCAATATACACAGATGCCTGTAAAATTGATTACGGACAAACTGGATGTTAAGCCGAACCATGTATTTATAATCCCTGAGAAGAGAGATCTGCACGTTCTTGATAAAGAATTTCGACTGAAGCCGATTTCAAAACCCTGGGGTTGGCCGGATGTGATTACTGTATTTATGCGTTCGCTGACTGAGAACTGGGACGGCAAACTTATTGCTGTAATTGTTTCCGGCTATGATGGCGACGGTGCAGAAGCGCTGTGCGGCATCAAAGATGTTGGTGGTATTACTATTGCTCAGAAACCTGAAACAGCCGCTAAACCGGATATGCCTAAAAGTGCTATCTCAAGCGGCTGCGTAGACTTTGTTCTTTCACCAGAGGATATTGCCCTGGAGATTAAGCGAATTGCACTTGCTATTTGAGTTTTGATTTATCCGCTCATAAAGCCCGGTAGACCATATTTGAGCTTTTAAAAACAGAAACGTTTAGTACCGGAACTGTACAACTGACTTACCGCCCGATGAGAAATAAACCGGTTCCTTAGCTCACCTCCCGCAAAACGGGTGGTGTCGCAGGGATTTTCTTGCTGACTTTGTTAAATGGTACCCAAGCATTAAACACACTTCACTTTCCGCGAAAGGAGCAGAAGTTGCCATTGCAGACTATTTTGACCTGGACGCATTAAAAGAAGCAGTTAAAGGCGGCAAACTGATTTTCGTAATTACACCCGAAACAGGACAATCTGACGATGTACTCGGTGACACTAAACGGATATTGGAAAACTATCGTAAAGCCATTGAAAATTCAGAGATAAAGGCAATAGTGGGCCTGTCTTCAGGGGGCGCCCATTATGAAAAGTATCAAAGAGATACAGGCAACTTACTGATGTCAAACATGCTCGAACACGAGTTTGTGAGCTTGCCAATAAATCAGGTGTTTATCAGGCCTTCCTATTTTTACAGCAACTGGTTAATGTCGGTTGATTTGGTAAAAGAAAATGGAATATTGCCATCCTTTTATCCCTCGGACTTAAAAATAGAGATGAACTCCCCGATCGACGTTGCCGAATTCATAGCCAATATAATCATTGAGGGGGTTGACAAATCTGATTTGATAGAATTGGCCGGACCTGAACAGTATTCTGCAAATCAGGTGGCGAACGAATTGGCAAAAGCGCTTGGCCGGGAAGTAAGGACACAGGAAATACCACAGGACAAATGGGAAGAAACAATGAAAAGTGTTGGCTTTACCGACGATGCCACCAGAAATTTTATCAAAATGACCGAACTGGTAGCAGAGGGAAATGCCAAATTTGAAAGAAAAGGCAAAAACCCGATTTCATTAAAAGCGACTTTAAGCGATTACTTTAAATTGAAATTAGAAGCGTAGCATACTTGAAATGATTGTGAAAACCCCAAACTTCAACTAAGCAGACTGCCGAATTAGGTAACACGCCACGCCCATAATTACTTATTATTTCTTGCATGTTACCTGTACAAATCTTTGCGGCGGCTTGCTTCCGGCATTCTTTGCCGGTTCACTGATTTCTTCTGATCTTATCAATCCATAATTACCAAATTCCTTTTGTACAGAATCTGAATCATAAAAAAACAAATGAACGCCGTGCCCGGTCTTAAAAGTATCTTCGCTTATTTCTTCTCCATTCCCGTAGCGGGGATCCAATTTTGAGATCGTTATAAAAACCATGTAACCATTGGTGTTTAGCTGATTATAACAATCTTCAATCAGTTTCTGTCGTTCGGGTTCACTTAACAGATGAATCAACGCATAGCAATAAATTCCTTCATACAATTCCTGGTCAAAAGGCATGTTGTTGACAGTACCATGATGAATTTTCAGATCATTTCCATAATGCTCCCGCGCCAGGTCGATCGCAGTTTTTGATATCTCAATGCCGGTTACGTCAAATCCATGGTCGATAAATACTTTGGCATTTCTGCCGTAACCAAATCCGGGTATTAATATTTTCCTTATTCCGTTATCCTTAAACAACGCTAAGGTGGTAAAGGCAGAATCGGCCGGTTCAAAACCCCACATTTCTTTTTTATCCTTAAAGCTTTCTTCCCAAAATTCTGTCATATCTTTTTCAACTTAACTCCCACTACCCTGGCTCTTTACCAAAGCATCTTTAGTCTGTTCATCTTTATATTCGATAATATCTCCCGGCTGACATTCCAAAGCCTTGCAAATTGCCTCCAATGTTGATAACCGGATTGCCTTTGCTTTTCCGTTTTTCAATATCGAAATATTAGCCATCGTAATTCCGACTTTCTCCGTAAGCTCGGTGACGCTCATCTTTCGCTTTGCGAGCATTACATCGATGTTGATTATAATTGCCAAGTTATTATTTTTAGATTGTTAAGTCATTCTCAGACTTCAAATCCACGGCATTTTGTAAGATTCTTTCAAACACTGCGGCAGCGGTGCCGATTACAACAGACACAAAAATCATAAAAAGGCCCATAACAACCCCTCCGGCAATATCTTCATTGCTTCGCTGAACGATAAAAAAGTAAGCTTCCGCTCCCGCAATAAAAATAACAAGGACGATCGCACAATACTTTATTGTTCGTAAAGCTCTCACCGAATTTGGTGAGAATACGCTGTTGTGTCCGACGTAACCCAATAGCTTAAATGCCTGATACAACATCACGAAAAACGAGATCGATGCGATATAGGCATATGCCAGGAACGGGTCTTTGAAGTAGATCTCAACGAGCGTTGCGTGTACATTCCTGCCCTCAAGGTGGGGTTCCCACAGTAAAAGGGCAAGAGTGCCGATGCCGATGAGGACAATGACTACCTGAAGAAATACTGTTGAAATTCGTTTCATAATAATTTAAACTTTTGATTTGCCGTTACATTTAATCCTGCACTTAACCGTTGCAAAGATACAATATTTATCGTAAATCAATATATTATTATCGTTTTTATTTACACACTGATCCATCGCTAATCGATCGGTGCTCTTTCGCTGACGGTTGGGTGAAGGTTTTACCGAAATCCTGTAAAAGGCTTTTCAAAGCGCGGGCCATGAACGAAAGTTCAAGCCAATTTTTGGCTGATGTTGGAACATGCCTCTTTCATGATTACATTTGCAGTTTACTCAGCAAAAACAACAATTGATTAAAGGTAAAGTCGATAAAGATTATTGGATCTCGGCCTGGTCGCGCTTTAAAGACGGCGACAAGGAAGCCTTTGCCATTTTCTACAACCGGCATGTCGACAGCCTCTATCAATATGGCCGCAAACTGTGTAACGACGACGACACAATAAAAGACGCCATTCAGGAGGTATTTCTCGATCTGTACATGCGAAGGGAGAAACACTCGGTTGGCTATGAAAACCTAAAATACTACCTCCTGCTGGCTCTAAAGCGTAACCTGATCAGGAAACTGAAAACCAAGAGACGCTTTGATGAAACAAAGGTGCCCGACGGTAAGCACACGGAACCGGAGTTTAGCATTGAATACCTGCTGATAGAAAAAGAACAGGAGGAGGAAATCCGGATCAAACTGGCCAACGCACTGAACCAGTTGCCTGAAAAGCAAAAAGAGGCCGTTTATTTACGGTTCAATGAGACCCTCGATTACCGCGACATTGCGCTTATTTTGGGAATTACAGTCGAATCGGTCAGGACCCAGATTTACCGCGCCCTGAAAACCGTACGCCAAATACTTGATAATAAAACATTTATCCTTTTCCTCAAGTTTTTTCAGAAAAAAGATTAAAAAATCAGTCTATGTTTTTGAAGTGAGTTGTCTTTTAAGGTGAATTTCGAATTAAACGATGGACAACTTAAGCAAATACCTCGAAGACATCTCTTTTATCGACTGGGTCTTTAAACCAACCGACGAACTCGATTTAATCTGGAAGGAGTTCTGTGCCAGTCATCCCGAAGAGATCAGGAATGTCCAGGCCGCAAAGAGGATTATCGCGCAGTTTCGAACGGTTGCCGAACCGCTTCCCGAAGATGAAAAAATCCGCTTGTTTGCTAAAATCCTAAACCAAATAGAACAAAAGCCGAAATCGAGGTACTTTCCGAAAAGATTTATTGCCCTTTCGAAGTATGCGGCCGTGGCGCTTCTTTTTTTCGCGATCGGAGCATTGCTTTTTTACCGGCAACCTGCAAACACTTCGACATTCTATACGTTTAGCTCGGATGATAAAGTACCGGCCGAACAGGCACAACTCATTCGCGCAAACGGTGATCAGGTAATACTCGATGATCAGCGTTCAGTGATCAAATACCAGAAATCGGGCGAACTGGTCATTAACAGCGACACCTTGAAACCGGCAAAACCGGATCGGGCGAAAGCGCAGGCGCTGAACCAGTTGATCATTCCCTATGGCAAAACGTCTGAAATACTGTTGCCCGACGGAACAAAGGTATTTCTGAATGCTGGAAGCCGCCTGGCTTACCCGGACCAGTTTACGGGCAATTCCCGTGAGGTGATGCTGTTAGGCGAAGCTTATTTTGACGTGAAGCACGATTCAAAACGTCCGTTCGTGGTTCAGGTAAACGATCTGGCAATAAAGGATCTGGGAACCCGCTTCAATGTTTCGGCCTATTCGGCCGACAACCAGATCGAAACGGTACTGGTTGAAGGCAAAGTGAGTGTGAAACAAAACAGGGCCGGATTCTTCACCCAGGCTACCGAGCTTGTTCCCGGCCAACTGGCGTCGTTCGACAGGCAAACGAATGAAATCAGGCTTAAGCAGGTCAATGTGGCCGATTATATTTTATGGACCCAGGGAATGATGAAGTTTCAGACAGTCGACCTGAACAGGATCATAAAGAAGCTGGAACGCTACTACAACATCCGTTTCCGGTTTGAGGATCCGATGTTGGGAACCTTCAAAATATCGGGAAAACTGGAATTAAAGGAAGATCTGAATGAAGTAATCGAAAGAATTGCGCGGACAGCGTCAGTAAAAATTGAAAAACAAGGAGATCATGAATATGTCATCTTAAAATAAAAGAACCGGTGAGTGTTCCCGCACTCGCCGGTTCGATGTGTTAAATTATTGAAATTACTTATCATTTAACGATTCAAATTTATGGAAAAAAATCGAGAAATCTGGTCCCGTTACGGGGACGAGACGAGATTACAATTGAGAAAGATGAAACTGACAGCTATTCTACTGTTTATGGTTTTTGTTACGTTCGGTAACAGCTTTTCACAGGTCCGGCTAACGGTTAGCTTTGAAAGGGCCGATGTACGCGACGTACTGCAAACCATTGAAGAAAAGACAAACTACATTTTCCTGTACAAGGATCAAATCTTCGATTTCACACAAAGGGTATCGGCCAATTATACCGATGCCAAATTCGAGGATGTTTTGAAAAATTTCTGCGACCAAACGAATATTTCGTACGAAATCAGGGACCGGCAGATTATCCTGAAAGCAAAGGATCCCGTTCCTGCACAACCGAACCAGCAGCCTCATACAAAGCAGTTTACCGGTAGGGTGACCGATTCGGCCGGGGCGCCGCTTCCCGGAGTGTCGATCGTTATTGAGAATACAACGGTGGGGGTAATTACCGATTCTGACGGTTACTTCAGCCTGAACTATTCGGGCAATGCGGAAAACCTGGTGTTTTCTTTTGTTGGAATGAAAAAGCAGCGGGTTGCCGTTGGCGATAAAACCAATTTCCGGGTCGTCATGGAAGATGAGTCGATCGGCGTCGACGAAATTGTCGTGGTAGGCTATGGCGAACAGAAAAAGGAAACAGTGACCGGTTCGGTTACTTCAGTCAAAATGTCAAGCTTAAAAGGGAATTCGGTGCCCACGCTGACCAACGCGCTGGCCGGAAAAGTTGCCGGCATCATTTCCATGCAAAGCAGCGGCGAGCCGGGCTATGATAATGCGACCTTCACGATCAGGGGTATTGGCACCTTCACCGGAAATACCGATCCCCTCATCATTATCGACGGGGTGCAGCGGAGTGATGTGGGAAGCACCTATGCCGGGGCGTTTAATAATATTGATACCGAAGACATTCAGAGCATCTCGCTTCTGAAAGATGCCTCTGCAACTGCCGTATATGGAGCGAAAGGCGCAAACGGCGTGTTAATCATCACAACAAAAAAAGGAGTGACCGGAAAACCGCAGATATCGGTAAAAGCCGAAACCGGCCTTTCGGGTCTTACCCGGATACCCGAAATGATCGACGGGGTTACGTACATGAAACTATATAACGAAGCTCGGGTCAATATGGGCGAACTGCCGGTTTATTCGGAAGAAAAAATTCAAAAAACGGCCAGCGGACTGGATCCCTATCTTTATCCCAATGTGAATTGGATGAAGTTAATTTATAAGGACTGGGCCCGGATGTACAACGCCAACGTGAATGTTACCGGAGGAGCTGAGGCGGTGAGGTATTATGTGTCGATGTCTTTTTATAACCAGGATGGCAGCTACAAAGTATCGGACATCGACGGCTATGATCCAAACCTCAATTTTAAACGATACGATTTCAGAACAAACGTGGATGTCGATTTATCGAAATCGACAGAATTATCGGTGAATCTGGCCGCCATGCTGGTTAACAGCCGCTATCCGGGTGTGTCTTCTTCTTTAATCTGGTATTCGGCCTATGCAACCAATCCGATTTCTTTTCCGGCCCGGTATCCCGATGGCAAGTGGGCAGGCCCGCTGAACAACGGTGGTACAAACCCGCTCAATGAGGTACAAAATTCGGGATACACAACCGAGTTTAAACCTATCGTTCAGTCAATCCTCACCCTCAAACAAAAGCTGGATTTCATGATACCGGGGCTAAGCGCCACGGGCCGGTTCTCGTTCGACTCATACGGACAGAATGACAATTACCGGACCGGCAAAAACGATCTGTGGTATGCTGGTTCGAGAGACGAGAACGGAAACCTGATTTATACCCAGGCCCGGTATGGCTCCGAATCGCTGGGTTACTCGCAATGGTCGTCAGCCGAAAGGACCATGTACCTGGAAGCCAACCTGAATTACAACCGCACCTTTGGCGATCATAGTCTCGGAGGCCTGCTACTCTATAACATGCGCAACCGGATACAAAGTACGGCCAGCTCCGTCATTTTTTCTATTCCCTACCGGAACCAGGGCCTGGCAGGACGGATCATGTACGGGTTCAAAGAAAAATACCTGCTCGAAGTAAACGCGGGCTATACCGGTTCCGAAAACTTCGCAAAAGGAAACCGCTTTGGCTTCTTCCCCTCAGTGTCTGCAGGTTGGGTGATCTCGAACGAAAGCTTTTTCCGGCCTCTTTCAGACAAAATAAACCTGCTTAAAATCAGGGGCTCCTATGGATTGGTTGGAAATGACCAGATTGGCCAGGCATATAACCGATTCCCCTACCTCACCCAAATTGCAGGAAGTAACGGCGCCTCCTTCGGTTATAACGGGACTTATTATGGCGGGCTTGCCGAAAGCTCCTTAGGGACAGAGAACCTGACCTGGGAAACCTCGACCAAAACCAACATCGGACTGGAACTTGGCTTGTTCAAAAAGCTCAGCCTGATTGTGGAAGCTTATCGCGACCAGCGGAAAGATATTTTGATCCAACGGCAATCCATCTCGCCCATTGCCGGATACAGCGATCTTATCATTAATGCCAATTTAGGGGAAATGAATAATGAAGGCCTGGACGGGAGTATCGAATATAACGACAACCTTGGGAAAGATGTCACCTTAAGAGTCTTCGGTAATTTCACCTACAGTAAAAATAAAATTGTTTTTCAGGATGAGCCCGAACGAAGCCTGGCTTATCAGCAGGGCACAGGGCACAGTTTTGGTGAGTTTACCGGATACATTTCGGAAGGTTTGTTTGTTGACCAGGCCGATGTAGACGACAGTCCAAATCAAACCTTCGGCGTGACGAAGCCGGGCGACATCAAATACAAGGATCTGAACAATGATGAAACGATAAACGCTTCCGACTGGAGGTACCTTGGAAAATCGCCTTTCCCGACCTTGTCGTATGGTGCCGGCTTTTCGGTCGGATATAAAAAGTTCGATTTATCACTGTTTATTCAAGGCGTAAGCGACGTCGGGATTATGGCAAACGGTTCAGGAATAACTGCAGACGGACAGGGCTCGCCCGGAGTTGGTGTTGTGCCCTTTGCCGGCATGGGCCAGTATCCCGGCAACGTGCTCTCGAATGTAACCAGCCGGTGGACCGAAGAAAACCCTGTACAGAACGTGGATTACCCCCGCTTAAGCGTGGCAACACTGTCTGATAACAATTACCAGTCAGGCACCTGGTGGTTAAAAGATGGCAGCTTTTGGCGTTTAAAACAGGCTTCGTTCGGATACACGGTTTTCTCGAATTCAAACCATGGCAAAGCCTTCTCTAACTTGTACTTCTACCTGTCGGGGCAGAACCTGCTGACCTTCTCCAAATTCAAATTGTGGGATCCGGAGCTGGGATCAGGCGGAGCGGGTTACCCTCCTGTACGGACAATCACGCTGGGTGTGCGGGCTCAATTTTAATCATTAAACGAATTTACTATGATACCAAGATATTTTTCATCAGATACAGATTTACATGAATCCGGGAACATGCTAAAATTACGCCCTGCCCTCGGGTCAGGCTACCGGATGAAGTTGTTCCTGCCGTTTATGGCAATTTTGCTGGCCGCCTTCTTCGCTTCGTGCGAATATCTTGACCAGGAACCCGATAACCTGATCACAAGCGACATGATCTGGGCAACAAGGGCAAATGCCGAAGCATACCTCTACAATGTGTATTCGTATGTGCATGTTACCGATGGCGGTGATCCGTCGAGTATGGGTGCCAGCGATGAATCGTCGGTTTCGATTCCAAGCACGTATGTGCGGCAAATGGTGAGCGGAAACTGGAGTCCTCAAAGTGAGTATACGTTTAATTGGAGCAATTATTATACGGGTATCCGCAAGTCGTTTGTGTTTGAAAAAAACATCAGCATCGTGCCCGAATCGCAGCTTAGTGACGAGCTGAAAAAACAGTACACAGCCGAAGCCAGGTTTCTGCGCGGGTGGTTTTACTGGAAGCTGTTGCAGCAATATGGTCCGTTTGTCAAACTGACCGGTGAAATTAGCCAGACAGACGATTTCAATCAATACCCAAGGGCCCCGTTCGATACCTGTGTGGTGTATATTAATGAGCTGATGGATCAGGCATCGGGCGTACTGCCCGCTGTCTGGAGCTCGTCGAGCAATTACGGACGGCCTACCAGGGGGGCCTGCCTGGCCGTGAAAGCACAGGTCGCCCTGCTGGCGGCAAGTGAGTTGTGGAACGGCAATCCCGACTTCGCCGGTTTCAAAAATCAAGACGGTACGTTGCTTGCACCAACGCCCCGCGACGCGAATAAATGGAAAACAGCCGCAGACGCAGCCAAGTCGGTGATCGATCTGAATGTATATCAACTGTATACCGATCAAAATCCGTTTTTATCCTGCCGAAACCTTTTCCTGGTCAACTGGAACGATGAAATTGTCTTTTCAAATAATAACTGGTCGCACTGGGGTTTCACAAAATGTGCATCGCCGGGACCGGGCGGTTATAACCTGTACAATGCAACCCAGAATATTGTGGATGCATTTTACATGAACAACGGAAAGACAATCGACGATCCGGCATCGGGTTATCAGGAAACCGGCTTTGCCGCCGAAAGAAGCGCCCAAAGCTGGGGACATCTGAAAGGAGAATGGAACATGTACGCGAACCGCGAACCACGGTTTTATGCTTACATCCAGTACAACGCGCGCCCTGTTGTTTCGGCTCCCACAACCGACGACAAAAATTACTTTTCTTCTGACGGCAACAAAGACGGAACAGGCCGGACAGAGTTTTACTACAATGGGAAATCGGGACAAAAAGTGGCCGGAAGCAACAACATCACAGGCTATTGTGTTTCGAAAAGGCTCAGCCCGAACGACAATATCCGCAATGACGTGGCCAGTTACCGGCCCTATATCCTCATTCGCTATGCCGAAATATTGCTGAACTACGTTGAAGCCCTGAACGAATATGACCCGTCGAACACCGACATTGTCACTTACCTGAACCTGGTGAGGGAAAGAGCCGGCTTGCCGGGAATCGACGAGGTATACCCGGAGGCGGTGGGTAACCAGGATCAGATGCGGAAATTCATTTTACGCGAACGGCAAATTGAGCTCTGCTTTGAAGGCGACCGGTATTACACGCTTGGTCGACGCTTGTTGCTGGGGCTGCCGGCAAACCAAACCATTTACAGCATGAATGTAAATGCCGACGATGGCGGTCTGGGTTTCTCCTATACCGGATTCTACAGCCGGACACTCTTCCAGAAAAGGTACTGGGACGATAAAATGTACCTCTACCCCATCCAGCAAAAAGATCTTGACCGCGACAAAGCATTGGTACAAAACCCGGGCTGGTAATTATTCCTTTGAAAATTAACAACAGAATGTATTATGAAGCAAATAGATAAAGGCGCGGACAGCATCATGCAGGTGCTCTCGGGCAACTCAAAAATAAATCACTTCCGGATAAAAAAGGTATTGCGGTGGGCCGCAGTGTTCTGCAGTGTGTCGCTTGCAATGACCGGTTGTGAAAAGGATGATTCCGATTCGTTTGATCCTTCTTCTCCCATCACCATCGGGAGTTTCATCCCGGCAACCGGCGGCGGCGGCACTGAAGTGCTGATTACAGGCACAAACTTTACAGAAGATACTTCCAGAATATCGGTAAGCCTGAATGGCCGTTCACTGGCTATTGTGGGTGCAAGCAGTAACCAGATTATGGTTGTTGTACCTAAAAAAGCAGGCTCGGGCCCGCTCACGGTTGCCATAGCAGACAAAACAGCCCAAAGCGCTGAAAATTTTACCTATAGCTATACCCGTACAGTCAGTACCCTGGCTGGTACGGGCCAGGCCGGATATCAGGACGGCGCCGGCGACATCGCCATGTTTAATTTCAGCGGGCAGGTCTGGTACAGAAGCATGGGCATTGCTGTCGATGATAACCTGAACGTGTATGTTGCCGATCCCGGTAATTACTGCATCAGGAAAATCGACCCGGCAGGAAAGGTGACCACCCTTGCCGGGAATCCAAACAGCCAGGGCTACGCCGACGGTAAGGGAACTGAAGCCCGGTTCAGTATGCCTTATGATGTGGACGTTGATGCCGATGGCAATGTCTATTCGGTCGATCCGGGCAACTGGGATGTCCGGAAAATATCGCCCGACGGAACGACAACGACCTGGGCCTTTGCACATCAGGAACCCTGGAGCGTGGCCTTTGATAAAAAGACAGGCTACGTGTATTATTCGTCTTGCATCGGAGCCGGAAATGTCTATCCCGTTACAGAGCAGGGAACGAGTGGCGATCCGGTTGTTACCGGGCTTCTTTATCCGGCAGGGATCGATTTCGACGCTGATGGAAACCTGTACGTTTGTGTACATGGCAGTCACATGGTTAACCGGTACACGGCAGGTACGTGGCAAGGCAGCACCATTGCCGGAAGCGGCACTGCAGGGTACCTGAACGGCCCCGGAACCGCTGCACAATTTTCGTACCCCTGGGGCCTGGAAGTTGACACGGCCGGCAATATCTACGTGGCAGGCAACGGGACCTGGGACGGCGGAGCCTATAACGCAGATCAATCGATCCGGCAAATAGCAGCAGGAACCTACCAGGTCGCCACGTTTGCAGGCAGCAGCGTTTCCGGCTACACCGATGCGGTTGGCGAGGCTGCTGCTTTCCGCGGACCAACCGGTGTAGCGGTCGATAAAAACGGCACCGTGTATGTGCTTGATAAGAATAATAACTGCGTCCGGAAAATCGTCTCCGAGTAAGCACCACCAGCGATATTGGCCTTTGGTACTGTTTGTTATTTTTCAAGGGTACCAAAGGCTGATCGCTGTTGCATTAAACCAACTATCAGCAATGGATAATAGAAAAAAATACAAGCCGGGAAAATATCAGGTTTTCCTCGGGGTACTGCTCTTGTTAAGTTCAGTGGTTTTCGGTTGCACGGAGTCGGACGAAACCGATGCGCCTCCTGAAACTGAATCTGCACGCAGCTACTATGTGTCGCCCGACGGGCGGGATGCGAACGAGGGGACCATCAACGCTCCGCTTAAAAGCATCCACAACACCTTGAAAAAAGCGTTTCCCGGCGATACGGTGATTGTGCGGGCCGGGAGGTATTATGAAAAAGTATCGTTCCCGCGGTCGGGCAGTTCAGATCAATACATCACCCTGAAAGCATATCCGGGAGAAGTGCCGGTTATTGACGGTACCGGACTTCCGGTTACCGGGAAGGAAGCGCTGGTAACCATCCGCAATGTAAACTACATCGTATTTCAGGGCTTTGATGTCTGCAACTATAAAAGCAGTACGCCCTGGGTCGATGTCAACGGGATTCTGGCAACCGAAGGCTCCGGAAACATCATCATCCGGAAGAATAAAATCTATCACATCGAGCACAACGTAAAGCTTGAAGACGGCCGAAGCGGACACGGTATCGAAATTATTGGAAATACCAATGTGCCCATGAAAAACATTCTGGTCGAAGAGAACATCATCCACGACTGCAATACCGGCTACAGTGAGAACCTGACCATTAACGGTTATGTCGATGGCTTCATCATCCGGAATAACACCATCTATAACGGTGAAAATATTGGCATCGATGCCGCCGGCGGATATGCCGCTAACAGCGTCGCGGAGCATAATTATGCGCGCAACGGACTGATCGTTGGAAATACCGTCTATCAGATCGAAAATGCGCTGGGGCCGCTGGGAGGTTATGGCGCCATTGGAATCTATGTTGACGGGGCAAGAAATATCATTGTCGAAAGAAACAAGGTGTTTGATTCAGACCGGGGCATCGGACTGGTGAGTGAGACTGACAATTATCCCACCGAAGGCTGCATCGTACGGAATAACTTTGTCAGCAACTGCTGGCGTACCGGAATCTATCTGGGTGGCTATTTGAATTACACCTCAGGAGGCACACGGAAATGCTATGTCGTAAATAACACGCTCGCATTCAACAATAAGGTTTTGGGCTATTTCAACGAGGTGGAAGGCGAAATCAGGCTGACCGAAAACTGTTTTTACAATGTGATAAAAAACAACATCATTTATGCAAGAGCTGAAAATGACGTTTTTGTCCACAAATACACCAGCACGGGATCGAATAATGTGATCGATTATAATCTTTACTACACAACTGGCATGGCCAGGTGGATCTGGAACGGAACGCATTATACTGGTTTTGCTGAGTGGAAACAGGCCTGTGGCGGCGATGTCCATTCAACCAACGGAATCGATCCGATACTGGTAAACGCAGCTGCTCCTGATTTACGGATACAACCCGCCTCTCCGGCCGCAAACAACGGAATCGTGATTTCGGCCGACATAAACGGCACCCTTGATATTGACGGCAATGCCCGGATAAAGAACAACAAAATCAGCAAAGGCGCGCACGAACCTGTTCCGTGACCGGAACGATAGCGAGCTCGCGTAAGTGCAGTGGTATGAAGGGTTCTCCTGTCAGCACTTGCTGGCAGGGCGGGTTGTTGGATTCATGCTGATATGTTTTCATTTCAATTTATCTTATTTTCAAACTCTTTGATTACAACATCCAGATGGTCATCGAATATTAACCTGGCATTTTCATAGGTTTGATTGCCAAAAAACTGAAGAAATTTCTCCCGTCCAAAATTGTCAATCAATTCTCTCACAAATAATCCGGAAAGCGGATACGTTAAATCCTCGGGATAACTTTTCCAATTCGCCCAAATCTCCCCTACCTGTATCTTTTTGCCATTTGCCTTTAGCCAATCCTTTACAATTTGTTCTCTGTTCTGATTTGTCTGATCAAAACACACTGCCGTACCCTCATTGATCAATCCTGTTTTAGCAACCATCCCGGTCGAATAGTTTGAAACAACATGAGTCATCTCGTGTCCTCTTGTTTGCTGATAATGAGAATGCACAATACACGATGCCGGCTCAGCAAACCCTAGATTGGCTCTTAACAAATTCATTGCATCCTCTTTCGATTCCCAAACGAAAAAATCAATCTTTTTTGGTAATTGACTGTTAAAGAAGGTGTTTATGTTTTGAAAAGCATCTTCTCTTGACGATATATAGCTTTTTATATCAGATTCGCTCATGTTCTGAAAATGAAATCTAAAATTATCCGATTCAACAGTTTTCCAATCCTTGTAAAAATCGTCAAATCCAAACAACAAGATCTTTAAACCTGCGTCCTGGGTTACATTTTTTGTCACTTTTAAATCAAAACACTCCTTTAGTGATTTTTTTGAACCGTCGTAGTCCTCAAGCATATAATAGCATACGCCTAAATAGCGGAGTGCCCATGCTTTACGCCAGGAATTGCTGCTATCGGTCCTCGCTGCCAATTCCAGATACGGAATCGCATTTTTGAAGTCCGCCCGGTCCGTGAATGAACGGCCTATCATTAAATTCAAATCAATGTTATTGGGGTCATTTTCAAGAAGCGGTTTCGCTTTTTCGATTACTGATTTTAAATCCTGCGAATTGTACAATTTCCATAAATAGTCAATTGGCGGATTTTGTCCAAGAGAAATTAAGCTCGTCAGAATCAAAATTGAGGTGAAAACTTTCTTCATAGCATTTTGCTTAGTTAGTTGTTTAACATTCGGGATCAATTTATAACTTTCTGTAAAAAGAATTATGATTTTAAAAGGGTTGGTCAGGTATATTTTTTCACCACCATGCCTTTTGGGTGCCAGGCTGCGATTTGACACGGTAGCCGACGAAAATGATCACATCAAGATTGTAATATTCGGTTTGTTTTAGTTGTTCTTTCCCTTTAATAGCGCCGTGCTGAGTGGTATGTGCAAATTTTGCACTCACCACTTTTTTCTCTAATTCTCTTTCTTTAAAAATATTGGAGACGTGCCTCGTTACGACTGATCTGTCACGGTCAAATAATTCGGCCATTTGAGACTGGTTAAGCCAAACAGTATCCGCATCAAACTGGACCTTTATTTCGGTTTCGTTGTCGGCTGTTACAAATATTTCTATTTTGTTTTCCATTCTTCTCCTGGCTGGTTTTGTTGCCGGTTCAAATATCTCTGCACATTAATTCGATTATAGCCGGCAGGAGCGCTATCAGGACTAAATTTAGCATTTTTTTGTGGTATCTCGGTCCAATAGTCCGGTTATTGACCAATTTGCCCCCTGTAATTGAACCGCCAGCCGCTCTTCGCATTTTGAGTTTACAGATGGATTTACCATTTTATCCCCTATTTTTGGAAGATAAACCAGTGAATCTGAATGAACCGATACAAGCGAAATAAATTCTT
>JBCFBK010000065.1:0-29268 GCA_038562555.1 Prolixibacteraceae bacterium | reverse complement strand
CCGAAACTCACCTTTAATACCCCTGCGCTGATCAGGCTGGTGATACCTGCTCCGATAAACGCACCGGCAATCCCGGCACCGGCAAACCTGGCCGCCATCGGAAAATCAATGTGGCTCTTCCGGTAATGACCTACCGAACCGACCAGGCAAACAGGCAAGGTAGCCACCAGCGAGGTAATCACGGCTGTCTGGGCGGGCACCCTGAGCAGAAGCGTCAGAATGGGCAAAAAGAAAAACCCGCCGCCGCCGCCAAGCACGGTGCCGAATAATCCGATCAGCAAACCCAGGATCGGGAGTATGAAATAGATCGGTTCTATGGGTGAATGAAAAATCATATCCTGGCAGTCTTTAAAATTATCTGGAACGTTCCATGTGAACGGTCGCCAGGGGGTGGATCAGCAGCGCCCGGGCTAAAATGCCGTTTTCGTATTCATATTCGTTTGTCTTTTTTTCTTTCCCCTCCACGATGACATACGTATGGTCGGCGACTGCTTTTAAGGTCTTCTTCTCACCGCTCCGCTCATTGTACAGGTAAGAAATCTGCTTTGGCTCGTTAAAATAAAGCAAACTCCCGCTATAGTCAATGTTTCCTTTAACCAATGCCGTGTCGCCGTCTTCAACCAGCAAATACGACGATTCATCCTTTTTTTCCAGGCGCATATCCGAGTTCAGTTTTCCGTTTTTTATCGTCTGTACGTGCGAGCTCCATAAACTCCCCTCCCGGTACAAGCTTTTCTGAATATATTTGACGCGGTATGTGAAGATAATCTTCACTTCAACATCGGTGATCGCCTCGATGCGCATATCCCCACCCGCTATTTTTTGATTCACGGTGAATTCGCCGATATTCATTCCCAGCACACGAAGCCGGTATTTGGCCGTGCGGTCTGTTGATTGGGCAGAAAGTGACGCTGCAAAAAAGAAAATAAGGAGCAGCGCCAGACTGTACCGGGTATACCTTATGATGCTATGGTTACCGTTCCGCAGGAAAAAATGGCCCTCGTGGCCTGTTTTATCAGAGATGCTTATCATTTCTGTTTCCGCTATTTGAATATTCGTTCAAAGACAGGAGAATAATCTGAATTGTTTAAATGCTGCTTTTAAATTCTGCTGCTTTTGTCATAAAAAACTTAAGTCCGTTTGATATCGACTTCAGGAAACAGACGTTTTTCGACTCCTGATCTGCTTTTAAACTAACAATCTGATCGATCATGTCGATGTGCTGCTGGATCCTTCTTTCGGCTTCCCCGATAATGGCCCCGACATCCCTTGAAATAATCCGGTAGTACCGTTTCCGGTCGCCCGGATAAGTAACATATTCAACGATGCCCCGTAATTCAAGATTTTGGAGAGCAAGACTCACACAACCTTTACTGATGCGCATCTCCTTCACAATCTCATCAAAGGTATACTCTTCCTGATCCATCACCATCAGCAACGCCATAATACGGGCTGCAACAGGCTGAAAACCATCCCGTTCACCATTCCTGCCAATATATTCGATCAGCTCTTTTTGTTTCTTTATCCGTTCAGACTCTTCCATGTTATTGCTATTGAGTCTAAAAATACTTAGTTTTTTTAGTTTCGTATTTACAAAACAAACTAAACTTTAAAGAAGAAATGATTTTTTAACAATGCCTGGAGTGTTATCGCATGCTACCGGCACACTTACCTTGATTTTCGGTTTGAGCAAAACCTGGTGAATTTCCCTGTAAACTTATTCTCTGAAGATTTGTTTAAAAAACGCATGAAATTACTGGATCTTGTCCGAAATAACTTAGGGAAACCATACGAAGACCTCGAATTTCTGTTAAATTGTTTGAAAGAGGTCATGCTGGAGTCGGGAGAGGAAGAGCTGGCTTCCGAAATACCGTGGATAAATCCTGTAAAGGATCTTCACAGTCATCCATTTACCCAAAAGCATCTTCAGCTATACTCTACTTGTTTTCAGTTGCTTAATATCGTCGAAGTGAACGGTGCTGTGCAGAACCGCAGGCTGATTGAAGATCAAAAGTCGCCGGCCAATATCAACGGTTTGTGGCCGTACAACCTTCAGTTATTAAAAAACAAGGGCTTTAGTGCAGAGCAGATTGCTGCCTGTTTACCGCAAATACACGTTGAGCCCGTATTAACGGCCCATCCTACCGAAGCAAAGCGCACCATTATGCTGGAGCACTTGCGCAACCTGTATTTATTGGTTGTAAAGCGCGAAAATAAAATGTTCACCCGCATTGAGCAGAATGAAATCAGACACGACATAAAAATTGCCATTCACCGCATTTGGCGGATTTCGGATGTGTTTACGGAGAAACCTGATGTGAGCACTGAACTGGACAATATTATCCATTATTTCACGCAGGTTTTTCCTGAAGTGATTGCCCTTCACGACAGGCGCCTGGTTCAGGCCTGGGCTGAAATTGGTTTTGACCCCGCGCTTCTGCGCGATGCCAGTCAATTCCCCAACATTACATTTGGCAACTGGGTGGGCGGCGACCGCGATGGTCACCCGCTTGTAACGGCTGAGGTTACAAAAAACACGCTGATGAAAATGCGCCTCAAATCGTTTCAGGTAATCAAGCGGGTGCTTTCGGGCTTGCAAAATAACCTCAGCTTTAATTCAAGGGCAGAAGATCTGAACCCCGAATTCCGGTCGCGATATGAAGCTTTGCACCATGAAATTCTGGACCATGATGCTTTGCATAAGACCTTGTTCCCGAATGAGGCCCTAAAGCAATATCTTGAATATCTGGTTACTAAACTGCCTGTTTCCATTATTGACGGACATATTCAGGATTATAAGGAAGAAGCGATCAGCTATAACGATCCCGGCGAACTGGCAGCCGATTTGTGTATTCTCGAAAGGGCTCTCATCGATGATCATGCTTCAGCAATAGCGTTTGCAGATGTGTGCGAAGCGATTCGCACGGTCAATACGTTTGGTTTTCATCTGGCGAAACTCGACATCCGGCAAAACAGTCGTTTTCATGAGCTGGCCTTATCTCAGTTGATGCAGGCGGCACAACTGAACGGTGACGGGTTTTTAAGCATGGATGTGAACGACCGTGTCGCGTTGATCAATCGTGAATTGGAATCTTCCCGTCCGTTTGCCCATCCCAATATCCCTTTAGGCGCCGAAGCACGCGCAACGGTCGATTCATACCGGGTTTTAAACAAACACCTCAACAGGTACGGGACCCAGGCGCTGGGGTCACTTATTGTCAGCATGACCCGCAATGTTGCAGATTTGCTCGTGGTGTATTTGCTCGAACGCGAAGCGGGCCTCATGGTCATTACCCCCTCCGGTTTAGCCTCACGATTGCCGGTCGTTCCGCTTTTTGAAACGATCGATGATTTAATTCAATCACACCGGATCCTCGATGAATTTTTGTCGCACCCGGTAACAAAAAACAGCCTGCTGCTTCAGCAGCGGCAAAACAAGGCAGCAGTACCTGTTCAGGAACTCATGATCGGCTACAGCGACAGCAACAAGGATGGCGGCATACTGGCAAGCCAGTGGTATTTGTATGAAGCCCAAACCCGGTTAATCCGTGTTGGCGAAAAACACGGTGTCAAAATCAGATTTTTTCATGGCAAAGGCGGTTCGATAAGCCGGGGAGCCGGGCCGACCCACTGGTTTTTACGCGCGCTGCCCCCGCTTTCCATAAACGGTGATATCCGCATCACCGAACAGGGAGAAACAATTGAACGCAAGTATGCCAATAAGAACAATGCCGTTTATAATATCGAATTATTAACCTCCGGGGCGCTGGCCGTTTCGATGTTGCAAAAAAGCAAGGAAAGCAAGGGGTACGCTTTGGCATCGGAGCTCAACTATCTGGCAAGCGAAAGCAAGCTGGTCTATGAAGCACTTACAAAAAAACCGGGATTTATTCAGTTCTTCGAAAAAGCGACACCAATCGATGCCATTGAACAAAGTAAGATCGGCAGCCGTCCTTCACGCAGAACCGGTACCCGAACCCTGGGCGATTTGCGGGCAATTCCCTGGGTTTTCAGTTGGAGCCAGTGCAGGTTCAACATAACCGGCTGGTACGGTGTAGGAACATCGCTCCAAAACATGCGCAACAATGACCCGTACAAATTCGAACGCTTCAAAGAAGCTGTAAAAACCGATTCATTTATCCGGTATGTGCTCACCAACATCGATTCCAGTCTGGCGTCGTCCGATGAAGCGATTTTTAAACATTACGCCCGGCTTGCAGCGGATGTCCCCCAAAGCAATGAGATCCTTGACCAAATGCTTAAGGAGTTTAGCTTAACCCGGCAGATGGTTGATTCTATTTTGGATATCCCCATTTCAGAACGCAGAAAGAACCACTATTATTCCACCCTTTTACGGGCCGATGCCATGCGCCCCTTACATGAGCATCAGGTTAATCTTTTAGAGAAGTGGCGTGAAGTAAACGATGGGAGAAACCCGGCCGAAGCCGACGCCCTACTTTTTGAAATCCTTCGTTGTATTAATGCCATTGCCGGGGCAATAGGATATACCGGTTAAAAAAATGATAAACGTATGAAACTCGATCAAGTATTTGCAAATAACAAAGCGTGGATAGCCGAAAAACTCGAAGGCAATCCGGAATATTTCAATAACCTGTCGATGGGTCAAAGTCCTGAAATATTGTACATTGGTTGTTCCGACAGCCGTGTTTCTTCCGAAGAACTCATGGGAGCGAAACCCGGCGAGGTATTCGTCCACCGCAATATTGCCAACATGGTTCCCAATACCGATTTAAGTGCCATGTCGGTTATCAATTACGCCGTGTCGTATTTAAAGGTTAAACATGTGGTGGTTTGCGGCCATTACTACTGTAACGGGGTGAAGGCTGCCATGAAATCGGAAGATATGGGCCTCCTGAATCCATGGTTGCGAAATATCCGCGATGTATACCGCATACACCGTAACGAACTGGATGCTATTTCGGACGAGGAATTAAAGTACAAGCGTTTAGTGGAACTCAATGTTCAGGAGCAATGTATTAATGTACTGAAAACTGCCGATGTTCAGAAAGCCTATAAAGAACGTACGCTAACCGTTAACGGCTGGGTTTTTGATATTAAAACAGGTCAGCTTACCGATTTGAAAATTGACTTTGATAAGATCCTGCAAAAGATCATGGAAATTTACCGCATCACTTAAAATTATTTGCTCTTCCTGCAAAAGATGGCCCGATACGGAATTTGCCAAGGCATATCCGGATCACGGGCCACGTGTCGAGGTTTCGGGCGGACTATTCGATTACCAGTAGTTTTTAATATATTACGTAATTATTCTCATCGTAATAAAATGCCCAACTTCTTTCTTCTGTAGATACCTGGTCATTCTCCAGATTTACCCTTTTGAAACTGTATTTTCTAAAATTATTTACTGAAAGAGATCTAAAGAAACATTCTTCAAAAAGAATCAACTCCTTTGTTAAATTTGGAGAATTATCATAGTCAGAAAATCGGAGAGTATCTTTATAGAACGTATCATTCGTATCTCTATAATAAGTTTCAGAGACAACCATGGAGAGATTGCCATTCTCATCATATTTAAATTTACTATCCATTTGTCTATATGGATTTAATGCACTGGTTTTTTCAACTTGTTTATAACCATTATAATAGTATAAAACCGTATCAAAATCATTTACCCCATAATAATCCATCCCATAATAGTCATCATCAAAAACTTTTCTTACCAACATGCCATCTTTTATTAGGAGTTCCCTTCGATATGAAGTTAGCCAATTCTCGCCAGTTACGATATGTTTTGTAATTACAATGGAGTTCCCTTTATATATTAAGGTGTCTGCAATATTTTCACTCAATACATATGAAACCCCTGAATTAGGATTCACCGAAATTAAGTCTCCTATACGATGGACTATTCTACTATCTTTATCATAGTTTAATTTCACTTTCGAAGAAATATGGGATGCCTTTATCGGATAAAGCATAGAATTTACACGATATTCATATATTTTGGGAAGTTGTGGTTCAACATCTTCCTTTCCACAGCCAAATAACAGCATCAATATCAGGCAATAAAAAACCTTTTTCATGATGATTATTTTTATAGTCCACGTATTCATGGATCTTCCGTTTAACTTACTTTGTTTCGTACTGATATTTCCTTTCAAAATTAAGCACACCTATTGAAAACTCCTACGAAAGTTTAAAAATACAAAGCATGGCAATTTCCGTTTTGAACCAATCGTTTGTTGTTTTAAGCAAATCCAGATTTTGATTCCATTCCGACGGATTTTTCAGGACAACCGGAAAAACCTGTTCAATGCCTGTGTTTTAATTCGCTGTAAGCTGTATGATACCACTTAAACCTTTTAACGACATGAAAAACTAAATAAAAAAATAATAGTATTCCCATCGTGTCGTGAATTTCAACAATTGTTTTTCTCATCGTTTGGTTTCCATTGCCTAAATTAATACCCCACGGGATAAGTCCTGTAAGGGCGACAAGAAGAAAAATCAAGCTTAGAAATAATACCTGCTGGTTTCTGGCAATTAATCTCTTTTTAAAAACAATTTTGTACCACTTCCAATGTTGGATAATATGAAAAATCATTATTACTACAACAAAGAGTGATGAAAACAGATGAACCTCAGACCATGTAGAATAGACAAAACCTAAAATTCTTTCGTTTGCATGACGACCTCCAATATCATATTCGATTTGTATTAAGAAACCTGAGAACGCCATTGTTAAACCTCCCAAAAGCAATACAAGATTTACGGTCAAGTTAGCTGCTGTTTTCCTTTCCAACATGCATCGCATTTTTTCGTGTTTACTTTGATACGTTCCAAATACGCATTTTTGTAACTTAAAACCACCTTTTTATCCGATTGCTAATTAATCGTATATGATGTCGTATCAAATTCACCCAGCCTAAAATATCCCAACACTTCTTCGTTGGAATCATTGACATTCGTAACGTTTCCTTTTAACTGTACCGGGGTAGTTGGAAAAGGTCCCTCTTCATCACTTCCAGCTTGGTGAATCAATATGCTTAAATAGTCATAATATCGTCGTGAAATACCATACACATTAATACCGACAGTTACTCCGGCAACATAGAGGTCATTATCGTTCTCAATAAAATTTTCGTTGCCATCTGTAAATTTATCGCTAATAACTGCAAGAGACGGCAGTGGTAAATTAGTCGGAGTAAATTCGCCTAAATAATAATTTTTAACCTCTCCGGGATCGTCAAAAAATACCTGAAGCTCAATTTCTGTCTCACCCAAACCTTCTTCAGTGATTTGCTCAACCCGATTAATGACAGGTCCTGCAATTAAGGTTTCGGTTGCTGTATAGGAGTTGCCGTTGTAAAGGATTTCCAACGTGTATGATGCGTTTAATTCCGGAACAAAATCGGTTGCCGTGTAACTACCATTATTCTGGTCGGCAAACACAAATATTGATCCATCGTTTTCTTTGGTTACAGTTACTGAAGCACCCATAACAGGGACATCTGGATTGTTAGCAAAAAAAGCGGTTGATTCTCTTAGATGAATGGTTTGTGTTTCTCCCGAAGTACCTTTTTGCCAGTTAATGGACGCATCGACCACCAATCGTGCACCGCCGTTTGGAACATCGACATCTATGACATCGGTACACGAGTTTAATAATCCGATTATTATAAAGAGTACCCCTAATTTGTTAGATATATTCTTCATTGTTTTAAAATTTAAAGTTGTAGGTTACTGAAGGAACAATACCAAATATGGAAGTACGAGTGGCCTCAGTTACGCCTGTCTCTTGATTTTGACCAAAAGAAACAGAGGCTGCATTACTTCTGTTATAAACGTTGTATATGCCAAATACCCATTCGCCTTGCCAATTTCTGTTTTTATTTTTTCGAGGTGTTAAGGTTGCGGAAAGGTCCAGTCGGTGGTAGGCCGGCAACCGGTCTGCATTCCTTTCGGAATAAGTCGCTATGGATAATCCGTTATATACAAACTGCCCGTTAGGATAGGTAACAGGTCGTCCTGTTTGGAATACCATATTAGCTCCAAATCGCCATTTTTCGTTGAGTTTGTAACTTCCGGTAAACGAAAAGTCGTGGGGTCTGTCCCAGTTAGAATTATACCATTTACCGTTGTTAATGCCCAGGCCGCCTGCTGCTCTGCCGGGTGTGCGCTGTTGCGATTTTGACAATGTATACGACACCCAACCTGTAAAATCGCCGTTGTTTTTTCGCAGTATAAATTCTAATCCATATGCACGGGCCTCACCAGTTAAAATTTCGGTTTCAATGGTGTTTTGTGCTACAAGTTCTGCGCCATTGATATAATCTACCCGATTGTCGATTGTTTTGTAATAGGCTTCGGCTTCAACAGAAAACATGTTTTCCTTGAAATTTCTGAAGTAGCCTACAGCATATTGATCCGCAATTTGTGGCTCAATAAACTTTCCGCTAGGTGCCCAAACATCCAATGGCGTGGCTGATGTGGTGTTGGAAATTAAATGCAGGTATTGAGCCATTCGGTTATAACTTACTTTAAAAGAAGACTTCTCGTTAAGCTGATAGGACAGTGCAAACCGGGGTTCTAAATTATTGAAGGTAGCTATGCTTTTCCCCTTACCGTAATTGGTATTAGAAATCGGTTCGGCACGCTCATAAATGCCTAATTCTTCGTTGTAAACTACGGGTAAATTATTGGCGTAATTGTTTAAGGTTTGCTTTCCCAGTCGATTAAAGTAACTAAAACGCAGGCCATATTGAGCGGTGAGCTTATCCGAAATTTTATGTTCTAAACTTGCATACACTCCAGCTTCTAAAGCAAATTTGTTGTCTAATTTCTCTGGATTAACGCCCGATTTTGC
Source organism: Prolixibacteraceae bacterium (assembly GCA_038562555.1). GTDB lineage: Bacteria > Bacteroidota > Bacteroidia > Bacteroidales > Prolixibacteraceae > JBCFBK01. Next base: position 20,420 of record JBCFBK010000065.1, on the reverse strand, counting down.
ATCTATAGGGTTGAGTTTGCCTGGATTAAACTTGTAATAAATACCATTTACTCCAAAATCAAATTTTAATTTATCACTTGCATAATACCCTAAGTCATAGCGCATATTATAATTGCTGATATCCGAGGTCCAATCCATTTCCTCAAGTTCTATGTTGTAATTATATCGACTGTATATTAAGGATGTATTGGAGAATAACTTGTTATTAAAAATATGATTCCATCGCAAGTTTCCTGAGAGGTTTCCGTATGAGTTAGAAAATCCTGCTCCTGCCACGTTAAAGTTATCATTGCCTAAATAACCAGACAGATATAGTTTGTTCTTTCCATCAATTTCATAATTTGTTTTCAGATTTAAATCGTAAAATCCGGCTCTGCTGCTTTCGCCGGCTAAGGCTAAAAATATATTTACATAAGCAGCCCTACCAGCCATCAGAAACGAACCTTTGTCTTTAAACATTGGCCCTTCCGCCGCCAAACGACTGGAAATGGCACCAATACCGCCAGTGAGTTCAGATTCTTTACTATTTCCGTCTTTTTGACGTATATCCAGTATCGAAGAAGCACGCCCTCCAAAACGTGCAGGAATGCCGCCTTTATAAAGTTTAACATCCTTAATGGCATCAGCATTGAATACGGAGAAGAAACCAAACAAATGAGAAGCGTTGTAAATAATTGCTTCATCCAAAAGAATCAGGTTTTGGTCTTCTGCGCCACCGCGTACATTGAAGCCCGATGCACCTTCGCCGGCGTTGGCAACACCGGGCAGCAATTGAATGGACTTGATCAAATCTACCTCACCCATAACAACAGGTATCTGTTTGATATCCCTGGTTGAAAGTTTTGCCACACTCATTTGTGGTGTCCGAAGGTCTACTTTCTTTGATTCTTCAGCTGTGATGACTATTTCATCTAATTGAGCGGCATCCTCTTTGAGCTCAATGTCGAGCTTTTGATCAGCGCTGAGGTTTACAGCCCTTTCAAAAGTTGTAAATCCCAAATAGGAAATGGTTAAGGTATAATTACCTTCAGGTGCTGTGATAGAATAAAAACCATATTCGTTGGTCGTGCTTCCAATGAAAGTACCTTTTAAAAGGACATTTGCCCCCAGGAGTGTTTCACCATTGGAAACATCCTTAACTACACCACTAATTGTATATTTTGTTTGTGCAAAAAGGAATACCGGACACAACATCATCACCACAAATAAGGCCTGTCCTTGTCTTGATCTAAAGGATTTCACTCGCTTCGTTTTTGTCATAATTACTATAAATTTTAATTACGGTTTTCATTCAACCGGGGTAAAATTAGATTTGCCTCCAGCGAGATCAAAATGAAGTAGGTTTCAAATCTGCCTTTAGTACCCGTTTGTTGTCAGAATTATTTTAACACACTTATTACTAAGGTATTAAACGCTATTGATGGTATGGTTTCTAAAGGTTCTAAATGCGCTTCCCGCACTTAGAAAGCCGCCAGCTGCAGAATTTGTGGCTTTTTTTTCGCTTTTAGCGTCGTGAGGATTTGTCAGTTTAAGTTTGAGCTGAAAAGTCATGGTGATCCAAAAGACCTGTTGCAGATTGGGCAATACTATTTGAGGCTATCGATTCCAAATAGAATAAGGAGAAAAGGTAATGTCTAAACGACTGAAGGTAATGCCTTTTTATACTCACTCGGGGTAACCCCGTATATTTTTTTAAAGGTAGTGTTGAAAGAGGATTTGGATTTGAAACCAACTTCGTTGGCAATGCCCATAATAGAATAATTCCTGAACTTTTCATCCTTGAGACATTCTACAAATTTTTCAGCCCTGTACTTGTTCATGTAATCCTGAAAATTGGATTTTAAGTACACATTCAAGACTTCAGATAAGTACTGTCTTGGAATACCCATCTTTTGAGCTACCTGGTTAACCGTTATATCGCTATTAGTAAAAAGCTTCTCTTTATCCATAAGCCTTAAAAACTCCCTTTTATATACCTCTGCTTTGGATTTACTAAGACTTGAAGTTTTATAAGCCTTGGTATCAGCTTTTGGTAATACTGATTTTGGTGATACAACAAGCTTAAATAAAAACATGTAGAGAAGGATCGCTGATAATCCGATAATTCCATAACTTTCCAGGAAGGGGAAATGATCATAGTTTTTTATTACAATAAATGAAATTTCTTCTATTAAGTGCAGTAAAGCATAAGGCACTATAAAAAACAGCATCCATCTTTCCTTTTTGTTTTTAATGATATCATAGATGGTATAACCTAAATAAAATAATAGCGTTAGGCCTGCCAAAACTTCGCCTATTATTAACCAGATATTCTTACCTAAGCCGTTAACGTCTTCTACGATTTGAAGCGTAATAAAAAACAAATACGGAATAAAATAAAGAAGATCTCTAAGTTGAAATTGATCTTGTTTAGAATTGTGATACTTTATAAGTAAAAAGAACAGTGTAATCATTAATGGAGATTGAAAGAAATACCAATTAGCATTCGAAAAAAACAAGTTAAAATCATCATCTCCGACAATGTTCAAGAGCAATGCGATAATTGACCCTAAAAGCAGTAGGAAATTTACCCGCTTGTAACTTTCTTTTTTAACGAACAGAACACATAAAAGAAACAAGCCCTGAATAAGGGCGACTATTTGAATTATTTCTATCATAAGTAACGGGACATTTTTTCCAAATTGGCTAAACTAATTCAAAAAAAACTAAAATTGATTAAAAATTGATTAAAAAATATCAAAATGAAACTTCAGCTTGATAAATCGCGGACGGTAAAGGTTTGGCCGTGCTTTGATTTCGTTGAAAAAGTCGAATGCATTCACGTTATAGCTGATGAGGAGCTCGCCGGGAGCCGACAAATGAGGATGCGCCTTCGCGTTATACGTAAAGATGTTTTTTTGCTGACCTTCCTTACACTCCCACACGCTGGTCTCCGCACCAAACGGTCCGCAGGGCGTTTCGCCCAGGCGCAGGCATACTGTTGAGCTCATGCCGCCCGCCTGATAGACCAGCGCGTACCGGCCATCGGGAAGCGCCGAAACACTCAGCTCATTCGAAACGTTCGAAGCGATGTAAGCCACCCGGTTCAGATCGTTGCTCCACCCCTCCCCGTCCCAAAAGCGCCAGGCGCCGAAATCTTCAAAGTCTTCAGGAGTCACCCTGGCAACCATCAGCCTTTTTCCTTTCCCCCGAACGCCGTATACATAAACGTATCCATCCGGCTCAGGAGCCCCTGCCTCTTTCGTGTTGACAAAAATGCCAGCTCCAAAGCCGCCGTCGTCGAAGCGGAACGGGAAGGCGATTTGACGCTGCCCGTTGAATGGAACCTCGCTTTTGGCGGGTAAGGCAAGCAAAACCGTTTCCATTTCCTTAAACGACCAGTCGTCGTTAGCGTCGAGCTTTCGCATGCGGTATGCAAAAATGTACGTGGTGTTAGCGCGTTCGGTGTTCACAAAACCATCGCCAAGCCAGTAATAATCGCCCTTCGCGGCCTGAGCTGTTTCAGGCACAAACAGCGCCACCGGCTTTCCGGTGCTGTCTTTAGCCCAATGAAAGCTGATTTGGTTTTCTTTGGGTTCAGGTCCGCGGAGATAAGCCACCGTATTGTTGACCATGACCGATCCCGGCTGTAGTGAATCGTTATTAATTTCACCGATCATCGTATCACTGAACAGCAGCATGGTCAGCGTGTTGTCGGTTGCTGGGGTATTATCTTTTCCATTCAGGGGAATTGCAAAAATACCATCGGCGCCAAACCAGCCCGAAGTGCGGTTAAACAAGGCCGTCCAATCCGGGGCCTCTTCAACGGTAAATTGAAAATTTGAAGTGTCCGGTCTTAGTGCCCCGTCACCCGTCACCAGGTTCCGCTTATCCGCCGGCTGCACGACAGCGCTACCTGAAGCATCCTTGCCGTCCGGCGGCCGGTTGGCGCCGCCAGAAGGCCCGGCTGCAGCGAAGCTCAGCAATACCAGCAAACATACCACGAGTGTTCCGGAATACATCTTCATTTGCATAATTCTATTTTTAGCGCGGCTTCAAAAAGTATAATATTGCTCGTAATCAATGATATAATTATGAAGCATGTCGATTCTTTAGCCAAACTGTTCCGGTCATTTAGTCTGATTCCTTCTTTTTGAATGTTTTCGTAAAGGGGCGTAATCGAATAATTTGAATTCCAGTCATTCTTTGAATAAATCAGAGGTGAAAAAATCTCTCCTGTTTTCAATTCCAATTCACAGAATGCATCCATAAATTTAGTTTCGACGTCAAATAAAACGTTTGGAGTATTGAGCAATATCAGTAAATCCCAATCAGAAAGCTTTTTTTGCATCTCCCCGGGCTTGAGAACCATACAAATACACCTCTGAACCGGGGGCGTTTTTATCAATCACCTTTTTTATCAACTGAAGTATTTGCTCTTTTTTACTCATAAAGCAAAGATAATGAAATTTGTTTTAGTGTAAATTTGCCATCTTGAACCGGATGACCGGTGTTAACTCGTCTTTGTTCGGTGTGCAAAACCAGCAGGATTTTTACATAAAACGGTAGCGCGCAAAAGCTACTATAATTATCGTATCAACCCAGTTTCTGATCATTTTACTTATTAGCCCCAGCATGCTATTTCTTAAATTCGGTTTTGCAATCCTGGCAATAATATGTGGCTCTTAGGTTGCCGAATGGAACCCAGATAAGCAAGGACATCAGCACCGCAAATAACATTTTAATCTTGTTTGTACCTAATCCGTAACTGATATTTACGGAGCCACAGTTTGGACAAACAATTTCATTCTCTTTCGTTTGTGACGACAACAGCGCTTTTGCCTGCTCCATATCACTTTCGGCAATGACTATCTGCACGCCTGCACCCATCACTCCATTATAGTGAGGCATTAAGTTCGAAAAATTCTCATTCGTCAGGAAGCATCTTATTCCATTGTTTTCCAACATACCTTTTATAAGATTAGCTTCAATCGCGCTATTACAGGTAGTCAAGATAACTGTGTTCATATAGTTTTTTTTGTGAATGCTACCGTTTGGAATCTCTCAATTTTAGTTTTTATCAAACCTTCACCCGTTCAGAGGTAGTTGTACTATTCAACGCTGCTGCAAATTACAATAATCAGGCGAGGTTCTGTTAAGAACGTATATAGAAAAGCAAGTTAAATTTGGGGATATTGCTATAACTTACATACTCATTTCGTTCTTCATTTGTCATATCAGGATCCAAAATACGAAGTGGCTTTATTCTTTCAGTAATCTCTTTCGTCTGTTTTTACAATTGCATAGTGATAATTGTCTTTCCATTCTCCTCTGATCGGTAGAATTTTCCGCCTTAATCCCTCTCTTGTCATTCCTATTTTCTCAAGGACTCTTATCGATTTTATATTTTCTGTTGCTACTCCAGCCTCTACTTTTTGTAAATCGAAATGCTCAAATCCTGTTCTAACCAGTTTCTTCGCTGTTTCAGTAGCATATCCTTTACCCCAGTAATCAGGATGCAGCTTGTAATAAATTTCTCCAAGTTTAAATTTGTCGTTTGATAAAGAAAAGCCTGCCAATCCAATGAATTGATTCGTTTCTTTTAAACAGATTTTCCAGGTATATGATTTTCTGGGTGTCTTATATCTTGCTTCAATCCACCCCTGAATTAATTTCTCTGTTTCCTTAATTGTCTTTGGTATTCCGAGGGTATTGTATTGGTCAACTTCCGGAACAGCATGCAGCCTATGTATGATATCTAAGTCAGCCATAGTAATTTCGGAAAGCAACAAGCGCTTTGTCTCAATGCTAAACATTTTCAGATGATGCAATTCATCCCAATTACCTGATTGCTTACCTGTTAAAGAATCAATTGACAACTTTAGGATCAGAACAGAATCTACTTGTTTTGGTTCAAATTCATTTAAACGAGGCGCTCCATTATGGGACATAATAATTTCAAGTCCCTTTTGTTTTTGAGCAAAATCGTTAAGAATCTCAATTTTTCCGTATCCGACTATTGAACGGTAAGATGTTGACCATCTGCAGGCTTTCTCATTTTTAATAATCTCCGCCTCGTCCTCAATCTCGAAGCAGACTATTGGGTTACTTTTTAACAAGTCTATCTTTTTACCATCCCTGGCACAATGAATATAAATGGAGTTATCCTTGTACCCATAATTAAAAGGTAAAATGTATGGCAATCCGTGATCTGCCATTCCAATCCGACAAACTTTGGAACGCATCAATATTTCTTCGAGTATTGATTTATCGGTAATTTCCTGGTTTACTTTTCTCATTTCCTTTTTTTCAATTGAGCAGCGTTGTAATCCTGTTGCCGAACCGGGAAAGGTATGCCCTACTGCGAACAAGAACGCCGGATTACGGCATTCAAAATAGTATAGCCCCATCAGGTTAATAAAATATCAGCCGGTATTTTCAACCCTTTATAAAGTGATTTTATCATACCTAAAGTCAGACTTCTCTTCCTGTTGTTCGTTCCAATATCAGGCCCAGTAAAAGCGTGTTGTAATTATTGTAGTGCCAATGTTTACCTGGCTGTTCTGCAATTCGGACATTTTCGATTGCTGCTTTCCTTAAATCGGTGGATTGATAGGTAATATCATCATCCGATGGGAAGCCCTCCTTTGAATACGCAATACCTGAACTCATGCTCAATAAATCCCGGATTGAAATAGTCCGGAAACGGTTATCTTTTGCTAACAAATCAGGCAAATAGGTAGTTATTTCATCGTCTTCACTCTTAATGAAGCCATCTGAAATGGCCAGTCCAACCAGTGTACTTACAAATGATTTGGCAACCGAGAACGATGTGAATATTGAGTCTCTGTTAAACCCGTTAAAATAATTTTCATAAATAATGGTGTCGTTTCGAAGCACAATGAAAGCGGTGGTTTGCGCCCTTTCCAATAATGTTTCAAAATCAATATTTGCATTTAGGTTTTTAAAAAACACTGTATTTTCAAAGGCCACTATTATTCGTTCGTTTTCCGGTTTATAGTAAAACTCTCTGGGTTTATCTACGCCATTTATGTTTCTTTTTTTAAATATCAGATAGTCCATTACAGAAGCATCCCCTCCCTGGCATCTTCCGATAAAACTGGTAACATCAATTTTCGATTTTTTATGAGCCAACCTTTCTCTTATATCAACACCCGACAAATGATTAGGATGGGTTTGATTTATTTCGCGCAATATTACTTTTTGGAATTGACGAATGTCCCTGGTGTTTGGTCTTTGGATCATCCGGTTGTTTTCTTTGTCGTTCCTGATTATTTGTACTGCCATTTCCACGCTATCTTTACTCCATCTTACAGGCAATTTCTCCAATGGTATTTTCATTTCGACGGTATATCCGCTACGTTCTGTTTTAGCAGCAGCAGCCCATTTTGAAGAAAAAGAAAAAGAAAGGTCCCTTGTTGGCGGATTTAATGCTCCATCAAGCTGATTGCCAGCAGCATCGACTATAAAAGCATAAGCTGTAATTCCATCATTGTAGGTATCAATACAAAAAGCAATCCATTCATTGTCAAGAATTGGTTCCCAATCTTTATCTACCCTTTCTTTTGGCAATAAAGAGGTGTCTTTCACATCACATTTGACTGCTACGTAGAGATTTTCTGCGTCATAGTTAAAATAAGCTCTGGTATTGGTGTATGAGTTATTTTCATTATAAAATTCATCAAAAAATCGAGTTTTTTGCCAGATAGGTTCATTGAGCATGCCGTCAACCTTTATAGAATTTTCTGTCTTATACAGTACTGCTTTATCTTTTACTTTCGAAATATTTTGTGAATAAGCACACAATGCAATATTGACCAGGATGATTATTAACCATAATTCACTTGGAACACCTGAAAGTCTTGTGAAATTGTCTGTTTTAGGTGCCTGCCCCGTGGCAATTAATACTGAAATAAATCCGACTGCTATTAAAATTTTTCTCATTTTTCTTAATGCACTTTTTCCGGTTTTGTCACTTATAGAGTAATCAGATCTAAAATTAGCACTTTCCGAAAAATGATTTATGATATACTGCTATATTTAATTCCGCAACCCTTAATGTACTGTTCCCGTAGGGCATTAGCTCCCGGCTGGTGCCATTGCGTTTTTTCCGGACACATATCTGACCTCTTCCACTACAAGCCTGATCCATCCTGAACGGGTTTAACTGAGATGGTCGCTGGCACAATTGAATTCACAAAATAATTCAATATATTCGGTTAATTTTGTTGCAATGCCAATCATCTGAATTAACTAATGAGACCTTTGTATTTTTTGATCTCTATTGTGACACTGCCCGTTTTTTCAAGCGCCGGCTCCCCGATCGATTCCCTGCTGTCGGAACTGGACATGACCTTAAAGCTGGAGCAACAATACACGACCAATAAACTGAGCTATATCGGAAAGCTGAGACAGGAACTGAATGTAGGCAGCAAGGGCGCCGAAGAAATGTATTTTGTATATCAAAATCTGGCCGAAGAATATAAAACCCTGATGAGCGACTCCTCTTTGCACTACGCTGTATTGGCTTCGTCTATGGCACAACGTACCGGGAATCCATCATGGATGAACGACAGCAAAATTGAACTGGCGCGTGTTCAGTCAAAAGGCGGCCTGTTTATGGAGGCGCTTCAGGTGCTGAAAGCCATTAACCCGAAAGAACTCAACAAGCAACAACTGATTCTTTATTATGGCGCCTTTGCTGAGGTGTATATCTACTGGCTCGAATACCTGAACGGCTACGATCAGGCAGAACTGATTGAGAAACGACTGACCTACCAGGATTCGATTCTGCAAATTGTTGAAACCAACTCGTTTGAACATGCCGTTAACTATGGCACCCGCTTTATCGAAATCAAAGATTTTAAGAATGCGGAAAGGGTCTTGTTTGCCTACTTCCCGAAGGTGAAACCCGACACTAAAGAGTACGCCTACATCACATCGATCATGGCTTATTATTATGAGCAACAGGGCGACCGTGAAAAGCAAAAGGAATTTTTAATCCGTTCGGCCATTGCCGATATCCGTGTCGTGATGAAAGAGAATATATCCCTGCGCAACCTGGCATTGCTGCTGTTCGAAGAGCAGGACATTATGCGTGCCAACCATTACATCAAACAAAGCCTTGACGACGCCAATTTTTACAATGCCCGCCTGCGGAATATACAAACCTCGCGATACCTGCCCATTATTGATAAAGCCTATCAGCTCGATAAAGAACAGCAGCAGCGCAAATTGAGAATACTGCTGATCGTCGTGAGTTTTCTTACCCTGATCTTGTTGGCTTCGATCATTCTTGTTTTCAGGGAAATGAAAAAACTGGCGGCGGCCAAACGGGAAATCGAGGAGTTCAACACAAAACTCAAAGAACTGAATTCGGAATTGAAAAAAGCTAACCGCAAACAAAACGAAACGAATATTTCATTGCGTGAGGCTAACCATGTTAAAGAACTGTTTGTGCGAAATTTCCTGGAAATCAGCATGGAATATATGAACAAACTCGACGCTTTTAAAATAACGGTGAACCGGAAAATTAAAGCCGGACAGGTATCTGAATTGCTGGGACTGACATCGTACAACGACAATGCAACACAGGACCTTAAAGAACTTTATTCCAATTTTGACCGCGCATTTCTGAATATCTACCCTTCGTTTATTGAAGAATTTAACCAACTGCTGCGCGAAGAAGAACACTACCCCACCGATAAAGATGATTCGCTAAAACAGGAACTCCGCGTATTTGCCCTTATAAAGCTTGGAATTGATGATACCCATAAAATTGCCACGTTCCTGCATTACACTCCCCGCACGGTCTACAATTACCGGAGCAAAGTAAAAGCAAGGGCGCTGAACCAGGATGCCGATTTCGAAGAAAAAGTCAGGATGATCTGCACGGTAAGATCATAAATACAACCGTTTTTCTGAATTCAAAAAAAAATGAGTTTTACCTAAGCCGCGGAATCAGGCACCTATAATCTGCAATAAACGTGTCAGTTAGCACATTTTTAAACTATTCGTTTTTACCTCACGGTTACTCCTCCCTCTGTTTACATACGCATTCGCTTACATTTGGGAAAAATCAGGTTTGGACCCAATAATCACAAACGTTGAAAATCTGATTTTTCAAACCTAATTAAGATTTAAACTTATATGAGACAAATTCTAACACGACTCAAAAACTCAGGATTTTTCTTATTTCTGCTAACCGTGTTTGCGACGGCGCAAGCTGCCGGCCAACATACGGTGAGCGGAAAGGTAACCGACGAAAACGGCCAGGCATTAATTGGTGCTACGATTGTCGTCAAGGGAACTACCAACGGAACAATTACCAACAACGAGGGCGTTTATACGCTGACCGACGTAAAAGCGGGTTCGGTCGTTGCTTTCTCTTACATCGGGTATCTCCCGCAGGAAATTGTATATACAAAGGGAAATCAGCTAAACGTAGCGATGGTCGAAAACACCGAGTTGCTCGGCGAGACAGTCGTTATTGGCTACGGTTCGGTTAAAAAGAACGATCTGACCGGTTCGGTAGCGGTAGTTAAGCCTGATCTGGAGGGGCGCGGTTCATCCCCGAATCCGCAGGACCTGCTTATCGGAAAGATTCCCGGCGTTCAAATTGTAACAAGCGGCGGCTCGCCAAGTGGCGGTGCAACCATCCGTATTCGGGGTGGTTCGTCGCTCTCGGCCAACAACGACCCGCTCATTGTCGTCGATGGAATTCCCTTGGGCGGAGGACCGGGTGGCGTGGGCAATATGCTCAGTACAATCAATCCCACCGATATTGAATCGTTCACGGTTTTAAAAGATGCTTCGGCAACAGCCATTTACGGGTCAAGAGCTTCTAATGGCGTTATCCTCATCACGACAAAAAAGGGCACGGCCGACAAACTGCGCATCAATTATGACGGAAGTCTGTCGGTAAGTGAACGTAAAACAGGGATCGACGTGCTAAACGGCGACGAATTCCGGAGTTTTATACAAGGCACTTTTACAGGTTTATCGAACGAAGCGGAAGTAACGGGAAAACTCGGAACGGAAAATACCGACTGGCAGGATGCCATTTTTCGCAGATCCTTCAGCATGGAGCATAACCTGAGCGTGTATGGCTCCTGGAAAGAAAAAATGCCTTACCGTGCATCGGTGGGTTATACCAATCAAAACGGTATCCTGAAAACATCGAACATGGAACGTTATACCGGGAGTTTTTCATTCACCCCGCAGTTACTGGACAACCATCTGTCGGTCAACCTGAACGGACGTGGCATGTACATTCAAAACCGCTTTGCCGATCAGGGAGCCATCGGGGCCGCAATCGCGATGGATCCGTCCCAGCCTGTTTACGACGAAAACAGCATTTACGGCGGTTACTGGTCGTGGACCGGTGTCGATGGCAAAATACTGAACGTGGCCACCAAAAACCCTGTTTCGCTGCTCGATATGCGCCACGATACTTCAAAAGGATACCAATTTGTAGGAAATGCTCAACTGGACTACAAACTGCACTTTTTCCCGAAAATAAACTTCAATCTCAATCTCGGGATTGATTATTCCGATATGGACGGGAAGAATGCAACTCCCCATGATGCTCCTGCCGAAGCGAATGCCGGAGGATACCAAAACGAGTGGAACAATAAGCGGAATAATTCGCTGCTTGATTTTTACGGGCAATACAAAACCGAGCTGGATTTCCTGAACAGCAACCTGGACGTGATGGGCGGTTATTCGTGGCAGCATTTCTGGTGGGAAAACACCAACCTGGCCATTCGCACGGCTCCTGAAAAAAACGGCGAAGTGATTGAAGATAATCCTCCTTACGCGGAAGAATACTATCTGGTATCGTTCTTCGGACGTGTAAACTGGAGCATGTACAACAAGTACCTGCTTGCTTTTACCCTCCGTCAGGATGGTTCATCAAGGTTTAATGAAGACAACCGCTGGGGCATCTTCCCGGCAGTAGCGCTTGCATGGCGAATAAATGAGGAAGCTTTCATGAAAGGCTTCGAAGATCTTTCAAATCTGAAGCTCCGTTTAGGCTGGGGACTCACCGGACAGCAGGATATTGGTTATACCTATCCTTCCGTGCGGGTTTACCAGAGCAGCGTGGGCGAAGCGGCCAACTATTACCGCGACGGCCAGTGGGTTACGCTGATTAAGCCATTGTCGTACAATGCCGGTCTGAAATGGGAAACCACCCGCACCTGGAACGTGGGGCTTGATTATGGTTTCTTTAATAACCGACTGAACGGAACGGTCGACTTCTACAATCGTGAAACCCGCGATTTGCTGAACCGGGAAATAAAAGTTGCTGCCGGCCGCAACTTCAGTGAATACGTGGTAGCCAACATCGGTACACTCGAAAATATCGGTGGCGAATTCTCACTGAACGTGATACCCGTGGCCACAAAGAACTGGAACTGGGAAGCCGGATTCAACTTCGCGTATAACGATAATAAAATCACTGCGCTTACCTATAACGACAATTCGGCCATGAACCGTTTCGGGAACACGGGCGGAGACGGGGGTTTCAACCTGCTTGCGCATGCCGTGGGACATCCGCATTCGATGTATTATGTGTATGAACAGATATACGATGAAGCCGGAAAACCGATTGAAGGGATGTATGTGGACCGCGATAATGACGGGAAAATTAATGAAGAAGACCTGTACCTCTACCATAAGTTTGCGCCCGACTGGACATTTGGTTTCAACACAAAATTGAACTGGAAGAGCTGGGACCTGTCGGTCGCATCGCACGGAAGTCTGGGCAACTATAATTACAACGCAGTTGCCGCCAATAATGCGGAACTCGCTCCTGCCCGCGTTTATGCCAACGAATTCTTAAGCAACCGCCATGCCTCTGCATTCGAAACCAGTTTTCAATACAAGCGGGTATTGTCGGACTATTACGTGCAGGATGCATCATTTTTCAGGATCGACAATATCACGCTGGGATATTCGATGAATCAACTGTTCGGTTACAAAGCCAAAACACGGTTGTCGTTCGCCGTGCAAAATCCGGTGGTATTTACCGATTATGACGGACTCGACCCGGAGGTGTATGGCGGGGTGGACAACAACTTCTACCCCCGTCCGATTTCCTGGATCATTGGTTTAAGTGTTAACTTTTAAATGAATCGAAAATGAAACGAACGATACTTTTTATATTAGTACTAGCCGTCGGTCTTTCTTCATGTATCGACGACCTGGACACGGTTCCGCCCGGAGGAAAGGAAACGACTTCGGATGAGGCATGGAGCGATCCGGCAACTTACAACAAATTCGTGGCTAAGGTCTACGCCAGTTTTGCGCTTTCGGGAAATCAGGGGCCCAATGGCTACGATGACATTGTGAGCGGTGACCAGGGTGAAGCCACGTTCATCCGGTCGTACTGGAATTTGCAGGAACTGACCACCGACGAGGCTGCTTGCGCCTGGTCGGACGACGGACTAAACGGCCTCACTTTTTGTCAGTGGACTTCAAGCAACCGCTTTTGCGAACTCACCTACAACCGGATCCTGGTAACCATCGCTTTCTGCAACGAGTTTCTCCGCGAAACCGAAGAAAATGTTTTGAACGCCCGTAACGCAGACGAAGCGCTCAAAACCAAAATTCAGGAATACCGGGCTGAAGTGAGAGCCATCAGGGCCATCAAATATTACCTGCTGATGGATTTGTACGCCAACGTTCCCTTTCTGAAGCAGGAAGATGGCGTCGGAGCTTTTATGCCCGAACAAAAAGGACGTGACTTCCTGTTTCCCTGGATTGAAAGTGAACTGAAAGCCTGCGAAAACAACCTCCCGCAGAAAAGCTCCGCGAATTACGGTAAAATAACCAACGCTGCCATCTGGATGGTTCTGGCCAAAATGTACCTGAACGCCGAAGTATATATCGGCGAAAATAAATGCACCGAAAGTGTGACCTGTCTGAAGAAGATCATAAGCGAGGGTTATGCACTGGATACCAAATACAGCTATGTTTTTGGAGCCGACAATCATTTGTCGCCCGAAATCATCTTCCCAATCGTTTTCGACGGCAAAAAGGCGACCAGCTATGGCGGTACCACCTATTTAATGGCCGCCGCCTGGGGATCGGATATGGAACCGGGCAGTAATTTCGGTTTGGGCCAGTCGTGGTCGGGACTGCGCGCGAAAGAAACACTGAGCGGTTTGTTTGAAGACAGCGACGCCCGTGCCATGTTCTGGACCGATAAAAGAACGCGTGAAACCCGGGTACTGAACGACTTCAATTACGGCTATTCCGTCATTAAATTCACCAACATCAAACGAAGCGACCCGCTGAATGTTCCGGTCGAACAGCGTGAATTTGGCTCGGACAATCAATTTCCCGACACCGATTTCCCGATGTACCGGCTGGCCGACGCTTATTTAATGTATGCTGAAGCGGTTCTTCGGGGCGGCAGCGGTGGAAACCGCGAAACGGCTTTAGGTTACGTGAACGAAATCCGCAGCCGGGCACAAGCTTCTGCCATCCCCGACAGCGAACTGACACTCGATTTCATCCTGCAGGAAAGAGCCAGGGAGCTCTACTGGGAAGGACATCGCCGTACCGACCTGATCCGCTTTGGCCGTTTTACTGAGAATTATGCATGGCCCTGGAAAAACGGGGTCTATAGCGGTACGGCAGGGATCAATGAGATCTACCGGATTTTCCCGATTCCTGCTGCCGAACTGGTTGCAAACGAAAATATCATACAAAACCCCGGTTACTAAAACGTAAACATATGAAGAAACAACTCATATATCTGATTTCTTTGTTATTACCATTAGTCTTCGTTGGTTGTAACGACGAGGAGAACGACCCGGTACTAACCAACATCGAGGCAAGCAAGTTAGACTATTTGCCCACCAATACCATTGTTCTTCAATCGGTTGAAAAGGGAACGAATCCGTTGCTGTTTACCGTAACGTGGACAGAAACACAATTCTACCTGGACGGCTCCGACCAGCCCATGCCGGCGGGTCCCGTCAGCTATCAGTTACAGCTCGACCAGGAAGGCAATGAATTTGCCGGCGCCAAAACCCTTGCATCGACCATGCAACTTCATACGGATATTTTTGTGGCCGATCTGAATGCTTTTTTGCTCAAGGAATTTGCCGTTCAGCCCGCAACTGCCGTAAATTATGAAATGAGGCTTGTGGTCACCTACGGCGAAGGCAATACCAGTCATGTCGTCAATTCGGCCAACACACTTCCAGTAACCATCACCACCTATAATCCGCCCAAAGATATCGAACCGATCTACATCATCGGCGATATGCAGAACTGGAACAACAATGGCAAGGAATTTATGATGTACCGAAACAGCAGCGCTTCTGAAGATTACGTGTACACCTACACGGGCTTTATAAAAGGCAACACGTATTTCAAACTATGTCCCGAAAGCGAACTCGGCTCATTCGAAAAGATGTATTGCGCCGGGGCAAACGGTGTATTGGAAGTAGGTGATCTTGGAGCCTTCTATGTTCAAAACGACGGTTATTACACGCTTACCGTTGATATCGGTGCCATGACCTGGAATATCGTGTCGTACGATGCGACAACCGCCCCGGTATGGCCCGTATTGAATTTTGTCGGCGCTTTCTCGGAATGGGGAGCTGCAAACGAACCCGACATGTTGGTCTCAACTTACGATCCGCATCAGTGGAGTCTGAATATCAGCCTGGCTACCATCGAATACGGGGTTAAATTCCGTGCCAATCACAACTGGGACAACCGCTGGTGTCCGAAAGTCCCCACAGACGCACCTTACGGTATCGCTGATTTCAGTCCCACCTCGCACGACAACAACATTGATCTGGCCAAACAAGGTATAGGGAACTATCACATTCGTTTCAATGACCTGACAGGACATTATGTCGTAATGATCCGGGAGTAACACTTATAAAGGGAAATAATCATGAGAAATATCAACTATCTGTTTGGGCTATTTTTTATCGCAGCCATTTTGTTTGCCTGCGAAGACACCTATGAGCGCGTTCCGGAGGGTGATACCGTATCGACAAATCCGGTATTGAACGCTCTGTTCGAAAATGAATTTATACTGGAAGCCCCCGAAGGTGGCGACGATGGTCAATTCCTCTTTCGACTGTCGTGGTCACGTCCCCGCATTTCGTACGAAAACGGGTTACCGGTGAATGTCGAAAACCTGACTTATACCCTCGAAGCCGGCATTTTAAGTCAAAACTTTGAAACAAAGCTTGCGGTCGATTCTACGGAGGAGCTTTTTCTTGATATATACGCAGCGAAACTCTATCAAATCGTGGAAAGCCTGGCCGGCGGGGATTTCGAAGAAGCACAAAACGTGGAACTCCGGATAACGGCAACTTACGACGGAAGTCCTGATACACTGATTTCAAATACGATTCCGGTCGTGGTGTCAAAAATTGCCACCTGGGAACCCACAGAAGTGACAATCCGGTTCAGACAGACTGTTGGCGACTGGTCAGCATTTGCCGTGTATGCGTGGGGTGAATCGGAAGTCTATGGCGGCTGGCCGGGCCAGGTTTTAACGCCCAATGCGGAAGGATGGTATTCCTTTACTGTTCCCGTGAATCGTCCGGTCAACCTGATCATGAACAACAACGGAGGCGGAAAGCAGTTTGACTTCATGAGCGATCCGACCGAAAGCGCCTGCTACGAATTCGACACCAGCAACAGCACATTTACGGCCGTTGACTGCCCTTCACTACCCCTTACCATACGGTGGAAGTATACGGGAACCACATGGACTTCGTTCGGCATTTATGCCTGGGGAGGAAGTCCGGCGACTGAAACCTTCGGCGGCTGGCCGGGACAGGTGGTTACTCCCGATGCCCAGGGCTGGTGCAGCGTGAGCGTACCGGCAGGACAAGCGGTGGGAAATGTCATCTTCAACAACGGAACGGGAGGTGACGGAGGTCAGTTTGACGTTGCGATGGCCATTTCCGAAGATGTTTGTTTTGAAATTACTTCCAACTCCTTTACGGTAGTTGATTGCAACTAATGAATAAAATTCCCCGGCACACGGCATGCATTTGCCGTGTGTCAGGTTAAATGATAAACATATGAAGAAGATATTGTTTTTCTCCTGGCTTTTACTGATCATGTCCTTGTTTGCAGCCTGCAACGACGATGATCAGCCCGAGCCGGATACCGAACAGGACCCTGAAGAATTCTATGGTGAAGCCTTTGATAAAATGCCCGATCTGAACGATATGGTGATCTACGAAGCAAACGAGCGGGTTTTTGCGGCTAACAATTCGTTTAAAGCCATCACGGCCCGTTTGGATAAAATAAAATCGCTGGGTGTAAACGTGCTTTGGCTGATGCCCGTAAATAAACAGGGAGAAGAACAAGCGATCGGCTCACCCTACTGTATACAGGATTACCTGGAAACGGAACCGGAGTACGGCACACTGGACGATTTAAGGGAGCTGGTTGCAGAAGCGCATAAAAAAGAAATTGCCGTCATACTCGATTGGGTTGCCAACCATACTTCGTGGGATAACGACTGGCTGAAGATCAACAAAGACTGGTATACACAGGATGCCAACGGGAACGTGGTACCTCCCGCCGGCACAAACTGGACCGATGTAGCTGATCTGAATTACAATAACCGCGACATGCGCGCTGAAATGATCTCGGCCATGAAATACTGGATCCGTGAAGCGAATGTAGATGGCTTCCGCTGCGATGCCGCCGATTGGATCCCGACCGACTTTTGGCGGGATGCAACTTACGAATTAAAAAATCTGCAGGCCGGGCGTAACGTATTGATGCTGGCCGAAGGAACAGACCCGAAAAACCTCCAGGCAGGTTTTGATCTGGATTACAGTTGGAATTTCTGTGATGTCCTGGAAGGACTTTACCAGGGCAGTAAAAGCATAGCCGACCTGTACGAAACGCACCGGACCGAATTTACCCTGATCCCGCAGGCGAAACAGAAGCTGCGCTTTACAACCAACCACGACCGGGCATCCGAAAACAGTCCGGTGCAGCTCTTTAAAGGGCAGCAGGGAGCGCTCTCGGCTTACGTCATATCGACAACATTAGGTGGTGTACCACTCATCTACAGTTCACAGGAAACAGGCTATCAGACCGCTGTCAACTTCTTTAGTCACGTAGCGGTCAACTGGGACTCCAATCCGGATATCTTCCAGGCGTATCAGAAAATAATGGAAGTGTATCACGCATCTGAAGCCCTGAAAACAGGCGTTCTCGAGACATTTGCGGATGAAAAAGTCGTTTGTTTCACCCGGTCGATCGACAATGACAATACCCTGGTCATCGTCAATACCCGCAATTCGGAAAGCTCGTTTTCATTACCGCAGACGCTCGCTTCAGGTACGCGAAAAAATCTGATGAACGGAACTTCTGTCTCCATGGCAGGGACGATGAACCTGTCGCCTTATCAGTTTTACCTCCTCAAAAAAGAATAAATCATCCGAAGAAACGGAAATTATTTCATGATGAAACGATATTTTTATCAACTGCTTTTTTGCTGTCTTATTGCGCTGTCTGGCTGCGTGCACAAACCGGAAACCATTGTTTCTTCGCCCGACGGAAAAATAAAAGTTCAGGCCGGTTCTGAAAACGGACGGATTTATTATACCGCAAGCAGATCAGGCAAGCCAATCTTCAATAAATCGTTCCTTGGGTTCGAGCTCAAAGAGGGCGATTTCAGCAAAAATCTCAGGATTACAGAAGTCGCGACCGACTCTTTAAAAGAAACCTGGGAGCAGGTGTGGGGCGAAGAACATGTTGTTTTAAATCACTATCGTGAAATGAGGCTCACCATTCAGGAAAAAACAAGGCAATCGCGCAAGTTTCAGGTCGTGTTCAGGGTGTTTAACGACGGATTCGGTTTCCGTTACGAATTCCCGGAGCAGGAAAGCATGGGCAGTATTGTGATCATGGACGAGTTGACCCAGTTCAACCTGGCCGGGAATTATACGACCTGGTCGCTACCCTGGAAGACCGCATTCTATGAAGGATTGTACAAAAAATCGAGCGTTTTTGGACTGGATACCGTGTGCACACCCCTGACCTTACAAACCGGCGACAGCTTATTCCTGACCATCCATGAAGCCAATCTAAGTGATTACGCTTCGTTGAACTTATATGCCGACGGCGACTCAACGGTATTAAGAACCTGGCTCACGCCCTGGTCATCGGGTGAGAAAGTTTTTATGAAAACGGGCGGAACTACGCCCTGGCGGACGGTGATCGTTGCCGAAAGTGCCGGAGACCTGATGCTTTCACGCTTAATGCTCAACCTCAGCGAAACCAGCAGGATTTCGGATACCTCGTGGATTATACCGGGAAAATATATTGGCATCTGGTGGGGCATGCACATGAAAAAATATACATGGGAGCCGGGAGCAAACCACGGAGCGACCACGGAGAATACCATCCGGTACATCGATTTTGCCGCAAAACATGGGTTCCGGGGGGTGTTGGTCGAAGGCTGGAACAAGGGCTGGGAAGACTGGAAATCGTTCGAACTTACCACTCCCTATCCCGATTTCGACATTGCAAAAATTATCGACTATGCCGCGGCCAAGAACATAAAATTAATCGGTCATCACGAAACCGGCGCGAATACGCAAAACTACGAGAGACAAATGGAAGATGCTTTTGCCTGGTACCAAAACTACGGTGTGAATATGGTGAAAACGGGTTATGTTGGGGGGAAACTCGACAACAGGGAAATGCACGGCAGCCAGTATGGCGTCAGACACTACCGTAAAGTAATTGAAACGGCGGCAAAACACAGGATCATGATCGATAATCATGAGCCGGCTATGCCTACCGGCCTTCAGCGTACTTTTCCGAACCTAATGACGCAGGAAGGAGTACGCGGGCAGGAATGGAATGCCTGGTCGGCCGATGGCGGCAACCCGCCCGATCATACGACCACCTTCCCCTTTACCCGCGGACTGGCCGGTCCAACCGACTTTACTCCTGTGATCTTCAATTTCGAAAACACGGCTTTACCCGGCACGAGGGTGCATACCACCCTGGCCAAACAGTTGGCCCTTTTTGTCGTCGTCTACAGTCCGCTGCAAATGGCCGCCGATATGATCGAAAATTACGAGGCCAACCCGGAGCCTTTTGAGTTCATCGAAAAATGCCCTGTAAACTGGGAAAAAACATTGATACCCCATGCAAAAATCGGAAAATACCTCACTGTTGCCCGAAAGGACTGCGACAGTGAAAACTGGTACCTGGGGAGTATCACCAATGAAGAAGCAAGGAACCTGACCGTCAGACTTGATTTTCTGGATAGCAATGCGACATACACCGCAAAAGTGTTCGCAGATGGCAATGATGCCGATTATAAGAATAATCCGTATCCGGTCAATATTTATGAAACGGAAGTGACTGCAAACGACAGCCTTGAATTACATCTTTCGCGC
>JBCFBK010000064.1:0-29847 GCA_038562555.1 Prolixibacteraceae bacterium | reverse complement strand
TTGAAAAATAACCTGTGCGGCTTCCTTTCCGGTTTGCGGAACTGCTTCTCCGGCCGATTGTTTCCGCCCATAAAGTGTCTCGTAATTAAAGGAGCTTAATCCGTATGCGTCAGGATTAAGGTTGCACGTTATTTTTGGCGTAAATATCAGATTTTCACGATCATCGTAGTGGAGTGTGCCAATTTCCGGGATGAGGATTTCCTCTCCGTCGGTTAACCGGTAGTTCATTTCTTCGACCAGTAAATTAAGTTTACGGCTGGCAAGAAAATAATTAGCACTTTCTTTTTCAGCTATATAATTAATGAAAAGGCCATCGTTAAAGCTCAGTTTTTTGTTAAAACTGACTGTTTTTGCAGGAGGAGTGAACCGTGCGGTATGCAATCCTGCAGGTTTGTAGTTACTTACAAATCCTCCAAAACCGGGAATGATCACGCAATCATTCAATAATAAAAGTTCTTTGATAAATGCCAGTAATTCCACGATTGAAACGATTTTAATCCAAAAGTAGGAAAAAAATAGTTGGCAGGCAACCCAAAGTTTTCAACATCTGCGACGGCTACAACTATTTTTCCTTTAACATACAGGGAATGAAGATAAGGTTGCGTGTTAAATTCGTACTTTTGGGAAAAATTTATCAGTGACGCATGACTAAAAAGATTCTTGTGACCGGGGGAACCGGCTATATCGGTTCCCATACAACTGTCGAATTACAGGAGGCAGGCTATGATGTAATCATTGTCGACGATCTTTCCAATTCCAGTATTAATGTCCTTGAGAATATTGAAAAAATCACGGGCAAAAAGCCGCAGTTTGAACAATTCGACCTGGCGAATGCTGCCCTTACCGACGACTTTTTCAACAGGCACCAGGGTATTTCGGCGATTATCCATTTTGCCGCATCAAAAGCTGTGGGGGAATCGGTGCAGGTTCCTTTGCATTACTACCGGAATAACCTGGTATCGATGATAAACCTTTTGGAATGCCAGTTGAAGTATAAAATTGCCAATCTTGTTTTTTCTTCTTCCTGTACGGTCTACGGTCAGCCCGATAAACTGCCGGTAACCGAACAAACTCCGCGCAAGGATGCTGAATCGCCTTACGGAAACACCAAACGGGTGAATGAAGATATTTTACATGACACCATCCGGGCATATCCCGAAATTAAAGGCATCGCTCTCCGGTATTTTAATCCGATCGGTGCACACCCTTCAGCCCTGATCGGCGAACTGCCCCTGGGAGTGCCTCAGAACCTGGTCCCTTTTATTACACAAACCGGCGCAGGCCTGCGCGCAGAGCTGAAAGTTTTCGGCGATGATTACGATACCCCCGACGGATCGGCAATCCGCGATTATATCAATGTTGTCGACCTGGCTAAAGCACACGTAACAGCCATCGGTCGTTTGCTGGAAGGCAGGAATAAATCGGGCTACGAGGTTTTCAATCTGGGTACCGGCACCGGCTGTTCTGTGCTTGAGATTATAAGGACCTTTGAAAAAGTCAGTGGTGTGAAGTTGAACTACAGGGTCGTTGAACGGCGGGCGGGTGACATTGTTAAGATTTATGCCGACACAACCCTGGCTAACGAGGAGCTGGGATGGAAAGCGGAAAAGAACCTGGAGGAAACCATGCTTTCGGCCTGGAACTGGGAAAAACGGCTTCGGGGGATTGTTTAAACACAAAGATGCCAAGACACGAAGAACCCGTGTTGTCGTTTTCAAGATGAAAAAATGAAATGAGCATGATTCGTTGAAACGCCAGGATGAAATGGTTTATTTGGCAATCATGCGAATTCCATGCGACCATTAAAAGCAAAAAATAAGCGCATGAAAGATAAAATTCCAAATAAGGGACCGAAAGGAACCAAAAAGCCCGAAACCGCACGATTCATCGTGAAGGAAACGGAGGAGTTGATGAAATTTCTCATTGCGCAACTGCCTCATAAGAACCGGAATAATATTAAGACACTACTGAAGAAACGCGAAGTGCTGGTCGATGGGAAAGCCATAACTCAGTTCAACTATTTGCTGAGGACGGGACAGAAAGTGGAACTGAGCACCAGCCGGGCTCCGCGTGGCCGGCAAATGCCCGGGGTTGTGGTCGTGTATGAAGATCAGGACCTGATTGTCGTGAACAAGCGTGCCGGGTTGCTTTCGATGGCGACCGACAAGGAGAAGCGTCAAACCGTATACAGTTTGTTGAGTGGATATGTCAAAGAAGACAATAAGGATAACAAGATCTTTATCGTTCACCGGCTCGACCGTGAAACGTCGGGATTGATGATGTTTGCCAGGAGCAGGGAGATGCAGGAACTGCTCCAGGAATCGTGGAAGCAGACCGTATCGGAGCGGACTTACCTTGCTGTGATAGACGGACAACTGGATCCTCCCGAGGGCACTGTGTCCTCCTATTTGTTTGAGAGTTCGGTATTCATTGTCTATTCGAGCCAGGATCCGGAGAAAGGAGATAAAGCGATCACCCATTATAAGACCATCAGGAGCAATGAACTTTATTCGTTACTGAAACTCAATCTTGAAACCGGCCGTAAGAATCAGATCCGGGTTCATCTTCAGGATTTGAAACACCCGGTGATCGGTGACAAAAAATACGGATCAAAGTCAAACCCGATCGGAAGGCTTGGTCTGCATGCCTGGGTGCTTGCCTTTACACATCCGCGCACAAACGAAAAGCTCAGATTTGAGACCTCTGTTCCCGGCAGTTTTTTGAAATTGTTCTAACCGTACGCTTTACAGGTTCCAACTGGCGCCCAATGCCATTCCAACTGACTGAAGCCTGATTTTGGCATAACCAATATCCCGGAAAGGTATTTTCAGATAAGGCTGAAGGCTGATGCTGACCCGGGAATTCAGTTTTCGCTGGTATGTGGCCTGAAAGTTCAGGACACTCAACCAGTGCTGGTTCTCATTGGTCAGTTCAAGATCTTTTGAATCGTCGTATTGGCCGTCATAGCTGAAACGGTAATTCTCTTTTAACATGAAATAAGACGATACTCCCGATCCCATACTGACTGCCGTTTTTCCGTTGTTAATCAGCGTATAGTTTAAATTAAGCGGAATGTCCAGTACCCGGCAGTCGGCATCGACCGATTCGGGATTGTCATATGCATAGGCATTGCCGGCCGGAGGGGTGTAATCGCTGGTATATCCCATGGCGTAGAGTTTCTTTGCGTATACAGCGCCTGTGCTGAAGCTCCATTTGCGGGTCAGGCCGACCGTAAACAAGAGGCCGAAGTCACTGCCTGATTTGGCATTGCCAAGGCTGTTTACGCCATTATACGAAGGAGCTGCGAGGATACTCACAGCCAAAGGCCACTTTCGTGAAGAGGCCTTAACAGGAGTTTCCGCAGCGTATCCAATTGGCACCGGCGCAACACTTACCGGCGCCGGTTTTTCAACCGGTGCAAGTTGCAGGTGATGTTCCGGAACAGGGAATGAGCCGGGTAAAACACCCTTTCTTTTCAGCACTGCCATTCCAACGCGCTTCGGGCCGGCCGCTTTCGTTTCAGGAAGATGCTTTTCAGAACGCTCTGTGTGAACAGTTGCGGCAGGAGGCGGCGCAGCATCCGGCACCGGCGGGGTATCGGAGATGATGACTTCCGCAGCAGGCGATTCTTTTTGCGGTTCCTGAGCGTCCTGTTCCTTTTGCCGGATCTCCGTTTGAAGAACGGGAAGTTCCTTTTTTTCCGGCAATATCGCCCAAATCGCGAAAAACAGCAGGAGCAAAGCCGCCACCCAGCCATGGGTCTTCAGCCTGAAAACCATCCGTTGCCATTTTGCATGCCGGTCCAGCCGACGCGCCATCCCGGGCCATCCGGAGGGTGTATAAATATCCGGATCATTTTCCGGCTTCAGTCCCTCCCTGAATAATTTGTCGATGTCGCTCGTCTCGTTCATGATTGGCCGAAATTAGTCAGAACTAATTTTTCCCGATCCTTTCTGTTAATATTTTTCTTCATCCTTTTCATCAATCAGTTGCCAGCTTAATTACACGTGGTCCCGTTAACATCTGTTGCAGTTTCTGACGGGCCTTATGCAGGTTTGAGCGTGATGTTCCCGCACTGATACCGGTCATTTGGGCGATCTCTTCATGCGAATACCCGTCAATGGCATAGAGGTTGAAAACAATACGGTAAGCCGGAGGCAGGCGCTGAACCATGGAAAGAAGCTCGTCGTAGTCAAGTTTATGCTCTGCACCACCCTCATGCACGAGGTGATCCGACTGTTCCAGTTCTTCCATGTTCGCCCATTTCAGATTAGACCGGTAATAATCGATGGAAGCATGGTACAGGATCTTTTTTAGCCAGGCTTTAAATGGCCAGCGGCTGTCGTATTTCCCGATGTTTGTGAAAGCTTTAAAGAACCCGTCGTTTACGATCTCGACAGCCTGTTGCCTGTTGTCGGCGCACCGCAAACAGATTTTCATGGCAAAGCCATACAGCCGCTGATATAACATTTCCTGGCTCTGCCTTTCCTGCCTCACACAACCATCGATAAGTTGCTGTAATTCTTGCTCTGCCATCTGTGGAACTACTCTATATTGTTGTCGACTAAACGGGTTCTTCCAGGTTAACAGGCAGGAATGACATTAAGGTTAAATCTGACTGTTGGTTGTCATTCAAACGATTCAGTTGAAAAATAGTTCAGAAAGGTCAGGCAGTTTATGTAAGCACGCACAGACGAATCACGGACTGGTCTTTTTACCAGTTGTAAACCGTCGCGTGATACTGAATCCCCAGCGGAACTCTCCGTCGGCCCAACTACTTGTGGTAGACGGAACAAATTGATTTTCAAGAATGGCAGTTGCATTGGTAAAACTGAGATTGAATACATGGCCTCCCGTTTCAATTTCCAGGCCCAGGCCCAAAGGGTTGTAAAAGCGCAAATCCTTTTGCTCACTGAAATAATCTTTGCTGTCGTCTTTTCGGAAACTCAGAAAATAGTCAGCCACAACGGCCATTCGGCGGCTCACTTTCATTCGCCCGCCAAAACCAAGTGAAAACAGGTTATTCATGTCCATGTACGAGACGTAATTCCGCCGGACATAAGTTGGCAGCATAGCCAGAGACAGGTTTTCGCTGAACTTCCTTGCAATTATCGCCTGAGCCACATAACTCAGCCGGTCACTGAACTTTCCGAAGGCAGCATCGGATGTCTCGATATCGACCTTTTTCATGCCTGAAACGACACTGTTGCCGAATAGAGTGAGAGACACCGGGGTGCGGTTATCTTCGGTCTGGCGGATCAGGCGATATTTCGTATTCAGGTAATATAACTGACTTTGGTGGGTACTGACGCCGTTAGGCGCTCCTTTGGCCCTTCCAATCCCCACATTCCAGTTATCCGAGAGCCCGTAATCAAGAGCAATTTGAATATCGGTCGAGTTATCCAGCCCGAAAAAGGTTTTGGTTCCTCCTTCAGAGCCTGCCAGATCGCCGAAGCGGTGTGTCACCACAAACAGCAGGTCATGTTTATGAATAGTTTCAGTTGACTGCCCATTAATGAGGCGGGGTGATTTAAACGTGGCCATTACAGGAAGACCTTTTTTTACGCTGTCCGGTTCACCGAATAATTGGCTCAGGTCCTCCTGCGCCATCAGACCAGGAAGACAGATGAAACTGAAGAATATAATCAGGATATATCGCATGTGCTTTAATTTTTCTGGTTAATAGGAAGTGCCATGAACCTGGGGGGAAGCCGGCCCATAACTGGCAGAAACGCTTACCTGTACCGTTTCTGCGATGTTTTTTATCAGTAAACGGGGTATTTTTACTTCATGGTCGGCCACCTGTACAGGAAATGAAGCGTTCGCTGTGACTTTTCCTTCCTTTACACTAATGAGTCCTTTAACGGTGTAGTTCTTCGTCACGTTATGGATGTTGAGGTTGCCGCTTACAGTTACCGGAAAGCTGCCATTCCGGGCAAGATCGATCGGTTCTTTTATTTTGCCGTTGAATTCTGCGTAGGGATATTTGCTGCTTTCCAGGTAATTCTCATTGAAATGCTCCTGCATCAGGCTTTTCTCAAATTCAAACGTCCGGATGGCTACTTTGAAGTAAATCGATCCAGAACCGGCGTCCAACGCTGAAACGCCATCGCGGCTTTCACTTTTAATATCCTCAATGGGAGCTTCAGAAAAGAAGCTGATGGTCATCTGGTGTGATTTAAGCACCTGTGCCTGACCCGTCAGGTTTGCTGTCAGGAAAAGGAAGGGGATTAATAAAAATGCTGCTTTTACCATAGTCGTTAGTTTTGGGGAGCACAGTTTTCCAGCCAGACATTCAGCGAGTCGCGCGTGGATTTGGGTAGAGGAGCATTGCCCTTTGGCATATCAGCGCCGTCCTGAACGACCCTGAAATAAAAGCTTGTTTCCAGATAGGGTTGTACCCCTGCATAGGTGGTGAAATTTCCCGGCGCTGATCCTCCATTGTGGCATCCGATGCAATTTGCTGTAAGAACACCTTTCACATAATTGTCGTAAGTCACGTCCATATCCGGGAATTTAGGCGTACAATCCGCTTCAGCGGGCATTTCCGGAGCCATGTTGGTACATCCGGAAAGGATGCCCAGGGCCGCGATCAGCATTAAAAGGATTCGTCTCATGTTATTTATTTTTTATGACTGCATTCCGGATCAACCGGATCCGGAATGCAGCAAATGTTTGTTAATAACCGTCACCTCCGGGTGGGTTTTGATTTTGATTATTGCTTCCTGCACTTTTCGATAATGTTGCAATGACTTCGCCTCCCGGATAATCCTCGGTATGAATCTGCGTGTAGATCTTGCCGGCTGCCAGATCGGTTGCCTGCTGGGCGGTTAAGGTGACTTTGCCGGAAACTGTTCCGCTTGTCGCCGCTGCGAAGCCTGTTATCGGGGCCATCACCGGACCATCGTTGTGAAAATGCATATTGACCGCATTGCTTCCCAGGCCGGTCCAGGTTACCATATAAGAGAGTTCAAGCGTAACCGGATTATAAGTTGCAGTGGTCGTTCCCGTGGCAGAGGTAACAACCGTTTCTGACGACTTTACAAAACTTCCCGAATAAGCGACAGGATTGTTTTCCATATCCTCATCGTCATCACAGGATGAAAATCCGGCCAGAATGGTAAGAACAATTAAAATAACAGCAAACAGTTTGCTGTTTAAGACATAAATTTTTGTTTTCATAATTTAAGCATTTAAAGTGTAAAATAAAAAACCATTATAATGCCTTCTCTCTGAAGAAACTCTTCGTCTGCATGATGGCTTTTGTTAAAGGATACGGAGTGAAAATGCAAAATGCTGCCTGAGTGGAATGAATTTCGAAGAAAAAACTGAAATTCGTTAAAAAATTTTACTTTTGAATGTTTCAAAATAACAAGTAAGGCTGTTTGCGCTATATGAATTCGGAACAGCAAAAAAAATATGCGTATGCAAACAATTTTGATCACCGGCGGAGCCGGGTTTATTGGTTCACATGTTGTCCGTCTGTTCGTGACCAAATATCCTGAATACAGGATTGTCAACCTCGACAAATTGACTTATGCCGGCAATCTGGCTAACCTGAAAGATATCGAAGACCGGCCAAACTATGCGTTTGTAAAAGCGGATATCGTTGACGCCGGTGCGATGCAGCAGTTATTCGAAGAAAAACAGTTTGACGGGGTAATCCACCTGGCAGCTGAATCGCACGTGGACCGGTCAATTTCGAACCCAATGGAGTTTGTTCTTACCAATGTGATCGGGACCGTAAACCTGTTGAATGCAGCCCGTGCTGCCTGGAACGGACGGTTTGAAGGGAAGCGCTTCTATCATATTTCGACCGATGAGGTTTACGGGGCATTGAAGCTGGGAGACGGTATGTTCCTGGAGACGACCAAATATGATCCGCATAGTCCTTATTCCGCATCGAAAGCAAGCTCAGACCATTTTGTCAGGGCTTATAACGATACTTATGGGCTTCCCACGATTGTTTCAAATTGTTCCAATAATTATGGTTCCTATCAATTTCCGGAGAAGCTCATTCCGTTGTTTATCAACAATATAAAAAACAATAAGCCGCTGCCTGTTTACGGAAAAGGCGAGAATATACGGGATTGGCTTTGGGTGGAGGACCATGCCCGTGCCATCGATGTGATCTTTCACCAGGGGAAAACGGGTGAGACTTATAATATTGGAGGACATAATGAATGGAAAAATATCGATCTGATCAGGGTGATGTGCCGTGTGATGGACCGCAAGCTTGGCCGCGAAGCAGGAACGTCGGAGAAGCTGATCACCTATGTGAAAGACCGGGCGGGTCATGATCTGCGTTATGCCATCGATTCCACCAAATTAAAGAATGAACTGGGCTGGGTGCCCAGCCTTCAGTTTGAGGAAGGTATTGAGAAAACGATCGACTGGTATCTGAATAATGAAGATTGGCTTCAGCAGGTAACCAGCGGTGACTATCAGAGGTATTACGAGCTCCAGTACCAGAAAAGGTAGACCGGAAACCGGAATATAAGGAACGGAACACCTCCGGTTTCCCTGTTCCGGTGTCCGGGTGTAATATATTAACCATCTTACAATTTGAGATATGTTTTCAGGGATTATAGAAGAATACGGCATCGTTAAGGCCATTGAAAAGGAAAAGGAAAACTATCATTTCACGTTGACCTGTTCATTTGTAAAAGAGTTAAAGATCGACCAAAGTCTGTCGCATAACGGCGTTTGCCTGACAGTTGTGAAGATCGATACCAAAGCAGAAACTTACGTGGTTACTGCCATCAGCGAGACTATCCTGAAATCGAATCTGGGGCATCTTAAAGTAGGCTCCAAAGTAAATCTGGAACGCAGCATGATGATGAACGGGAGGCTTGACGGGCATATCGTTCAGGGTCATGTAGACCAGACAGCAATCTGTAAGAAGGTTGAAGAAGCCGACGGAAGCTGGTATTATACCTTTAAATACGATTTCGATAAGAAGAAAGCCCGGCAGGGTTACATGACGGTCGAAAAAGGGTCGGTGACGGTGAACGGCGTCAGCCTGACGGTTGTGAACTCGAAAAAGAAATCCTTTCAGGTGGCTATTATCCCATACACGTATGAACATACCAACTTCCACACCTTTGAGGAGGGAACCATAGTCAATCTTGAATTTGACATTATCGGGAAATACCTCAGCAAATTAGCGGGATTCCTGAAGTAGATATGAGGACCTCTCGTTTATTTTTTTTATCTGTTATTAGTGGACAACAGACATTGGGAGGACACTGCCTCCGGGTAAGTACAGGATGCTTTTTGTATAAAAAGATTTCTAACTTTACCCTACAACTTTGAATGTATGGATCCTGATCAAATACGGATCGAAGATATCCAACAGGGTAACAGTGGTGCCTTTAGGCGATTTTTCGAAGGGTTTTACCCTTCAGCATGTATCTTTGCAAAAAAATATTTGAACGATACGGCTGTGGCCGAAGATGCTGCCCAGGATGCCTTTATTGAATTCTGGAAAAGGAAAGATCAGTTTTCAGACTATCGGGCCATAAAAGGGTATATTTATACCGTTACGCGCAATAATTGCCTGAATCAGATTAAAATCAAAAATCTGCGTGAAGGAATTCTCCGAAAAGAATTTGCTTCAGAGGAATATTTTTGTGAAATGATTCAGGAGGAGGAAACCTACCGGATTATTTATCAAGCTGTAAACGGCCTGGCGCATCAGAGCAGAAAGATTATTCTGCTAAGTCTGAAAGGATACAAAAATCCTGAAATCGCAGAAGAGCTTCAAGTGTCTGTGAATACGGTTAAAACGTTGAAAAAAAATGCTTACAAGGAGCTGCGTGTTAAGCTGAAGGATCATATATTTATTTTGTTTATGTTGAACCAGTTCGTGTCATAGATATTTGTCAGGTTTGGTCTTTTATATTTAGGATTAGCTTACATCAAACACCCGGATGAATTTTTTCATTAAACTTCTCAAAAAAAATTACCACTCATTCACCCTGTTTTTATTCTGGTTTGTTTTGGCACTAAATGCAATTTTAAATGGAGAAACTGGATCCGCTATTTGAGAATTCCGAACTAATTGCCAAAAAAGTAACCGGGGAGTTAACGGGTGAAGAGTCTGACCGCTTCGACCGGTGGTTGAACAGTACTGAACAAAATCAAGCTTTTTTCAAAAAAATAAAAGATAAGACCAATTTCCTGATCAGGAATGAGCAGTTCGAAAGCGTAAACACAACAAGGGCCTGGGCGGAATTTACAAAAGCCATATCAACGGAAAGAGACAAAAAGCGATTCGCTATTTTCATCAGATATGCTGCAGTGATTCTTTTACCACTCTTAATTGGAGTAACGGTATATTGGTCGATATATGGATACCGTAGTCAAAATCATTTGCAAACGTCCGAAATCTTTCCGGGAACCAGGAGCGCTTTTCTTGTTTTGAGTAGCGGTCAAAGGATTGACTTAGGTAAGGAGGGAGTAAAAGTCATGAAAGAGGCCGATGGAACAATCATTGAAAGAAGTAATGATGAATTACATTATAAAAAGGAGCCAGGTCATGCCCCGGAAGAGATATTGCAGGACGAGCTTGTTGTTCCCCGCGGCGGAGAGTATAGCCTGATGCTTTCTGATGGAACCAAAGTCTATCTGAATTCGATGAGCAGGTTAATCTTTCCTGTTCGGTTTTCCGGCAGTCAACGAAAAGTTATCCTGGAAGGAGAAGGTTATTTTGAGGTACAGAAGGATGAGGAGCACCCGTTTATTGTGGAGACAAACGGAATGCAGATCAACGTCCTGGGAACATCATTTAATGTGAAGGCCTATCAGGATGAATCGCAGGTTTATACTACGCTGGTTGAGGGGAAAGTTCGGATTAACCCGGGAGATCGCCCGAATGATGAATTGATTCTGGAACCCGATCAGCAGGCTGTCTTTAACAAGCGTGATGCGAGCGTGATGGTCACGGACGTCGATGCAATCCAGTATATGCAGTGGACAACGGGCAGGTATATTTTTGCCGATCAACCTTTGGATGAAATTATGAAAACACTATCCAGGTGGTACGACTTTACTTATCGGTACAGCGACGAATCAATCAAAACCCTCCGGTTCGAAGGGAGGTTAAACAAGTACGAAAGTGTCTATCCGATATTGGATATAATCGCTAAGACGGGAAAGGTAAAGGTGGCTATTAAGGGGAAGGAGGTTTTATTCACCAACTAAAAAAACAGGAGATGCAGCTAACATCTCCTGAAAATCATATTTCTGCTGTTACAGAAATTAATAATTTAAACCTAAATGTAAATTTATGAAAAAAAAACGATGGGGTGTTTTTTCTCACAGGAAAAGCATTCCTAAAATTATTCGTGTAATGAAATTTTTTAGTTTTCTTCTACTGGTATGCCTGTCTCAGGTTGCGGCCAACAGTTATTCTCAAACGGCACAAATCAGACTCTCCTTACAGAATGTTTCGCTGAGTGAAGCGCTGAAGGAAATTCAGAAGCAAACCGAGTTTTCGTTTTTTTACAGTTTGGACGATATCCGCTATGTGAAGGTGCCCAAAGTCGAGTTCGAAAATGCAACTTTAACGGAAACGCTGGATTTATGCCTTCAGGGGACAGACCTTGTTTACGAGATTGCGCATAAAGGAGTCATCATTAAGAAGCTTGACCAGCCCGACGAAAAGTATACCCGGGGGGAAGAGGTCACAGAACAACGAAATTTGGTCAAGGGTGTCGTATCAGACAGCGGGGGATCTCCGTTGCCTGGAGTTACAATCACGATTGCAGGGACGACACGGGGAGTGATTACAGATATGGATGGTTCCTATATCATCGAAGCTAACCCGAATGAGAAGCTGGTTTTTTCTTTTATTGGCATGGAAAGCCAGACCATTGACGTTGGCAACCAGAAGGCGATCAACGTTCAACTGAAAGAGAAGACAGAGGAACTGGAGAACGTTACTGTAGTGGCTTTCGGGATACAAAAAAAGGAAAGTGTTGTTGCATCAATAACAACCGTAAAGCCAGGCGAATTAAAGGTGCCAAGCAGTAATCTGACTACGGCTTTAGCCGGCAGGGTGGCAGGAATGATTTCCTATCAGCGAAGCGGCGAACCTGGTCAGGACAATGCAGATTTCTTTATTCGTGGAGTTACAACATTTGGGTATAAAGTAGATCCGTTGATTTTGATTGATAATGTAGAAGTGACTACAACCGAACTTTCGAGAATGCAACCGGATGATATTGCCAGTTTCAGCATTATGAAGGACGCAACCGCAACTGCATTGTACGGCGCACGAGGAGCCAACGGTGTCATCCTGGTCACTACAAAATCAGGAGTCGAGGGAAAAGCGAAAATCAGTCTTCGGGTTGAAAATTCCATATCTATGCCGACCAGGGACGTTAAATTGGCTGATCCGATCACGTATATGCAGTTGCATAATGAAGCTGTACTAACCAGGGATCCTCTGGGATTGTTACCATACTCCCAGAAGAAAATTGATAACACCATCGCCGGAACAAATCCCTATGTATATCCGGCTACAGATTGGAAAAACGAACTTTTCAAGGATTTTACCATGAATCAGCGGCTAAATCTGAACGTTTCAGGTGGTGGTCATATAGCCCGTTATTTTGTTGCGGGGTCCATTAACAAAGATAATGGTATGCTGAGAGTAGATGGCAGGAATAATTTCAACAACAATATTAACCTGACTAAGTATACGCTCCGGTCGAATGTAAATGTGAATTTGTCGAAATCAACGGAACTTGTTCTCAGGATGAATGGTAATTTCGACGACTACACCGGCCCTATTCATGGCGGGACCGGGATGTATAATATGGTGATGCGGACTAATCCCGCCTTGTTCCCGGCATATTACCCGTCAGAGGTCAATCCCAGTGTTCAACATATTATGTTTGGTAATTATGAAGAAGGCAATTATATCAATCCGTATGCTGAATTGGTAAAAGGATATAAGGACTATTCCAGATCGGTTATGCTTGCTCAACTGGAATTAAATCAGGAGCTTTCTTTTCTAATTAATGGATTGAATTTCAGAACATTAATGAATACGAGCAGATCCTCTTATTTCGATGTTACCCGGGCATACTCCCCCTTTTATTACACCGTATCTTCTTATGACAGAAAAGAGGATGAATACAAGTTGTCGCTGATTAACGAAGATTCCGGAACGGAGTACCTTGGCTACAGCGAGGGCGGGAAAGATGTTAGTTCTGTATTTTATCTCGAAGCGGCCTTGAGTTACAACAGGACATTTCGTGAAAAACATGGTGTGAGCGCCATGGTGGTTTATACCATGCGGCAGAAACTGGCGGCCAACGCCGGAAGTCTCGAACTGTCCCTGCCTTCACGTAATTTAGGTGTTTCAGGAAGGACAACCTATTCGTATGATAGCCGTTATTTTGTTGAATTCAACTTTGGGTACAACGGTTCAGAACGCTTTGATAAGACGCATCGGTTTGGGTTCTTCCCGTCTGCGGGGCTGGCCTGGAGTATCTCCAATGAAAATTTTTGGAAGCCTTACCGGAATGTGATCAACAATCTGAGGCTGCGGACAACCTATGGGTTAGTGGGTAATGATGCGATTGGAAGTGACAGTGACCGGTTTTTCTATTTGTCAAACGTTGATATGAATGCTGACGGATCGGTATTTGGAACAGATAATGGATATTCCAGATCGGGTGTTAGCATAAGCCGGTATGCAAATAAAAATATCACCTGGGAAACATCAGAAAAAACGAATATTGCTCTTGAAGTCGGGTTATTCGATGCATTGCAGATCCAGGCGGAGTATTTTAATGAAAACCGGAAGAACATCCTGATGACCCGTTCGTCCATCCCTGCGTCGATGGGGCTTTCCTCCGGCATTATGGCTAATGTGGGAGAAGCTTCCGGTAAAGGAGTGGATATATCGGTCGATTATTCCCAGTACTTTGGATCTCATGCATGGATCCAGGGACGCGGTAACTTTACCTATGCAACCAATAAATATGAAGTTTATGAAGAACCTGAATATAAGGAATGGTGGCGTTCGAGGGTAGGCCATTCCATTCAGCAGGAATGGGGATACATAGCAGAGCGATTGTTTGTTGATGAAAATGAGGTTGCCAACTCGCCGGTTCAGTTCGGTGATTATATGGCAGGTGATATCAAATATCGCGATGTAACCGGGGACGGGAAGATAACGGAAGCAGATAAAGTCCCTATTGGTTACCCGACCATCCCCGAAATTTCCTATGGTTTTGGCTTTTCGGCCGGATTTAAAAACTGGGATATTAGTGCATTTTTTCAAGGTGTTGCCAGAGAGTCTTTTCGGATTGGGGTTTCGGGGACCGCTCCGTTTATCGACAATGACGGAGACGGATCCATTTTGTCACAAAATCAATTACTGGAAGCTTATGCAAATGATCACTGGTCGGAAGACAACCGCAATTTGTATGCTCTATGGCCGCGGCTTAGCGCTACTCCTGTAACAAACAATACCCAGGTAAGTACCTGGTTTCAGCAAAACGGTTCTTTTCTTCGCCTGAAACAATTGGAAATAGGCTATTCTTTTCCGGAGTTCGCAAAAAGGATGCATATGGCTAGTCTTCGCTTATATGTGAACGGTACAAACCTGTTTTTGCTAAGTAAATTTAAGCTGTGGGATGTTGAAATGGCCTCAAACGGTTTGGGATATCCTCTTCAAAGAGTATTTAATCTGGGAGTACATGTGTCATTTTAAAATGCAATCATTATGAAAAATATCAGGTATTATATTTCTCTTGCGTTATTGATCCCTGTGCTGTCAGGCTGTGATTACCTGGATGTTGTTCCGGATAACGTGGCTACAATCGATAATGCGTTTACGATGAGAAGTACAGCAGAAAAGTATTTGTTTACTTGCTACCGTTATCTCCCCTCTCATGGGAATGCTGCTTATGATCCGGCTATTGCAGGAGGAGATGAATACTGGTTTTTATTCCCGTATATCAAGACGACCTCGTGGAATGCTTCCGTTTCGATTGCGCAGGGACTCCAAAATTCAGTAAGTCCCTATTTGAGCTATTGGAGTAATACCTATGGTGGCAGTAACCCGTTTAAAGGAATAAGGGACTGCAATATTTTCCTTGAGAATATCGATAAGGTAACGGATATCACTGATGACGAGAAGATCAGGTGGATTGCGGAAGTGAAATTTCTGAAGGCCTATTACCATTTCTGGTTATTCCGGATGTATGGTGCCATCCCGATTATCAGAGAGAATCTGCCCATATCGGCCGGAGTAGATGAGGTTAAGATTTACAGGGCGCCTGTCGACGATTGTGTCGATTATATCACCCGGTTGCTTGATGAGGCAGCTTCGGATCTTCCTTTACGGATTGATCTTGAGGCGACAGAGCTGGGAAGAATTACCAAACCTGTTTGCCTCTCGGTTAAGGCGTTGGTTTTGGTGACAGCGGCCAGTCCTTTGTTTAACGGGAATCCGGATTATGCGGGGATTGATAATGAAGATGGTGTCCCTTTATTCGGTAGTACGGCTCAACCGGAGAAATGGATAAAGGCGGCAGAGGCATGCAGCACGGCCGTAGCCCTTTGTGAAGAATTGGGATATAGGTTGTATAATTACACGGATGCCCCTTTGCAACAGTATTCGCTTTCTGACTCAACAAAAACCCTTGTCGCAATCCGGAATAGTGTCTCTGTAAAATGGAATGGAGAGATTATCTGGGCCAATACCAACAGCATGTCGAACAATGCTCAGCAAAATGCCACCCCTCCGGGAATTATTGCGAGCAAATACCCTGAAACAAAAGGGAATACAAACACGTTGGGGAAATATTCTCCTCCCCTGAAGATAGCCGAAATGTATTATTCATCTCATGGTTTGCCTTTGTCGGAAGATAAATTTTACAACTATGCAGGTCGGTATAACTTACGGGAAGTGACCGGGGAATACAAATATTATATGCAACCGGGATATACAACAGTCGGGCTTCATTTTGACCGGGAACCACGTTTCTATGCCAGTTTGGCTTTTGACGGCGGTTTATGGTATGGGCAAGGGAGCCTGAACGATAAAGATCAGTATCTGATCCAATGCCGGGCAGGACAATTACAGGTTGCTGCAACAACTGCCAGAACCGGAGTAACAGGATACTGGCCAAAAAAACTGGTAAATTATGAGAGTGTTGTTTCAACCACCGGAACCGCAGGATACACGATAAAAACCTATCCCTGGCCTGTAATCCGTTTAGCCGATCTCTACCTGTTATACGCAGAAGCGCTGAACGAAGCTTATGGTCCTTCAGGTTCGGGCGATACGGATGGCTCTCCTTACATCTGGGTCAACAAGGTCAGAGAACGGGCAGGAATACCCTCAGTTGAGGACGCGTGGGAAAATTATGCCATTCATAAGTCGTATTATCAACAGCAATCAACCTTACGGGAAATTATCCGGCAGGAGCGTTTAATTGAACTGGCATTTGAAGGTCACCGTTTTTGGGACCTGAGAAGATGGAAGACAGCTCATCTGGAGTTAAACAATCCAATTGCAGGATGGGACTACGATCAGAATGCACCGGAGTACTATTATCGAAAAAGGGTATTGTTCTCACAGACATTCATGACACGCGATTATCTCTGGCCGATACCGGATGACGAACTACTGATCAATCGCAAATTGGTCCAGAATTATGGTTATTGATGTTTTACTATGAATTATGAAAATGATACACAAATGAAACGAGCCATAAACGTCGCAGCTTTCGCCCATGTGAATGATTATTTGACGAGTTCCATACGTTGGTGCTCAATCTGAAAGAGGTGAAGTTTAGTACGAAAATTTTGCACAGTTAAATTGAAAAAATAAATATATGAATATACAGAACTTCTTTTTACTCTCATTCCTGTTGCTGTTTATCGCATTTGGATGTGAAGAAGATAATCATATTCCTGTCAATCAGGAAGGAGCGCTCCCGTCACAAGTCACAGATCTGGCGGTGGAATCATTGCCCGGGGCGGCAAGAATCAGCTATAAGCTGCCTGTCGACAACAATTTATTGTACGTAAAGGCCAGGTATGAAATCAGGACGGGAGTTCCCCGGGAGATAAAATCATCTTTTTATGCAAATAACCTGATTGTTGACGGATTTGGTGATACCACGGAATACAAGGTCAAGATCGTTACCGTAGGGCGGAACGCCCTGGAATCGGAACCTGTGGTGGTGACCGTAAAGCCACAAAAATCACCTGTCTATGAAGTCCATGAATCGATCGTGAATACCGTTAAGGAAACGTTTGGGGGAATAAAATTTAATATAAAGAATTCTACCGAAGCGGATGTCCGGATCTATGTAACAACACTTGATTCTCTTGGTGAATGGGTGGATGCTGAAACGTTTTATACATCGGTCGCTGCGGGAGAGTTTAGTGTTCGGGGCTACGATTCAATAAGCCGCCCGTTTGGTATTTATGTGAAGGACCGGTGGGACAATACCAGTGATACTTTTGAGGATACCTATCATCCGTGGTTTGAACAAAAATTGGACAAAGGAAAATTCAGCCAGGTCGATTTGCCAACCGATCAGAATAAGCCCCACATGACTGGTCGCACGATGGACAAAATCTGGGATGAGGATTACAGTAACAGTGATTTTGTTACTACTGTAGGATATGGCATTCCGCAATGGTTTACTTTCGATTTGGGGGTAAAGGCTAATTTATCAAGAATCGTTGTTTTCAACAGATCAAGCGGAGCATCCTACATTTATAATGCGGGGTCAATTAAAGAATGGGAAATATTCGGATCGATGGAGCCAAATTCTGACGGTAGCTGGGATGAAAGCTGGACTCCCATGCGTAATCAACCCTGTGTGTCATTCAAGCCTTCAGGATTGCCTCTGGGAGAGTATAACAATGAAGATATTCAACGTCAGATTGATGGGGAGGAATTTGAATTTGACGCGGTGGATGTGCCGGTTCGCTATTTGCGCTGGAAAACGAACGCTGCCTGGGGAGGAAGTTCAATCGGACATATCAATCTTGTTGAGATTACGATTTACGGCAGTGTCATCGAAGAATATAAATGACTAAAACGAAAATGAAATGAATAATCAATTGAGCTATAAAAATAAAAATCGGTTATTGCGACCGGTATTTCGTCTGATGATCATTTGTGTAGTCATGTGTGTTTTTTATTCCTGCGATGAAATGACCGACAATTATCAGCAATTTATGGAGGGCGGAGAAGTTTTTTATCCGGGAAAGGCCGATTCAATACATGTTTATCCCGGTAAGTACAGGATTGGATTGTCATGGCTGATTATGTCCGATCCGTCGGTGGTCTCGGCAAGAGTTTACTGGAATAACAGTAAAGATTCGACTGTAGTGCCTATCGTACGTACAACAGGAATTGATACCGTCAATATCATTCTAGACAATATGCTGGAGCAGTCATATACCTTTGATATCGTCACATTAGATAATATGGGCAATCGTTCAGTTAAAGCTGAAGTTATCGGTGCCGTTTATGGCGATAAATACCGAAGCACTTTACTGAATCGTGCGATAAAAACGTTCAGTTATTCAGAGGATGAAGGGGTAAATATAAAATGGGAGAATGCAGATGAAGGAACAGTTTCAGAGCAAATCATCTATGAAGACAGAGAAGGGGAAACCCATACTGTAAACTTTGAAGCGGGTCTTGACAGTATCTGGCTAAGGAACTATAAAGCTTCCCAGGGATTTATCCGGCTCTCAACAATCTTTATTCCCGATTCCACGGCAATCGATACGTTCAAAACGGCCTATGAAGAGATCGCATTGGAAATCAAAAAAGAGGAGAAAGAAGTTGATAAATCAGCATTGAGTTTATATTCACTTCCGGGCGACTATTCAGAGCCCAATGCAGCAGCCAGTACGGTCAATAATATATGGAAGAATGAGAATGTCATCGTGGATGGCAACAGCACTTATCTTTCCAAAGTCAACGGGCATTCAATGCCGCAATGGTTTACAATTGACCTGGGAGCAGAATTCGAGCTGACAAAAATGAAACTGTTCCAAAGGGGGAATTCCGGAGGAGGAGCCACCCGGTTATATGCCGGTGGGAATTTGAGGGAGTTCGAAATCTGGGGATCGGCGAGTCCGGATGCGAATTATAATCCGGATGAGCACAACGGGGAATTTGGCGAGACCTGGACTTTATTGCAGACATGTACGGTAAACAGGCCTTCAGGGAATATTGTCGCGACAACTGCAACCCGAAGTGATAATACCTCCGAAGATATTGCAGCGGCTATGGCAGGGCATGAGTTCAGCCTCCAAAATGCAGAAAAAATCCGCTATATCCGCATTAAGGCTACCGGTAACTGGGATTCAGCAAACAGGGCATTTGTGAACATCGCTTCTGTTGCTTTTTGGGCCATGCAATATTGAATATTGTGTTCCTGTGAATGCCGCGAACGTTCGTTTAGTACGCAAGTTATACATAGTTAAATTGAAAAGAAAAACATATGAAAAATAAAATTGCTTTGTTCGTATTATGTATTTTGGTTTCCCCCGGATTTGTATACGCCTCTAATAACAAGGTATTTGGTAAAAAATACATAAAATCGGTGGTAACGAAAGTCACCGACTGGCAACTGAAAAATCCGAAACATAACCCGAGGGACTGGACCAACGGGGCTTTTTATGCGGGTGTATATGCAGCCTGGGAGACCACGAAATCAAAAACCATCTACCAGGCCATGATGGATATGGGGAGCACGCAGCAGTGGCAGCCGCACAAGTGGTGGTATAACGCTGACGATGTGGCCATCTGCCAGACCTATATTGATCTTTACAGGAAGGAGAAACATCAGGAGATGATCCAGCCCACGATCGATACCCTGACGCGTTTTCTGACTGAGCCTTATCCCACAAAGGGCAAGGTAGATGTGATTAAGTGGTGGTGGTGTGACGCGTTGTTTATGGCCCCGCCCACACTGGTAAAGCTGGGAGTAACAACAGGCAATGACAATTTTCTGAAGTGTAATGATCAATGCTATAAGGAGTGTTACGATTTATTATTTAATAAGGAAGAGCACCTGTTCGCCCGCGATTTGAATTATGTAATCAAACCTGACGGCTCAGGACGGAGGGAAGCCAATGGCGAGCGCATATTCTGGTCACGCGGGAACGGTTGGGTCATGGGCGGACTGGTCCGGATCCTCCAGGAATTGCCGGCCGACTACCCTCAGCGCCCGTTTTATGAAAATTTGTTCAAGGAGATGGCTGCCCGTATCGTGAGTTTGCAACAAGCGGACGGTTTGTGGCGGGCCAGTTTGCTTGATCCGGATTCTTATCCCGGAGGAGAAGTCAGTGGTTCCGGATTTTTCTGTTACGCGCTTGCATGGGGAGTCAATAACAAGTTACTGGATAAAAAAACCTATTTGCCGGCAGTGGAAAAATCATGGGTGGGCTTAACTGCCTGTTTAAGTGACGAAGGACGTGTGGGATGGGTTCAGCCGATCGGCGGAGATCCCCGGAGGAATTTCAATGAAGAGAGCTGGGAGGTTTATGGAACAGGCGCATTTTTGCTTGCTGCGAGTGAGGTCTTCAAACTGAAGCGGTAAGTATTGAAAATTTTTTAAATCAAAAATCATGTATAGAAATTTATGTAAAGCAGTTCTCATCACAGGATTGGTCTTGCTCTCATTGGTCGTTTGTTCACAAACGGACAGCATATACGGTAAGGCCCGGTTGTTGAACCAAAAAGACACCGGCTACCGTGGAATCTGGTACAACATCGGAGGCGCCGGACAACGGGGACCTGTGACAAATCAGTACAGGTATAAGTACAGTGGCGGGCTCGGCACTTATCCGGCCAACCACTATCCGTTTTCGGTCTACGTAAAGAAAGCAAGTAAGACCTTCTTTTGTTATGGCGGGGCAAACGAATCGGGAAATACCTTGTACCACATGGTGTCATACTTTGATCATAAAACCGGCGAAGTTGCCCGGCCTACCATTGTACTGGACAAGGCGACCAGCGATGCACACGACAATCCGGTTATGCAGGTTGATAAAGAGGGTTACATCTGGATCTTTTCGACATCGCATGGAACAGGAAGACCTTCTTTTATTCACCGCAGCCGGACTCCGTTCGATATCTCTGAATTTGAACGGATACCCGCCACTAAAATCGTGAATGGCAAAAAG
The DNA here is from genome assembly GCA_038562555.1 of Prolixibacteraceae bacterium. Classification (GTDB taxonomy): domain Bacteria; phylum Bacteroidota; class Bacteroidia; order Bacteroidales; family Prolixibacteraceae; genus JBCFBK01. The sequence goes on along the minus strand of JBCFBK010000064.1, from coordinate 8,658 downwards.
GTACCGATGGATAATTTTTCTTATCTTCAGATGTATTACAACGATGAAGAAGGTTTTACCGGTTTGTTTACCCATTACGAAAAAATAGGTGGAAGGGTCATTGCCTGGATGACCAGTAAAGACGGCATTGAGTGGTCGGCGTGGAATGATTTGTCGCTTCTGGGTCAGGGGCAATATCAGAGCAGTGGAAACCAGGGGAAAACGATTGGTTCTTCGTTCAATTATCATCCAAATCGTCCGGTGAGAGGCGGACTGGATTTTAGAACGAACCTGTATTATATCGAAACAAGGAATTTTGGGAAAACGTGGCAGACTGTTGAGGGAATACCGCTTGAGACTCCGCTTAAGGAAGTCTCGAATGAAGCGCTCGTCCACGATTATGATTCCGAGGAACGGAATGTGTACATCTGTGATGTGAATTATGACAAAAAAGGAAGGCCGGTTATCCTGTATATTACAACCTCAGGCCCGATGCCCGGGCCTGAGGACGGACCGAGGACCTGGCATACAGCCTGGTGGAACGGACAGAAATGGGAGATCAATGCGTTTACTTCTGCCGGAAACGCCTATGACATGGGATCAATCTATATTGAAAAGAATAAAAAATGGAAAATTATAGCCCCGACCGCGACGGGTCCGCAGGAGTATAATACCGGAGGCGAAATGGAAATGTGGATCAGCAAAAATCATGGAAGGAAATGGGCTAAAATAAAACGACTGACCGGCAACAGTGAATTCAATCACACCTATGCACGCCGTGCCGTAAATGTCCATCCTGGATTTTATGCCTTTTGGGCTGACGGACACGGACGCCAGCCATCTGTTTCCAGACTTTATTTTTCAGATAAGGATGGAAATGTTTTCGTATTGCCCGGAAAAATGACCGGAGAAACTGAAAAACCTTTGCAGGTGAAGGCCAAATAGCAAGTTATAAAGGAATCCGTTCAGATAAGACAAAAAACCGGCTTTCAACCGGTTTTTTGTCTTATGAGTGGAACACCAGCAAGGGTGTTTTCACGTGGAACACCATCTTCCGGGCAATGCTTGGATTGAAGATCCGGGTGATCATATTCCGCTTGTGCGTGGTCAGCGAAAGAATATCAATATCGTTCTCTTCAATATAGTTTTCCAGATCGGTGAGGATATCCGATCCATGGACCATGACACATTCAATCTCAGTGTCCGGGTATCTCTTCTTCAACATGCTGCTCATGCTCTCCAGTCTTGCTTCCGACCATTCCTTCATATCGCTGTTGCCAACGTGGAGGCAGTAAACCCTGGCATTAAATGGCTTCAGCAGTCCCAGTAGTTTTTCGATCGATACCAGGTCTTTTTGATCAAAATTAGTGGCATAAACTACTTTTTTCAATGCCGCCAGGTTCAGCAGGGGCGCTTTTTCGGGAATCACGAGAACGGGAACTTTCGATTTATAAATCACTCCCGCAGTGGTGCTTCCCATGATCTCCTGATGAGCTTCATCTGGTCCTTTAATGCCCATGACGATGAGGCGGGGAGGGTGTTTTTCAGTGAAATAAAGGATGTCATCTTCCGGATATCCCATCTTGATCATGTGTTCCGATTCAACCGCTTCCCAGTTTTTCGGTCCAATGTAACTGGTCAGTTTGGCCATAAAAGCCTGAAAATTTACGTTGGCCTGTTCTTCACGTTCTTTCATGTGTTCATACAGGCCTGAATCAAAAGCAACGACATCCGAATAGGGAATGGTAAAAAAATCGGGCTGGGGAACGACATGGTAAAAAATAAGCCGCGACTTTAGTTTTCGGGTAATCTCGAAGGCCATCAGGGATGCCTTGAAGGAATAATTTGAAAAATCGATGGGAACGAGAACCGTATCCTCCGTTTTAATCGCTGTTTTCTCTTCTTTACCCAGCAGTTGGTCAAGAATCGGATAAGCTCTTTTCAGATCCTTTTCATGGATGGTCACCCGCACTCCGGTGGCCACTGCTCCCTGGATCAGATTCACATTTTCAAGCGAACATTCAATCCCTTCTGATTCAAATCTGGAACGAAGAACTTCTGCCTGGGAATACGGCAGCAATGCGATAGTGATGAGCTTTTCTTCCATAAAGTTAACTTTTAACGAACCGACTTTATCATTATTTCGAAATTGAACGAAAATTAGTTTCAGAGAAAGGCATTTTTCTTTTTAGAATATGTTTTTAAGTTATTTTTATGCCCGAAACCGGCCATCGGTATAAGACCAGGGTAGGGAGTATGAACCCGAAAAACAGCAATGAGCTTCAATTGGCAAAAAAATAAGCCGGTATGCGCCAAAAATTAAGACCGATGGCAGTATCTTCGTTCATTCAAGTAATTTTCAAAAAGATATGGAACACACAGCGCTTATTACCGGGGCAGCCAGACGTATTGGAAAGGGGATCGCTCTTCATTTGGCGTCGAGAGGATGGAACCTGGCTTTGCATTACAATACATCGAACCGTGCGGCTGAACGTTTGCAAACGGAGCTTCAGAAAGAATATCCGGAGCAGGAGTTTGTATTGTTCCAGTCGGATCTTCAAAATCCCTTTGCCGTCGAGCAGCTCATCTCCGGTGTGCTGAGTGTGTTTGGTCGGCTCGATCTGCTGATCAACAATGCGGCCGTTTTTGAAGCTTCCACGATTAAGGAATCACATTTTGATCTGCTCGACAGGCTGATGATGGTGAATTACCGGGCGCCTTTTCTGTTAACCCGCGACTTTGCCCGGAAGGCCGGTACAGGTATCATCGTCAATCTGGTTGATACCCGTATTACGACAAGCCAGTCGGACTATGCCGCTTACAGCCTCTCCAAAAAAGCGCTTTGGGAATTAACCAAAATGGCCGCTATGGAGTTTGCACCGGCCATCCGCGTAAATGCCATTGCGCCGGGTGTTACGTTGCCTCCCGAAGATAAGGATGAATCCTATCTCTGGAGCCTGGCCAGAAAAATCCCAATGAAAAGGCCGGGTGGGATTGAACCAATTCTCAAGAGTCTTGATTATATATTGGACAATGATCACCTCACCGGACAATTACTGTTTTGCGATGGTGGGCAGAACCTTTTGTAAAAAAAAGAGAATGGCAAAAATTCGTGTAAAGAATCTGTTGCTCCGGACCTATATCGGTTTTAACCCGGAAGAGCTTGTTAATAAACAGGACGTCATGATTAACCTCGAAATAGAAACGGCAATCCCCCGGCAAGCACTGGAGAACGATGAACCGGATGGGATCTATGATTACAAAGTGATCACAAAAGAGATCATCCATTATGTGCAGGAGGGACATTTTAAATTGTTGGAGGTACTGACCCAAAATCTGTTGACTTTAATCATGAAAGATGAGCGGGTTGTCTGGGCCAGGGTGGAGGTCGATAAGCCTCATGCGCTGCGTTTTGCGAAGTCAGTTTCGTTTGAAATGGAAGCTCATCGCTGAAGGGAAATGAATTCCTGCATCATCGGAATCGGATCAAATATTGATCCTGAGAAAAACATTGAACGCGTACTGGATTTGCTCCGAAAGGAAGTCCGTGTGGTTCAGGTTTCATCATTTGTAAAGACAGCCCCCCTGGGGATGGCAGATCAGCCTGACTTTATAAACGGTGCTGTGAAAGCAGAAACCGCCACGGGAGCAGACGAATTTCGCCGGTACCTGAAAGAACTGGAAGACCGGCTTGGCCGCGACCGAAGTCAGCCGAAATCCGGACCCCGCTGCATTGATCTCGATATTCTGGTCTGGAACGGAGTGGTCGTGGATAACGATTATTATACGCGCGATTTTCTAAGAGATGCGGCGGCTGAGCTAGGCTTCACTCCTTTTACTTCCTGAAATTCATTGCCGTTAAAAACAGAATCTTTATTTGGCTGTTCCCTCCTGTTTCTTTGCTCCTGAAAAGAAGTCCCGGTGTACTTTTACCAGGTTCACGTAGTTCATCAGGAGGTTCTTGGTTTCAGAAATGATATTGAAGAACAGAACGGAATTGCGGGTGTTTACCTCCTTGTTCTTGATCCGTTTTATCTGCGCCTTTTCCATGGCGGCAAGCTTGTTTACCAGATCGTCCCGTTGTTTGATAACCGATTCGATTTTATCAAACCGCTCTTCCTTCATCACCGCAATGCTGGACCTCATGAAGTCATTTGTGGCTGTCATAAACGACTTTAGCTCCTTAACCTGTGAGGGAACAAATGGTTTATGGTTATTTTCCATATGCTCGTGGAGCGGCTCCAACAGGTAATTCAACGAATGATGGACTTCGCGGAGATAATCTACCAACTGTACGTAGAAATGGCCTATTTCAAGCGAATCCTGTTGCTGAAGCGTGTCAATCACATTGGAAATCTTACTTTTCATCTTCTTACTTTTCCGGTTGAAGCCTTCTTTCAGTTCACGGGCCTCTTTCAAATGACTCCTGTTTTCGTCCAGAAAACCTTCAATACTCAGCGAGAATATTTTATTGACGGTGAGCACGGAGTTTACCACCTGCTTTTTTACTTTTTCAACAACTTTTTCTGTTCCGTCAGCTTCAGTTATACCTTCTTCGTCTTCTGTCTTTTTCAGGCGGGCTCTTTTTCTGTAAGCAAGCTGTGTCTTAACGATCAGGAAGATGACAATAGCTATGAAGATAAAGACCATAAAGCTTCCGCTGACCGATATGATCGTACAGACTATGGCTGCCAATGTAAAAGCAACAAATGCCGTCATAAACCATCCGCCAATAACCGCAAATACGCCCGAAATACGATAAACAGCGCTGTCGCGGCCCCAGGCACGGTCGGAAAGGGAGGTTCCCATGGCCACCATGAAGGTTACGTAGGTGGTCGATAACGGTAATTTCAGCGAGGTGCCGACAGAGATCAGGATCCCTGCTATAATCAGATTCACAGCAGCCCTGATCGTATCAAATGAAGCCCTTGTTTCACCTTTCTTTCGCGGAAGTTCGGGTAAGCTTTCAAAACGGGAATCAATCTGCTCCAAAAGTTTATCAGGGAGTATTCGTCTTACTTGCTTATTGATCAGGATGGTATTTCTCACAATGATCCTGGAAACCTTCGACGATCCGAAACGTTCATCTCCTTCCGTCTGACGCGATAAATCGACCGTCGTGGCGATGACGTTATGGGCCTTTCGGGAAGTTATCAGGGTAATCACCATCACGACCCCGGCAAGGAACAGCATAAAGGCGGGAGTATGGAGATCGCCGGCAAGGGCGCCCATGAAGAACTGTTCGGGCGCGGTTGCTCCGCCGGCTATCCAAATATTATAGGATTGAAATCCGGCTATCGGGGCTCCGACAAAATTCACCAGATCGTTACCTGCGAAGGCCATGGCAAGCCCAAAAGTACCAATTAATACGATTATTTTCGGGATGTCAATTTTGAAAAACCAGTACAGGATCTGAAGAACAATGGTCCAGCCAACAAAACTGATCATCAGGATCATGAAAATATGTTCCGTCATATACGCCATCATCTCTTCCGAAACAAAGCTGCTTCCTTTTAAACCTTTGATGATCAGGAAATGAGTCATAGCAGCAATGGATAGGCCTCCGAATAAAGCGCCGTAGTAGGGCAGGGTTTTGCTTATTTTAAATGAAAAGATAATCCGGGCAATGTACTGGACCACCGTCCCGAAAAAGAAGGCAATGGCCACAGAAAGGAAGATCCCGATAATAATCGTAAAGGCTTTTTCGGAATTGATGTAACTGGAAAGCTCAACGAGACCTTGACCTGAATTTACAATTTTAATAACCGAAGCGGCGACAGAGGCGCCAAGCAGTTCAAAGACCATGGAAACAGTTGTCGAAGTAGGCAGCCCCAACGTATTGAAGATGTCCAACAGGATCACATCGGTGAGCATCACGGTGAGGAATATGACCATGACTTCAGAAAAAACAAACATGTCGGGATTGAAAATACCTTTTCGGGCAATCTCCATCATGCCGCTTGAAAAACTGGCTCCAATCAATATACCAATGCCGGCGACCGAGAAAATAAGCCATTTCGGAGCAGCTTTTGATCCGATAGCGGAGTTCAGGAAGTTGACAGCGTCATTACTCACTCCCACCACCAAATCAGAAATGGCCAGAGCAAACAAGACTACGACGAAGATCAGGTAGTATTGTTCCATACTTAAGAATATATATCGCGTGCAAAAATAGACGCTATTATCAGCAGCTAATGCGATTAGGTGTTAAATTAATGTTAACACTACGCGGAAGAAATGTACGAAAAAATACGCTTCCGTGAAAGCAGGATTTTGGGTAAAAGCTATCCCGTTACACGGGAACAGACGATAAACACATTTTTTTGTTTTACTTTTACACTTAAAATTGAATTGAATGAAGACGTATCCCGTACGGAGACTGGCCTTATATATTGCGTTGATAATTACTTCTGTAAGCTTTGTAATAATTTTTATTCTCAGCTTTACGGGGAGCCCTTTTTACGTTAAGTTGCTGCTGATGATCATCTTTTTCGTGGCTCAGTATTTTACGTTCCTGTATATTCTGAGAAAGTATATCAACGAAAAGATTGAGCCGATTTATAAAGTGATCCGCAGTAAGCCTGCGCAGGGAAACACCGAAGGGGGACCAAACAGGTACAACGGCAATATTATTGCCGACGTAAGGAAAGAAGTGGAAGAATGGGTAAAGAACCAGGCTCAGGAAATTACGCGGCTGAAGGATCTGGAAAGATACCGGAAGGAATTCGTAGGAAATGTTTCTCATGAATTAAAGACCCCTATTTTCAATATTCAGGGGTATATTCTGACTTTACTCGAGGGCGGACTGGACGATCCCAAAATCAACAAATTATATTTAAAGCGTACGGAAAAGAGTATTGACCGGATGATTTCGATTGTCGAGGACCTCGAGTCGATTACCAGGCTCGAATCGGGTGAGCTGAAACTCCGGGTCGAGAGCTTTGACCTGGTCAGGATGATTGATGATGTGTTTGAAATGGAATTGATGATGGCAAACGAACGCAGCATCCAGCTTCTGATGGACCGGCCTGCCCGTGCCATTATGGTCCGTGCCGATAAAAAAAGGATTATGGAAGTCATGAGTAACCTGATGGCCAACGCAATTAAATACGGAAAGAAAAACGGTTTCGTCAAGGTTTCATTTTACGATTTAAAAGACAGCGTGATGGTTGAAGTCATGGACAATGGGATCGGCGTCGAAAAGGCTGACCTTCCGCGGATCTTTGAAAGGTTTTACCGTGCCGACAAGTCCCGGTCGCGCGAACAGGGCGGAACCGGTCTCGGACTTTCCATTGTCAAGCACATCATTGAGGCCCATAAACAAACCATTAATGTTAAATCGGTGGTCGATGAAGGAACTACTTTCACTTTTACACTTGAAAAAGCCAAATAGAAATGCTAAATTTCCAACTTAAATACCTGTCAGTATGAGTGAAGATAAATACAAGATCCTTCTGGTTGACGACGAAGTCGATATTCTGGAATTCATCAGCTATAACCTCGAAAAGGAAGGCTTTAAAGTTTATACGGCACAAAACGGTGCAGAAGCCATAAAAATCGCTTCGAAAAAACTGCCTCAGCTCATCATACTGGATGTCATGATGCCTGAGATGGACGGCATTGCGGCCTGTGAGGAGATGCGGAAAATTCCCGCCCTGCAGGGAAGCATCATCGCTTTTCTGACTGCGCGCGGAGAAGACTATTCACAGATAGCGGGATTTGAGGCTGGGGCGGATGACTATATTACCAAGCCCATCCGACCCAAAGTATTGGTCAGCCGCGTTAAAGCCCTGTTGAAAAGAACCGGCGGAGGGGCCTTGCCTGCCGTTGTTTCGGCCGACAGCAGCACGGCGCTGGCAATCGGCGATCTGGTCATCGACAAAGAACGCTACCTGATCAAAAAAAGCGGAGAGGAGATGATCCTGCCGCGCAAAGAATTTGAACTGTTGTCGCTGCTGGTGTCAAAACCCGGTAAGGTATTTACCCGTGAAGAAATTTATTATTCGGTCTGGGGGGACAATGTGGTGGTCGGCGATCGTACCATCGATGTGCATATCCGCAAGCTTCGCGAAAAAATCGGCAACAATCACATCCGTACTTTAAAAGGGATCGGCTATAAGTTTGTTGAATAAACGGAACATTCAGATATAGATGATGATCAGGAAGTTCGTGCTGAAACCGATTAGGAATCCGGCATAGACCTGCATCGCTGTGTGCTTTTCCAGGATGAGTCGCGACGAGCCGATCAGCCCGGCAATGCCAATCAACCCGGCAAGGATCAGGGAACTGTTCAGTCCCAGTCGCAGGGAAAGAGCGATCAGTGCGCCGATCAATCCGCCGATAGCCGCCATGTGTGCGCTGATCTTCCACCTGATTGATACCAGCATGAGCAGGATAATGATCAGGACCGATGAGATCATAAATATCCGGTATACCGGGAAAACATTCATTTGTCCCAGGACGTAGTAACCTACGTAATAAAAAACAGCGGCCGAAAGCATCGGAACAACCCGGTCGGGGCTTCTTTCGAGATCGGGCTTAAATCGGGTGTTCAGGTTCATGAGGCCCATGCTGATGAGGGGAAGCAAAAAAGTGCACAGGAAAACCACCAGTAGCATCAGCCTTTTTACATCGAAGGAAAGCGCTGAAAAATAAAACCCGGTATTCATGAACAGTAAA